>JAILQO010000010.1 GCA_024698925.1 Bacteroidaceae bacterium | reverse complement strand
CTGCGACCGACAGGGGGTCCTGCTAATCGTGGATGATATCAAGGTGGGCTGCGGCAGGACCGGCCCCTTCCTCTCATTCCAGCGGGCGGGGATCGTACCGGACCTGGTGACGCTGTCGAAATCCATCAGCGGCTACGGCCTCCCCATGAGTCTGCTGCTCATCAAACCGGAGCACGATCAATTCCTGCCTGCGGAGCACAACGGTACCTTCCGGGGCAATCAGCTGGCCTTCGTGGGGGCCAGGGCCGCCCTGGAGTTCCGGGAAAAGGCAGACCTGGAGAGACAGACGGGGGAGAAGGCCGCCATTATTTCGGACTTCATCAGGACCCGTCTCCTGCCCATGGACGAGCGCCTTACCACCCGGGGCCTGGGTCTCATCCAGGGGATAGACTTCTCCAAGATCGGGGACGTGTGCGGCAGAGTGCAGAACGAATGCTTCAAGCGGGGCCTCATCATCGAGCGCTGCGGTCCGCAGGACTGTGTGCTGAAGCTCATGCCCGCCCTCACCATCACCCCGGAGGAGCTGAATGAGGGCCTGGAGATCATCGAAGCCGCCATGAAGGCGGTACTTTGAAAAGGAGTAAGCCATGACGAGAGAAGAGCTGTTTTTCGAGACCAAGAGCGTCTATGAGACCGCGGACGAAGCCCAGGTGAAGGCCATCTACGACTTTGCCGAGGGCTATAAGACCTACCTCAGCGCCTCCCGCACGGAGCGGCTGGCGGTGCGGGAGGCGGTGAAGCTGGCCCAGGCTCGGGGGTTCAGAGCCTGGGAGCCGGGGGAGCCGGTGAAGCCGGGGGACAAAATTTTCATGGTGAACCGGGGCAAGGCCATGATGCTGGCGGTGATCGGACGGGACAGCCTGGATAAGGGCATCCGCCTCGCCGCCGCCCATGTGGACAATCCCCGTCTGGATGTGAAGCAGCATCCCCTGTATGAGGACGGGGAGATGGCCTTCTTCAAGACCCACTATTACGGCGGCATCAAGAAGTTCTACTGGGTCGCCACCCCCCTGGCCATTGTGGGCACCATCGTGAAGAAGGACGGGGAGACCGTGGACGTTTCCATCGGCCTGGAGCCCGGGGAGCCCCGGTTCGTCATTACGGACCTGCTCATCCACCTGGCGGGGGACCAGATGAAGAAAACCGCCGCGGACTTCATCCCCGGAGAGAGCCTGAACATCCTTCTGGGCAGCCGTCCCGACGCCGACAAGGGGGATAACCGGGTGAAGCTGGCGGTGATGAAGCTCCTGAACGAGAAGTACGGCATCACCGAGGCGGATTTCCTTTCCAGCGAGCTCTGCGCCGTTCCGGCGGATGAGGTGGTGGATCTGGGCCTGGACCGCAGCCTGGTGGGGGGCTTCGGCCACGACGACCGGGTCTGCGCCTATGCGGAGCTCATGGCCATTCTGGAGACGGAGAACCCGGAGCGCACCGCCGTCTGCCTCTTTGCCGACAAGGAGGAGGTGGGCTCCGTGGGGGTCACGGGGATGCACTGCCAGAACTTCGAGTATTTCTGCGAGGGCCTGATCAAAGCCCTTGGGGGCGACCTGCGCCGCTGCTTCCACAACTCCCTCTGCCTCTCCGCGGACGTGTGCAACGCCTACGACCCCAACTTCCCCGAGACTGCGGACAAGCGGAACAACGCCAAGCTGAACCACGGCACCGGCATCATCAAGTTCACCGGCTCCCGGGGCAAGTCCGGCTCCAACGACGCCTCCGCCGAGGTGGTGGGCCGGGTCCGGCGGATGCTGGACGGCGCCGGTGTGGCCTGGCAGATGGGCGAGCTGGGGAAGGTGGACCAGGGCGGCGGCGGCACCGTCGCCAGCATCACCGCCCAGCGGGATATCGACACCATTGACGCCGGCGTCCCCGTGCTGAATATGCACGCCCCCTTCGAGGTCATTTCCAAGGCGGATCTGTATATGACCTATAGGGCTATGTATACCCTGTTCAACACCGTTGATTGAAACCCATGAAAAATAGGCCTCCGGCGTCCGCCGGGGGCCTGTTTTGCGTCTGTATCTTGTCATTTCGGGGAAAGCGTGATAATATCATAGTACCATACTGGCTAAGTGTGCCAAGATGTCGAATCTATACGGAGGTTCACCATGTCTGTATGGTTTGCCATCCTCCTGGGGCTTCTCCAGGGGGTGACGGAATTCCTGCCCGTTTCCAGCTCTGCCCATCTGTGCCTGCTGCAGCAGCTCTTCCCCAGGCAGATGGAGCAGGGGGGCGGGCTCCTCTTCGACGTGCTGCTCCACCTGGCTACCCTGGCCGCCGTGTGCGCGGCCTATTGGCCAGAGCTGCGTACCCTCCTTCTGGAGCTGGCGCGGCCTCTGCGGCGGAAGGAAAACCGCCCGCCGCCGGACCGCTCCGCCAAAAGGCTCCTGCTCCTGCTGGTCCTGGGGACCCTGCCCCTGGCCCTGGCGGTGCTGGGGGAGGAATGGGTGGAGCGGCTCAGCCGGAGCGGTCTCTTCATCGGCATTGCCCTCATCTGCACCGGCCTTCTCCTCTTTCTCAGCGACTACCTCCCCAAGGGACGGAAGGACCTGGGCAGAATGGGACCCGGGGACGCCCTCCTGATCGGCCTCACCCAGGCCCTGGCGGTGCTTCCCGGCCTCTCCCGCAGCGGCAGCACCGTGACCGCGGGCCTGGCCCGGGGTCTGGACCGGGAGACCGCGGTGAAGTACTCCTTCCTGCTCTCCGTCCCTGCCATCCTGGGGGCAAATCTCCTGAAGCTGGTGGAGGCTGTCCGGTGCGGCATTGACCCGGACCGGCTCCCTGCCTGCCTTCTGGGCATGGGGGCGGCGGCAGTTTCCGGCTGGCTCTCCATCCGCGTCCTGCGCAGCCTGACCCGGCGGGGCAGGTTCAGCGCCTTCCGCTGGTACTGCTGGGGATTGGGGCTTGCGGTGATCCTGAAAGATATACTCCTGAAAGGGTGAACGAACCTTGGCAGCTTCCTCTGCATCCAAATCCACGAAGAATACCGGCGGCCGGAAACCGGCGGCCGGGAAAACCGCTGCTCAGACGAAGAAGGCCCCGGCAAAAAGCACCGGGACGAAAAAGACCTCTGCCAAGACCCCGGCCAAGGACCCAGTGGCCTTCCGCAGCCTGAAGGCCTTTATCTGCCTGGCTCTGGCGGTGGTGGCCCTCATCGGCTGCTTCACGGCGGAGGGGCTGTTTATCGGCTTCTTCCGGCGCTTCGCCCAGGGGCTGGTGGGGAAGGGCTTTTTCTTCCTGCCGGTGCTCCTGCTGGTGGCCGCCCTGCAGATCCTCATGGTACGGGACAAGCCCATCACCGCCCGGGTGATGTGCACCCTGCTGCTCAGCGTGACAGCGGGGGCCCTGATTCACCTCTTTGCCTGTATCACGGAATTTG
The DNA here is from genome assembly GCA_024698925.1 of Bacteroidaceae bacterium. Lineage (GTDB taxonomy): Bacteria > Bacteroidota > Bacteroidia > Bacteroidales > Bacteroidaceae > Physcousia. Next base: position 99,507 of record JAILQO010000010.1, on the reverse strand, counting down.
AATGGTCCTGGAAAATTTTCGGCCAGCTCTACGCCGCCGGGACCCTTCCCGGGGCTGAGGGCAGCGGCGGCGTCCTGGGGGGCGTCTTTGCCGAGGTGTTTCAGCATCTCTTCAACCGCGTGGGCGCGGCGGTGGTGCTGATCATCGCCAGCCTGGCTCTGCTGCTGGTGGCTATGGACACCACCGTGGCCGCGGTGATCCGGTACAGCCGGGACAAGGCTGCCCGGAAGAAGGAAGAGTGGGCCGCCTACCGGGAGGAGGAGCAGGCCCGCCAGGCCGCCCGGCGGGAGGAACAGGCCGCCGCCGCGGAGGCCGCCCGGGAGGCGGGGATCGCCAAGGCCGCCGCCAGGGATGCCAAAACCGAGAAAACCGGGGAATTCCCCGCCCATCCCGTCACCAGCCGGGGCCGGCAGCGGAAGCCCGTCATCGACATTCCCCTGGACGATGAACCCGCCCCGCCGGAACCCCAGGAGAAGCCCGCCTCTCCCGCCCTGGAGGGGGAATTCTTCCAGGGCCGGAAGGAACAGAAAAAGGAGGAACCCAAGCCCGCCGAACCCACCCCGGAGAAGGATAGGCTGGCGGAAATCCTCACCCGGGACCGGCTGAAGGGTCCCGCCCCCGGCACCGGCAGAACGGTGCGGACGGCGGAGGTGAAGAGCCGGGAGCTGAAGGCGGTGGAGACCGCCATCTACCCCAAGACCCAGGAGAAGCCCATCCCGGAGGAGAAGCCCGCTCCGGCGGAGCCCATCCGTCCCCAGCAGCGCACCGAGCCCGCCCCCGTCACCCCCATCACCCCAGTCAGGCCTGTCACCCCTGCGCCCGCCGCCGTGGCCCCCGCCGCCGCTGCCCTGCTGGCGGAGGATAAGGCCGCCAAGGCCGCGGACCGGGCGGATACCCTGAAGGCCAAGGCGGAGATGGTGGCGGATATTGAGGAAAACATGGCCGCTGAGGCGGAGGTGGAGCCCGTCCGCTACGTGTACCCGCCCATGAGCCTGCTTTCCGCCGGCAGCGGAGATACCGGCGGGGAGGGGATGGAGGAGCTGAAGGTCACCGCAAAGCGCCTCAGCGCCACCATCAAGAGCTTCGGCATCCCGGCGGAGATCTGCGACGTGACCCGAGGCCCCACCGTCACCCGGTATGAGGTGGAGCTGGAGCAGGGCGTGAAGCTGAACCGGCTCACGAACCTTTCGGACGATATCGCCCTGGCCCTGGGGGTCGGGGGCGTGCGCATCGCCCCCATTCCGGACAAGATCAGCATCGTGGGCATAGAGGTGCCCAACAAGACTACCACCACCGTGTATCTGCGGGATATCATCGAGCAGCCGGTTTTTCGGGATAAGAAATCCCACCTGGCCTTCGCCGTGGGCATGGACATCGCGGGCAACCCTGTGGTGGGGGATATCAGCAAGCTCACCCATCTGCTCATCGCCGGCACCACCGGCTCCGGCAAATCCGTGTGCATGAACTCCCTGATCCTCTCCCTGCTGTACAAGTCCAGCCCGGAGGAGGTCCGCCTGATCATGGTGGACCCGAAGATGATCGAGCTGGGGGTATACAACGGCATACCCCATCTGCTGATCCCCGTGGTGACGGACCCCAAAAAGGCGGCGGGCGCCCTGCAGTGGGCGGTGATGGAAATGCTGCGGCGGTACCGGATGATCGCGGATTCCGGCACCCGGGATCTGGACAGCTACAACCGGTATGCCGAGCGCACCGAGGGAGTCCAGACCATGCCCAGGCTGGTGATCCTGGTGGACGAGCTGGCGGACCTGATGCTGGTGGCCGCCAAGGACGTGGAGGAGAGCATCTGCCGCATCGCCCAGATGGGCCGCGCCGCGGGCATCCACATGGTCATTGCCACCCAGCGGCCCAGCGCCGACGTGATTACCGGCCTCATGAAGGCCAACATCCCCTCCCGCATCGCCTTCGCCGTGGACAGCGCCCTGAACTCCCGCATCATCCTGGATACCTCCGGCGCGGAAAAGCTGGTGGGGAAGGGCGACATGCTCTACGCGCCCATCGGCGGCGGCAAGCCCACCCGGATCCAGGGCACCTTCGTCACGGACGCGGAACGGGAGGACGTGGTGAACTTCGTCAAGGAGCAGGGCCTTGCCAACTATGCCCGGGACGTGCAGGACGAGATCGAGCGCAGCATGGAGAAGGGCAAGGAGAAGGAAAAGGACCGGGACGCGGAGCCCGCGGAGGGGGACGATTCCGGCCTGGACGAAATGTTCGACGAAGCCGTGCAGGTGGTGCTGGAGAGCAAGCAGGCCTCCGTTTCCATGCTCCAGCGGCGGCTGAAGCTGGGGTATTCCCGGGCGGCGCGGATCGTGGACCAGATGGAGGACCAGGGGATCGTGGGCCCCTTCGAGGGCTCAAAGCCCCGGGCCGTGCTCCTCACCCTGGCCGAGTGGAACGCCAGACGGGGCGTTCAGGCGCCGGAGGAGCTGCTTGCCGGAGACGGAGAGGAACCGCCCGAGGACGGGGAAAACGCCTGAGACGGACCGCAGTTCTGCGGGTGTTCTTCTGTAAATAGAATAATCCCGCAAGCGGTTTGCGCTTGCGGGATTTCTCTTATCCTGTTATAATCTTAAAGTACTATACTACGCATTTCTATATTTCCGATACAGAAAGGATGATACGTTTGGCAAAGCTCACCAGACTTCAGTTCGAGATCAACGGCGTTCCCCGCCATGTGATCGTCGATCCTGAAAAGGACAAGCTGTCCACCGTGCTTCACCGCCCCCACCCGCCAGGAATGGCGCGACAAGATTGAGGTGGACCTCAAGGGCGCTGACTACGAGAAGAAAATGGTATGGAGAACCAACGAAGGTTTCTCCATGCAGCCGTTCTACCTGAAGGAAGACGTGGACAAATTGCCCCTCGTCAATGCCCTACCGGGTGAATTCCCCTTCGTACGCGGTAACAAAAAGGACAACAACAAATGGTACGTGCGCCAGAACATCAAGGTGGACGACCCGAAAGAGGCTAACCAGAAGGCTCTGGATATCCTGAACCGCGGTATCGACTCCCTCGGCTTCCGTATTCCTGGTGACAAGGTCAGCGCTGAGTTCATCGAGACACTGCTCGATGGTATCTGCTGCGACATCGTGGAAGTGAGCTTCCGCACTTGTCAGCGCCACGTACTGGAACTGGCCGACATCGTCGTTGCCTACTACGAGAAAAAAGGCTACGACAAAGAGAAGATTGTCGGTGGTATCGGTTTCGACCCCATCGAGCGCATGCTCATGAAGGGCAAGGACACCACGATGTTGCTGCCCGACATGCCCAAGTTGGTGGAGAAACTGAAAGACTTCCCCAACCTGCGTTGCGTGATGGTTCACAGCGACCTGCTCTGCAACAGCGGCGCCTATGTTTATCAGGAGCTGGGCTACGCCCTCGCTTGGGGTAAGGAATATCTGGACGAGATGGTAGAAGCTGGCGTTCCTGTCGAGCTCGCTGCCAAGAAGATCAAGTTCTACATGGGCGTCGGTGGCAACTACTTCATGGAGATTGCCAAGTTCCGTGCCGCCCGTATGTTGTGGGCACAGATTGTGAAGCAGTATGAGCCGAAATGCGACTGCGCTTGCCAGATGTGCATCAACGCTTCTACCACGACCTACAACCAAACGGTCTTCGACAGCTACGTGAACATGCTTCGCTCCCAGACCGAAGCCATGAGTGCTGCCCTGGCAGGTATTCACTCCATGGTGGTTACACCGTTCGACACTCCCTACGAGGTGCCAACAGACTTTGCTGAGCGTATCGCCCGCAACCAGCAGCTGTTGCTGAAGGAGGAGTGCCACTTTGACAAGATTGTCGATGTCAGTGGTGGTAGCTACTTCGTGGAAGAGCTGACCGCTGCAATTGCCAAGGAAGGTTGGAAACTGTTCCTCGCCGTAGAGGAAGAGGGTGGTTTCCTGGCTGCTGTCAAGGCAGGCACTATCCAGAACGCCTTGAACGATACCGATAAGGCACGTCATGCCAACGCCGGCAAGCGTAAGGAGTTCCTGCTGGGTACCAACCAATTCCCCAACTTCACTGAGAAGAGCGAGGGCAAAGAGCCTCTGGCATGCGACTGCACCTGCAAGCACTCTGGCGATGCCGATGTTCCCGCACTGAAGACCAGCCGTCTGGCATCAGACTTCGAAGCATTGCGCCTTACCACCGAGAAGGCTAAGAAGGTTCCCGTAGCCTTCATGCTGACCATCGGTAATCTGGCCATGCGTCAGGCCCGTGCCCAGTTCAGCTGCAACTTCCTCGCCGCAGCAGGCTATCAGGTGATCGACAACCTGGGCTTCGCAACCGTAGAGGAAGGCGTTGACAAAGCATTGGAAGCTGGTGCCGACATCGTCGTGATTTGCTCCAGCGATGACGAATACGCAGAATACGCCATCCCCGCCTTCAAATACCTCAACGGCCGTGCCATGTTCGTCGTAGCAGGCGCTCCCGCTTGCAGCGAGGACCTGAAGGCCGCTGGCATCGAGAACTTCATCCACGTACGTGTCGATCAGCTGAAGACACTGCAAGAGTATAACGCTAAACTTGGTATTTGATCATGAAAAAGAATTTCAAAGACATAGATATCTTTGCCGGGATTGAAGCCAAGAACGGCCAAGAGTGGCAGCGGGAGAACGGCATTACTGCCAACTGGAAGACTCCCGAGCAAATCGATATTCAGCCCGTTTACACGAAGGAAGACCTTGAAGGCATGGAGCACCTGGACTTTGCTGCCGGTATTCCTCCGTTCCTCCGTGGCCCGTACAGCATGATGTATCCCTTCCGCCCGTGGACCATCCGCCAGTATGCCGGTTTCTCCACCGCAGAAGAGTCCAACGCTTTCTATCGTCGTAACCTCGCCAGCGGTCAGAAGGGTCTTTCTGTAGCCTTCGACCTGCCCACACACCGCGGTTATGACCCCGATAACGCCCGCGTCGTAGGCGACGTAGGTAAGGCAGGTGTGAGCATCTGCTCTCTGGAGAACATGAAGGTTCTCTTCGCAGGTATTCCTTTGAACAAGATGTCCGTCTCCATGACCATGAACGGCGGTGTGCTCCCCGTGCTCGCCTTCTACATCAACGCAGGTCTGGAGCAGGGCGCCAAGCTCGAGGAAATGGCTGGTACCATCCAGAACGACATCCTCAAGGAGTTCATGGTGCGCAACACCTATATCTATCCGCCCGCCTTCTCCATGAAGATCATCGCCGACATCTTCGAGTACACTTCACAGAAGATGCCTAAGTTCAATAGTATCTCCATCTCCGGTTACCACATGCAGGAAGCAGGTGCTACCGCTGATATCGAGCTGGCTTACACGCTGGCCGATGGTATGGACTACCTCCGCGCTGGTATCAACGCAGGTATCGACGTCGATGCCTTCGCACCGCGTCTCAGCTTCTTCTGGGCTATCGGCGTGAACCACTTCATGGAAATCGCCAAGATGCGTGCCGGTCGTCTCTTGTGGGCCAAGATCGTCAAGAGCTTCGGTGCCAAGAACCCCAAGTCCATGGCGCTGCGCACACACTCGCAGACCTCCGGATGGTCACTGACCGAGCAGGATCCTTTCAACAACGTAGGTCGTACCTGTATCGAGGCTATGGCAGCCGTGCTGGGTCACACCCAGTCACTGCACACCAACGCCCTCGACGAGGCCATCGCCCTGCCGACAGACTTCTCCGCCCGTATCGCTCGTAATACGCAGATTTATATCCAGAACGAGACGCAAGTATGCAAGCACATTGACCCGTGGGCTGGTTCCTACTATGTCGAGAAGCTGACACAGGAGCTCTACCTCAAGGCTTGGGAGCACATCCAGGAAATCGAGAAGTTGGGTGGTATGGCCAAGGCTATTGAGACCGGTCTGCCCAAGATGCGTATCGAGGAAGCTGCTGCCCGCACACAGGCTCGTATCGACAGCGGTGTTCAGACCATCGTTGGTGTGAACAAGTATCGTCTGGATCACGAGGATCCCATTGATATCCTCGAGATTGACAATACCGCTGTGCGCCTGCAACAGGAAGAGAGCCTGAAGCAGCTCCGTGCAAACCGCGACAACGAGCAGGTCAAGAAGGACCTCGCTGCCATCACTGCCTGCGTGCAGGAATTTGCGGATGGCAAGAAGAGCGAGCACAACCTCCTCGACCTCGCTGTCACCGCCGCTGGCCACCGTGCCACCCTCGGCGAGATTTCCGATGCCTGCGAAGCTGTCGTGGGCCGTTACAAAGCTGTCATCAGAACCATTTCAGGCGTGTATAGTTCAGAAAGCAAGAGCGACAAGGACTTCGAGGAAGCCTGCCGCTTAACCGAAGAGTTTGCAAAGCAGGAGGGCCGTCGTCCTCGAGTCATGATTGCCAAGATGGGTCAGGACGGTCACGACCGTGGCGCCAAGGTTGTCGCAACAGGTTATGCCGATTGTGGCTTCGACGTGGATATGGGACCGCTGTTCCAGACACCTGCCGAGGCTGCCCGCGAGGCTGTGGAGAACGACGTGAACGTCATCGGCGCCAGTTCGCTGGCCGCAGGTCACAAGACCCTCATCCCGCAGCTGATTGAAGAGTTGAAGAAGCTCGGCCGCGAAGACATCATGGTCATTGCCGGCGGTGTGATCCCCGCTCAGGACTATGACTTCCTCTACAAGGCTGGCGTAGCTGCTGTCTTCGGCCCTGGTACTTCCGTGGCCAAGGCTGCCTGCGAGATGATGAAGCTCTTGCTTGGCAAGTAAGTCAATTGCACACATGATTCTAAAGATAGAGGCTGCGCCAAGTCAATGGCACAGCCTCTATCACATCAAATCGAATACATGAAAAAATACCTGTCATTCATCCCCTTCGTAGCACTTATCGCGTTGATTGCGGTGTGCGTTAATACATTCGGCACCGACGCACTGGACGGCGCCACACAAGTCTCTTTACTCTTTGCTTCTGCCATCTGCGTTGCCATCGGCTATTTGATGCGACGTGTTGAGTGGGAGAGGCTGGAACGGGAAATGACAGACAAGATAGCGAGCTGCATGCCCAGCATCATCATCCTATTACTCATAGGTGCCATCGGTGGCACATGGATGATCTCTGGCATCGTACCCACAATGATTTATTATGGTGTACAAGTCCTGCGTCCGGAGTGGTTTCTTGTCAGTAGCAGCCTCTTTTGTGCGCTTGTCAGCGTCATGGTAGGTTCTTCTTGGACGACCGTCGCAACCATCGGTGTAGCACTGATGGGAATTGGTCGCGCCCACGGCTTCGATGACGGTTGGGTGGCTGGCAGTATCATCACAGGTGCCTACTTCGGCGACAAGCTGTCGCCCCTTTCTGACACAACGGTATTGGCCTCCAGTGTCTCTGGCACGCCGCTCTTCACGCATATTCGCTATATGATGAAGACCACCATCCCTACGTTCTGTATCTCGCTGTTGATCTTCACCATTGCCGGCCTGCTGATGGACATCCCTGAAAGCAGCGGGATGGGCTTCTTGGATGAGTTGCAGGAAACGTTCTTGATTTCCCCATGGTTCTTGCTCGTGCCGGTCCTGACGGGTGTGATGATTGCACGTCGCTGGCCTGCTATGGTTGTTTTGTTTATGGCCGCACTAATGGCCGCCATCGTTGCCGTCGTTTGGCAGCCCGCCTTGGTAGCCCTAATCTCTGGCAAGGAAACACAGAACCTCTTAGCATCCTACGAAGGCATCATGAAAGTAATTTATGCGCCCACACAACTGCAGACTGGGACACCAATGCTGGATCAGTTGGTGCACACAAGCGGTATGGCAGGCATGATGCCTACAATATGGCTCATCATCTGCGCACAGATTTTTGGCGGCGTCGTTACAGCCACTGGTGTACTCCGCGATTTGATGGACATCCTGCTACGTTGGGTACGCGGCACGACCTCTCTCGTGGCCAGCACTGCCCTGACAGGTATCTTCTGCAATGTCGCGTTGGCCGATCAATTCTTAAGCATCATCCTGACCAGTTCCGTGTTCAAGGACATCTACCGCGAACGGGGCTATGAATCACGCTTGTTGAGCCGCACCTGCGAAGATGGTGCGACTGTAACATCCGTTCTCGTTCCGTGGAATACCTGTGGACTCGTTCAGAGCACCGTCCTGGGTGTTGCTACCCTCGCCTATCTCCCGTACTGTTTCTTCAACCTGCTCTCCCCCATTACCAGCATTGTTGTAGCTGCCACAGGGCGAGTCCGTCCCGTGGAAAAAGTAACTCAGAAGTAAAGGAAAAATTAACGGAAAAAGGAGAAGTTGACACTACCGTAGGCACGGTGTTCAACAAAATGAGGATGGGCAGAGAAATCCTGTGTCTTGCCGTGCTCGAGGACAAAGAGGCCGTTAGGACGCAAAAGCCCCTCTCTAACTCTCCCCGTTGGGGCGAGGACAGAGTCGCTATTGGTTTTCTCATCTTCAAGAAAGCCCTCTCCCCCACGGGGAGAGCAAGGAGAGGGGCCAAAGACGAGGTCTGGCAGTTGCTCCAGTTGCGGTAAGGCGTAAGGAGGATCAGCAAAAATAAAATCATAAGAGCCTGGAGCCTTGCGTAGGAAACGAAGCACATCGGCGCGCAAAACAGTAGCATCATCCTCGGCCTTCAGGGCGCGCAGGAACTGATGGATGAAACTGATGTGCTGCTGATCCAGTTCTACCGCGGTGACGTGGGCACAGCCACGCGATAGGAGCTCCAGCGTAATACTTCCCGTACCAGCAAATAGGTCTAAAGCCATCGGAGCCTCCTCCTCGAAGTCGATATAGCCCCGCAGCACATTGAACAGATTCTCCTTGGCGAAATCCGTTGTGGGACGCGCCTTGAAGGAGCGAGGGACATCAAAATGACGACCACGGTATTTCCCTGCTACGACTCTCATAGTCTATTCAACAGTAGGGCCTTGAGATCCGCCGGGACTTCCTTCTCACGGGTTAAGGGAACACGCGGGAAAAGGTCGATGTCTGACAAGACATCCACATGCATCAGATATTCGGCGACAGCCTTACGCAACTCGTCATCTGCTGTGCAAAGGACCAGATGATCCTTCATGGCCTGCAGGCCTAAAGTCTGCCACACATTGAGGACGAAGTAGAGTGCATCTGCCGTAGAAGAGACTGCAAAGGTATTGGCAAAAGCCAGATGCCCGTTGTCGAAGGCCAAGAGCGTAAAGCCGCCAGCCTCCGGGCTTAGGTAAAGCCGACGGTAGGCGCTATCAACATCCTTGTCGTAATTGAGAAAGCGCTCCATCAGCATGGCTCGTGAAGCAAAGAAACGTGCCGTTGGGTAGAATTGCAAAATCGTTTCCTCGATATCACGAGGAATTGCGTAAAGCTCTACAGATTCCAGCTGAGGAAGGATGGTATAGGCTACACGCAAACGCGTCATATCCTCATGAGCAAAGGTGAAGGCATAAATAGCCTCTGCCTCGTCACGATGAAAGCCCTCAAGTGGCACGCGCGTAGAGGGTGAGCAGATGAGGACATAAGCTTGATCTATCTGACGATTGAAATAATCGGGCTTGCCAAGTTCCTGCATCATCTGCTGTGCCACAGGCACACCCTCGGCGTTCCGAAAGTGTTCACCGCGCACAAGGCTACTCGTTTGAGGGTCACAGACGAAAAAAGAGAATCCATCCGCATAAACGCGGATGGATAGACTCAAGGGATGGTATGACTTATTCCCAGTTGCCGGCATTGTTGTTCCAGTTGCTGAGATCACCAATCTTCAGACCAGGATAGCTGCCCATATCATCAGCCAGCTGACGGCGGTTGACAATCAGGCGATCACCGTTGCGGCCCATGTTCTTGAGGAAGCTCTCATCAGGAGCGCAGCACTCCATGACACACTGCGGAGTACCAGAACGTGTGACGGTGAGGTAAACCTCGAGGTGGAACGTATCACCCTCGGCGAAGGGGATATAGCGCAGAGAGTCTGGATTGAAGCCCTCGCCGAAGAGAGAGTCTGAGAGCACTACCCACGTTGTGTCACGGCGGAAGCCCTGCAAGCCATTGGCAGCGATAGCAGCAGCGTCACCGCTGTTAACGATAGCAGATGCCTTGGCCTCGGTAAGACCACTCTCCATCTGTTCATCAGAGAGGACACCTTCCTTGACAATCTTAGGAATACGACCTGTGCGGACAAACTCAACGAGTTTCCAAAGGCTGTCACAGTAAGCCGCATCAGGGCTCTGGAGTTTGAACTCCTCCTGCGCAGCGCGAACCTGCAAGAGGCGAGCCTTAACCGCATTCTCACGAATCGTTACTTCCTTCTGGAAGTCGATGTCGTCCTGGATACTACGCCAGCAAATAAAGAGCAAGCCGGCAACACAAAGTGCTAAAAGTGCATTAAAAATCTTTTTCATAACGCGTATATGAAGCTTTTTTGTTACATTTGCATCGCAAAAATAGAACAAATAATTGGAATTAGCCTCATCTTACGTGATTTTTTTCACTTTAAATGTCAATAAATGAGCAAATGAGGGCTTTCATCCTCGAGAAATACGGATTTCGGCCCACCCAAGAGCAAGAAAACGCTGTCAAAATGATGGCAGATTTCATTTTTGAACAAGAACATGAATCGTTGTTCTTGCTGAAGGGTTATGCCGGTACCGGAAAGACCTCTTTGGTAGGTGCTTTGGTGCGTTCGCTGGATGCGCTTCAGCAGCGCATGGTGTTGATGGCTCCTACGGGTCGGGCAGCAAAAGTGTTCTCACTACATGCTACTCACCCCGCCTATACAATCCACAAACGCATCTATCGCCAAAAGAGCTTCACGGGCGATATGACGGATTTCATGCAGGGCGTAAACCTGATGAAAAACACTTTGTTCATCGTTGACGAGGCTTCCATGATTAGCAATGAGGGACTGAGCGGAACGACCTTTGGTACAGGACGCCTATTGGATGACCTCATCCAATTTGTCTATTCCGGCGAGGGGTGCCGACTGATGCTCGTTGGCGATACGGCACAATTGCCACCCGTGGGCGAGGAATTGAGTCCGGCGTTGGAGACAGAAATTTTAGAGGGTTATGGCCTGCACGTTCACTCCATCACCCTGACACAAGTGGTGCGTCAGCTATCAGAATCCGGCATCCTGTATAATGCGACGCTGCTGCGACAGTTGATAGTCAACGATGACGTGTGGGCTTTTCCGCAGTTACATCTGCAAGGTTTCACAGACGTCGTGCGTATCACGGGTGACGAACTTCTGGAGTCGTTGGAACAATCCTATAGCAGTGGTGGTACGGACGAGACAATCGTAGTCACACGTTCCAACGCACGTGCATACGCCTATAATCAAGGAATACGCGGACGAATCCTTTGGTACGACGAGGAGGTGACCAGCGGCGAGAAAATCATGGTGGTCAAGAACAACTACCACTGGGTGAAGCCACAGAAGACAGAGGAACCAGACCCTACGCAAATGGATTTCATCGCCAATGGTGATATCGCCACTGTACGCCGTTTTCGTCACGAGCGCTCGGAACATGGTTTTCGCTTCGCTGATGTCACACTGACATTCCCCGACTATGAGGATATGGAAGTCGATGCCACCATCATCCTAGACACACTTGCCAGCGAAGCACCAGCCCTGACACGCCAGCAACAAGAGTCGCTGTTCCAGCATGTCTGGGATGACTATCCCGAATTACGGAACAAGCGCGACAGAATGAAAGCCGTCAAGGAGGATCCTTACTTCAATGCCCTTCAAGTCAAATACGCCTATGCCGTAACTTGTCACAAGGCGCAGGGCGGACAATGGAAACACGTTTATGTCGATCAAGGTCCAATGAGCGAGGAACAGCTTACGCCCGACTACTTCCGTTGGCTCTACACCGCCCTGACGCGCGCTACGGAGCGTGTTTATCTGGTCAATTGGCCGCTACAACAAATCGACAGCGACATCGAATAAGCTGTTCTGCTGGACATTGTCACAAACAAAAAGGCAACCCCGAAGGATTGCCTTTTTGAATCTCTATCTTGCGAATCAATTACGTCGCGTTGCGGAGTAGTTGATTCTCAATGCCCACGACTTACGGAGCACTTCCTTGATATCCGTGATGATACCCATCTGTGTGTGTTGGTCAATCTTCATGGACATCACCTGTGCAGAGGGGTTAGGCATCGTTGTACGCTCCTGGGCTACGAAGTCCATCACCTCACGAGGCTCAGCATAGCGGTCGTTGAGCTGGATACGAGTACCCGAACCCATCTGAGCACGCAGCTGGTCTGTAGGAGGACCTACGTAGATGAACGATACGCATGACTTCTTCTCCAGTTTCTCCAATTCCGTACCTGAAGGAACCGTGAACTTCACCTTCAGCGTGACCTCACGCATGGTGGTTACGATCATGAAGAAGAACAGGATGGTGAAGATCAAGTCAGGGAGAGATGAGGTATTCATCTCCGGCATTTCTCTTTTTTCCTTGTTTCTAGCCATGATTAGTTTCCTCCATAGTTTTTAGGTTCGGCCTCAGAAATCTTCTGGGGATAGTACGTGCGGATAGCGACCTGTTCGTCTTCAGAGCAACGCGCGTAGGGACGGCCGAATTTGGCAATCGCCAAGTCGTTACGCAGCTCGTTGTATGCAGCCACTAATTCGTTCTGTACCTGGAAATAGATGTTGTAGGGCGTACCACGGTCGGTCTGAACGGAAATCACGTGTTTGTCGGTGACATAACACATTCCGAGCAGGTCGATTTCCTTGGCATGGAGCTCCGGCAACTTCGGATTATTGCTCTTGTTCTGGATGAACTCCTTCGCACGCGGGCGCAGCTGGTTGATATCCAAGAAGTCATGATTGACCATCAGATAACCGGCAGCATTGAGGCGCACGTTGAGCACATTGCGTTCCTTGACATCAATCTGTGCATCTTCCTGATTGGGCTCGGGCGGATTGGGCAGGTGACGTGACAGACCCATATCAGTGTCCATAGAAGTGGTCACCAGGAAGAAGATCAGCAGGATGAAAGAGATGTCCGCAGTGGAGCTCGAGTTCAATCCAGGCACTTTCTTTTTCTTTCTTGCCATGATGGTATCTAGTTGAAAGTTGAAAGTTTAATGTTTAACTTAACAATGATAGACCTTACGGTCCAAGCTATTCTTACGCCTTCGGCGTTGCGCTCTTGGTGAGATAACCGCTCATGCTGACTACAACAGCCACGATAGCCACAACAGCCAGGATATAGATAGCGATAATCCACATGTCAACGAACGTAACCATACCTGCGGAAGTGGTTACACCAGAGACGGTGGTATATGCTTCCTCGCCTAAGCCGGAGAGCAGACCGATTACGAGAGCCAGGATAACAGTACCCCATGTGCAGAGAGTTACCTTACCACTGGCAATACCAGTGGGATTGGGACCCGTATTGCCTGAGTTAATGGTAGCACCGCGCACAAGGCTCCAGACGGTGAGGCCCGTAGCAACGAAGAAAAGCGCGTACATGAGGATCAGTACGAGATCCGTCAATGCCGGGGAGACGTGTACACCATCGAAGTCCATGTTGTTGTAGTCCACCAAGAAGAACAAGGCGAAGCAGACAACACCGATGCCGATGCATGCGTACAGCGCAATATTTGACAGCTTTTCGAGTTTCATAATGAAAATTTATGATTTAATCATTAACGATTGACCATTTGTTTACGATTTGACGATAGTCAAACGGTAAATGGCTTTACTTCTTGCACTTAGGGGATTTAACACACATGTCGAGCAGACCCATAGCTGCCTCTTCCATGTTGTTGTTCAGAGCCTCAACGCGGCTGAGGACGTAGTTGTAGAACACCTGAAGAATCAGGGCAACCACGATACCGAAGATGGTGGTGATAAGGGCGACCTTCATACCACCGGCAACGACTGTCGGGCTGATATCACCAGCGCGCTCGATATCATCGAATGCCTGGACCATACCGATCACAGTGCCGAGGAAGCCGAGTGACGGAGCCATAGCGATGAAGAGGGTAATCCAAGAGCAGTTCTCCTCGAGGTAAGCGCCCTGGACCTCAGCCTCGATATTGATGCTACGCTCGATGGTAGCGATATCGTTCTGGTCTTCGCTTGCGAGGTTAGTCATAGCCTTCTTGGAGATCTGAGCGACGGGACCACGGGTACCTGCGCAGAAATCAATAGCTTCCTGAATCTTACCAGCTTCTACCTTCTCACGGAGAGTCTCCAGGAACTTGCGGGTGTTAACCTGAGCAAGAGTCAGATAGATCACGCGCTCGATGCAGAATGCGAGACCCAGCACGAGAGCAACAGCTACGAGGCTCATGAAGCCTGCGTCACCTTCAATAAACTTTGTCTTCAAGGTCTTGTGAAGGCCCTGCTCTTCCTCAACGGGAGCTACAGCCTCCTCCTCCACAGCGGGAGCTTCAACGGAGTCAACAGCTGCGCTATCAACAGCTGCGGAATCGACCTGCTCGGTAGCAGCCTCGTCAGCTGCGTCCTGAGCCATTACAGAAGGTGTCATACCAAATGTGAAGGCAGCCACCATTGCAACAATTGCAAAATACTTTTTCATTGTCTTTTGTTTTTAATGATGAATGAATTAGTTATTGTTTTATATGTATATCTCGCTTAATTCGCTACAAAAATATCTTTTTTTTTGCTTATCCTCATCATTTTCTTCGAAAAAGTTTACTTCAAAGCGTGTTTTTCCTCATTTTGGGGGCAAAAACCGCCTTTTCTTGCACTTTCGGGAACGTGTTTTGTGCATTTATGGTCGTGATTTGGGTCACTTCGTCGTAACTCACATCATAAATTCGCGCGAGGGTGTCAACGACGGCCGTAATGTATGCACTTTCATTCCGTTTTCCGCGATGAGGGACAGGTGCCAGATAAGGTGAATCTGTCTCCAGTACGATGCGTGTGAGAGGCACCACCTCTTTGAGGACATTCGGCAGGTTGCTCTTCTTGTAGGTCACTACGCCACCGATGCCCAACATGAAGCCCCCAAAGCGAAGGAGTTCCTCAGCCTCCTCGGCCGTGCCGCCAAAGCAATGGAAAACACCTTGTAATTTACGATTTGACGATTGACTATTTAAAGATTTATTAGTTGAGGATTTATTAGTTGCGATTTGGGATTTCAGCACATCAACCATCTCGCGATGGGCGTTGCGTGTGTGAATCATGAGGGGCAGGTCGTATTTCTGCGCCCATCCAATCTGAATCTTCAGGGCCTCCTGCTGTTCCTCGTAGAGGGAACGGTCCCAGTAGTAGTCCAATCCCACCTCGCCGACAGCGATGAAGGGATGGTCGGGTTGCTGCAGCAGCGCCTCCATCTGCGGCAGTACTGTTTGCCACGTTGTCCCTAGATCCTCCGGGTGCAGTCCAATCATCGGATAGAGGAAGCCTGGGTGCTGCGCGGCCAGCGCCATCATCGGTGCGATGCTGTCGGCATTGATATTCGGCAGGAATATTCTTCCTACGCCTGCCGCCCGCGCCCTTTCGAGCACGTCGTCAATGTCAGCAGCGAACTCCTCGCCGTAAAGATGGCTATGGGTATCGGTTATCATTATTACGACTTGCGGTCGAAGAGCGAGAGGGCGAGGTTTCGGAGCATCTGCTTACGTTCTTCGGGAACATCTACGGCATCAAGGGAGATGAATGCCGTGTCAAAGAAGTATTTGATTTTTTCCTCCGTCAGTTTGCGGACGCCAATCTGGTCATAGAGTTTCGTTACCGCTTCCACCTTCCGAGCCTCTTCGGCCGGCGTATTTACTGGCGTATCGAGCCATCGTTCAAGGATGGCCCGTTGCTCCTCAGTGGAACGACGCAAAGCATTAATCAGCAGGAATGTCTTCTTGCCCTCAAGGATATCTCCGCCGGTTTTCTTACCGAATGTCTTAGGGTCGCCATAGACATCCAGCAGATCGTCCTGTAGCTGGAATGCCAAGCCGAGGCGTTCACCGAAACGGTAGAGGAACTTCAGGTCCGCCTCCGGAGCACCAGCCTGCAAGGCTCCCATCTTCACGGCACAGGCCAGCAGCACAGAGGTCTTCAGACGGATCATCTCGATATATTCTTCCTCACGCACATCCATGCGCTGTTCAAAGTCCATATCATATTGTTGTCCCTCACCAATCTCAAGGGCCGTCTCTGTGAACAAGTCCAGCACAGCCTTCAAGTTCTCGGGCTCTGCCTTTTGCATCAGCTGATAGGCCAGCACCAGCATGGTGTCACCAGAGAGGATGGCAGTATTCTCGTCCCACACTTTATGCACCGTCGGCTTCCCGCGTCGCAGGTCAGCCTTGTCCATGACATCATCGTGCAGGAGCGTATAATTATGGTACATCTCCAGTCCAAGGGCGGTCGGGAGGATACGCTCAACGTCGTCGCGATAGAGTTCATAGGCCATCAGCATCAGTACAGGACGGACACGCTTACCGCCAAGTGAAAGTTCATATTTCACAGGATCATACAGTCCGAATGGTTTACGGTAGAAGCCTAATTTCTGCAGGCCGTTATTGATAAGAGTCAGAAGTTGAGAGGCTGTTCGCATAGCTGAGATGTTTGAGGGACGAAAGAGGCTGCACGGTTGGGCGCAGCCTCTTATATATTATAAATAGGTGTAGTAACGATAAGATTTTAAGTCAAACGGAACATGACGGGGAGGTTGAAGCGTGAACGGACGGGCTTGTTACCCTGACGTGCGGGCTTCCACTTAGGCATCGCCTTCACAACACGCTCAGCTTCCTTGGAGAGAGAGGGATCCGGAGAACGCACGACTTCCACATCCACGATGGAGCCGTCCTTGTTCACGACGAAGCGTACGATGACGCGGCCCTGAATGCCCTGTTCCTGTGCAATGGCGGGATATTTGATGTTCTTGCCCAGCCACTCATAGCAGGCAGCATCACCACCGGGGAACTCTGCATTGTTCTCTACGACCTCATAGATGTTATCATCGTCACCTTCCTCACGTACAGGACCCACGGGGCCACTGGTTACGAGGGTGGGAGCGCCGGTACCAGTCACGTTGGAGATAGCCTGGTTCACCTCCTCGGATGTCTGCACCTCTTCCTCGGCCAGTTCCGTCTCGTCATCGACGATGTTCAGGATCTCGGCCACCTTCGGAGCGGCAGCAGGGGGCGGTGCCATCTGTTCCTTCTGCGTCGTGATAGGAATCATGTCCTCTTCATAGACGCTCTCGTAGATGGGCTCCAGCTCTGCATACTTGATATCACGGGTCGTGTACTCAAAAGCCACGAACATGAGTGCGAGCACAAGGACGTAACCAAGCAGGAGGCTGGTTCCGCGCTGTCCGCGCAACTCTTCAGTCATAGATTTGATTTCTTCCATAGGGATATTTAGCTTTGTTATTTTCGGCGATAATGGACACTTTTCACGTGTCAACGCTACAAAAGTATGCTTTTTTTTCGATACATAAATTCCTTTCGGGCATTTTTTTTCGTTTTTAAGTGCTTTTTTATAAAAAAAGTGCCTTTCAGCACCCCAAAACGACCCTTCTTTGCGTTATAATAACAAAATTATGCCTATCTTTGTGCGCAAAATTGATACATGCAGACGAAAAGAATCTACTTATCACTTTTTTGTGTCCTCTACGGAGTGTTTTCTGCGTCCGCTCAGACCGAGAGTACGTCAGTCTTCAATTTCCTGACGCTACCCACGTCTTCCCATGCGATGGCCTTGGGCGGCACCAACGTGTCGTTGCCTGACGATGACGCTTCGTTGATCTTCCAGAATCCTGCGCTGATGGCCAATGTCAGCGACAAGAGCCTCAACTTCAGTTTCCTGAGTTATATGCAAGGTTGCAAGGCGGGCAACGCCTCGTGGGTGATGTCTCACGGCACCCGCGGCTCGTGGGGCATTGGTGCGCAGTTCATCAACTACGGCACCATGCGTGAAGTCTCTGTCGAGGGCCTTGATTCGGGCCAGTTCTCAGCATTGGACATGGCCCTGAGCGGAGGCTATTCCTACCTGCTCTCGGAGTATATCGTAGGCGGTGTCATGGGCAAGTTCATCTACTCCAAGTACGGCACATACACCTCTATGGCTTTGGCTGTGGATCTGGGATTCAACTATTTCGACGAGGACAACGGTTTCTCGGCCTCACTGGTGGCAGCCAACGTGGGCGGTCAGGTGAAAGCCTTCGGCAACACGTATGAGCGCCTCCCGATGGATCTGCGTCTGGGCTTCACCAAGACATTGGAGAATGCGCCCATCCGCTTCTCCGTCACATTGGTGGACCTGACGCGCTGGAAGGACTCGGACTACTATAGCAGCACCGGTTCCGTCAGCAGCGGCCGCATCTTCACCAACCACTTCCAGCTGGGTGTTGACATTCTGCCCTCCGACATCTTCTACCTCTCGGCCGGCTATAGTTTCCGTCGCGCCTATGAACTGACGGCTGCTGGCGCAGCCCATGGGGCAGGTCTTTCCTTTGGTGCAGGTCTGCAACTGAAGAAGTTCAGCATCGGCCTTTCCTACGCCAAGTACCACGTATCCATGCCGGCATTCATGATTAGTGCACAATATCACCTATAAATATGAAAAAGATTACCATTGCTATTGACGGCCACAGTTCGTGCGGCAAGAGCACGATGGCCAAGGATCTGGCCCGCGAGATTGGCTACATCTATATTGACAGCGGCGCCATGTACCGTTGCTGCACGCTTTTCTGCATGCAACGCGGCCTCGTCAACCCCGACGGCACCATTCAGACTGCCGAACTGGAACGCCTGATGCCAGAGATTCATGTGTCGTTCCGCTTCAACGCCGAGACAGGCCGTCCGGATGCCTACCTCAACGGCGTATGCGTAGAGCGCGAGATCCGCACCATGGAGGTTTCCTCCCATGTCAGTCCCGTCGCCGCCATTCCCTTTGTACGCGCCGCGATGACGGCCCAGCAGCAGGCGATGG
This sequence comes from Bacteroidaceae bacterium, assembly GCA_024698925.1. Classification (GTDB taxonomy): domain Bacteria; phylum Bacteroidota; class Bacteroidia; order Bacteroidales; family Bacteroidaceae; genus Physcousia. Next base: position 80,638 of record JAILQO010000010.1, on the reverse strand, counting down.
GACGCGAGGGCGGCATCGTGATGGACGGTCGTGACATCGGCACCGCCGTGTTCCCCCACGCCGAACTGAAAATCTTCGTCACCGCCTCCGATGAGATTCGTGCACAACGCCGCTATGACGAGCTGGTAGCGAAAGGCGAGAAGCCTGACTTCAACGCCGTATTGGCCAACCTGCGCGAGCGCGACCATATTGATTCTACCCGTGCTGTGGCACCCCTTCGCCAAGCCGAAGATGCCCTGGTCCTGGACAACAGCCACATGACCATCCCTGAACAGAAGCAGTGGCTCATTGACAGATACAAGGAAAGGATTGAAGATTGAGATTGACACCGGGTCGGGCTTCTGCTTTGGTGTCACACGCGCCATAGGCAAGGCCGAGGAGGAGCTGCAGGAGGTGCAGCCCCTCTACTGCTTAGGCGACATCGTGCACAACGAGCGCGAGGTGGAACGCCTGCGGCAGTTGGGCCTTGTGACCATCGACCATGAGGCATTTGCCGAGCTCCGCGATGTGAAGGTGCTGCTGCGTGCTCATGGCGAACCGCCCTCCACCTACGCGTTAGCCAAGGAGAATAACATCCAACTCATTGATGCCACCTGCCCCGTTGTACTCCATCTTCAGGAGCGCATCAAGCGGGAGTTTGCGGCCGATACCGACCACCAGAAGCAGATTGTCATCTTCGGCAAGCGCGGTCACGCAGAGGTCTTAGGACTCGTGGGCCAGACAGACGGCACCGCCATCGTCATCGAGACACCCGAAGAGGCAGCGCAGTTAGACTTCGGCCGCGACATCGCCCTCTACAGCCAGACCACCAAATCGCTGGACGGCTTCCGCCAAGTGGTGGAATACATCCAGGCCCACATGTCACAGTCGGCCACCTTCACCTACTACGACACCATTTGCCGTCAGGTTGCCAACCGCATCCCTCACATCCGCGAGTTCGCCACCCGCCACGACATCATCCTCTTTGTCTGCGGCCGCAAGAGTAGCAACGGCCGCGCCCTTTTCCGCGAGTGCGCGCGCGCAAACGCGCAATCCTATATGATAGATAGTCCGGCGGCCATCGACGACCTGCCGGAACTCGCCGCCGCACTCCACCACACCCCTACCCTCTCCATCGGCATCTGCGGCGCCACCTCCACGCCCAAATGGCTGATGGAGCAATGCAAAACCCACCTCGAAACCATTACTGCATAATTTCCTTAAGGCAGGTTCTAATAATTAGCTTTAGTTAGATTTTAGGCTATTTTTGAACAGATTTGTCAGCAAAAACGCCGAAGCGTAGTGAACTACGGTTCAAGGTTTTAAGGATAAAGATGCCGAAAAGAGTCAAAATCGGACAAAGATAATCATAAGAAGATTTTTTAATTTTTAGAACGTCCCTTAAATTGTTGGGCTTTAGTGCAGCAAGGCGAAATAGGTATCTAGGAGTTGCTTGGCGGCAATGAAGGAGGTCTTTTGGCCGTCGAGGACAGATTGTTCGGCAGCAGGGAGCAGCGAGGCGATGGTCTCGTTGTTGTAGAAGCCGTTGCGGAGCTGTTCGTTGATACTCTCGTACATCCAATACTTGGCCTGCTCCGCACGACGATGCTCGAAGTAGCCGTTCTGCTTCACGAAGTCGAAATACTCGAAGACCATATCCCACACTTCCTTGATGCCAAGGCCGTAGAAGCCGCTATAGCAGAGTACCTTCGGCGTCCAGCCACTCTCGGGCATGGGGAACAGATGGAGGGCATTCTGGAACTGACGGGCTGCCAGCTTGCAGGGCTCTACGTTATCGCCATCACATTTATTAATGACGATTCCATCGGCCATCTCCATGATGCCACGCTTGATGCCCTGCAGTTCATCGCCCGTACCTGCCAATTGAATCAGGAGGAAGAAATCCACCATGGAGTGGCAGGCGGTCTCGCTCTGTCCCACACCCACGGTCTCTACGAAGATCTTATCGAAGCCTGCGGCCTCACAGAGGATAATGGTCTCGCGCGTCTTACGGGCCACACCGCCCAGCGAGCCTGCGGAGGGGCTAGGACGGATAAAGGAGTCGGGATGGATGCTGAGTTTCTCCATGCGCGTCTTGTCGCCGAGGATGGAGCCCTTGGTCTTCTCGGAACTGGGGTCGATGGCGAGGACGGCCAGCTTGCCGCCATATTCCTTCAGGACATGGACACCGAACTCATCAATACTGGTACTCTTACCCGCGCCAGGCACACCGCTGATACCGATGCGCACGCTCTTGCCGCTGTAGGGCAGACAGCGCTCTATGACCTCCTGTGCGATACGCTGGTGTTCGGGGTGGGTGCTCTCCACGAGCGTCACGGCCTGTCCCAAGATGGTCACGTTGCCATCGAGGATGCCGTTGACATAGTCATCCACGGTCAGTTGCCGACGCGCAAAACGGCCGCGCTGCAGGTAAGGGTTAATAATGGCGGGCTGTTCCACGCCGCTATTCACAGTCAGCCCCTTATAGGCTTCGTTGTTCTCTGGATGTTCCATGAAACGGATTATCTGTTTTTACGGGGCAGGTGAACGGTCACACCGGGTACGCCCGTGGTAGTGGGGGTAACGGGCTTAATCCAGCCATCCTTGTCAAACTCCAGTTTGTCTAGGCAGACTTCACGGTGATAGCCCGGGCCCATCTTCTTGTCGATATAATTCTTGTTGATGCGGTGATAGACGATATACCAGTCATCACGGCCCGGCACCTGAATGACACTGTTGTGCGCCGTACCATAGATTTCGTTCTTGGGATCCTGCTGCAGGATCACGGGTTCAGGTGCCACGATGATGGGACCTACAGGGGTGCTGGAGGTGCCATAGGCCACGTGGTAGTTGGGTGAGCCCGTATCGTCCACGCTCCAAAGGAAGTAGTAGATGCCCTTGCGGTAGAACACATAGGGAGCCTCGCGATAACGGAAATCCTGCAATGTGCCGCCATCCGGCGTAATGACCTTGATGGTGGTGGTGTCAATGCTCACCATGTCCTGACCCAACTCGGCGACGGCCATATAGCCATTACCCCAGTAAATGAAGTTCTTGCCGGAAACGGGATCGTTGAAGACATCCACGTCAATCTGCTGACCGCCATCGACATGCTCCGGACGGGTGTAGATCAGGGGCTCACCAAGGTCGTAGAAGGGCCCGATGGGCGTATCGGCCATCGCCACACCGATGCTCTTACGGTTGCGCTTGGTATCATGGCCGCTATAATATAAATAATAGGTGTAGCTGCCATCGTCACCACGTTTCTCCATGATAGCCGGAGCCCAGGCGTTTCCCTTGGCCCAAGGCACTTGGTTGGTACCTAAGTCGAGGACGATGCCATCGTGGTGCCAGTCCAGGAAATCCTTGCTGGAGAAGGCGGTGAAATAGTAACCGCCCCATCCGGGCACACCGTCCGTCGTGGAGTAGATATAGAAGCGGTTGGTCTTATGTGAGAACATCACCTCCGGATCGGCATGGAACTCCGGCAGGATGGGGTTACCACTCGTGCGCACCTTGCGGTTCTGGGCAAAAGCGCTACCCTCGCACATCAGAGAGGGAAGGATCGTCAGTAGTCCTAAAGCTAAAATGATTCTTTTCATAATTATTTATGTTGTTGATGATTTAATTTTCCCTATAGTAGTCCAGCATCTCAAAGATGTCGTCCTTGCTGGCCTGTTGGTTGATTCGGATGTCGCCGACGGCACCAAGAAGCGTGAAGTTGATGACACCGGCTACGTTCTTCTTGTCATGCGTCATGAATTCAAAGAGCCGGTCGTACTCCTTGCAGGTGAAATCAAAGCGGCCGTAGGTCTCACGGACAAACTGCGCCACCTGATACAAGCGTTCTGTGGGGAAGCCGCAGCGGGTGGCACTCAAATATAATTCGCAGACAAGGCCCCACGCAACGGCATAGCCGTGCAGGACGGTGCGGTTCTCAGCCAGCGCCAGACTCTCGAAGGCATGACCGGCCGTATGGCCTAAGTTCAGGGCCTTGCGCAGACCGTGCTCGTGCGGGTCCTCGGTGACAATCCGTTCCTTGATGCTGACGCTCTTGGCTACCATCTGTTTCAGTTGTTCCAGATCGGGGCGCTCTATATCGAAGCGCAACAGCTCCAACAGATGTTCCTCGGTGGAAATCAACCCGTGCTTCAACATCTCGGCATAGCCACTGCGCAAGTTGGGCGCATCAAGGGTGCTGAGGAACTGCGTGTCAAGGATGACGGTCATCGCCTCGTTGAACACACCAATCTCATTCTTCAGGCCGCGGAAGTTGATACCTGTCTTGCCGCCTACGCTGGCGTCCACCATCGACAGCAAGGTTGTGGGGATATTCACGAAAGCGATACCACGCTTGAAGGTGGAAGCGGCAAAGCCGCCCAGGTCTGTCACCATACCGCCACCGAGATTGATGAGCATGGAGTGGCGCGTAGCACCACCCTCGCCCAGCGCTGTCCAAACACTGGCCAGTGTCTCCAGCGTCTTAGCCTCGTCCGACGCACCGATGGTGATGAGCTGTGCTTCCGCCTGACATGGGAAGTCCTTCACGACAGGCCAACAGACACGTGCCGTAGTGGTGTCGGCGAGCACAAACAGCCGGTCAGGACTGACGGCGCTGATAGCAGCACTCAGTTCGGCCTGTATATCTTTACTGATGATTACATTCTGATTCATAAGATTCTCTTTTTCCCTTTTGTGACATAGATGCCTTTGGCCGGGACTCTGGGCTTCACGGCACGACCGCCAAGGTCGAACCACAACTGAGCGCCATCGTCGCGCCTAGTGGGAAGCGCGATACAATCGGGTATCTTCTTCGTCAGCGCCACGTTGTCGAAGCCGATAATCTTCGTGCTTCCGCCTGATGTGTGTTTAGCCATGAGGCGAATGGTGGTACTGACTTCGCCATTGCTCTCGAAGTCGAGGCTGACCTGCTGCCAAGCCTCCTTACTCTCAGCAGAAGGAGCTGTCACTGTGGCACTGCCTTCGGTGCTGACACTAATAATGGCATCGCCGCCAAGACCACTCTTCCACAAATCCAGAGTGAGCGTGTATTCACCCTCAGGAAGGCGCATTTCCTGGAAAAGAGTCAGCGTCGGCGTGCCCCAGTTCTGGCGAATCCAATAGGTCTGTGAACCGTGGTTCTCAGGCTTTGCGAAGCCGGCGAAAAAATCGGCAAAGAAGAGGTCGCCGTTCTTCAGAGCCGTAAGGTCATTTTCATTGCGGCTGGTATAGTCGATGCTCCATCCTTCAGGTTGGAATATGGCGCGGTCGCTCCTCACGCCGCTGCCACTCATGACACTGTACTTACCCTCAAAGTCGCCGTTCTGTAGTTCCGTGGGCAGTTCCTTCTGCTCAAAAGGGATTCCCTGCTGTTCGCATATCTCCTTGCGTGTAAGGCATACATCATAGACGCGAAAGCCATCGATGGAACCGCAGAAATCCTGATTATCGTTGGCATAGGAGCCATCCCACCATTGCGTACGCCCAATGTAGTTGCGGGTGTCTGCTGCTAGTTCGGCCAGTTGGTAGGGCTCCACCTGATTAGCCGTGCCGCTGGCATCCACTTCACCATTTATATATATAGTGGTCGTCTTGGTGGCGGCATCGAAACTGACAGCCATTTTATAATCCGTTCCAGCCTGCAGGGTGGTCTTACCGTTGACCATGGTAGTGGTACCACCATTATATTTGATACCAGCCGAAAGAGCATCGGCACGTAAGAAAAGACTATTGCCACTGCCAGAGCCGAAGTCATAGAGGCGTGGCTGCTTAGTCTTAGTCTTCATGTTCATCGTGAGTAGGATGGTATAAGAGCGCAGACCGCTGAGAACACCTTCGGGAGCCTTGATCTCGGTGTTCGTTGCGAAGCCCGTTCCTGTGTTTGCCGTGAGATCTATGTTTTCCTGCGCAAAACGCACGTTCTGTGCGATGTCACGTGCGAGGGCCTTCACTTCAAACTGACGGCTCTCCTCGCCAATGCTGGCCGTGAGGATGACGTTGGTATCTTCCTTCAACGCTGCGAGGCAGCCTGTAGCAGACAGGACCTTCTCATTGGAACTCGTCCAAGTGATATCAAGTCCCAACTTGTAAGCGGGCAACACGAGATCTGTACGTGTTTCTGCTGGGAGTTCAAGCAGGTTAAGAGCGTTACAGGCCTTCTCAGCATCAAGTTCCTGCTGCATAGACGATATGATTTGTTGTATCGTCATTGGCGATGCGCAGGCATTATATGTGCGCTGTGCAAGACACTGATGGTTGTAAAAACCATTGTTAACAACAAGCGAGCCATTGATGTCTGTCTCGGGGGTGATGACCTGATCTACAAGGCCATTGCGATAGAAAGTCAGCGTCGTCCCGTCATAGGACATTGTGAGAATCCACGAGCTCACCTTTGTCGGGTGGTTGTCGCCACTTGTGCCTGTAGAGTTTTGAGCCCAAGCATCGGATGTCAGTAGACGATTCTGGCTCTTATAGGTTTTGTCGCCAATCGTTACCACCGGATAATTGTCGGCTCCCAGTGCATAGGTGAAGTGGTCGCCCATACTGAAAAGGGTGCCTTCATACTTCGTCTCGTCCATCGCAAAAGCCAGACTCACCGTCTTGCCAGCACCGAAAGCCGGGTCTGTTAGAGCCTCTTCCTCCGGTGTCTGTGCCTCTTCCCATGCGTAGTTGCAACGGATGTTGGTGGGGTAACCCTTCGGGTAGCTCTTCTGCACCATCCAGTAATAGTAGTCGCCGTTCATCCAAGCCAAGCGCAGGGGAGAATTCTTGGAACCGGGAATGACGAAGGGGCGTGCATTGTTCTTTGCCGAGTTGTAGGTAATCTGCTGGCCCTCGCCTACGTTGCCCTCATCGTCGATTGTGTAGCGCCAAATCTCATACACGCCGTCGCGGTTGAAAGCACCGTTCTTCGTTGGAATACTCAGGTAGAGATTATTGATATTGTCGGGGTCGAGGCTCATACCGCCACTATAACAGCGCTCTGTGGTGTTCCAGTTCTGATGGAAACCATGGCCACCCTCGGCCACTTTTGTGCGACGCCATGCAGAACCCGTCCAACGAGCATACCAATACTGGTGAGTGGTCTTGTCATTATCGATGTGAGGATAGGCAATGACGGGATTGTCGTCCTTGTCAATGGCTATCTGCCACAGCCAGTTACGCACATTCGCCGTCTTATCTACAATGGTAGCCGCATAGCTGCTGGCATAGCTGTCGCTCTTACTCACGCTAAAGGTGCCAGAGGCTATCTTCTTCAACTCTTTGCCTTTTAGGTCACGCAGAATAGGGCCGTTGCCCTCATTGATGTCGATGACATTGAAGTAGAGCCAGTCCGGCATCTCATTGTCAGGATGTCCGGTGGTGTAAGAGAGGAAAATCTTATCCTTGCCGTTGCTCTGGTACTTGGCATAGGGGCGTGAACCAGTACTCTGCACAATTTGTTTGGGGCCAAAGTCGAACTGGCAGTTATCATCGGCATCAGGCATTGTGATGCGGGCAATGGTGGGATGCCAGTTGATGCCGCGCCAGCAAAGATAGATGTGCTGCGGGTCATCGGCGAGGATGAAGGGCGACGGATAGGTAGTATTGTTGGCCGTCGTGAGGTACTTCTCATCCCCAAGGGCTGTGATATCGCCAGGCTTGCGCGAGATGCGGTACCATATCTTTGCCTCGTCCGTGTGGCGCGTATAGAAAATCATCACACGTTCGTCCGGCAGCACCACGAAGGTGGGGTTGTTGTGATCATCGGGTTGGAAATAACTACGGATCAGGACATCCGTCTTGCGATGCGTCACCCAGTCGTACTGCGTGGCCTTCACGTTGCCGTGCACGTCAATATAGCCCAGCCACGTAGCGTTAATAGTGCCACCCTCATTCTCGTAATGCAGGGCACGCGGGTCTGCAAACCAACACCATGCTCCCTCGTCGGCCACCAACGAGCCGCTATAGCTTTCCTGCGCGCTGATCATGAAGATATTAACGCACATCGCCAGCAAAATATAGAATCTCTTTCGCATACTGATATAACTATTAAATGGTTGTTTCTGCGGCAAATTTATGCTATTTTCGGCACTTCACCAAAGAAAAGAGAAAAAACTATTCCGTAAGCAACTGCCATTTTGTAGCGGGCGAAGTGGACAAAATGTCTCAATAATGGACAGATTGTCATGATAATGAACGAGTTACATAGAAACAATCAATTTGGCACGGATGTTGTTTAAACATGGTTGTACGCCGCCGACAAGATTCGGGAGCGACAAGAAAAAGACTAAAGTTTAACCATTAAAGTATAGGAGGTTTTAATCATGTTACCAGTAATGTTCAAAAACAGTTGGTTCCCCACAGTATTCGATGATTTCTTTGACAATGATGTCGTTGCTTGCGCACCACGTACCGCACCTGCCGTCAACGTAAAAGACGATGAAAACGCTTACACCATGGAGGTTGCTGCTCCTGGTCTGAAGAAAGAATTCTGCCGCATCAGCATCAACGATGAAGGCAATCTGAACATTGCCATCGAGAACAAATTCGAGCACAAGGAGGAGAACAAGAAAGAGCACTTCCTACGTCGCGAATTCTCGTACACCAACTACCAACAGGCCTACACGCTGCCAAAGGATGTACAGAAAGACGGTATCACCGCTAAGGTGGAGGACGGCGTGCTGACCATCATCCTGCCGAAGGTCAAGAAAGAAGAGACGAAAGTCTCACGTAACATCGCTATCGCATAACAACCTGTAAACATAGAAAAAGGCCGGAGCCCTGAAAGCTTCGGCCTTTTTTCTATGTTTATTGTTGAAGGAGATAGGCTTTGAAATCAGCGAAGTCCTTGGAAATAGGGACACTCTGCTTCTGTCCCCGCATGAAGGCTTGTAGCTTCTCCGGGATGGGGAGGTCGATGCCGAGAATATGATCTACGGTATCCTTAAACTTGGCGGGATGAGCCGTCTCAAGGAAGACACCAACCTCGCCAGATTGCAGCTGCTCCTTGAGTGCACGATAGCCACAAGCGCCGTGAGGATCAAGCACATAGCCAGTACGGGCATAGCAGTCACGCATGGTTGCAGCAATCTGGTCGTCGGTATAGGTTGCGCCGGAAATCAGCGACACGATGCGGGCATGATCGCCTTTGTACAGTTCCAGGATGCGTGCAAAGTTAGAGGGATCACCGACATCCATTGCATTGGCAATGGTCTGAACTGACGGACGGGGACGATAGTCACCACTCTGCAGATACTCATAGAAAACGCTATTGGCATTGTTGGCCGCAATGAAACGCTTGATGGGCAGTCCCATCGCGTGACCAAAGAGGGCGGAACAGATATTGCCGAAGTTTCCAGAGGGCACGCAAACGACAAGTTGACTGTCGGAAGATGAAAGCTTTGAGGCTTTCAGCAGTTGCGCATAAGCCCAGAAGTAGTAGAAAGCCTGTGGAAGGAAGCGGGCTACGTTGATGCTGTTAGCTGAAGTGAGACGCATGTGTGCGTTCAGCTCCTGATCCATGAAGGCAGACTTCACAAGTGCCTGACAATCATCAAAGACGCCATCCACTTCAAGCGCAGTAATATTCTGGCCCAAGGTTGTGAACTGGCACTCCTGAATGGGTGATACCTTGCCCTTGGGATAGAGCACATAGACGTGAATACCCTCCACGCCGAGGAAGCCGTTGGCCACAGCGGAACCGGTATCGCCAGAGGTGGCAACGAGAACGTTGACCTCTGAGCCATCACCACCGAGGAAATACTGCAGCAGGCGGGCCATAAACCTTGCACCGACATCCTTGAAGGCAAGAGTTGGTCCGTGGAAGAGTTCAAGGGCATAGATATTGTCCTCAACACGCACCACGGGAGTGTCAAAGGCAAGGGTGTCATAGACAATCTTGCGAAGCGCATCGGCCTCTACGTCCTCGCCAAAGAAGGCATCGGCCACACGATAAGCGACTTCCTGAAACGTGAGGTCGGCCATTTCGCTCCAGAATGAAGCCGGGAGCTGTTTGATGACCTCAGGCATATACAGGCCGCGATCCTCTGCAAGACCACGGACTACGGCATCGCGCAGGGTGGCGCGAGCGGCGGAATGATTGGTACTGTAGTAGAACATCTCTTTTTATTTTAAGATTTAAGAATTTAATATTTAAAGATTGTCTATAAATCAAAATCTTGAAATCCTTAAATCTTTTAATTCATAAATAGCTTGATGAATTCATCACCTTCGAGCGTACCATAAGCACCATCACGGGCAGCATCCTCATCAAAAGTCTGCACGCCATCTGGTTCAATACCAGGGTAGTAGATAGTGAAGGGAATGGGCTCTGCCGTATGGGTACGGTGCTCGCAAGGAGTGGGATGGTCAGGGAGTAAGGCGATGGCTAACGGGCCTATAGATGACTGTGTCTGAGGCCCATCGTTCATCAATCCCAGTTCATCAAGAATGGGCTGAATCAACCGATGATCCAAATCCTCAATGGTCTGGAGTTTGAGAGGAATAGAGCCATCGTGCCCAGCCTCATCGGAAGCCTCAACATGGAGATAGACAAAGTCATCACCACTGCGCAGCGCCTCAACAGCGGCTTGCGCCTTGCCCTCGAAGTTGGTATCATAGAGACCCGTAGCCCCGGGCACATTGATGACGCGAAGCCCGGCATAGTGACCGATTCCACGAATGAGATCAACGGCAGTGATTACGGCACCACGGCGAATCTGTGGGAAACGCTCGGTCAGAGGTACCATTTGCGGACGGTAGCCCCCACCCCACGGCCAGATGCTGGATGCCATATCCTTACCCTCGCGCGCGCGTTCCTTATTTAAATTATGCGCAGGCAGTAACTCCTGGGAACGGCGGACGAGGTCGCGCAGCAAAGCTGCCGTCTCCTCTGCCTCTGCCGTCTCCGCCGTAATCTGATAATCGCGCCAAGGCTGGAGCGGGATGTCATGGGGAGGCGTGCAATGCAGATGCTTATTGCCACCTTTAATCACCAAGAGATGACGATACTGAACGCCCGTATAGAAGTGGACCCGTTCGTTCGCCAAATGCTCATTCAGATACTGGATGAGGACATCGGCCTCTTCCGTTTCCAAACGACCGCAGGAATGATTCTTGAGGATATCGCCCTCTACGCATACCAAATTGCAGCGCAGCGCTAAATCGCCGGGCTCCAGTTCCACGCCGATGCTGGCGGCTTCCAATGGGCCACGGCCCTCATAAACTACATGCTGGTCATAACCGAGGATGCTGCTGTTGGCCACCTCGCTACCCGGATGGAAGCCATCAGGAATCGTCTTCAGCATACCACTGCGGCCGTTCCGTGCTAACCAGTCCATCGCGGGTGTATGGGCATATTGCAGTAGGGTTTTATTGTCAAGGGAGGGTACGTGCCAATCGGCCATACCGTCGCCCAAAATAATCAAATGCTTCATTAGATATTAGCTATAGACATGATATCAGCAAAGACACCGGCAGCAGTTACGCTGGCACCGGCGCCATAGCCTTGAATCAGCATTGGATACTCACGATAACGCTCGGTTGTGAGCATGACGATGTTATTACTACCTTCGAGGCGGTAGAAGGGATGGCTCTGCGGAATCTCTGCAAGGGCCACGCTTGCACGGCCATCCTCATATTTAGCGACAAAACGCCAACGCTTGCCTTCAGCCACAACACGCTGACGGCGCTGCTCAAAGTCAGCATCAAGTGTGGGAAGCTTCTCCCAGAACTGCTCAACACTACCTTCGAAGAAGCTGTTAGGGATAAACAGTTGGGCATCCACGTCGGCCTGCTCTACTTGATAGCCCGCCTCGCGAGCAAGAATCACAAGCTTGCGAATGACATCCTTACCACTAAGATCGATGCGGGGATCTGGCTCACTATAACCTTCAGCCTTCGCCATACGCACGGTCTCGCTGAAAGGCACATCGGCACTGATCTTGTTGAAGATATAGTTCAAAGTGCCACTGAGGACAGCCTCAATGCGCAAAATCTTGTCGCCACTATGAATGAGGTCGTTGATGGTTCGGATAATCGGCAAACCGGCTCCCACGTTGGTCTCGAAGAGATATTTGACACCACGACGTTGGGCTGTCGCCTTCAACTCATGATAGTTCTTATAGTCGCTACTGGCCGCTATCTTGTTGGCTGCCACTACGTTGATATTATGTTCAAGGAATCCTTGATAGAGGCTGGCCACCTCCGCAGATGCTGTGCAATCGACAAAAACAGAATTAAAGATATTCATGCCAATCACCTCGTCGCGGAGGCGCTGGGTATTGCTTGCAGGTGCGGCATCCAAGAGTTCGCGCCAATGAGTCAGGTCAAGACCACCACGATCGAAGACAGCCTTCTTACTGCTAGCCAATCCTACGACATTCAACTTGAGGCCATGCTCCTGTTTCAGTTCTTCCTGTTGGGAGGCCAGCTGTTCGATCAGCGAACAACCTACAGTGCCGACGCCACAAAGGAAGAGGTTCAGGACTTGATACTCGGAAAGGAAGAAGGCATCATGAATCACATTTAACGTCTTGCGCAGATACTTGCCATCCACGACGAAGGAGATATTGGTCTCAGATGCACCTTGGGCACAAGCAATCACACTGATACCAGAACGGCCAAGTGTTCCAAACAATTTACCTGCGATACCTGGCGTATGCTTCATGTTCTCACCCACAACTGCCACGGTGGCAAGGCCACATTCGGCTTGCATGGGGAACATGGAACCCGTCTTGATTTCCTTGGCAAACTCTTCATTGAGCACACGACAAGCCTCTGTAGCATCCTCGTCGCGCACGCCGATACTGGTGCTATTCTCTGACGATGCCTGCGACACCATGAATACGGAGATGCCGTTGGCTGCCAGCACGGAGAAGATGCGGCGGTTCACACCAATCACACCCACCATGGAGAGACCGGAGACGGTGATGAGCGTGGTGCCTTTGATGCTGGAGATACCCTTGATAGAGCGCGTATCATCAGCGACCTCTTTCTTAATAATCGTACCAGGAGCATCCGGGTTGAAGGTATTCTTGATGAGAATAGGGATATTCTTGATGCAGACGGGGTAGATGGTGGGAGGATAGACCACCTTGGCGCCGAAGTTGCAAAGCTCCATCGCCTCGATATAGGAGAGCTCGGGAATCACGTAGGCCGAAGAAATCACACGGGGATCAGCCGTCATGAAACCATCGACATCGGTCCAAATTTCCAACACATCAGCATCCAAGGCAGCGGCAATGATACTGGCCGTATAGTCAGAACCACCACGTCCCAGATTGGTAATCTCGCCACTCTCCGCGTCGGTAGAAATAAAGCCCGGGACCAATGATACCTGAGGAATTGTGGTCCACGTCTTACGTACCAGTTCATTCGTCAGATCGCTCGCTAACAAGGAGCGACCTCCCTTGACCTCCGTCTTAATGAACTCACGACTATCGTACCACTGCGCGCCACGAATGAGGGTGGCAACAATGGTACTACTGAGGCGTTCGCCATAGCTGACAATAGCGGCCTGCGTTTTCGGAGAGAGATCCCGAATGAGATAGACACCCTGGAAAATGGAGCGCAACTCTTCGAGAAGGCTATCCACTGTGCAGATCAGTCCATCACGTACAGGACCAGCGGGGATAATGGCATCTATCATCGTGTGGTGGCGTTCTGCCATCTCAGCATAAGCTGTGAGATACGTCACATCGCCACTAACTGCCAACTGTGAAGTGCGGAGAAGTTGGTCAGTAATGCCCCCCAAGGCAGATACCACAACAATCACTGGTTCGTCCTGCGCTTCTACGATGCGCTTGACACTGAGGATGCTCTCCACGGAACCTACAGATGTTCCGCCAAACTTGAGTACTTTCATGAGTCCTTTACAGAAGTTTCTATTTTTGCGTGCAAAGATAATAAAATGTCATCAAATGAGGGGCCTATCCTGCCATATTTTGGTATTCATAAGCAAAAAGACAATCTATGTCAAGACAAAGGCCACTGTTCCTCGTCAATCATGCAACGTATCACGTATGTCAGCATTGCATCTGGAACATCGGGGAAACGCAGTTGCGTGATGGACGTGATATGCTGTTCGCGAATGGTTGAAAGGATACGTTCCCGCAGTGCTTCGAGCTGATCCACAGGATAACTTGGAGCCGTCATATCCACGCAGTTATCGCAGAGTCCACAATCCACACTAGACTTCTCACCAAAATAAGACACCAGATAACGGCTGCGACATTCATCCGTGGTGAGGTATCCTATCATGGTTTGAATACGCTGCTGCATCTCTAACTTGCGATCTGCATATACGGTACGGGGTAATACAATTTCCTCGCGCTCAACACGTCGTTGCACAAAAGTGATATAGGGGATAAACTTGCGCGGGACGTACTGAAGGACATGACGACGGCTGAGGTCTATCAAATTCGCACACACCTCTGATTCGGGGATACCAAGCGTACGTCCGATTTCAACCTCGTCAATGAACACGAAATCGCTGAAAAGTCCCGTACATGTGCGTAACAGATAATTAAGAACGCCCTCAGACGCAGGTGGAAGGCGATAGGCATACAGCTCCTCACGACGACATACGATGCGAACACGACTATGATTCTCCTCTGCGTCAGCCCATTCGATATACCCCGCACGCGAGAGAAGCTGGAGGGCATTGTATGCACGGACAGGGAAATGGTGGAAAGTACGACAAAAGAGATCTATATTGAACTCACGCGTAACCCCTAGCCCATCTCCCATGGCCATCTGCAGGAAGCAGCAGACATCCTCATAAACCTGGGCGACATAATCCTCGGGCGGGAAGGTGTCATCAATGCGACGACGCAACATGGCTGCGGAGTGGTCATCATAAAGGAGAATGGCCGCTGCCGGCTGACCGTCACGCCCCGCACGTCCGGCCTCTTGGAAATAAGCCTCGGGAGAATCCGGGACATCATAGTGAATTACGGAACGGACATCCGACTTGTCGATTCCCATGCCGAAGGCATTCGTTGCAACCATGACCCGTATAGATCCTTTACGCCATGCGGCTGCTCGTTCCGTCTTTTCCTGATCCGTGAGACCTGCATGGTAAAACGTCGCCGTCACGCCCTGTTGTGACAGCCATGAGGCCAGTTCAAACGTGGACATGCGGTTGCGCGTATAAACGATGGAGGAGCCCTGATACTCTTTGAGCAAATCAAGGATATCCAATTCACGGGTGGAAACGACGCGGCGAACGATGTATGCAAGATTCTTGCGAACAAAGCTCATGCGCTTGACATTCGGCTCACGAAAGCCTAGCTGCCGCTGAATATCTTCAACCACCAGGGGTGTTGCCGTAGCCGTAAGCGCCAAGACAGGAGCGTGAGGCACCAACTTACGGATCTGAGCAATCTGCGTGTAAGAAGGACGGAAATCATACCCCCACTGCGATATACAGTGAGCCTCGTCCACAGTAACGAAACTCACATGCATGTGTGCAAGTTTTGATTGAAAGAGTTCCGAGGAAAGACGCTCCGGCGAGACATAAAGGAATTTGTAATTCCCGAAGATACAATTCTCTAATACGATGAGGACCTCATCGTGCGTCATGCCTGTATAAATGGCCGTAGCCTTGATCCCCTTACTGCGAAGGTTCTCTACCTGATCCTTCATCAACGCGATCAACGGACTGATCACAAGACAGATGCCCTCCATGGCCAATGCTGGCACCTGAAAGGTAACGCTTTTTCCCCCACCTGTTGGCATGAGGCCGAGCGTATCGTGCCCAGCACCTATACTCTCGATGATATCCTGCTGGATACCCCGAAAGGAAGGAAAACCAAAATAGGTTTGAAGGATGGAAAGGTAGGTCATTCCACGCTAGGACGGATATCTACAATCTGCAATTGTACCTCGCCTCGTTTGTGAGAGTTTTCTTCGACTGTATAACAGATATCAAACGCTTGCTTTGTCTTGATCAGACGAGCTTGAGAGCTCTGACCGAAAGCGATGCCATTAACGACATTATGGCTATGATTATCAACTAACTCGAGGCGGATATGCTCCTGATGATGTCCAACAACTTTGCTGGTTCCATAATCATATACATGCTCTGTGCAGAAAACAGGCGTCTGATTATCCGGACCAAATGGTGCGAACTTGCGCAAGTCGTTATAGAAGCGGATATTGATATCCTGGAACTCCAGTTTGCCATCAATATTCATTTCAGGCTCAATCTGTGCCGGAAGGATATTCTCATTGACATAGGCTTCAAAGCGGCGCTTGAATTCGGGAACATTCTCAACCTTCATGGATAGACCCGCAGCGTAAGTGTGTCCACCGAAGTTCTCCAGCAAATCACGGCAGCTATCAATCGCTTTATAGATATCAAAGCCTGCAACACTACGAGCAGAGCCGGTCGCCATATCGTCCGTACGCGTAAGCACTACCGACGGACGGCAGAAGATTTCTGTCAGTCGGGAAGCGACGATGCCGATAACACCCTTGTGCCATTCCTCGCTGTATATCACAATGGCTTTATGTTCATGTCCCGGATCAAGGCGTTCTACAATGGTATTCGCCTCCTGCGTCATTTCCTTGTCAAGGTCCTTGCGCTGATCATTATAGGCATTGATTTGTAGCGCCATACGATGTGCACGTACCGGGTCACGTTCAACGAGCAGGGCCACAGCCTCACCACCATTCTGCATACGTCCAGAGGCATTGATACGCGGTCCGATCTTGAATATAATGTCATTGAGCGTTATATCACGCTCATTGAGTCCACAAATCTCTATGATTGCCTTGAGACCTACGCTGACATTTTGATTGATCTGTCGGAGGCCATGATAAGCCAAGACACGGTTCTCACCGAGAATAGGCACGATGTCCGATGCGATACTGACTGCACAAAGGTCCAACAATGGTACCAGCTGACTGAACGGGATTCCATTGTCATTCGCAAAGGCCTGCATCAGCTTGAAGCCTACGCCGCACCCAGACAGATGCTCGTAAGGATAAGTGGCATCTACACGCTTAGCGTTGAGAATCGCGACTGCAGGCGGCAACACATCATCAGGAACGTGATGATCACAAATGATAAAATCTATGCCACATTCCTTCGCATAGGCAATCTCGTCAACAGCCTTGATACCACAATCAAGCACAATGATAAGGCCCACGCCAGTCTCGCGGGCATAATCAACGCCCTTCCGGCTGACGCCATAGCCCTCCTCATAACGGTCAGGAATGTAAAAATCAAGGTTTGAGGTGAACCGCTGTAAAAAGCGATAAACTAAGGCAACGGCTGTACAGCCATCGACATCATAGTCACCATACACTAAAATACGTTCTTTACGCCCCAACGCCTTGTTCAACCGGTCCACCGCAATGCGCATATCGCGAAAGAGGAACGGATCGAGCAATTCGCTCAATTGAGGGCGGAAGAAACGGCGCGCCTCCGCAGCCGTGGAGATTCCACGATCAAGCAACAGCAATCCCAAAGCAGGATGTATTCCCACTTCGGCGGCTAATTCCTTAGCTGCTTCCTGTCGTTCTGGTGTAGGAGGACGATAATTCCATTTGTAGCTCATTTATATGTTATTTTTATCCGAATTCTTTGCGAAATGCCCATAAGAGCGTGTAAAGGTACATAAAAATCGGGAAACAAAAGCAGCCGTTTAGTGTTTTTTTCACTAAACGGCCGTTTTTTACCTTATTTTGGGTATGAAGCCTCAAATACCGAGCTTCTGACGAATGTCGGCAGGGATGGCGTTCTTGTTCACAAGGAAATCCATGGTGCGCGCAGCAATATAGGCCTTACTCATATACCAGATACCTTTGTAATCGCCCGTCACGCCCCAGGAATTCTTGACCAAGTAATACTCACGTCCATACTGATCCTTGGCAAGACCATAAATATGCATACCATGATCGTCCGTGAGCGTCCAATTATCAAAATCTATCTGGCGCTGCTCCTGTGTAGGAACTACTTCAGGCGCTTTTATGCCCATTTCATCGATGAAATTCTTACGCTCTGCTGGAGTCAACTTCAGCCACTTAGCCTGATCACTACCCGTAAGACCTTCTGCACTCTTCGTATCATAGAGGACAGCCAGTCCCTGACGGGTGAAGCCATCATCACTGACATCGCCGCCCCATGCTACCGTGTAGTCATTAGCCAGCGCATTATCAATGATACGCATCATCTCATCCATGGGAACGTTATAGCTGTGATCCCAACGCCAGTTGTCCTGCACCTCTACAGCAAAGCTGGTATAGAAAGGATGATGCGTGTAAGAAGTAATGCTCACATAGTCATTCCAGTCTATCCCAAGACTTGCAGCAAATGATTTCGGGGTGTACTCTACGCCCTCATAAGTAAATTTCTCTGGTGTTTCGCCCAAATAAGAATCGATAATGCCCTGCAATCCTTTCTTCCATTGCGGGGATATCGTCTTGCTCTTGTTTTTTGCCACGGCATCCACGTAGGGCTCCATGACACTGAAGAACTCGTTGAAATTAGCCAACGTATCGCCAATCATTGTTCCAGGCTTAGCCATTGCATCCTCGGGGATAATGCCATGATTCTTAATGATAATCAGCACATCTCCTGCGCTACCGCCTTGTGAGAACTGGCTGTCTCCATGCATACGCACGGTGACTTCGGCACGCTCCAGATAATCCTTATTGGTGATGAACATCTCGGCCAAATCGTAAGCCTTACCCGTCTTCTTAAGAATTTCACTCTCGAAGAAGCTCAGTGTGGAATAGGCCCAACATGTACCGCTACGGTTCTGATTCTTGACACTGGTAATAGGCAATTGTTTCACAATGGTAAAGACAGGCTTATTGTCTTTCTCTTCCTTTTTGTCTTTCTTAGCAGCAAAACCAGGAACGACGATCATTGCTGCCAACAGGTAAACAAATAGTTTTTTCATTTTGGATTGTTTTTTTGGAATAAATGGTTATTTGTTATTTAATTATGACATTATTGCGCCAGAAACGCTTCGAGTTCTTCAACATGATAGGGAATCATCTTCTCGCCGAGATAACGGCAGCCATCGGCTGTAATCAGCAAATCATCCTCAAGACGGATGCCACCAAAGTCGCGATACTCCTCCACCTTATCAAAATTGATGAACTCAGCATTGTGCTTGCGTGCTTTCCAATCATCAATCAGAGCAGGAATGAAGTAGATGCCCGGCTCATCGGTCATTACGAAGCCTTCCTGCATACGACGTCCGCAGCGCAAGCAGTTGGTGCCGAATTGTTCAAGGTTAGGACGGACCTCATCATCGAAGCCGACATATATCTGTCCAAGCCCTTCCATATCGTGCACATCCATGCCCATCATGTGGCCAAGGCCATGAACAAAGAACATGGCGTGAGCGCCATTGGCCAAAGCATCCTCCGTATTACCCTTCATGAGCCCGATTTCCTTCAAATGTTCAGTGATTACGCGAGCGGCCTCAAAGTGGATGTCCCACCATTTCATGCCTGGTGCTGCAATCTCATGGACTCGGTCATGGGCATCCACAACCGCCTTATAAATATCACGCTGACGCGATGTAAAGCGTCCGCTGATGGGAGTTACGCGCGTATTATCCGAACAATAGTTCTCGTTCGTCTCAGCACCACAGTCGCAGAGCATTAAACGTCCTGCCTCCAATGGCCGCGGCGAGGGATAACCGTGCTGGATCTCTCCGTGCATGGACAGAATTGTCTGGAAACTGGCAATACAGCCCTTACTTTGCGCTATCCCGGCTAATGTACCAGCAATCTGTTGCTCTGTCACACCAGGACGGCACATCCGCATCGCTGTTGTATGCATCTCATAGCCAATCGCACATGCTCGCTCGATTTCCGCGATCTCCCCAGGTGTTTTCACCGCACGTTGATCTACAACGGCTTTGATGAGCTTCAAGCTAGCCTTAGCACGCTGATCGCGAGGATGAATGCCCAGAAGATCCATCAACTGAATCATGATATCATGGCGATAGGGAGGCAGGAAATGTATCTCACGGCCACTATCCAGCGCCTCGCGCACGAGGCTTTCAAGGCGGTTCATAGGTGCGCTGCGATCTACACCACACTGCTCCGCCATATCAGCAACACTATCTACAGCGCCGAACCAGACGATATCATCAAGAGAGATGTCATCCCCCAAGAGCCATTCATTCCCAGTATCGGCATCGATTACACCACAGAGACCTTCGCGATGCTGGCCGAAATAATACAGGAACGAGCTATCCTGACGGAACTTGTATGCGTTGGCCGGGTAGTTCATCGGCGCATCATTATTGCCAAAAAGCAAAATAAGGCCGCTTCCCACACGTTCACGAAGCACGGTGCGACGATCAATATACGTTTTCTTGTCAAAAAGCATAATATAATAGTTTATTTGGTTAGTTATGTAAATGGTTACTCTTGAAAGCCCTCTTGCCGAAGGACTTTTTCCCTGATGAACAGGAGGGTTGCAAACTCACCATTGTAGATGCGATGATTTTTCATCACATTCCGCAAATGCTGAATCATGGCATCAACAGAAAAACGGAGCCTTGGGAAATAGGTAGAAGGGCTCAGCTGCAACGAATCCGGCAGGCGATCCATGTGCTGTTCAAACCACTGGAAGCACTCTTCGATTTCCTGCGAAGTATAATACTCTTTGAAATGCGTATTCTCTATCATATTTTACCAACCTGTTTCTTGTAATTTCGTGTCATCATACCATTGCAAAGAATGATAGTTATTCACCCACCCGTTTTGTTCGTATTTTCCTGAGGGGACGAACACCGAGACACCTCCGCTGTGGTCAATATCCGACACAGAACGAGTCTGTCTGGAAGGAATCCCCGAAAACCATTGTGGAGTCAGCCTCACGACGGGCACCGCGGCATCGTAAGCCTGACACCATGCCGCATAGTCATCAGCCGACAAGGCTTGATAGAACCAGTTCTTGAAATCAAAGAATTCCGTATATTTGGTGAATGACAGGCCATAGTAGTAACGCTGCACAGCGGAAGCATCATACTCCGCCCGAGCAGCCAAAAGCGACTTCAAATAAGGTGCCGTAACAGCCGCGAGATTCTCGAGAGAATCTGTGCGGATAGCAGACAATTCCACGCCTACATAGGGAAAACCAGCCTCCAGGTTTTCGTAGTAATCCACGTATGTATTCACTATGTCAGACATATTAGCCGGCACACGACAAAGCATGGGAAGCAGCCGATGGTAGGGAGCTCCTGGGTCTGGAATCTCAGCTGGCGAGGCTATCACATAGTCCGTGAGATGACGCAGTTCGTAAGCCACTTCGACACATTGCATAAAACAGGCATCGAAAAGAATGTAGCTCATATGCGGGAAATTGGACAATACGCGCGCCAGCACAGGAATATCCATCACCGAACCCTCATTGGACGTTCCGCGTTGACCATTATCTATACCAATGCTGCGCAGATGTCCCGAGGCTTTAGTTGCTGCAGCCGTTGAATGTTGTATGACCCATCCCGAGCCGTGACTCCACAGCACAAGGGCATAATGGCCTGCCGGATAATCCTGGAGGATGTCCGTTAGAACCCGCATCATCCCCTCTTCACTGGTAGAACAAATGTTTTCATCATAGGATTTCACATTCTGGAACTCTTGTCTGGCACACCCCGCATAAAGGCGAGAAGAACGCGCATCGTCCACATAAGCTACTACGCGAGTCCCTTCTGGCAGCTGATCCATCCCCTGCATGATTTCGTTCAGATCTTCCTGCACCATACCATACAGCGAATTCTCCGCCGCCATATAAACGATGAGCGTGAAATCAAGTGTCTGCCCTTTAGCCCCCGACACGACAGGCTCAGGGACCAGCAAATCGTCCTCTTCACGTGCACAGGAAACACTTAATAAAAGAAGTATTGCAGGCACCAATATATATATAATGTGTCGTATATTTCGCTTCATCGGCCGCAAAATTACATTTTTCTTCGCAAATAACATACTAAAAACGCTACTATTTCGTTTCTTTAAGAAATAATCGTTCAAAAACTATGCAGTGGACTGACCAACTGAAGCAAGTTAAGATTCTACTCTCATGCGCCGCCGTCGTCATTTGCGCACTCTCTTTGACGTGGTCTCATTTCCTTGTCAGCGACCTTTCTGAAGAAGAACGCCGAAAGATGGAAGTGTGGGCAGAGGCCATGCGCTCTCTCGACAATGCTGACGAGCAGACTGATTTGGCGCTCGTCCTGAAGGTCATAAATGGTAATCATACCATCCCGGTTATTGTCCTTAATGCTGACGGCAGCGTACAGACCTACCGCAACTTGGAGCTACACGCAAAGGCCCCAAGCGACGTTGACAAAGAGGTGATGGCAATGGCAAATAGGATGAAAGAGAACGGTAATGCCATCCGCATCGATATGGACAGCGATGGGGACGGTGATTTCATGGAAATATGCTATGATGAATCGAGCCTCTTGAAACGTTTAGCACGTTATCCCTATATCCAACTAGGTATTGTCCTGATCTTCGCGGTTGTTGGCATCTTCGCACTGTTGAGTAGCAAACGCGCAGAGCAGAACAAAGTCTGGGTAGGTTTGAGCAAGGAAACCGCCCATCAGTTGGGTACCCCCATTTCATCGTTGATGGCATGGACTGAGGTCTTACGTGAGAATTATCCCGAGGACGAATTAATCCCGGAGATGAGCAAAGATGTCCGCCGACTGCAGATTATTGCCGAACGCTTTTCCAAAATCGGTTCACTCCCGGAACCGCAGCCCGAGAATCTCAATGAGATCATTACACACGTGGTGGAATATATCAGCCGCCGCACTAGTAACCATGTGAATATTAGCACTCACATGCCCTCACAGCCCCTTTATGCCAACTTAAGCGCCCAGCTCTTTGAGTGGGTTATCGAGAATTTATGCAAGAACGCCGTAGATGCGATGGAGGGTCAAGGTGATATCACGATTGCGGCTTTCGAGGAGCCCCAGCGTATCGTAGTAGAAGTGACCGACACCGGAAAGGGTATCGCCAAAGGCAACTTCAATGACGTATTCCTCCCCGGTTTCACCACCAAGCAGCGCGGATGGGGATTAGGTCTTTCACTGGCCAAGCGAATTGTGGAAGAATACCATAGCGGAAAAATATTTGTTAAGTCTTCCGAGATTGGGAAAGGCACTACATTCCGTATAGAATTGCATAAAAGTTGACCTTGAAAATCAACTTTTTCTTCATATTCTTTTGTCACTCAAAAAAAAAGCCCTACCTTTGCAGCCCAAATGGACACATTAGGACTCTACAAGATCGATTTCAGAGAGATTCAGAGCGAGTCAGAGACCCGCACATGGACGCTTGACGACTCGTTCTTTAGTGCTCTAGATGAAACGGAAATCACGCAAGGTTTGCTCAACGCCACGCTTCGGGTGAAAAAGAAGGCCGCTGGCTACCAGCTTGAGATCCACGCCACTGGAACCATTGAGATTCTGTGCGACCGTTGCCTTGAGCCGATGACTCAACCCATCAATGCCGAGGACACCATTGAGGTTCGCTTGGGCGAGACCTTCGATGACGACGGTGAACGCATTTTACTCCCCGAGGACAAGCCCGTCCTTGACGTGAGTTGGAATTTATATGAGACCATCGCGCTGGCCATCCCCATTGTCCACACCCACCCTGATGGTGAGTGCCCGGTGGACATCAGTCAGTATTTGGGAACAAGCGACGAACCCGCACACGTCCCCAGCGACGGCGAAAGCCCAATCGACACCCGTTGGGATGCCCTCAAGGCATTACTCAACAAGGCCGACCAATAAACGATAAACATTAAATTTAAATTCTATATAAAATGGCACATCCTAAAAGAAGACAATCCAAGACACGTACGCTCAAGCGCCGTACTCATGACAAGGCTGTAGCACCTGCACTGGCTGTTTGCCCCAACTGCGGCGAGTTTCACATCTACCACACGGTATGTCCCGCTTGCGGATACTATCGCGGCAAGGTAGCTATCGAGAAGGAAGAAGCGTAAGAAGTCGAATCAAAAGCCCCACCCCGCCGGGGTGGGGCTTTTACTTTATCTTATCTGTTTATGGAAAAACTACATGCAACCATCACGGGCATCGGTGGCTACGTTCCTGACTATATCTTGAACAATGAGGAACTTAGCCGCATGGTCGATACCTCTGACGAGTGGATTATGACCCGCATCGGCGTGAAAGAACGTCGCATCCTCAACGAGGAAGGATTGGGCACCAGTTATATGGCTCGCAAAGCTGTGAAGCAACTATTGGAACGCACCGGCACCGACCCACTCTCAGTAGATGCCGTCGTCTGTTCCACTTCCACAGGTGACTACCACTTCCCCTCCACTGCCAGTATCGTCATCGGCAAATGCGGTCTGACTAATGCCCATGCTTTTGATTTCTCTGCAGCCTGCGCCGGTTTCCTTTTTGCAATGGACCATGTCGCTTGCATGATTGAGAGCGGACGCTACAAGAAGGTCATTCTGATCGGTGCTGACAAGATGTCCAGTATTGTAGATTACACAGATCGTCAGACTTGTCCGATCTTTGGCGACGGCGCTGCCGCCGTACTTGTGGAGCCGACTACCGAGGATATTGGCTGGAAAGACAGTTACCTCCGCACAGACGGACAAGGTCTTCCCTTCCTATGCCTTAAGGCTGGTGGTTCCGCAACCCCACCCTCTCACTTCACGCTGGAACATCGCATGCACTACCTGCATCAAGAGGGGCGGACGGTTTTCAAATTCGCTGTCACCAACATGTCTGATGCTTGTGCCCTCATCGCAGAGCGCAACGGCTTGAACAAAGATAACCTCGCATGGGTCATTCCCCATCAGGCCAATGTACGCATCATAGAGGCTGTTGCCAAGCGTTTGGAAATGCCGATGGAGAAGGTGATGCTCAACATCCAAAAGTACGGCAACACCTCCAGCGCTACCCTGCCCTTAGCCCTTTGGGACTATGAGAGTCAACTCAAGAAAGGCGACAACCTCATCTTCACAGCCTTCGGTGCTGGTTTCACATGGGGTGCCGCATACATGAAGTGGGGTTACGACGGGAAATAATAAGTATATGCACAAATCCGGTTTCGTCAATATCGTAGGCAACCCCAATGTGGGTAAGTCCACCCTGATGAATCTCCTCGTGGGAGAGCGCATCTCTATTGCCACTTTCAAGGCACAGACGACGCGCCACCGTATTATGGGCATACTCAACGAGCCCGATCTTCAAATCTGTTTCTCCGACACTCCCGGTGTGCTGAAGCCCAACTATAAGCTTCAAGAGCAGATGCTCCAGTTTTCCGAGAGCGCCCTTCAAGACGCTGACGTGCTACTCTATGTCACAGACATGGTGGATACGCCAGACAAGAATGCAGATTTTCTGGAGAAAGTGCAGCACATGGACGTCCCCGTCCTCGTACTGATCAACAAAATTGACCTCACGGAAGGAGCTGCAAACACCATCCTCGCCCAAAAGGTTGATGAATGGCATGCCGTTCTTCCCAAAGCCGAGATTTATCCCATCTCCGCCCTCCATCGTTTCGGCGTAGATCAAGTTCTAAGCCGCATCAAAGAGTTATTGCCCGAGTCGCCTGCGTATTTTGACAAAGACACATGGACTGACAAACCCGCCCGTTTTTTTGTCACAGAGATTATCCGCGAGAAGATCCTGCTATATTATGACAAGGAGATTCCGTATTCCGTAGAGGCTGTTGTAAACAGTTTCAAAGAGACGGACGATCTCATCCGCATCGAAGCCACTATTTTTGTGGAACGAGAGTCGCAGAAGGGTATTATCATCGGACACCAGGGCGTTGCGCTAAAGCGTGTTTCCACGGAGGCTCGCTGCGAGTTGGAACGTTTCTTTGGCAAGAAGATCTACCTCCAATGCTTCGTCAAGGTCGATAAAGACTGGCGCAGTTCGGAGCGCGCCATGAAACAATTCGGGTATGATTTAGAATAAGAATAACATGTTAGTAGCTATCGTAGGACGCCCCAACGTGGGCAAATCCACTCTCTTTAATCGTCTGACGAAAACCCGTCACGCTATCGTCTCTGACGAAGCCGGAACTACGCGCGACCGCCAGTATGGCAAGTGTGAGTGGGTAGGCCGGGAGTTCTCTGTCGTTGATACCGGCGGCTGGGTTGTCAACAGCGACGATATCTTCGAGGAAGAGATTCGCAAGCAAGTCACCCTTGCCACGGAGGAAGCCGATGTCATCCTATTCTTGGTTGACGTCAATACGGGTGTCACAGACCTCGACGAAGCTGTTGCCGCTATCCTACGTCGTACGGAAAAACCCGTTATCCTTGTAGCGAACAAGACCGACAACAACGACCAGCAATGGCAAGCAGCAGAATTCTATGGTCTTGGCCTTGGCGATCCTTTCTGCATCAGTTCTGCGACAGGTAGCGGCACAGGCGATCTCCTTGACCTGATTCTGGAGAAGCTGCCAAAGGTGGACGATATTCAGGAGGACCTGGAGCTACCACGCATCGCCGTTGTGGGACGTCCAAATGTAGGTAAGAGCAGCCTCACCAATGCCTTCATCGGCGAAGACCGTCATATTGTCACCGACATTGCCGGCACCACACGCGATAGTATTTATACACACTACCAGAAGTTTGGTTTCGACTTCCTTCTCGTGGACACAGCCGGCATCCGTCGTAAGAGCAAAGTCAATGAAGACTTGGAGTTCTACAGCGTAATGCGTAGTATTCGCGCCATCGAGAATAGCGATGTCTGTGTTCTCATGCTTGACGCTACTCGTGGCATTGAAGCTCAGGACTTGAACATCTTCCAACTGATTCAACGCAATCAGAAAGGTCTCGTTGTCGTCGTTAACAAATGGGATCTTGTTGAGGACAAGAGCACGACGGCAATCAAGTATTTCGAGGATACCATCCGTGAGCGTATGGCTCCCTTCACAGATTTCGAGATTATCTTTGCCTCTGCACTGACCAAGCAGCGCATCTTCAAGGTTCTGGAGACAGCTGCAGCCGTAGCCCAGCACCGTCGTGCACGCGTGGGTACCACAAAGTTGAATCAGGAGATGCTCCCGCTTATCGAGGCATATCCCCCACCATCCATGAAGGGCAAGTACATCAAAATCAAGTACTGTTCACAGCTCCCAGACACACGCATCCCCTCTTTCGTGTTCTATGCGAACCTGCCTCAGTACATCAAAGAGCCCTACAAGCGCTTCCTTGAGAATAAGATCCGCGAGCGCTGGGATTTCTCTGGCACGCCCATCAATATTTTCATACGTCAAAAGTAAACATTTAGCTTTATCCTATCATCATGAAATCAGTTGAATTTAAGTTCTTTGGCGAGGCTGTAGTTCTCGCCCTTGGCCTTTTCTTCGGTGGAAGGGCTATTAAACAAGGTATTGTGCAGTTCAAGGAAATGGACCGCACGGTCACCGCCAAGGGTCTTTCTGAAAAGGAAGTGAAGGCCGACAAGGCCACTTGGCCTATGAAGTTCAAGGAACTGGGCAATGACCCTGCAGAGTTGTACGACCGTATCGAAGCTGACACACGCATCATTGTGGATTTCCTCAAAAGCAACGGTCTCAGCGACGAAGAGATTTCTTTGGCACCGCCTGTGATGGTGGACCAACAAGCTAATTTAAGCTATAGCAACGAGATGGTGCGCTACCGCTATAAAGCCAACTGCGTTGTCACTGTCGTTTCGAAGAATGTGGATTTGGTACGCAAACTGGTTAGCAAGCAGACTGAGCTGATGCGTCAGGGTGTCACGATTGTGGGCAACGAGTACGATGAGAGTTCAATCGTGACTTATGAGTTCACGGGACTCAACGACATCAAGCCTGAGATGATTGCCGAGGCCACCAAGAATGCCCGTAGGACAGCAGAGCGCTTCGCTGAAGATTCTGACAGCGAGTTAGGCAAAATCCGTACTGCCGACCAAGGTCAGTTCTCTATCGAGAGCCGCGACCAGAACACACCTTGGCTGAAGAATGTGCGTGTGGTCACCACCGTAATTTATTTCCTCAAGGACTAATGATTTAGGCTACTGCATCTTCCAGTCGCCGTCCACTTTCACCATCGGCAGCCCCACCTCTTCAGAGGTACTGTCGGCATAGGACACGAGAAGATACACTTGGGCCATCGCATCAATGATTGTATCGCCGATGGCTTCTGCCTCCAATAGTTTGCCGTGTTGCGCTTCCTGCAACGCGGCAAATTCTTTTACTAAATCTACCATCTGGGCACGATAGTCTTCAGACATCGAGTCGGCATAAGCGATCTCGCCGACAAATTTCTCATACTTTCCTTTTTGCAGATAGCTATAGCAGCACTCGGCGGCACGGCGCACGCGGCGCTGGTCACGCGTGAGGTCGGAGCTACAACTTAACATCATCATTGTCACAGCAAAGATGGCGAATAATGTCATTTTGGCAGATTTCATGTCGCAAAGGTAGGAAAAATATGAAAAGTAGAAAAATGAAAAGTGAAAAAAACGACATATTCTTTTATTTTTATATGGTTCACGCCCGCATGAAGCCGCTTTTGGCACGCTGTTTGCTTGGACAGGTATGACGATTCATGCGAATCCGTCATCGAACATCAAACGAATCATAACAATTAAAAACAATACAACTATGGGAAAGATTATTGGAATTGACTTGGGTACCACTAACAGCTGCGTATCCGTTTTTGAGGGCAACGAGCCCGTTGTGATTGCCAACTCTGAGGGCAAGCGCACCACACCTTCCATCGTCGCATTCATGAAAGACGGCGAGCGCAAAGTGGGTGATCC
This sequence comes from Bacteroidaceae bacterium, assembly GCA_024698925.1. GTDB lineage: Bacteria > Bacteroidota > Bacteroidia > Bacteroidales > Bacteroidaceae > Physcousia. Next base: position 51,905 of record JAILQO010000010.1, on the reverse strand, counting down.
TGCCAAGCGTCAGGCTATCACCAATCCTAAGAACACGATTTTCTCCATCAAGCGTTTCATGGGCGAGACCTATGATCAGGTGCAGAAGGAGATTAGCCGCGTACCTTATCAGGTAGATCGTGGCGACAACAACACGCCGCGTGTCAACATCGATGGCCGCCTCTATACGCCGCAGGAGATTAGCGCAATGATCCTGCAGAAGATGAAGAAGACCGCTGAGGACTATCTTGGTCAGGAGGTGACAGAAGCTGTCATCACCGTACCCGCCTACTTCAGCGATAGTCAACGTCAGGCCACCAAGGAAGCTGGTCAGATTGCCGGTCTGGAGGTAAAGCGTATCGTCAACGAGCCTACAGCCGCTGCATTGGCATACGGCGTTGACAAAGCTAATAAGGACATGAAGATTGCCGTCTTCGACCTTGGCGGTGGTACCTTCGATATCTCCATCCTGGAGTTTGGTGGTGGTGTCTTCGAAGTTCTTAGCACCAATGGTGACACTCACCTCGGCGGTGACGACTTCGACCAGGTCATCATTGATTGGATGGCCAACGAGTTCCGCGCTCAGGAAGGCGTAGATCTCAAACAAGATCCTATGGCGCTCCAGCGTCTGAAGGAAGCTGCTGAGAAGGCTAAGATTGAGCTCTCTAGTTCCAGCACCACCGAGATCAACCTGCCTTACATCACAGCCGTCAATGGTGTGCCTAAGCATCTTGTCATGACGCTGACTCGCGCCAAGTTCGAGCAGCTCGCCGACAGCCTCATCCAGGCTTGTAAGGTACCCTGCCAGAAGGCCATGCAGGATGCTGGCCTGAGCAACAGCGATATCGACGAGGTGATCCTCGTAGGTGGCTCCAGCCGTATCCCCGCTATTCAGAAGCTCGTTGAAGACTTCTTCGGCAAGGCTCCCAGCAAGGGCGTGAACCCCGATGAGGTGGTAGCAGTAGGTGCCAGCATCCAGGGTGCCATCCTTAACAACGAGGCCGGTCAGGACATCGTTCTCCTCGACGTAACACCATTGAGCATGGGTATCGAGACCCTGGGTGGCGTTATGACCAAACTCATCGAAGCCAACACCACCATTCCTGTCCACAAGAGCGAGGTGTTCTCCACAGCTGCTGACAACCAGACCGAAGTGACTATCCACGTGCTTCAGGGCGAACGTCCCATGGCAGCTCAGAACAAGAGTATCGGTCAGTTCAACCTGACTGGCATCGCTCCCGCTCGTCGCGGTATTCCACAGATTGAGGTAAGCTTCGACATCGATGCCAATGGTATCTTGAAGGTCAGCGCCAAGGATAAGGCAACCGGTAAGGAGCAGGCTATCCGCATTGAGGCCAGCAGCGGTCTGAGCAAGGAAGAGATTGAGCGCATGAAGGCTGAGGCAGAAGCTAATGCCGATGCCGACAAGAAGGAGCGCGAGAAGATTGACAAGCTGAATCAGGCCGACAGCATGATTTTCCAGACCGAGAACATGCTCAAGGAGAGCGGTGACAAGCTGCCCGCTGATGTGAAGGCCGAGGTTGAGGCAGCTCTCCAGAAGCTCCGCGATGCCCACAAGGCACAGGATCTCGCAGCCATCGACGCTGCAACCAACGAGCTGAACAACGCAGCTCAGAAGATGTACGCTGCCGCTCAGCAGGCAGGCGCCGGCGCTCAGGGCGCACAAGGCAACCCCTTCGAAGGTGCCAATGGTCCCTTCAACGGCCAACAGGCTGGTCCTCAGGGCGGCGCACAAGGCGGCCAGCAGGGCGACAACATCCAAGATGCCGACTTCGAGGAGGTCAAGTAATAGCCTTCAGAAAAGTACCCACATATTCCACGAGAAGGGCTTCATTTCAATGTGAGGCCTTTTTTTTGTTAAACATTGCGGTTTCCCTTTTGCTTCTGCACTATTTCCTTTCCATTAATCCATTTTTCTATTCCAAGCTTTGGAACATCTGTACCAAGACTTGAAACATCTGTACCAAGACTTGGTACTTGTATTCCAGGCCTTGGAATATAAACTACACTTCCTTAGAGAATCATTAATGGGGGAGATTGGGCACTAATGAGAACCTCCTTTAGAACCTTCTTTTTATAAGCAATTGCCATCACCAAAAGTAGGTATTTTTGTCGGAGAGGGCACTCATTTTTGGTCGTTTCAGAATAAAGATGTACTTTTGCAGCAAATAACGAAGAAACTGCGACGTATGAAACTATCAGAACTGAAGACAGGCGAGCGGGCCGTGATTGTAAAGGTTAGCGGTCACGGCGGCTTCCGTAAGCGCATCATCGAGATGGGCTTCATCAAAGGACAGCCGGTAGAAGCTTTGCTCAACGCACCGCTACAAGACCCTGTAAAGTATAAGCTGATGGGCTACGAGGTGAGCTTGCGACACGATGAAGCGAGGATGATAGAGGTTAGACCCACTTCCCAATCCATCCCCAATAAAGGGGAAGGTCATCACTTGCCGAGAACTGCGAAAAGCACCAAGTCTTACTCCGTAAATGAAGAGCAGTCCCTTGCTCATCAAGATACAACACCCCTCCCCACGAAAGAGGGACAGGGAGGTGGAACCATCTCCGTTGCCCTCATCGGCAATCCCAACTGCGGCAAGACATCGCTGTTCAACTATGCCAGCGGTGCTCATGCACGTGTCGGCAACTATTCCGGCGTTACGGTAGATGCCACGACAGCCACAGCAGAGATGGAAGGGTACACATTCCAGCTCACAGACTTGCCTGGAACATACTCTCTCTCCTGCTATTCGCCAGAGGAATTGTATGTTCGCCAGCATCTGGCGACGGAGCATCCGGATATCGTCATCAATGTATTGGATGCTTCCAATCTGGAGCGCAACCTCTACCTGACCACGCAGTTGGTAGATATGAACCTGCGCGTAGTGTGCGCGCTGAATATGTTCGATGAGTTTGAGAAGCGTGGCGACAGCCTCGACATGAACATCCTATCGACACTTTTCGGCGTGCCAATGATACCCACTTCGTTCAAGACCGGACGCGGCGTGAAGGAACTGTTCCATACCGTCATAGAGGTCTTTGAGGACCAGAACGTCCACACGCGCCACATTCATATCAACTATGGCCACGAAATCGAGGACGGCATCACGCATATCCAGACGTTCCTGAAAGCCGATGAGCACCTGCGCACCCAGTTCTCCACTCGCTATCTGGCCATCAAACTGCTGGAACATGACACAGAGGTCATCCACTATGTGGAAAGTCACGTGGAAAGCGAGCATCGTAGCGAGGACCGCAAACGCCTCATGGCCACACGCGACTATGCCGGAGCCCGTGTTCTGGAAGAGACCGGCGTGGATTCAGAAACCGCCATCATGGATGCTAAATACGGCTTTATCCACGGTGCATTAGCCGAGGCGGGCTTCACGACTGGCACGAAGAAGGACACGTACAAGACCACGCATCGCATAGACAACCTTCTTTCCAACAAGTATCTGGGATTCCCCATCTTTTTCCTCATCCTATATGTGATGTTCCAAGTCACCTTTACACTTGGACAGTATCCTATGGATTGGATTGAGGCGGGCGTAGCATGGCTCGGTGAGTGGATAGGCACCTCGATGAGCGAAGGGCCCTTACGTTCGATGCTTGTAGATGGCATCATCGGCGGCGTAGGCAGCGTCATCGTCTTCCTACCGCAGATTCTGATTCTCTACTTCTTTATATCCTTCATGGAGGACTCTGGCTATATGGCCCGCGCGGCCTTCATCATGGACAAACTGATGCATCGAATGGGACTGCATGGCAAGTCGTTCATCCCTCTGGTAATGGGCTTCGGCTGCAACGTGCCTGCAGTGATGGCTACACGCACCGTGGAGAGTCGGCGCTCACGCCTGATCACGATGATGATTATCCCGTTCATGTCATGTTCCGCACGCTTACCTATATATATTATGATAGTAGGTACCTTCTTTGCGGCACAGTGGCGCAGTACGGTATTGGTGTCGCTCTACGCCATCGGCATCCTTGTGAGCATCATCGTCTCCCGGATCCTCTCCACCTTTGTTATCAAGGGCGAAGACACGCCGTTTGTCATGGAGCTACCACCCTATCGTTGGCCGACGGCAAAGGCTATTGGCCGCCACACATGGGAAAAGGGCAAAGAATACCTGAAGAAGATGGGCGGCATTATCCTCGTTGCCAGCATCATCGTTTGGGCGCTAAGCTACTTCGGCCCATCCTCATCCTCTGCCGTGGGCACAGCTGATAATATGGAAACGTCCTACCTCGGTCGTGCAGGTAAAGCCGTCACGCCGCTCTTTGCACCGCAACATTTCAATTGGAAACTGGACGTAAGCCTTATCGCAGGCGTAGGCGCGAAGGAGATTGTAGCCTCAACGATGGGAGTTCTCTACTCGGGCGATGACTCATTTGGCGATGATGACACTTTCTCTGAGGACAGTAGCAAATATACACATCTGCGCCAACTCATGAGCGCTGACGGAATCACGCCACTCATTGCATTTGCCTATCTGCTATTTGTACTCTTGTACTTCCCCTGTCTGGCCACCATCGTAGCCATCAAGAACGAGACCGGTAAATGGCGTTGGGCCATCGGCGCGGCACTTTATACGACAGCTGTGGCCTGGGCGGTTTCCGCTCTTGTGGTACAAATAGGAGGGATGTTCTGATGCAGTTGGCAGTTGTCATACTCATTCTCTGTGCCTGCGCAGCCTATGTAGCGTATCTACTTCGGCAGCGTTTCACGAAGACACGACAGGACGAAGACGTCCGCTGTGCAGGATGTCCGCTTGCCGACAACTGTCAGAAACAGAAGACACCGCAGGCCGAGACCTGCGAAGAGAATACAAAGAAGAAGGGATGTTGCTGTTGAGCAACATCCCTTCTTTTCTTAGTTGCGGAGGTCCGACTCGAACGGGCGACCTCCAGGTTATGAGCCTGGCGAGCTACCAACTGCTCCACTCCGCGATCTCCAACAAGGGTCTTTCAAAAGGCCATCTTGTCGTTTGCGGGTGCAAAGGTACGCTATTTCTTTGGATTTGCCAAATATTTCATGCAAAAACTGCCTTTAAAAGCATCTTTTTGCACACAAGTGCAAAAAGTGTGCGCTATTTTTTTGGGAATCTCGCACAAAACTTATACTTTTGCACCGATTTTAAACATTTGAGCTATGCCGCAACAAAAAACGCGCCAATTGCTGGTCGATGTAGCACGGCAGTTGTTCGCCAAACATGGATTCGAGAACACGACGATGAACGACATCGCAGAAGCCTCTGGCAAGGGGCGTCGCACCCTCTATACCTATTTTAAAAATAAAGAGGAGATATACGCTGCCGTTATCAATGGCGAGCTACAGCGTATTTCCTCCACGTTCCTGGCCGTTGCCCGTCGTCAGCTACCACCATTGGATAAGCTTGTGGAACTGATTTTCGCACACCTGAGCCTGATGAAAGAGGCCGTGGAGCGTAACGGACATCTGCGCGCAGAATTCTTCCGTAATATCTGGCAGGTGGCAAGTGTCCGTAAGAAATATGATAAGAAAGAGCACGATATCTTTGCCAAGACGCTTGAGGAAGGCTGTCAACGCGGATACTTTGACATTGATGACCTGATGTTATACACCGATATTATTCAAGCATGTGCCAAAGGTTTGGAAGTCCCCTACATTTACGGTCGTCTTGGCATCGGCATGAACATTAATGCCACACGGCCTATCGTCACCAAGATCCTACGCCGCGCACTCGGCATGGATGTGCGGCCCGTTCCCGTTATCACTGACAACATTCAACAAAAACAATATTACACATGAAGTTATTAGAAGGAAAGACAGCGCTGATTACAGGCGCAGCACGCGGCATTGGCAAGGCCATTGCCCTGAAGTTCGCCTCAGAAGGCGCTAACATCGCATTCACAGACCTCGCTGTCAACGAGGAAACTCAGGCTGAAATCGCAGCCTTCGGCGTGAAAGCCAAGAGCTATGCCAGCAATGCAGCTGATTTCGCCGAGACGGAAGCTTTGGTCGCTCAGGTAAAAGCTGATTTCGGAAGCATCGATATTCTTGTTAACAACGCCGGCATCACAAAGGACGGCCTCATGCTCCGTATGACAGAGCAGCAGTGGGACGCTGTGATTGCCGTTAACTTGAAGTCCGCTTTCAACTTCATTCACGCTTGCGTCCCCGTCATGATGCGTCAGCGTGGCGGTTCCATCATCAACATGGCATCTGTAGTTGGTGTTCACGGCAATGCCGGTCAGGCCAACTATGCTGCTTCTAAGGCAGGCCTCATTGCCCTCGCCAAGTCCATTGGTCAGGAGATGGGTCCCAAGGGCATCCGCGCCAACGCTATCGCTCCCGGCTTCATCGACACGGCTATGACCCAGTCCCTGCCCGAGGAAGTGCGCAAAGAATGGTGCAACAAGATTCCTCTCCGTCGTGGCGGTACTGTTGAGGACATTGCCAACTGTGCCACCTTCCTCGCCTCCGACATGTCCAGCTACATCAGCGGACAAGTCATCCAGGTTGACGGCGGCATGAATATGTAATGCAGGTTCTCTACGAAGATAACCACGTCATCATCGTCTCGAAGCGTGCGGGAGAAATTGTCCAAGGCGATAAGACCGGCGACACCCCACTCTCCGAGACGGTGAAGGCGTATATCAAGGAAAAATACGCCAAGCCTGGTGCTGTTTTTCTGGGCGTTGTTCATCGTCTGGACCGTCCTGTCAGCGGCATCGTCCTTTTTGCGCGTACCAGCAAGGCACTAACCCGTCTCAACGAACTGTTTCGCACACAAGGCGTACAGAAGACCTATTGGGCGCTGGTTCAGAATGAGCCGAAAGAGCAGGCAGCGACGCTGACACACTGGTTAGTACGTAACGAGCAGCAGAACAAGAGCTATGCCTACGACCATGAGCGTGCCGGAGCAAAGAAAGCAGTTCTCGACTATCGTGTCATTGGGCATACTGACCGCTACCATTTGCTGGAAGTCCATCTTCACACAGGTCGTCACCATCAGATACGCTGTCAGTTAGCGGCCATCGGTTGTCCAATCCGTGGTGACCTCAAGTATGGTGCGCCTCGCAGCAATCCGGACGGCAGCATCAGCCTTCATGCCCGCAGCATCCGATTCGAGCATCCCGTCAGCCACGTGGAAATATTCGTAGAAGCTCCAGTTCCAACAGAAGGACCATGGATAGGAGCAATCCATGATGCGTGAAAAATCAAAAAAAGAGGCCAAAACAGAAAAAAAATGGCATCTTTAATCTTTATTCCATAATCTTTTCTTACCTTTGCGCCGCAAAAGCGCGAAATCACGCTCTGGAGAGATGGTAGAGTGGTCGATTACAGCGGTCTTGAAAACCGCCGTACCGCAAGGTACCGGGGGTTCGAATCCCTCTCTCTCCGCGCTACAAGAAGACACCTGCGGGTGTCTTTTTTTGTGCTCGTTACCCTCTCCACCGCGCTACAAGAAGGCACCTGCGGGTGTCTTTTTTCGTGTTTATTATACACCTTTATCCCTTAATTTGCGTTAAAAAATGAAGCTTTCTTACCTCGTTCGCACACCCGTACGAAGGAAATGTGTATCTTTGCCCATGGAGAGATAATGCTATGCATATCTCCCAGCTTACTCATCTAAAGAAAGGAGGAACGATTATGAAACCGAAACCTAAGATGCGCAATCAAGAGGCTTACGAACTAGACAACTATCTGAATGAGGATGAGGATCGCTACTATGGCTCTTCCAACACGGCCTCTATCTGGTATAGTTAGCCGGTAATAATGCCTTACTTGTCAGTTATTTCTCCGATGTACGAAAGATTCATGTCGAAAAAGTGACAATTTTTGTAGCAAATTACGAATTATTCAGTATCTTTGCACCCTAATTGTCAATTTTTCACTCATGAAACGATATTTTCGTACCCTATTTTTCCTTCTGCTCACCGTCTGGGCTGGTGCTTCAGCCCAGGCGGTGAACGCTGAAGATGCTCACCGCCGCAACCCCATCATTGTAGCCGTCATCGACGGTGGATTTGATCTAACCCACCCTTATCTGCAGCCCTACCTCTGGTATAACGAGAACGAGCGGCCGGCCGATGGTATTGACCACGACGGCAATGGTCTCGTTAACGACTATCGCGGCTGGAATTTCCTTGGCAACAGCGAAGGGACGTCTTTCAGTCGTGCCGGCACCTGCGAATACCGTGCATGGAAAGGCTTACGTCTTCGCAAATTAGCAGGAGAACAACTCACAGAAGCCGAAGAGCATCTTAGCGACTCGCTGGCACGACGCATGCATCTGGATCTTTACGTACTACAAGCAGAAGATGCCATCCAGAAGAAAAAAGAAGGTTGGGAGCTTGAGCAACAGCATCTGGAACAATTGAATAAAGACGATGACGCACACCGCGCCATAGGCAACAATCCCGATGATGTCAGCAACCTGACCTACGGCAACAACACGCTGAACTACAACGATGAGGATAGCTATCACGGTACGATGGTGACGGGTCTGGTTGCGCAGGTAGCCAAGCAGTTGGATGCCGACATTCGCATCCTTCCCATTCGCGCGATTCCTGACGGCGATGAATATGACCGTGACGTAGCCGCAGCCCTGAAATATGCCATTGACCACGGTGCCAGTGTGATCAACATGAGTTTCGGCAAGACCATCAGCCCGCACCGCGCCCTTGTCGATAGCCTTTTGGACGAAGCAGCCCGTCGCGACATCCTATTAGTAAAAGCCAGCGGTAACAACGGTAAGAGCGAGGATGCCACGACATATTACCCTTCTCCCATTACCCTCTCAGGCCAACGCCGCGAGAACATGCTCGTAGTTGGTTCTGTCGGCAAGGATGGTAAGATGATACGTTTCAGTAACTATGGCCGCCGCACCGTCGATGTATTAGCTCCCGGCGAGGAAGTCCGTTCCATTGCTCCTGGCGGCGAATGGAGTCAGAACAATGGAACGAGTCTCTCGGCACCCATCGTAGCGGGTCTGGCAGCAGCCATCCGCCAAGCCTATCCGCGCCTCACCGCCGCACAGGTTCGCCAAATCATCATGCAAAGCAGCACACCGATAGAAGACACACCCATCGCAGCAGGCGTTGTTGACATTGAGCGTGCGATGAAGACAGCCCGCACTTTCCGTCCCTATCGCGTGGATACCCTTTACAACTGTGTTCTTAATTCATACCCCAACGTCAAGTGGCTGGACGACGAAGACCGGAAATTTTTCTTTACCAAGAAAGTGTGGAACGCCGACAAGACCGCCACACACGAAGAATATTACTTAGGCGACACCCGCACGAAGAAAGTCGTCCGCGTAGATTCCATCATGAAAGCGCCCCAACGCCCTTACAGTTTCCCCAGCAATCATGACTACTGGAAGGACTACAGCGCTGACAGCCTTTCCTATATCTATGCTTATGACGATGACATCTATCTCGCTCGAATGGAGCGTACGGATAGTGGGCTGGTGCGTCGCGACAGTGTTCGCATGACGATGGACGGCGAGCATTTTTTCTCTTATGCCTCTGGCGGTAACTCCATGCACGGCAGCCATGGTCGTGGCTCAGCTATTGGCCGTTGGATTGGCAAGACCCACACCTTCATTGTCGTTCGCGAGGATAAACGCAATATGCCGACCCTCACCTACGTGGATAACTTGGCCGAGCCACGCCCCAAAGCACACACGATGAAGTATCCCATGCCTGGTGATACCGCTGTAGCACAGTACCACGTCTATCTCTTTGATTCCGACCGCATTTCAGATTCCCGTCTGAAAATCGACGCCTACGATGACCAGATTATTGAAGTGCCTCGTTTCACGGGCGTTGTCACCTCTGGCGACTATGCTTACTTGATTCGCAAGAGCCGTCCCGAGGACCAGGTGGACCTACTGCGGGTAGATCCCGTGACCAAGACCGCCAAGGTATTGATCCATGAGGAATGCAAACCGCATCTGAATAACGAACTGTTTAACTATCATATCCTCAACAACGGAAAGGACATCCTATGGTGGGCAGAACGCGGCGACCGCGGACAATGGTTCCTTTACGATGGTGATGGTAACTTGAAGAATGCCATCACGCCTCCCGATATGGTTGCAGGCGAGATTATCCGCATCGATACGCTGGAGCGCAGCATCATCCTCAAAGGCTATGGCCGCGAACGCGAAGCCTCAAATCCTGCCTACACCTATTATTATCGTGTAGGCTTCAACGGTAAGGGCTTCACCCTCCTCACCCCTGGCGATGGCAACCACAGCATCACCTTTTCGCATGGTGGCAAGTTCATCGAAGACCGCTACAGCCGTATCAACGATCCAGGCCGCAGCAGCATCCGTGATTTGAAAGGACGCCTGATTGCCGACCTCGGAGCTCCGGACATCTCTGCTGCCAAGGCTACAGGTTGGAACTTGCCGCAGCAGGTGAAGGTGACGGCAGCCGATGGCGAAACGCCCCTCTATGGCATCGTCTATACACCTTTCAACATGCGCCCCGAAGATCGTCTGCCCATCATCTCCAACCCCTACCCTGGTCCCCACACCGACCTGATGACCTTGGATTTCTCCTTTGACGACGATGGCAATCAGGCTTTGGCCGATGACGGTTTCATTGTCATCTGCTTCAGTTATCGCGGCAGCAATCCCTGGCGCGGCCGCAAGTTCTACACCCACGGCTACGGCAACCTGCGCGACTACACACTCGATGATGACTACGCCACCATCCGCCAGATTGCAGCGCTCATCCCGCAGGCCGACACCACACGTGTAGGCATCTATGGTCATTCCGGTGGCGGCTTCGTAACAACGGCAGCTATGCTGACGCGCCCGGACTTCTACAAAGTCGGGGTCGCGGCGAGCGGCAACCACGACAATAACATCTATCTCAAACAATGGGGCGAAGTCTATCATGGCATCCATCAAGTCACAGATTCCCTGGGCCATAAGCATTGGGATGCCCACATCCCCACGACAATGGAACTTGCGAAGAACCTGAAGGGCAATCTGCTGCTCATCCACGGCGATGTCGATAACAACGTACACCCCGCCTCAACCATTCGTATGGCCCATGCTCTCATTCAGGCCAATAAGCGCTTCGACATGCTCATCATTCCGGGTGCAGACCACGGCCTTGACAACAAATACTACCCGAATGTCGTCCGCTCTTATTTCCGCGAGCACCTATTGGGCGAGAAAGAGAGCATTGATTTTAAGTAACATATTGAATAATATAAGCATTTATGAAAGATAGAATCCTTTCTTTGCTGCTAACGCTGCTGATTGCCGTCATGCCAGGGTCCCTCTCCGCACAGGACAAGATTCGTGCGCGAGGCACCGTGACCGATGATACCGGCGAGCCGCTGATTGGTGTGGCCGTGCGTGTTCGTGGCACCCAGAATGGTGCGCAAACCGACATTGACGGTCACTTCGCCATAGACTGTAAGCCCGGTGACATCCTGGACTTTTCCTACATCGGCTTTAAATCCACATCAGCCAAGAGTGCCAGTCGCGAGATGATTGTCACGTTGGAAGAGGATGTGAAGACGATGGATCAGGTGGTTGTCAACGGTTATACCCAGACTGACATCCGCAAGGCCACCGGCTCCGTAGGCATCCTCACGGACAAGGACCTGAAGGACGCACCATTGGCCAACGTGGACATGTTAATGCAAGGCAAACTGGCCGGTGTCAACGTGCAGGCCGTCAGTGGCCGCCCCGGTGAGAGTGCCAAAGTGCGTATTCGCGGTACCAGCTCCATCACAGGTAACAACGAGCCCCTTTGGGTTGTTGACGGTGTACCCATTCAAAAGAATATTCCTGCAATGGGTAATAGCTACATCCGTTCTGGTGACTTCTCTACCCTTTATGCCAATGGCGTAGCCGGTATTCCTCCCCAAGATATAGAGAGCATTAACGTACTGAAGGACGCTGCCGCTTCTGCCATTTACGGTTCTGAGGCACAGGCCGGTGTCATCGTCATCACCACCAAAAAGGGTAAGGCTGGTAAGCTTCACCTCAGCTACTCGGGTAATGTTTCCATTCAGACGTCTCCTTCTCGTGACCATAACTTGATGAACACCGAAGAAAAGCTTGCTTACGAACAGAGCATTTGGGATGAGTTCTCAGCAGCAGGTTATGCCTCTGGTGGCTGGTACCCGAAGATAGGTATCATTGGACAAATCCGTAGTGGCTACGGTCAGTTTGCAGGCATGACAACGGCCCAACAAGACGCGTATATCGAACAGTTGAAGCAAACCAATACGGACTGGTTCCAAGAACTGTTCCGCAATACCGTTAGCACCTCGCATTATGTCAGTGCTTCGGGCGGTTCGGATAAACTCACCTACTATGTCAGCGGCGGTATTAATACCAATAAAGGTATCGTGAAGAAGACGTCTTCTGACGGTTATAACTTCAGCGTAAAAATTAATGCGCATCCCTCAGAAAAGGTATCTATGAGTTTCCAAACTACTTATAGCTATCTGAAAAGCCTGTCTCCGAGTACGTCTATAGATATGTTCAAATATGCCTATTTCGCCAATCCCTATGAAAAACCCTATAATGATGATGGCTCCTATGCAGCTGATAACACGTTCTTTTCCCTTTCGCCCATTCATGGTTCACTCAATAACATATTGCCTGCTCAAGGAGTTAACATTATGCGCGAGATTGACGAGACGACACAGAATGGGATCAGTTCCAGCACGACACTACAAGGAGATATCACCTACCGTATCACTGATCATCTGAAATTATATGGCTTGGCATCTTACACATACAGCAACGATACATCCGACAATGAAGTTGATCAGGATAGTTATACAGCATGGTTTGACAGACCTTTCGAAGGCAGTAATCAGTTTTCCAAGCGCATCTACGGCAATATGACACAAACGTCCAATACTAACAGAAATTGGTTGTTGCGTGGCCAAATAGACTATGGTCAGACCTTCAATCGGATCCATCATGTTCGCGCAACTGCTGGTGCGGAGGTTCGTAACAGCTATGCCAAGACTTTATTCAGAAAAGTCTATGGTTACGACCCCGTGACGGGAAACTACTCACTTCCGCTCTTGGTGGCTGGTGCAAGTGGTACCTTTACAGAGTCTGACATGCAAAGTTACCAAAACATCATGAATTCTTTAAGTGGACAAAGTCGAACAGAAAACGCATTCGCTTCATTTTACGGTACAATTGGATATGTCCTCAAGAACCGTTATATTGCCGAAGCTACAGTCCGTACTGACGGCAGCAACAACTTTGGCGCGAAAGAGCAGTTCAATCTCATTTGGTCCACTGGTTTAGCTTGGAATATTGATGAAGAGCAGTTCATGAAGCCCCTGAAGAATATCATTAGCCGCGCCACTATCCGGCTCTCTACAGGTCTTACAGGCGGTGTCAACAAGAGTGTCTATCCCGTACTAATTATGACCTACAACCCTGGGTTCCGTAATAGCGAAACCCAAGCCTATCGAACAGGACAAATTAGTTCACCACCGAATGAACATTTAAGATGGGAACACACTCGCGACTGGAATGGGAGCATCGATATGGGTTTCCTGAAGAATCGTTTGAACATGAACCTCTCGTTCTATCGCCGAGAGGGATATGATTTGGTGACAGCCGTCCGCATGGTATCCACCACAGGATATGAGCGACAGAGCTATAACACCAGCGAACAAGTCAACCAAGGTGTCGAATTGATGCTCAGCGGAACACCTGTAAAAACAAAAGATTGGAATTGGAGCCTTAGCGGAAATATTGCCTATAACCAGAACGTATTAACCAAGTATGAGTCTCCGACTGGTAGTATCTATGGAGACATCTATGTAGGATATCCTTTGGGAAAGATTTTCAGTAGTCATCCAACGGGTATTGATGCTACTACTGGACTTTATACTTTCGAGCAACGAGCAGACGCTAATCCCAATGACCCATATTATTTTGGCAATTATCTCTATTACATTGGAACCAGCAATTATCCTTGGACGGGTGGTCTATCGACTCACTTGTCATGGAAGAATTTGAGCATCAGCGTTAGTACCAGTTTTTCTTTGAATGCAAAGATTGCTAACTACATCAATCCTCAATCATCATATAGTGGCATTGACAGCAAAACTACAGTCAATTCTATTTACAATCCCCGATATGATGTTTATGCAGCACACCTGAACACCGTCAAGGATGCAGCTTATCGGTGGACACCTGATAATCCCGTCACTGACGGTTATCCCCGTTTAATCGATGCTTATGGTGCTGATCTCAATATGAAAAATCAACAAGTTGCCAGCAGCATGATTCAAAATGGAGTTTTTTATGAAGATGGCTCATATTGGAAAATAAGCTCTATCACACTCATGTATAGCTTCCCAGACCAAATACTGCGCCGTGCCGGTCTCAGTTCTTTAGGAGTGAGCTTCACGGCCAACAACCTGTGGATTATTACGGCTTACAAAGGCATGAACCCCGAAACACCAGGCGCTGTATATCCCATGAGTCGTTCTTTCTCTGTCGGACTTAATCTTGGCCTCTAATATGAAACACTATATTCTTTTCCTCATCACTGCACTGACTTTAGTTAGTTGCAAAGACTACTTGGACATCAAGCCTTACGGCAAGGAGATTCCTGAAACGGCAGAAGATTTCTCTGCTATTATGCACCATATCTGCGATGGTATTGACAAAGGTACTATCTTAGAAGGATTGATTATTGGAAGCTATGGACGTTCTTCTGACTTAGAGGAAATATCAGATAACATGGAAGCTAACATAAGTGGGGGAAATGACCGTCTCGGTTTTTATATAGGGACAACACTTAGTGACAAGCAATCGGATTACTCAAATTTATACGGAGTTATTCGTTATTGTAACATCATTCTTGACAATCTTGAAGAAGGAAGAGACAGCCGCCAAGGTATGGACATCATTGGAACAGCATACGCCATTCGCGGTGTATGTTATTACCAATTAATGCGTCAATTCTGTGCGCCCCCACTTGCTGATGACGGGACATTAGGAGTGCCATTAGTAACAACCTTTGACATGGAGGCGAAACCTATCCGAAGCACAATGAATGCAACCATTGAGCAGATTGAAAGTGACCTGAAGGAAGCGCTCACTTATAATATACAAGAGTCGATGTATCTTTTTAATAACGATGTCATCAATGGTTATTTGGCTCGTCTTTATCATTGGTGTGGACGCTGGCAAGATGCACGGACATTAGCTACATCCTTAGTAGACAAGTATCCTTTGCTTTCAGATGATGATTATAAGACTATGATGTCCACTCAATATGGTCTTGTAGGCAATAGACTTATTATGGGTAACCGCATCTCCGATTCCCCTCAAGGGCTTTCTGCGACCATGCAGTATCTTCAAGACCGTCCTCTTAGTGTTCGCTATACACAGTTATTCGCAGAAGGTACAGCCGACATACGTCGTAAAAACACGTTCTTTTATAATCGTAAGAGATTTAATAAGAAACTCATATTCTCTGGCATGAGAAGTGCAGAGATGGCTTTCATCGCTATGGAATGTGCTTATCATTTAGGCGATGACGCAACAGCTCTCCAAGAACTAAATGACTTTAGACGCCACCGCATCACAGGCTATGTAGATTATACGATGTCTTCATTACCGCCCGTTGATACAAGCGAGCTTATACAGACAGATGCTACAGGCAAGCCCTTGACGCCACTGCTTCAGGCCATCTTCAATGAACGCCGTAAAGAATTCCTTCTGGAAAATGGAGATCGTTGGTTTGAATTGAAGCGCAATGGGCGTCCTGAATGGTGGGTCGCTCATGAGGGCAAGAAATACTGGACACGTAAGTATATGTACACATGGCCACTGCCAGTAGAAGATATACAACAAAATCCAGGACTCATTCAAAATCCTGGTTACGAAGAAACCTACTAAACTCCTTCTCATTATGAAATACATCTCATGTTTTGCTTGTGCAATTATCCTATGCAGTGCTATAACATCGTGTGAAAAAATAGAAGAAGAGCCTACTGTTAATTTAGGTTATGAGTCGGATGTGCGTGTTCCCGACTCTGAAGAACTCACTACAGAAGACCTTGATTCTATTCAGAAACTAAAGGATGAATATACACAGAATGCCATATAATAGATAAATCCATGTGTTTTGACAAATATTCAGAGAAATTGATACGTCATTCATGACTTTTACCTATCTTTGCACACTCAAATAGTTATTCTTATCATTCTTAACAATATTATTAACTAATCAAAACAACAATTTTATGAAGCAAAAATTCTACTCCTTGTTGCTCTTGTTCACCTTTGCCTGGACAACGAATGTCCTTGCAGGAGAACCTGTTGCACAATGGTGTCTCGTCGTTGAGAGTGCCGGAGGCGAAACCATTGCTATCGGTGCCGACCTTAAGCCCGTCATCAAAACAGCCAAAGACGGTTATGAGCTCATTTACGGCGATGTCACCACGTCCTTCTCTTGGAGTGAGCTGAAGAAAGTCACGATGGCAGAAACTGTTGCTGACGTCAATCTCACTCCTGTTGAGAGCGTGGAAGAGCCTGCTGAGCAAACTTCTTTTAAAGTGGCTCCAGGTGAGGTCCGCATCGAAGGCGCAGAGCCCGGTTCCATCGCAACGATCATCAGTGCAGACGGTCGCACAATGACCAATGCTCGCGTTGGTGCAGATGGTTCTGTCAATCTCTCCACCAGCAACCTCCCCAAAAACCTCTACATTATCAAAACCAAAAAGACAACATTTAAACTCCTAAAAAAATGAAACTCTATACTCATATCTTTTTTGCTGCGGCAGTAATGCTGTTCGGCACCACAACCACCTTTGCGCAAGGTGTGAAGATTACAAAGGCGGACAACACAGTCATTGACATTCCAGCTTCAGATCTTAAGAGTATTGAAGCTTATGATGCAAAAACAATTGCCCCCTATGAAGGAACATGGAAAATCAAAAATCTTACACCTTCTTTGGATGAGATCAATGAGGCTTATTTCAATTCTCTAACCAAAATGGAGTATTATCCAGAACTCAACACAGAAGATGAGATTACTATTGCAGACGGTAAGTTGATTCCTAATCTTAAGTCCAGATTAAAAAATTATTTCATTGGTGAAGCAACTTATGAGGAAGCCGGAACATACTCATTGCGCACTGGTATGTTTGGTGCTACTGCTGAGTTGACATTACTCAAAGTGAAAGGCGTTAACCGTAATTTCGATCCTAATAGCACCAGCGAAGATGATGAAGCACTCATTGGTATCCGTATGGTTGAAGATATGGATGCAGACGAACCAGGTATTTATTTCTTAGAAATCTACATTATCGACTACAAATCCACAAGTTTCGCTCCAGAGTTTGCCGATTTCTATATGTATGCAGATGAAAAGCCCGTAGCTACCAACAGCAGTCAATATTTAGTATTGACAATGGAGCAAGCACCAGTGGTGGTCACGCGTAATCCTCGGAAATTATCGCCATACCATCCTGCTGATCTATCTGACTTCTGGATATATACCCACAAACCATATGCAATAGTACTTGTCGGGGCAAATTGGTGTGGCCCTTACAAGATTTTACGTGCTAATATTGCGTCTCTTATGGATGATGTCAATTCCTCAAATCTTGGGTACGTAGATATTTCATTAGTCAATGATAGCTTTTCCGAAGATTTTTCGGAATATTATAAAATTATGACACTTCCAACAGTTCTTTTCATGCAAAATGGCAACGTTTATGAAACAATGGTCGGTTCTTCGAAAGCTATACTAGATAAAGTAGCAGAATATATTTTAGCCGCGCCTTAATTAATAATTACAATTTAATTCGCTTTTCTTAAATGAAGAAGAAGGCTGAAGCCGCTGCTCAGTAATCCGTCATCCTTTATCAATCCCTATCAGAAGCCTTGCCCCGTGCATGGCTTCTTTTGTTATCGTCCTTTTATGCCTCTTATGGCACCATTGTTCAAAAAGTGAACAAAAAATTTGGATATAATCAATAAAAATACGTACTTTTGCAGACCAAAAACCAATTACTCTACAACTATGTTAGGCTTTACGACCAAAAAAGAGCCCATTAGCGGCGAGGCTGCAATGGAGTTCCGCGATACTGTGATCAGGATCGTGACAGGCAATTACAACGAGCAGGACAAGTTGAGAATGGAAAATACCCGTAAGTCCTTAAGCCAGTATGAAGCCGTGTGGCAATAGCATTGAACCAATAGTTCCTAAATTATATTTTGAGAGGGCCAGTAACGTTTCTGTCCTCTCAAATTTTTATTGTGGCGTTACCGCTATAGACGATTTCGTCCATTCGTCAGAAAAGGGCCTTCAAAGATACTTAGACCATCATTTGTCCAATCTGTGGATTGTCAAAGAAGAAGAAAAACTCGTTGCCTTCTTTGCCATCAGCAGCGACACCATAACATTAAATTACCAAGACAAGTATTTTATGAAATTAGGCAAAACCATCAAACCACATATTGATGCCGATTACCTAACGGAGTTTTTGGGAAAAAGTCAAATATCCTTCTGTTGGTATTGATTTCTTTGCTGTTGAACAGAACCACCAACGTCGAGGTATTGGAAAATTCATCATTAACCAGATTGCACAAAAGGTTCTCAATGATAATTTCGCTGCAAGTTTGTTCTTAACCGTAGATGCTTATCATAGCAAAGAATATAGTGCGATTGGATTCTACAAGAAATGTGACTTTGTTCAAAGCGAAGTTGAGCATGACAGGTATCCTGAACGTGCAATTACAACAAGGATGTATAAAGCTATCGTATATGATGAAAGGCTAGTCAAATAACCCGTCCTTCCTTATCAATCCCTATCAAAAGCCCTGCCCCGTGCAGGGCTTCTTTCTTTTTGCCTTCATAAAGCTGCTCTCCTAAGACGATGTTCAAACGCAAATCTACCACCTCCAAGCTGATCGTTCATTAGGTCGGAGCTGACCGATGATCAGCTACGGGCTGACTGCCGGTCAGGTCGGAGCTGAACAAAGGCTCTTACGGAGCTACTGTGGAAATTTTGCGGAACAGTAGCTCCGCAATTGCGGAAAGGCCTTTCCGCAAATGTTCCATCGTAGAGAAAAAAGATTAGCGAAAGTTTGGAAAAAGGTAGAGACCTTTTGAGGCAAAAGGTATAAGGGAATATGAAAAATATTGTTATGGTGAGCCGTTAATTAAGAATTGTTTTGTACCTTTGCAGCCAAATTCGCGCGTGTATGCATACAAGAGAAGAAAAATTGGCGGCTTTCGGACGTCTGCTGGATGTCATGGATGACCTTCGCGAGAAGTGTCCATGGGACCGCAAGCAGACCAATGAGAGTCTGCGCCCCAACACGATTGAGGAGACCTACGAGCTGGCAGATGCCATCATCAAGAATGACAAGGCGGATATCTGCAAAGAGCTGGGCGATGTTCTCCTTCACATCGTTTTCTATGCCAAGATAGGCTCTGAGACTGGCGACTTCGACATCGCAGATGTCTGCAACAAGCTCTGCGACAAACTCATCTACCGCCATCCGCACGTCTTCGGCCCCGAGGCTGAGCGCATCCAAAAGGGTGAGATTACCGTTGACCAAGTCCTCAAGAACTGGGAACAGCTGAAGGTCAGCGAGAAGGACGGCAACAAGCGTGTACTCAGCGGTGTACCCGACGCCTTACCCTCTCTCATCAAGGCTTATCGTATTCAAGACAAGGCTCGTGGTGTGGGCTTTGACTGGGACCAGCGTGAACAGGTATGGGACAAGGTGCGCGAGGAGTTAGGCGAGTTGGAAGTGGAACTGAACCGCGAGGATAAAGAGAAAAGTACACAGGAATTGGGAGACTTCCTTTTCTCCGTCATCAACGCCGCCCGTCTCTACAAACTCAACCCCGACACAGCGCTGGAACTCACAAACCGCAAATTCATCCGCCGCTTCACATATCTCGAAGAGCACAGCATCCGCATCGGCAAACCGCTCACCGAGATGACATTGGAAGAAATGGATAAGATTTGGGAGGAGGCAAAGAAACAAGAATAGGAGACCCACCCCCCTGCCCCTCCCTGTAATGGAGGGGAGTAATTACAGAACAAGAGTAGATTAAATAAAAATAAAACAATATAACTATGAGTGATTGCAAGAACACAAAGGATACCACTCCCATCCCTACAAGGGAGGGGCAGGGGGGTGGGTCTCTAGCCTCCAAGTACTCTCCCGCTGAAGTGGAGGGAAAATGGTACCAGTATTGGTTAGATAACAAGCTGTTCAGCTCCAAGCCCGACGGCCGCGAGCCCTATACCATCGTGATTCCGCCCCCCAACGTGACGGGTGTGTTGCACATGGGTCACGTGCTGAACGAGACCATTCAGGATATCCTCGTGCGCCATGCTCGCATGGAAGGCAAGAACGCCTGCTGGGTACCTGGCACAGACCACGCCAGCATCGCTACTGAGGCGAAGGTGGTAAACCGTCTGGCAGAGCAGGGCATCAAGAAAAGCGACCTCACACGTGAGGAGTTCTTGAAGCACGCCTGGGCATGGACCGAGGAACATGGAGGCATCATCCTCAAGCAGCTGCGTAAGCTGGGTTGCTCCTGTGATTGGGATCGCACAGGCTTCACGATGGACGAGATTCGTAGCGAGAGCGTCATCAAGGTCTTTGTGGACCTCTATCGCAAGGGCCTCATCTATCGCGGTGTCCGCATGGTAAACTGGGACCCCAAGGCCCTCACCGCCCTTTCCGATGAGGAAGTGGTCTATAAGGAAGAGCACACGAAGCTCTACTACATGAAGTATTATCTGGCAGACAATGTGCCCAGCGATTTTGTCGCTGGAGAAGGCAACATTGTCCACAAGGATGAAAAGGGCTACTACGCCGTTGTCGCCACGACCCGTCCAGAGACCATCATGGGTGACGTAGCCATGTGCATCAACCCCAAAGACCCGAAGAACCAGTGGTTGAAGGGCAAGAAAGTGATTGTGCCTGTTGTGGGGCGCGTGATTCCTGTCATCGAGGACGAGTACGTTGACATCGAGTTCGGTACCGGTTGCTTAAAAGTAACACCCGCCCACGATGTGAACGACTATATGCTGGGTGAGAAGTACAACCTCGAGGCCATTGATATCTTCAACGACGATGCAACCCTCTCCGACCGCATCGCCATCGCCCAGCAGAAATCGCTGGCAGAGGTAAGTGTGTCCGATGATTTCGTCATCGGCTTAGAAAAGTACGTAGGCATGGAGCGTTTCGCCTGCCGCAAGCAGATTGCGGAGGATATGACGGCCGCAGGCCTCATGGAGAAGATTGAAAATTACGACAACAAGATTGGTTGCAGCGAGCGCACAGGTGTGCCCATTGAGCCGAAGCTGTCCATGCAGTGGTTCCTGAAGATGGAGCATCTGGCAGACATCGCCCTCTCGCCCGTCATGAACGATGACATTCAGTTCTATCCCGCCAAATATAAGAACACTTACCGCCACTGGCTTGAAAACATCAAAGACTGGTGCATCTCACGTCAATTGTGGTGGGGCCACCGCATCCCCGCATGGTATATCGAGCAGCCCCTCTCCACCTCCCCCCGTGGGGGGGAGGGATTCCCCTGGGGCAAGGTCATTGTGGCAGAGAACGAGGAAGAAGCTTACAAGCTCGCCCTTGAGACATATCCCATCCTCAAAACTCTCCCCCCCGCGGGGGGAGCTGGAGAGGGGCTTGGTTTCGCTCTCCGTCAGGACGAGGACGCCCTCGACACCTGGTTCTCCAGCTGGCTATGGCCCATCAGTCTCTTCGATGGCATCCGCAATCCGGGCAACGAGGAGATCAAGTACTACTACCCCACCGCCGACCTGGTGACTGGTCCAGACATCATCTTCTTCTGGGTAGCCCGCATGATTATGGCCGGTTACGAATACGAAGGCAAGATGCCGTTCAAGCACGTCTATTTCACAGGTATCGTGCGCGATAAGCTCGGTCGCAAGATGTCCAAGAGTCTGGGCAACAGCCCCGATCCCCTGGAACTGATTGAGAAGTTTGGTGCTGACGGCGTACGTATGGGCATGATGCTCAGCGCCCCTGCCGGCAACGACATTCTCTTCGACGAGAGCCTCTGCGAACAGGGCCGTAACTTCAATAACAAAATCTGGAACGCGTTCCGCCTGGTTAAGGGATGGGAAGTAACCGACGGCGGGCAGCCAGAGGCAGCACGCATCGCTACACAGTGGTTCTCTGCCAAACTGCGCCTCGCTGCAGAGGAACTGGCAGACGACTTCAGTAAGTACCGTCTTTCGGAAGCCTTGATGACGGTTTATAAGCTGTTCTGGGACGAGTTCTCAAGTTGGTACTTGGAAATGGTGAAGCCTGCTTACGTAGATGGCAAGCCGCAACCTGTGGATCGTGCCACCTACGATGCCACACTCCAGTTCTTCGAGGTGCTGCTGAAGATGATGCATCCCTTCATGCCCTTCATTACCGAGGAACTTTGGCAGGCACTCTACGAGCGCAAGGCCGGTGAGAGCATCATGCAGGCCGAGCTTCATCTGCCGGCAGCTACCGATGCCGACCGTCAGCTCTGTGCCGACTTTGAGACCATCAAGGAGATTGTCACCGCTGTCCGTTCCGTCCGCTCACAGAAGAATATTGCACCCAAAGAGAAGCTCACATTAGAGATTGTTAAGAAAGAGGACAACGATTATGCATCAATCATCACGCTTCAATCATCAATTTCTAAGATGGCCAACCTCTCGGACATGAATATCGTCACCGAGAAGAGCAAGGGTAGCGCCTCCTTCCTCGTGGGTACCACGGAATATGCAGTGCCCCTGGGTTCACTCATCGACCTCGATGCCGAGCGCAAAAAGTTGGAAACGGAGCTGCAGCATCTTGAAGGCTTCCTGACTAGCGTAGAGAAGAAGCTCAGCAATGAGCGCTTCGTGCAGAACGCCCCGGCAGCTGTCGTGGAAATGGAACGCAAGAAGCAGGCTGATGCCCAGCAGAAGATAGCCTCTATTCGCGAGACATTAGCAAGCCTGTAAGCGACTTTGTTAAAACTACATATTAGAAAAAGGAGCTGTGTCGTATTGGACACAGCTCCTTTTCTTTTCCTTGATTATTATTTATAATGTAACGCCAGTCTTAAAGATGGCGAACTCAGCATTGCCGTGAATCTCTGCAGTCGTCTGTGTAGATCCTGAAGCCACGTCAATGATGTAAGCAAGAAACTGTTGCAAGAGGGTGTCCATTGATGTATCCTCCAACAACACACCCGCATTGAAGTCTATCCATTGCGGTTTGCGGCGCGCTAAATCGCTATTGGTCGATACCTTCATGGTAGGCACAAAGGTGGAAAACGGCGTACCACGACCCGTCGTGAAGAGCACCAGCTGACAGCCTGATGCCGCCAGCGCCGTGCTGGCCACGAGGTCGTTGCCTGGAGCCGAAAGAAGGTGGAGACCAGAGCGGGAGTCTAGACGCTCGCCGTAAGCCAGCACGCCAACGACTGGTGCCGAGCCCGCTTTCTGTGTGCAGCCCAACGCTTTCTCCTCAAGAGTTGAGATACCACCAGCTTTGTTGCCGGGCGACGGATTCTCGCCTACGGGCTGACCGTGGCTGATGAAATAGTCCTTGAAATCGTTGATGAGTTTGATGGACTGTTGAAGCACTTCGTCCGAGACGGTGCGACGCATGAGAATCGTTTCAGCGCCAAACATCTCCGGCACCTCCGTCAGGATAGCCGTCCCACCCTGCTCCTTGCAGAGCCAGTCCGTAAAGGCACCCAGCAGCGGATTGGCAGTAATACCTGAGAAGCCATCGGAGCCACCACACTTCAAGCCTACCCGTAGTTTGCTCATCGGCACGGGAACACGCTCAAAGCCCTGTGCCTGTTCATAAAGCTCCTTGACGATGGCCACACCAGCCTCTACCTCGTCGCCTTCCACTTCCTGACTGACCATAAAGCGGATGCGCTGACGGTCATAGTCACCCAGCATCTTCTCGAACTCCTTAGGCTGATTGTTCTCGCAGCCGAGACCCACGACGAGGATGCCGCCGGCATTGGGGTGTAGCACCATATCGCTCAATACCTTCCGCGTATTCTCGTGATCATCGCCCAACTGCGAGCACCCGTAGTTGTGGGGGAAGGATTTCACAGTGCCAGCCGCCTGCGGACATTGCGCAATCATCTTCTCTACAATCTGGCGGCAGATGCCGTTGACGCATCCCACAGTGGGAATCACCCAGATATCGTTGCGGATGCCTACCTGACCATCAGGACGCACATAGCCCATAAAAGTGCGAAGGGATGAAGCTGAAGCAATTTCTGCTCTATCCCTTTGCACAGCACTATAATCCAAAGTTCCGCTGAGGTTGGTCTTGATGTTATGATGGTCCACCAACTCACCCTTGGCGATATTGCACAGGGCGTGACCAATAGGATAGCCGTATTTGATAACATCATCGCCCTCAGCGATGTCGCGCAGGGCAAATTTATGCCCGGCAGGGATGTCTGTGCGCAGCGTTAAAGTTTCTTCGCCGATTGTAGCCACAAAGCCGGCAGTCAGCGATTGCAGGGCCACTGCCACCGTGTCGGCAGGATTGATTTGCAGGAATTCTTTCATAATCAGAATAACGTTCTTTACATTTGACAGCAAAAGTAGTTCTTTTTTTCGATAAGACCGTCATTTTACAATAAAAATACCTTCACATATTGTCGCAATTATATCCCAGCACGAGCAACAAGGCATATTTCTTGAAGAGAAAAGGCGAATCGCTCATAGAGAAACGGCATATCGCTAACAGCAAGATGGCATTTCAGAACATCATGGAGGTGACGGTGCACTGGATATTCCGGATAGCTGTTTCCGGCTTCATTGCTTCTTCTATGGGAAGGTCTGGCGGATTAATGCACACGACCCGCGAGAAGCCGGCGCTTAGTAAATCTTCTTGGTTGTTGACGCGGCCTGCGATCAAGGCAACAGGAACCTGATACTTCTCAGCTCGTTGGAGGATGCCATAGGGCAACTTACCCATCAATGTCTGACGGTCGGCAGCACCTTCACCGGTAATCACGAGAGCCGTATCTTTCAGGTGATCGTCAAAGCCCACAGCATCCAACAGAAGATCTATACCAGAGCAACATGTGGCGTGCAGGTATTGCAGGAAGGCATAGCCGAGGCCACCTGCAGCACCAGCACCTGGCAGGTTCTGGCAGTCATAGCCGAAGCGCTTTGCAGAGACCTCCGCAAACTGTCGTGCACGGTCATCGAGTGCGCGCACCATCGCTGGCGTTGCACCTTTCTGTGGTGCAAAGACATGCGCAGCACCCTGCTCGCCACATAACGGGTTAGTTACATCCGTGGCAATGGTGAAGTGGATGTCTTCCGGGATTACCACTCCTGAATCTGAAATGGCATCCAGCATACCGATACCACAGTCACTGGTGGCGCTACCACCAAGGCCTACGATGATGTGCTTGCAGCCCTGGCGCACAGCATCTACGACAAGCTGACCCGTGCCATAGCTGGTGGCCAGCAGGGGATTACGTTCCTCCGCACGGAGCAATGTCAAGCCACTAGCTTTAGCCATCTCGATCACCGCCGTATCACCTTTTATAAGATACGGTGCCGTAATGGGACGCTGTAACGGATCCCGCACAGGGACTTCTTTCACCTCTCCACCAAGGACTGTCTGGAAAGCTTCCAGCCATCCCTCACCGCCATCGCTGACAGGCAGCTGTAGAACCTCAGCAGAGGGCATCCATGCGAAGATACCCTCTGCTGCGGCGCGGATAGCCTGAGCTGATGTCAGGCAACCCTTGAATGAGTCTATAGCTACAATATATTTCACAACTGCTTGACGGTCTCCATCATTCCATGCTCCAAGATGCTGTTAATGCTCACCGTGAGCAGATCCGTAAGACCAGGAATCGCGTTGAGGTCACCATGCTCCTGCCAAATCAGATCCTTGGCAGCAAGAACACCTTCGGCAACCTTACGTGTATCGCCCGTGGCCCACAGGTCTGTGAGTAACTGCATGATACGCGGATCATCGTTAGGTTGGATGGGAGCACCGTCAGGACGCTGACCGCCACGATAATAGACACAAATGGCAGCAAGGCCGAGAACGATACCCTTAGGCAAGGTACCTTTGCGCTGGAGATAGGTCTTCAGGCCTGGGAGGTCGCGCGTCTGGAACTTGGGGAAGCTATTGAGCATGATACTGGTGAGCTGATGGTCCACGAAGGGATTGCAGAAGCGCTCCATCACATCACTACCAAACTGACGCAGTTCCTCCTCGGGAAGGTTCAGGGTCGGAAGCAGTTCGTCAAACATCACACGACGGACGAAAGGACCTATCACTTCATGCTGGCAGGCATCACGCACGATATTGAGACCAGCGAGGTAAGCTACAGGCGAGAGGACGGTGTGAGGGCCATTGAGCAACGTGACCTTACGCTCATGGTAGGGAGACTCATCATGGGTTAGGACAACATGCAGCCCAGCCTTATCGGCAGGGAACTCACGTGCGAGCTGCTCCAGAGAGAGGTTAGGAGCCGTCTCGATGACCCAAAGGTGGAAGGCCTCAGCCTGAACCACCATCTGATCTGCATAACCAACCTTTTGCTGAATGGCATCAATGTCCTTGCGAGGGAAGCCGGGAACGATGCGGTCCACGAGGGTAGTGCAGACGTAGCAAGACTGCTCGAACCATGCACGGAATGCCTCAAAGTCAGCACCTAGGTCCTCACGCCATAGCTCGATATACTTGCGGATGCAATCTACGAGATGGTGACCGTTCTGGAAAATGAGCTCGCAGGGGAAGATGATAAGTCCCTTAGCAGGGTCGCCATTGAAGGCACGGAAGCGGTGGTAGAGAAGCTGTGTCAACTTCGCCGGATAGGACGCGGGCGGCGTATCGGCCAGACGACAAGCGGGATCATAAGCGATACCAGCCTCGGTGGTATTGGAAATGACAAAGCGAATCTCGGGCTGTGCTGCCAGTGCCAGAAAAGCAGCATGGTCCTCATAAGGATTCAGGGCGCGGCTGACACTGTCAATCATCTCGAGCGAATTCACGGGCTGACCGTCAATGAGGCCCTGAAGATTGACGTGATACAGGCAGTCCTGCTCCTGCAGGCGTGCAGCCATACCTTGGGCAATGGGCTGTACAATCACAACAGAGGCATCGAAGCCTGCGCGATTGTCCATCTGCCATACAATCCAATCGATAAAAGCACGAAGGAAGTTTCCTTCGCCAAACTGTATAATACGCTCCGGACGCAACGTTTTGGGAGCGGTAGTGGAATTAAGGGGTTGCATAATTAAATATTAATGGGGCTAATTGGGCCTATAGGGCCAATGAGGCTTAAGGGGCCAATAGACTTATAGGAAATTATGAGAATTGGACAAGGATTCTAAAGACTTTGCCGGGGGCGGCGTCCCAATCGGCCATGGCCTGTGCAGCCTCTTCGGGACGGAAGATGCCAGAGATGAGGCGGGCAGTAGGACAGGTGCCACGACGCAAGTAGCGGATAACGGCACGAAAATCATCGGGCTGGGCATTGCGTGAGCCGCGGATGTCAAGTTCCTTCTGCACAAAGAAACGAGTGGGCAGAGCAACATCACCAGGTGCATAGCCAATGCAGACTAAGCGACCCGTGAAGGCAACCTCGTTGACAGCTATATTGTAAGTAGGTGCTGCACCAACAGCCTCAATCACCACATCAGGACCTGCGCCATTGGTCAGCTCCTGCAAACGGGCATGAACATCATCGGTACCACTATTAACAGTCGCAGAAGCGCCCAACTCGCGAGCGAGCGCAAGCTTCTCATCATCAAGGTCCATCGCAATGACGGTGGCACCACGAAGGCTGGCTCGCACAATGGCGCCAACACCTATCATGCCACAGCCGATAACCAGAACGGTATCGGCATCTGTCACCTGACCACGATCTACGGCATGGAAGCCAACACTCATGGGCTCGATGAGCGCGATGTCCTGAGGCGCTAGGCCTTCAGCAGGAATCACTTTCTGCCAAGGCACAGCAATAAACTCGCGCATGGCGCCATGACGCTGAACGCCAAGGGTTTCGTTATGCTGGCAGGCATTGAAACGACGACGACGGCAACTGGGGCAGTTGCCACAGGCTGTATAAGGATCAACGGTGACGAGCTGACCTGGTTGAAGATTTGCAGGAACTTTCTCTCCTACTTTCTCTATCACGGCGCTAATCTCGTGACCAGGAATGACAGGCTTCAAGGCCAGCGCATTACGGCCGCGAAACGTGTTGAGGTCAGAGCCACAAAAGCCGACGTAACTGATGCGTAGCAGAACCTCGTCGGCAGCAGGCTCTGGCATCGGAAGGTCAATGACCTCCAAGACATGTGTGTCTGTAATTTGTAATGCTTTCATATATATTATGAATAAATCCTTCAATCATAAAGATAAAACATACGTTCCATCATCTGCCATTTCTCATCGCTGGTGGCACCTTCGGCGCACTGCTGGAACATGGCCATATAGTCCTCCCACTCCTGCTGACGCGGTAACGTGGCGAGACGGGCCATCGCTGTGTCCCAATCGAAGTCGAGGGGCGTCTCCACGATCATGAAAAGGCGTGTTCCCAGAATATAGATTTCCATTTCAAGGATACCCACCTCGCGAATGCCGTCGCGGATCTCCTTCCAAGATTCCTCACAGCTGTGGCGACGACGATACTCGGCTATCAACGCCGGATCGTCCTTCAAGTCCATTGTCTGGCAATAGCGCTTGACTGGCTGATGGTATTCTTTTACATGATAACCTTCCATTTCAACTTGACTAATTAAGAGTTAACCAATGAGTGTTTGAAAGTCTTATAGCCGTAGATGGTAATAAAGACGAAGCACAAGAACGGCAGACAGAACGAGACATTCACCGCCGGCCAGCCGGCAACGGTACCGAGGTCGATAATCATACCCTGCAAGGGAGGCATCAAAGCACCGCCCACGATAGCCATGACGAGGAATGCGGCACCTAACGTGGTGTCCTCAACCTCGACATCCTCCAATGCAATGCCATAAATGGTCGGGAACATGATGGACATGAAGAGGCTGATGCACACAAGGCTGTAAAGGCCTGCACGTCCATCAAGACAGATGGCACCAAGTGTAAAGGCGGAAGCGCAGATGCCAAAGATCATCAGCAAACGACGAGTATTGACGTAACGCATGATAAAGGTGCCTATGAAACGGCCACTCAAGTTCAGCGACATGGCTACAATGTTGAAGATCTGTGCCGTTGCCTTGTTAATACCCAAGCGGTCAGCATATTGGATGATGAATGTCCAGCACATGATCTGAGCTGCTACGTAGAAGACCTGAGCTAACACGCCATAACGATAGATGGTGTTGTGCCAAAGGCGGCGGAGGGTGTGACGGACATCAAGCTTGGTGCCATCGCCCGCCACATTCGGCATCTTGGTCAATCCGATAATGATAAACATCATCAGGACGACAAGACCTATCACTACGTAGGGATCGCGAATAACTGCAAGGTCATGGAGACGAATGGAAGCCTTCTCTGCCTCCGAAAGTGTGCCGAAGATTATCTGGCCGGCAGCATCACGTTTGTCGGATAGCAGTTGCGGGAGTACAATAAACGAAGCAACAGCCATACCCGAGAGAGAGCCAACGGGATTGAAAGCCTGTGCCAGGTTCAAACGGCGCGTGGAGTTGCTCTTATCACCCAAAGAAAGGATGAATGGATTGGCCGTTGTCTCAAGGAACGCAAGACCGAAGGTGAGGATATACAGCGAAATGCAGAAGAAAGAGAACTGCTGATACTGTGCGGCCGGGATAAAAAGGAAGGCGCCAATGGCATAAAGCGCCAAACCAATCAGGATGCCCACCTTATAGCTGTAACGACGAATGAACAGGGCCGCAGGAATAGCCATCGTAGCGTAACCGCCATAGAAGGCGAACTGAATCATCGAGGCCTTGGCGGCAGAAAGTTCCATCACCGTTTGAAAGGCAGCCACCATCGGGTTGGTAATATCATTGGCGAAGCCCCACAACGCAAAAAGCGAGGTAATAAGTATGAAGGTAATGAGGTATTTCCTCTCTACTAACGGTTTCTTTTCCATACCTTATTATTTATATAACGGTCCGAAATTCTGGCAGGCACGGTAGTCGGCACCCTCCTTGTCCATACCGAAGGCATTCCAAGCGGCCGGGCGGAAGACGTCGGCATCTGCTACATTATGCATACAGACAGGGATACGGAGGATCGAGCAGAGCGTAATGAGGTCGGCACCGATGTGTCCGTAAGCAATGGCACCATGATTGGCGCCCCAGCAGTTCATGACACTATAGACATCCTTGAAGCAATCCTTCGACGGATCCAGGCGAGGCACGAACCACGTGGTGGGCCATGTGGGGTCTGTACGTTTATCCAAAATATCGTGGGTCGTTGGATCAAGTTCCACCGTCCACCCTTCTGCGAGTTGCAAGACAGGTCCTAAACCTCCGACCATGTTCACACGCATCATCGTCATCGGCATACCACCCTTAGTAACAAAATGTGAGCTGTAGCCACCACCACGGAAGTAATCGCGATCGGCAGGCATCCACGAAGTGGCCTTGAGGCAGGCTTCTGCATCGGCATCAGTAATGTTCCAAGGCTCTTTCATGGTTGGTTGACCATCGGCATCAGTCATCGCGCCTGTGGCATCAAGGGTGGTGGCACCGCTGTTGATGAGATGAATGAAACCTTGAGCGGCCAAACCACTCAGTTCAGTACCAGTGACACGCGCCACGGCTTCCGGGCTCCAATAAGTACGAATATCCGAGAACATCACTCCGCGATTAGTCAGCAAGTGGCCAAAAAGCATGGAAAGGCCGTTGAGAAAATCGTTCTCAGTAGCTAAGACATCGGCCTCTCGGGTGCCGTTCCAGTCGAAACTGGTGCAAAGCATTGACTCGGGGAAATCAAAGTTAGGCTTGTAATCAGTCCATTGCCGCTGCCCCTGCACACCGCCGAAGAGAGCATTATGGCCTAATGCTTCCTCCTTATAACCCATCTCCAACAGGCGCGGATTACCGTGCATCAGGTCACGGATAATCATCATCGTCTTCACGGTGAACTCCCAATCGGCATCCTTCTCCTCACGGTTCTTGCCCTTGCCCTTACCGTTGAAGGTGGTCATGGGTGTACCAGGGAAGAGCGGACGGTCCTCGTTGTAGTCGTGTCCCTCCTGTGGTTTGCAGTATTTCTCCACCCAAGCCATCGCCTTCTTAAACTCCTCGGGGTCGAAGATGTTGAAGTCCACACGGCGCAGAATTTCCACGAGGGAAACGTACTCCGTGCGCATTCCCAGGTAGTGCTGCAGGAAGTCGGCATCCACGATAGAACCGGCAATACCCATGCAGGTGTTACCCATCGATAGATAACTCCTGCCCCTCATCGTAGCCACAGCCTGAGCAGCACGGGCAAAGCGCAAAATTTTCTCAGCGACATCGGCAGGAATGGTGTTATCATTAATATCCTGTACATCATGTCCATAAATACCGAAAGCAGGCAGACCCTTTTGGGCGTGAGCAGCCAGGACGGCCGCCAAATAGACTGCGCCAGGACGTTCTGTACCATTAAAGCCCCACACGGCTTTGGGATAGTGCGGATTCATATCCATCGTCTCGGAGCCGTAACACCAGCATGAGGTGACGGTGATGGTTGAGCCTACACCCTCACGCTCGAATTTCTCGGCACAGGCTGCGCTCTCTGCCACACGACCGATGGTAGAATCTGCTATTACACATTCAACGGGCGAGCCGTCGCCATTGCGCAGGTTCGTAGTTATCAACTCTGCCACAGCTTTTGCCAGGCACATGGTTTTCTCTTCGAGACTTTCACGGACGCCACCTTGACGACCGTCGATGGTTGGGCGAATGCCGATTTTAGGATAGTTATTCATAAGGCAAAATTTATAATATCGTTGAACTCATTCACTCATATTTTTTATATAAGGCAGTTCTGGAAGGTTCTTGAACCCATAGAACCGCTTGGCGTTCTCACCGAGGAACAGGAGTTTCTCTTCATCCGTCAATTCGGTAGATTTAGAAACAAAGTCGTAGGACATGCGATATGTGATTGCGGTGATGGTACGCGGATAATCGCTGCCCCACATCAGTTTTTCCATACCTACCAAGTTTGTAGCCTCTCGGATAGCCCGGATGGCCGAGGGGAATGGATAAAACTCCGTGTTATATAGCCAAGTAATACCACCGCTCTCAATCATCACGTTCTCATTGCGCGCCAAAAGAATCTGACTGCGCCAGCTTTCATTCTCCCAAGGAGGCGTGGTAGGTTGGTCGGCCATTCCAAGATGTCCGATAGCAATCTTCAGTGAAGGACATTCACTGATTACCTCGCTTAATTCAGAGACCTGTTGATCACCATAGGCAAGCGTAATGCTAAGATATTTGTCATTTGCTTCCATCCAGCGGAACATCTGCATCATCTCGGGGTCGGTCAGTTTGCGCCCAAGAAGCCGGTGCCCGGGAATGGCCATGCCCTGAAAGTCATCGGCTGTCATCAGTCGAATGGCCTCATCACAGAAACCGTCACGCAAGTAATCTACCATCGCATAACAGAAGAAGCGCTCTGGATAACGCTGTTGTACCTCTCGGAGATAGTTGTTTTGGATGCCATCAATGAATTCCTGCACCACAACAGCTGCGCCCACTTGCGCATAATCCATGTTGCTCAAAAACACCTCTGCCGTATTCTTTCCGTCAATCATGAAAGGCGGCAACATCTGTCGCTCCTCACCCAAAAATTCCGAGCGACTGCCATTACCTTCCTTCGTGCGAATGGCTAGACCATTCCATTGAGTGTCCTGTCGAAGCCAGAGATGAGCGTGAGTGTCTATTAAGAGTTGGCCCATGTCACTCGTTTTTGATCGCCAATAATATCTTGTACTTCCTTCACCAGCTGCCAGTCAATGGGCTCGCTAATGTATTCCAGGTTGCGACGAACATTGTCGGGGTTGGCAGAAGAGAAAAGCGTTGAGGGCACACGCGGATTACTGACAGAGAACTGCATGGCGAGTTTCTCTATTGGATAACCTTTGGAAGCACAATGCTCAGCGGCACGACGACAGGCCTCTACCAGCGATTTAGGGGCCGGATGCCAATCTGGCACACCACGCATGGAAAGCAACCCCATTGACAACGGCGAAGCATTGATGAGACCAATACCATGAGATTCAAAGTAGTCAAGGTTGTCCGCCAGGGCATCATCGCAGAGGCAATAGTGGCAGAAGTTCAGCACGGTCTCTACGGTTCCTTCCTTACTATGGTCAATCACCCAACGGAGATTGGGAATCTGCAAGTCTGTGATACCGACGTGACTTACAATGCCCTTCTCTTTCAGTTCCACGAGCGCAGGCAGCGTCTCATCAACTACCAACTGCAGGCCGCCTGGAAGTGATGCCTGGAATTCAATGTCGTGGACATGAATCAAGTCGATATGTTCCACACCCAGCCGGTCCATGCTCTCATACACGCTTTCTTGAGCACGCTTACCACTATAATCCCACGTATTAATGCCATCCTTGCCATAGCGCCCTACCTTTGTAGAAAGGATATATTTATCACGAGGGAGTTGGCGCAAAGCACGTCCCAACACTTTTTCCGCGCGATAGTGGCCATAATAAGGCGAAACATCAATCAGGTTCATGCCGCCTTCGAGGGCTACAGCGACCGTGTCCACGGCACGTCCCTCATCAATTGTATGGAAGACACCACCTAAAGAGGATGCTCCAAAGCTCAAGGCTGACACGCGCAGCCCCGTTTTTCCAAGAATTCGATATTCCATTTTTCAGATTCATTTTATTATTCGTTTTTGTGCTGGCAAAGTTACGAAGAATCTGCGAACGAGATATACCAGACATGCATTTTTTTCTTTTTTTAATGTCTCAAAAACACTAAATCTCGGCTTTTGCTATGTGTTTTTGCATAAGATTATGGTAAGAAAAGAGAAAAAGTAATAGTTTCCAAAGCTATTCTCACCGAAAAGTGCTACCTTTGCGCCCAAAATAAAAAAAAAGACGATGAAAATAGGTGATAAAGTACGCTTCCTCAATGAAGTTGGAGGCGGTAAAATTACGGCCTTTCAAGGGAAAGACATCGTCCTTGTCGAGGATGAGGACGGATTCGATATCCCAATGCTCCGTTCACAGGTTGTTGTCATTGAAACCAATGCCAACAACTTTGAGGTCAAGAAGAAAAAAGAGGAGCCGGCACCACGTGTGCGCTTTTTAGAAGATGATGCAGATGACGACCCTGCGGCACGCCCCGTGAGCTATCAACCCAAGGCGCAAGAGCGCAAAGGTGGCGACAGGCTGAACATCTGCCTTGCCTTTGTACCAGAAGATTCACGCGAACTGACGAGTACACGTTTTGAGGCATATCTCATCAACGACTCCAACTATTATATTCAAACGGCTTTTGCCAACAACGAAGGCGCCGCCTGGCACTTACGTTGGCAGGGCACGCTGGAGCCTAATACAAAGCAGCTTCTGGAGACTTTTGACCGCTCGGCATTGAATGATTTGGAGCGCCTGTCCGTGCAACTGATTGCATGGAAACAAGATAAGCCTTTCATGATGAAACCGGCGGTAAGCGTAGAATTGCGCTTAGATACCGTAAAGTTCTATAAGCTTCACGTATTCCAGCCCTCACCATTCTTCCGTGAGCCCGCTTTAGTCTATGATATCGTGCGTGACGATCGTCCTATTAAGCAAGTGTTCGTGGAAGCAGAAGAGGTGTTGGACGCTATTCGCGAGAACTATCAAGAGGAAACTGAAATCATATCCGATACCGAGGAGGAGATACACGAAACACAACCGCCTCGTACCCGTGCAGAAGAGCGCGAAGCACTCAAGGCTGCCAAACGCGCCCTCAAGGAGGAAGAGCGAGCCAGACGTGAGAAAGAACGCAATCCCCGCTTCTCTACCCCAAATCATATACCAGCCAAGGAAGAGATTATCGAAGTGGATCTACACATCAACGCCCTGTTGGACCACACGGAAGGTCTCTCCCCCAGTGTACTACTGAATACGCAGCTGACGGAGTTCCGCATCATGATGGATCGGCATATCAAGAAGAAAGGACAACGCATCGTCTTCATTCATGGTAAAGGCGAAGGAGTCCTGCGTGAAGCACTCATCAAGGAGTTGCAACACCGTTATCGCAGTTGCACATACGAAGATGCATCGTTCCAGAAATATGGATTTGGAGCAACAATGGTAACCATCAGATGACGAATCCCAAAGACATACAGATTGCTGACTTCGCATACGACCTGCCCGACGAGCGCATTGCGAAGTACCCTTTGGCAGAACGAGATGCCTCCAAGTTACTGATTTACAATCATGGTACTATCCACGAGCGTCATTTCCGCGACCTTCCAGAACTACTGCCGGAGGGATCACTGCTGGTGATGAACAACACGCGTGTCATCCAGGCTCGCCTTCATTTCCGCAAGGAAACAGGCGCTCTCATAGAGGTCTTTTGCCTAGAACCTGCCATTCCCCACGATTATGTGCTGATGTTTCAGCAAGCCAAGACCTGCACTTGGCATTGCCTTGTCGGGAATGCCAAGAAGTGGAAGGAAGGGTCACTCGCTAGAACGATAGAAGTAGATGGAAAGAAACTGACACTTTCCGTTACAAAAGGTGACAACGACCTCATCCATTTTGCATGGAACGACGACAGCGTCACTTGGGCACAAGTGCTTGACGCTTGTGGAGAGCTTCCTATCCCACCCTATTTAAATCGCCAGACAGAAGCCAGTGACCTTACAACCTACCAAACCGTTTATTCTAAGGTGAAAGGTAGCGTGGCTGCGCCCACAGCAGGACTCCATTTCACGCCTGCTGTCCTGTCTGCCATACAAGAGCACCATATTGAGCGCGCCGAGTTGACGCTCCACGTGGGAGCCGGGACATTTAAACCCGTCAAGAGCGAGCGCATTGAGGGGCATGAGATGCATAGTGAATGGATCTATGTCCCACGTACCGTCATCGAGGCCCTCATACGTCACAATGGTGATTGTACTGCGGTAGGGACCACCAGCGTTCGCACGTTGGAATCTCTCTATTACATCGGCAGGAAGATTCTTGACAATCCAAGTATCTCTGAAGAAGGTCTGAAAGTCAAACAGTGGGAGCCGTATAACCTTGAAGATTCCAAAATGACGAATGATGAAGGCCAATTATCATCCATGGTTTGTCTTCATGCTATTCTCGATTGGATGAATCGCAACCACACAGATGCGCTCCATACTGCTACGCAGATTATTATCGTCCCTGGCTACAAATACCACATTGTCAAACGTATGATCACCAACTTCCACCAACCACAATCAACACTTTTGCTGCTTGTATCAGCCTTTGTGGGGGGCGACCGTTGGAGAGACATTTATCGCTATGCATTGGACCATGATTTCCGCTTTCTCAGCTATGGCGATAGTTCCTTATTGATGCCTTAGTGGACAGCACAGATTGCGCAGAAAAGGCCAAAGAGTGCAGATTATACACTTAAAATGAGAAAAAACGTTAACAAATATGGCCGTTTAAGAGTTAATACCTATATTTGCAGCGAAAATAAGGAATATGGCCTAAAAGTTTAACGTTAAAAATCACAAAAAGATATATGGAAACGACACTCGTCCTGCTCAAGCCCAGTTGCGTACAACGTCAGCTCATTGGCGAGATAGTTCACCGTTTTGAGCGCCGCGGCCTACGCATCTCCGGCATGAAAATGATGCAGTTGGACGAAGCCATTCTCCGCGAGCATTACTCTCACCTCGTTGATCGCCCCTTCTTCCCCAAGCTTGCAGCCTCCATGATGGCATCGCCTATCGTGGCAATGGCAATTAGCGGTGTAGAAGCTGTACAAGTAGTACGCGCCATGACTGGCTATACCAACGGTCGCGCCGCCGATCCCGGAACCATCCGCGGTGATTACGCCATGAGCAATCAGCAGAACATCGTCCACACTTCGGATTCTGTGGAAAACGCCGCCATTGAATTGGCCCGTTTCTTCCGCCCCGAAGAAATCTTTGACTACCGTAGTGGTGCGCAAGACTTCATTTACGCCACTGACGAATTTTAAACCCTTTTGCAATCGACCTTTAGACAATGATACTAAATCACATTCAACGAATGGCAGCCGCGCTGATGCTGACGTTTGCCCTCACCCCAGCGATGGGACAGGACATGATTGCACGTCAGGCTCCCGTTGACCGGAAGATGCGCGCTGTCGATAGTGTAGAAATCCAACGATTGTTTCAACAGGAGAACCTCGAGAATCCCGCCGGCGACCTTTATCCCAACTGGGAGAATAAGTTCATCAATGCGTATGGCAATATCCAACTCCCCAACGAGTACAAAATTGACCTGCGCCATTTCTGCATGCCTATCAACAACCGTGTGGTGACTTCCAACTACGGTTATCGCCGTAAGTTCCGTCGTCAGCACAAGGGGCTCGATATCAATGCCTATTATGGTGACACCATCCGTGCAGCCTTTGACGGCAAGGTGCGCGTTGTCACCTTCCAGCGCGGAGGCTATGGAAATGTGGTGGTACTACGCCATCCCAACGGTCTTGAGACCGTCTATGGTCACATGTCACGTCAGCTCGTCAAAGAATTACAAACCGTCAAGGCAGGCGATCCAATTGGATTGGCAGGCAACACCGGACGCAGTTTTGGTGTACACCTGCATTTTGAGACACGCTTCCTGGGCGAGTACATAGATCCCTCTAAACTCTTTGATTTTGCCAATCAAGATGTGACAGGCGACTACTACGTCTTCCGCGGACGAGGGAAAGGGACTCTTTTAGGTAAGCACGACGGCACTCCACGTTCAGAAGACACAGACCTTGCTTTAGCAGAGACGTCCGAGGAGGTCACCTATGTTTCCAGCGAAGTGGCTAATAGTCGCAGTGCACGCGCTACCCGCAGCACACACAACCATAAGGTACGCCAGGGAGAGACGCTCTCCAGCATCGCCAAAAAGTATGGTACAACAGTTGCCAAACTCTGTCGTGCCAACGGTATTACGACTAAAACGACGCTGCGTGTCGGACAGATCATCAAGTATTCTTGATTATGACTACAGAGGAACAGTTCCGGGCGGTCTTAAAAGAATGCCGCGAAGTATTCGTCAAGAAGCTACACGACTATGGTGCTGCGTGGCGTATTCTGCGCATCCCCTCTCTCACCGATCAACTGTATATCAAAGCGAATCGTATTCGATCCCTCGAAATGAAGGGCGAGGCGATGGTTGATGAGGGCATACGTCCTGAGTTTATTGCCATCGTCAACTACGCCATTATCGGGCTTATTCAGTTGGAACATGGCATTGCTGAAAAGCCGGACGATATGACTGCCGAACAGGCAACAGTTGAGTACGACCGTTTGGCTGAGCATTCCCTGCAATTGATGCTCCGTAAAAACCATGACTACGATGAAGCCTGGCGTGGAATGCGTGTCAGCAGCTATACGGACATCATCCTCCAGAAAATCTTCAGGACCAAGCAAATCGAGGAGTTGGGAGGCGCCACACTCGTCAGCGAAGGAATTGATGCCAACTATCAGGACATGATGAACTACGCTGTCTTTGGGCTCATCAAGCTCACTTTTTCCGAATGAAGGATAAACTGATATGGATTGTGGTGAACACGTGCCGTCTGCTCGTGTCCGCCATTTTTATTTTCTCTGGGTTGGTGAAGCTAATCGACCCACACGGCACCGAGTATAAAATACAGGACTATCTCATTGCGATGCATTTAGATGGCTGGTTCAACATCGGTTTCATCCCCTTGGTCATCGCAGTCTTTTTAGCCATTTTGGAGTTCTGTTTAGGCGTTTATCTGTTGTTCAGTATCCGTCGCCGCACCACGATTTCGCTGATTCTTCTTCTGATGGTATTCTACACGCCCCTGACACTTTGGCTGGCAATATCAGATGCCGTTGCGGACTGTGGCTGTTTCGGTGATGCATGGAATCTGACCAACTGGCAGACCTTTGGCAAAAATCTATTGGTCACAGCCATAACGGTCCCCTTGTGGTTTCAGCGTCGTCGCCTAACGCGATTGATTTCCGAAGCAGCACAATGGATTATCTCCATTGCTGCCATCTGCGGTGGTTTGCTCCTTGCCTCGGAGAGTCTTTATTACGAGCCCCTCGTGGATTTCCGTCCTTTCCGGATAGGCCAGCACATACCCTCTGCCATGCAATGGACAGACGACCCCAATGAGCAACCTGAAATACTGGACTTCTATTGGGAACAGTTGCCCTTTGACGCAGCAGCCATTAACGCAGTCCCAGATGTTGAGGAAGTGCTTGCCGATACGTCCTACACTTTCCTGCTTACAATGCCACATCTAGAAAGTTCTAATGACGCCCACATGGATCAAATCAATGCCATCTATGATTATGCCTGCCAGCGAGGTTATCGTTTTCTGGCTCTCACGCCCTCTGACGAAGCGGCCATCGTGCGCTGGAGAGATCTGACCGGTGCAGAGTATGATTTTGCCTTCATGGATGAGTTGACGCTCAAGACCATCGCCCGCAGCAATCCCGCCATTGTGCTGATTCACAATGGCACCATCATCGGTAAATGGGGCCACCGTCAACTACCCTCGGAGGAAGAATTAATTGAGTTGGAAGCCTCTGAGCGGTAAAAATATCTAAAAAGCAGCAAAAACTTGCCCGCTGATGACCCTTCGCGCGCGAAAAAGTAGTATCTTTGCACCCGCAAACGTAAATATTCAACCCAAAAACAACAGAATATGAGAAAGAAAATTGTAGCAGGCAACTGGAAGATGAACCTGAACCTGCAGGAAGGCCTCGCACTCGCAGGCGAACTTAAAGAAGCTCTCGCAGCTGACAAACCCAACTGTGATGTCGTTATCTGCACGCCTTTTATTCACTTGGCAAAGGTTGCCGATGTCGTGGAAGGCACTGTCATCGGTCTTGGTGCTGAGAACTGCGCAGACAAGGAGAAAGGTGCTTACACCGGTGAAGTGAGCGCAGCTCAAGTGAAAAGCACTGGCGCTCAGTATGTCATCCTCGGTCACAGCGAGCGTCGCGCCTATTACGGTGAGACTGCTGAGATCCTGAAGGAGAAGGTGAACCTCGCCCTGGCCAATGGTCTGAAGGTTATCTTCTGCATCGGTGAGGTACTTGAGGAGCGCGAAGCTGGCAAGCAGAACGAAGTTGTTGGTGGCCAGTTGGCAGACAGCCTCTTCGACCTGACTGACGAGCAGTTCTCCAACATCATCCTCGCTTACGAGCCCGTGTGGGCTATCGGTACGGGTAAGACCGCTACAGCTGAGCAGGCAGAGGACATGCACGCCTTCATCCGTGGCGTCATTGCAGGTCGCTTCGGCGAGGCTGCTGCAGAGAATGTAAGCATCCTCTATGGCGGTTCTTGCAAGCCCAGCAACGCTAAGGAAATCTTCTCGAAGCCCGACGTTGATGGTGGCCTCATCGGTGGTGCTGCCCTCAAGTGCGCAGACTTCAAGGGTATTATCGACGCATGGAAATAAGGAAACTCCTTCTCATTACATTATTTCCGCTGAGTGCATCGGCCCAGCAAACATTCACTGAGCACCTCACCCGCAATGTGGCGGGTGAGGGCACAGTGACGTTGACCCAAGACGCTGAAATTGAGGCGCTCGTCAATGGTGTGATGTCCCACGCGAGCTTACCTCACAAGCAACAAGTCCAGCACATCAACAATGCCGATACGCTGGCAGTCACGACGCTTGCTCATCGCACACAAGCCATTGGCTTCCGTATCCAAATCTATGCTGGCGGCAATAACCGTCAGTCCAAAAGCGAGGCATTCCGTATGGCCGGACTTGCACGTTCCTATTTTCCTGAGGTCAACGTCTATACCAATTTCATCTCCCCACGCTGGATTTGTCGCGTCGGAGATTTCAAGACACGCGAGGAGGCTGTTGAGCAACTCCGCAAAATGCAATTGACACAAGCCTTCGGCGAAGCCAGCATTGTCAAGAGCAAGATAATCGTCACATACTAATGAAAGAAAGAGAGGAGGCGCTCGCAGCGCATTACGCTGAGATTCTGACATTGCTCGGAGACGATCCCACGCGCGAAGGACTCGTCAAAACCCCACAGCGTGTAGCACGGGCATGGACAGAACTGACACGCGGTTATGACGAAGACCCTATCGCCATCCTACGTTCCGCGCTCTTCAAAGAGACGTACCACAACATGGTAGTCGTCAAGGACATTGAATTCTATTCCTTGTGCGAACACCATCTCCTACCCTTCTTTGGCAAAGTTCACATCGCCTATATCCCCAATGGCGAAATAACAGGCTTGAGCAAACTCGCCCGCATTGTTGATACCTTCAGTCATCGTCTGCAAGTGCAGGAGCGCATGACTCAGGAGATTGCCCACTGCATCCAAGAAGCCTTAAATCCACTGGGTGTCATGGTGATGGTCGAAGCCCGTCACCTCTGCATGCAGATGCGCGGCGTCGCCAAACAAGGGGCCAACACCACAACATCCCACCACATCGGCGCCTTCGAGCGCGCCGAACTGCGTCAGGAATTCCTTTCGCAGATCCAAAACGATTAACCTCATTTCTTTTTTTACCTTATGAACAAGCTTTTCCGCAGAGGACTGCTGATGCTGTCTTTGTTCGCATCCCTTTCTCTCCCCGCCCAAGAATTAACTTACTACCAACGCCTTGTCCGTCAACTCAGCAGTGCAAAGTTTCAAGGTCGTGGCTACGCCCGCGACGGCGTTCGCAAGTGCAGTCGCTTCCTCATCAAGGAATTTCAACGCGCTGGTGTAGATGAAGTAAGCTACCAGCCGTTTACACTTGATATCAACACTTTTCCCGGACACATGGATGTCGCCATTGATGGGCATAAGTTGCAAGCTGGCAGAGACTTTACAGTACGTGAGTACAACCCCGCCACACATGGCACATTCCAACTTTATCACATCGACACCCTGCACTACGACTTCCAGCGCATCCGCGCAGATCTCTTGCGACCAGAGAATCATGGAGTTTTCATCGTCTGCGACTTCTGGTTTCCCTACAACCACCGCAAGGATTTCGCATGGATTCAGAAAGCCGACAGTAGCCACATTGGCGGAATGGTCTATACATGGAACGAGCCACTGAAGTTCTATAAGGCTTATGGCGAACGCGTCGCTGATTTGCCCACCATCTGGACGCTCGCGTCTGTTATGCCGGAAAATGCCAAGACGCTTAGCGCAGACATCGACCAACAGTTTTACAAAGATTACGAGACTGACAACGTGATTGCCAAAGTCACAGGCGAGCGTCATGACAGTTGCCTGATTTTCACCGCCCATTATGACCATCTGGGCAATCTGGGTCGTAAGGTCTTCTACGCTGGCGCCAACGACAACGCCTCCGGCACAGCTTCCCTCATCACCCTTGCCCGTCATTATGCACAAAGTGCTCAACGTCCAAAGTTCGACATCTATTTCATTGCCTTCTCCGGCGAGGA
The DNA here is from genome assembly GCA_024698925.1 of Bacteroidaceae bacterium. GTDB lineage: Bacteria > Bacteroidota > Bacteroidia > Bacteroidales > Bacteroidaceae > Physcousia. The sequence continues at coordinate 9,370 of JAILQO010000010.1, read as the reverse complement.
TGCTTACTTGCGCGGATCCCGATGGTATGTCGATCATCCCATCATGCCTCTCGCGCGCGTGAAATACCTATTTAATATAGATATGATAGGCGACAACAACCCGCAGCTACATTGCGAGCCCAGCGATGCTGGTGCCTGGGCCCTCCCTGTTTTAGAGCAACTCAACCGTAAAGGGGGCTATTTCCAAAGCCTCAAGCGCGCCAAGCTTGAGGAGAAGAGCGACCACTACCCCTTTGCCGTACGGGGTGTTCCCTGCATCTTTTTTGAGAACGAGGAAGGCGATGCCTTCCCCTTTTACCACACCCCACAGGACAATATGCAGACCATTCGCTTTGATAGCTACGAGCCCCTCTTCCACCTCATCACCGACTTCGTCAACACATTGTAGCCTCTAGCGGCCAATTTTTCCATAACGCCATACCCATCAGCGGCCAAAAAGTCTGAATCACTGACTTTTTGGCCGCTTGCCTATGCTTTGCACATCTTTTGCGGCAAAGGAGGCAAATAACTTAAAATAATAACCGCTATGAATTTCGACAAGTTTACCATCAAAGCACAAGAGGCCATACAGGAGGCCGTGCGCATGGCCGAGGCCCGCAAGCAGCAGGCCATCGAGCCGGAACATTTGCTTGCCGCCATCATGAAGACGGGGCAGCAGGTCGTTCAGTTCCTGTTCCGTAAGTTAACCGTCAACGAGCAAGCTGTCAGCCAAGCGCTGGAGGCTCAGCTACAGAGTTATCCACGTGTAGAAGGCGGCGAGCCTTATTTAGCACGTGAGACCAATACGATCCTTACCCGATCAGAGGAGCTGGCAGGCAAACAGGGCGATGAATTCGTGAGCCTTGAAGTCATGTTGCTGGCGCTCGTCGGTAGCAACTGTACTGCCGCTAAGATTCTCAAAGATGCAGGCATCACTGAGAAAGAACTCACTGCGGCTATCCGCGAGCTGCGTGGAGGGCAGCAGGTGAAATCGCAGTCAAGCGAGGAAACCTACCAGAGTCTCAGCAAATACGCACGGAATCTGATAGAGGAAGCGCGTGCAGGCAAGCTCGATCCCGTCATCGGACGTGACGAGGAAATCCGTCGTGTGCTGCAGATACTGTCGCGCCGCACGAAGAACAACCCCATCCTAATTGGTGAGCCTGGTACGGGTAAGACAGCCATCGTAGAAGGCCTTGCCCATCGAATCCTGCGTGGTGATGTACCTGAGAACCTACGTGAGAAGCAACTCTTCTCGCTTGATATGGGTGCGCTGATTGCTGGTGCCAAGTACAAAGGCGAGTTTGAGGAACGCCTGAAGAGCGTCATCAACGAAGTGACGAAAAGCGAAGGCCGCATCATCCTTTTCATCGATGAAATCCACACATTGGTAGGTGCAGGAAAGAGCGAAGGTGCTATGGACGCCGCCAATATCTTGAAGCCAGCCCTGGCGCGCGGCGAGCTACGTGCCATTGGTGCTACGACACTTGACGAGTACCAAAAGTATTTTGAGAAAGACAAGGCATTGGAGCGACGCTTCCAGAGTGTGATGGTGGATGAGCCTGATACGCTCTCCAGTATCAGCATCCTGCGTGGCTTGAAAGAGCGCTATGAGAACCACCATCGCGTGCGAATTCAGGACGATGCCATCATCGCCGCCGTAGAACTCTCTAACCGTTACATCACCGACCGCTTCTTGCCTGATAAGGCCATCGACTTGATGGATGAAGCCGCCGCCAAGCTACGCATGGAGCGTGATAGCGTGCCTGAGGAGCTCGATGAAATCACGAGAAGGCTGAAACAGTTGGAGATAGAACGCGAGGCCATCCGCCGCGAAGCGGATAGTGTGGGCGGCGATTCCATCGCCGCTAAACTTGCCCAACTGAACAAGGACATTGCTGACCTCAAAGAGCAAGAACAGCAGATGAAGGCCAAGTGGGAAGGCGAGAAGGGCCTGCTCTCCAAAATACAGCAGAACAAGCAGCAGATTGAACAGCTGAAGTTCGAGGCAGACCGCGCCGAGCGCGAAGGTGACTATGGTCGCGTGGCCGAAATCCGATATGGTAAATTGCAAGCGCTCGAGGCTGAAATTCAGGAGATTCAAGCGCAGCTTCGCAACGCACAAGGGTCTGAGGCGATGGTCAAGGAAGAAGTGACCGCCGACGATATCGCTGAGGTTGTCAGCCGCTGGACGGGTATTCCTGTGTCAAAGATGCTGCAGAGCGAACGCGAAAAGTTGCTACATCTGGAAGAAGAGTTACACAAGCGGGTTATCGGTCAGGACGAGGCCATTCGCGCCGTAGCCGATGCCGTACGCCGCTCGCGGGCAGGACTCCAAGATCCCAAACGCCCCATCGGTTCCTTCATCTTCCTCGGCACTACAGGTGTCGGTAAGACGGAGTTGGCCAAAGCGCTTGCGGAATTCTTATTCGACGACGAGACAATGATGACGCGTATCGATATGAGCGAGTATCAGGAGAAACACAGCGTCAGCCGACTCATTGGTGCGCCTCCGGGATACGTAGGTTACGACGAGGGGGGGCAGCTCACAGAGGCCGTACGACGTAAGCCCTATAGCGTTGTACTGTTTGATGAGATTGAGAAGGCACACCCAGACGTATTCAATACGCTGTTACAAGTACTTGACGACGGTCGTCTGACCGACAACAAGGGTCGAACCGTCAACTTCAAGAACACCATCATTATCCTCACGTCGAACTTAGGCAGCGAATACATTCGGGAACAGTTCGCGAAACTCAATTCTCCAGCCAATGGAAGCGTTGAAGCCGGTTTGCCCGCCATCAATCGAGAAGCTGTCATTGAAGAGACTAAGAAGACAGTGCTTGAACAGCTTAAGCGCACCATCCGGCCCGAGTTCTTGAATCGTATTGACGAGACCATCATGTTCGAACCTTTGACGCAAACTGAAATCCGTCAGGTGGTTCAATTGCAGGTGGCTTCCGTACAAAAGATGCTTGGCGAGAATGGTATCACACTCTCACTCAGTGATGCCGCCATCGACTTGCTGACACGCGAAGGCTACGACCCAGAGTTCGGTGCCCGTCCCGTGAAGCGTGCCATCCAACGCTTGCTGCTCAATGACCTCTCAAAGGCTATTCTTGCAGGCGCTGTCAGTCGCGACAAGCCCATCAACGTCGATGCCCACGACGATCATCTCACATTTGCGTGACACCGCGATGGGCTTTACGGTTTTGACTCTTTTTATGACACTTTGGACTCTTTACGATAAAAAACTGTCATTTCATTGTCAACAAGCCACCATTTATCACTACATTTGCAGCGTCAACACCTGACACAGACGTTAATCCATAATAGCACAATAGCGTTATGAAAAAAATCATCCTTATGATGACACTCGCTGTCATCTCAATGACCGCCTATTCACAGGACGTTTTTGGTAAATGGGTCACCGAAGCTGGCGACGGTAATGTGGAGATCTACGAGAACAACGGCAAAGTCTATGGCAAGCTCATTTGGCTCAAACAAGGCCCTGAGACCAAGGATACTCACAACCCCGATGCAGCACTCCAAAGCCGCAAACTCATAGGCGTCAACCTTCTCAGTGGGCTCACCAAGAAAGGTGACAAATATGAGGGCGGCAAGGTCTATGATCCCAAGAGCGGCAAGACCTACAACTGCAGCATCTGGCTTGATGGCAAAAACCTTAAAGTAAGAGGTTTCCTTGGCATCTTCCATAGCACCCAAACGTGGAAGCGCAAATAGTTATTTGTGTGTCATAATATCGAGCACGAAGCGGTCTGTCTCATCCATACCTCGACTACCAATCGCAGTGAGGTTATGGATACTGCGGTCCACATCGTCGTCGATAATACCTTCAGCAGACGTAACATTCTTGTTCTGAATGGCCAGCATTGCACTCATCACGGCGGTGCTGACGCCTGTGGTCAGTTTCAGTGCACATGAAGGTTTGGCACCGTCACAGATCATGCCCGTGAGATTGGCGATCATGTTTTTCACGGAGTAGCTGATCTGGTCGTAGGTTCCTCCCATCAGATAGGTGATACCTACGCTGCTACCTGTGCTGGCTACGACACAGCCGCAAAGTGCGGAGAGAGTGCCCAACGACTGCTTGATATAGATAGCCGTGAGGTGTGAGAGGGTGAGCGCGCGGATGAGTTCTTCCTCCGTATTATGATTCTCGCGCGCAAAGACTACGACGGGCATTGTCGCACAGATGCCTTGATTGCCGCTTCCGCTATTGCTCATCACGGGTATCTTGGCACCCGCCATACGAGCATCGCAGGCGCAGGAGGTAACGGAAAGCACCTTGGAGAAGATGCTGTCGCCCATGATGCCGCGTCCCAACGGACTACACATGGTCTTGCCCAGCTGATGACCGTAGTTCTCGCGTAAGCCCTCTTCTGCAGCCGCCTCGTTCAGGCGCTTGGCCTCAAGAATGAAATTGAGATCCGTGAGGGGCATTGTGGTGGCATATTCATAGACTTTATGGAGCGTCAACGAAATCGCTTCTTCCTGCGTACAGGCTTCTTCTTGTGCGCAAGAAGTGGCGGTTTCATCGATAAAATGGGTATGACCTCCCTTGATGCAAGCCTCAGCCTGTTTGCCCTGCGCCTCGACACAGACATGGATAAAGAGTTTGTCGGGGTCGTCCTCCTCCAACGCAATGTGAATATGATCCTCGTCTTTATAACGCTTGGCAGCGGCAAGGTGTGCATCCGTACAATCGCGCAAGACTTCCAGACCGAGACATGACTTACCACCGATTGCGCCCAAAGCTACGGCGATAGGCAAACCGATCATGCCTCCCGTACCCGGAATACCCACACCCATCGCATTCTTCAGGATGTTTGCACTCAGATGGAGTTCGATGCGCTCGGGCACGACTCGATTGCACGTCGCGAGCTTCGCGTTCAACAGTTCCGTAGCTCGGGCCACAGCCAATGCTACAGCCATCGGCTCCGTACAGCCAATTGCAGGCACCACTTGTTGGTGCAGCAGGGCTGAAATCTCTTGTATTTCTTCGTTAGTTAACATATTTAGTGTCTTAGTGAGCGCAAAGTTAAGCTTTTTCTTCGATGAATGTGCGAATACAGGAAGAAAATCACTATCTTTGCCCGCAAATCATGACGTTTAGTTATTATTCACCCCCAAAAACAGGCCACAATGAATACTTTTCTCACCGCCTTCGTGCTTTTGCTGTCTGCGTTGCAGCCCCGAACGTCCACGCTCTTCAATTTCGGATGGAAATTCCATGCCGGCGACTTGGTTGGAGCTGAGCAGCCGGCTACTTCGGATGCCGACTGGCGCTCCGTTGATCTTCCCCATGATTTCCAGATTGAGCAGCCGTGGGTCACTCCAGGCGATGATGAACGGCCAGACACCAGCGACCCTGGCGCCAACATCCGCAGCCGTCTCTCACCGCGCGGCTTCAAGGAAATGGGTATCGGTTGGTACCGCAAGACGTTTACGCCCGACGAGGCCTGGCGAGGGAGACGTGTACTCCTGGACTTCGAAGGTATTCTCTATGTAGGCGATGCTTACATAAATGGCCATTTCATCGGTAAAACGGACTATGGTTACTTAGGTTTCGAGGCGGATATCACCAAACTATTAAAGTGGGGTGAGCCCAACGTATTGGCCGTGCGTGCAGACAGTCGCAATGCCAACAACAGCCGTTGGTACACAGGTGCCGGCCTCTATCGCGACGTGCACCTCGTCACAACCAACCCCGAAATCTATTTCACGCGCCATCCGCTCCGCATCATCACCAACGGCACGGACAGCGTCACCATCACGGCAGAAGTCAACCGTCTGGGAGCCGCAGGCAAGACCCTTACCTTTGGTATCCGCATCTTAGACCGCGATGGACGCGTTGTGGCAGAGCAGAAAACCGACGAGCCCTTCCGCGCCAACCAGCGTCAGCGCGAATACCAACTACCTGCCATCCAGATTCCCGATGCCCACCGTTGGGACGTGGACGACCCGTATCTCTATACCGCTGAGGTAACGGTCTATCGTGGCAGCGACGTGGCCGATTGTGTCAGCGAGCGCTTTGGTGTGCGCCAACTGGAGTTCTCACCCGCCTTTGGCATGAAACTGAACGGACGTAAGGTCATTCTCAAGGGCATTGCCAACCACCATACCCTCGGTGCTTTAGGCGCTGCTGCCTTTCCGCGCGCCATCGAGAAGCGCCTACGCCTGCTGAAGGAGTTTGGTTTCAATCATATCAGAACCTCCCATAATCCCTACAGCGAGAGCCTGCTGGATCTGTGTGACTCGCTGGGCATCCTTGTCGTAGATGAGCTCTATGATAAATGGCTGACGCAATACTGTGGTGGCCGTGCGGAGTGGACCGAGTTGTGGCAGCACGACATCCCCGAGTGGATTACGCGCGACCGCAACCACCCCAGCATCGTCTTCTGGAGCCTCGGCAACGAGCTGCAGACCTACTGGAACATCCCCTATGCCGACTGGGGTGTGACACCTTATCGCATGCAGAAGCAGCTGCTGCGGCGCTACGATGACACACGCCTCGTGACTGTCGCCATGCACCCACGCGGCCGTTCTCTCGAGACCGATTCGCTGCCCGCGCCGTTGGTAATGGAGACCGACATCGCCGCCTATAATTATAGGTATATGTATTTCCCCGGCGACGGGCAGAAGTTCCCGTGGATGATGTTCTACCAGAGTGAGGCTACCACAGCTGCGATGGGCCCCAACTACTACGAGATGGACCTTTCCAAGGTCATCGGTCTTGCCTATTGGGGAGCCATCGACTATTTGGGTGAGAGTCAGGGCTGGCCCGCCAAGGGCTGGGCTCAAGGCGTATTCTACATCGACCTCACCACGAAGCCCAATGCCTATCTGGCCAAGAGTATCTTCTCCGATGAACCCACTGTGCGCCTTTGCTTCCAGGAGCAGAGCCAGGACATTGAATGGAACGGCGTCAAGCAGCGCATCCGCCGCCTCACCGACCATTGGACGCGCACACCTGGCGAAGCACTGAACCTCACCATTTACACCAATGCGGACGAGGTAGAACTCATCATGAACGGCAAGAGTCTGGGGCGCAAGCCGAATGACCGCACCAATCCCAGGGTGCGCAACCAGATCCGCTGGGACCGCTTCAACTACGAGCCCGGTTATATCGAGGCCATTGCCCGTACTGGCGGCAAAATCGTAGCCCGCCACCGCGAAGAGACGGCAGGCCCAGCCGTCGCACTGCGTCTGGTGGCTGATGCGGGAGTGAAAAATGAAAGAGTGAAAAATGAAAGAGTGAAAAATGAAAAATGGGAGGCCAACGGCCTTGATTTATCACATGTCCGTGTGGAAGCCATCGACAAGAAAGGGCGCTTAGTCCCCACCGCCACCGATGACATCACCTTCACTGTCACAGGCGACGCATCACTTTTGGCAGTCTCCTCCGGCGACCATTACAGCGATGAGCTGACGCAACTCGTGAACCACCGCCGCCTCTACGAGGGCCGAGCCCTAGCTATCTTGCGTGCTGGACGCCAGCCCTCCACCGTCACCCTCACCGCTACGGCCCCAGGTCTGAAGCCTGCACGCTTGAAGCTGCAGCAGACCGCTGCCAAGTAGCATCTCCCATTGCTATTTCAACCGCACCTTAACCGCAGGGTAATCGCAGGGTAGTCCCAGGTCAGTCCCAAGGCAGTCCCAAGGCAATCCAGCACCTTTATTTTATCATCACCTTACGACCATTCCCGATTGCAACAATGTGCCATCAGCTGCCTGCCCATTGGTTTCAACACAGATTTGCGTTTTCTGGCTGTTGTTGTAGAGTGTGATGTGCGCCTGACCGTTGGCATCAAGTTTCAAGTCCGGATTCCAGTAGAGGGTGCGGCGATAATCCTTCTGCCCATCCGTGGGTGGATTGCGCTGGTAGTCTGGATGATAAAAATCTTCAAGATACGCAAAGCCCTTGAGGACATAGCGACGGTTCAAGTAGGTCACACGCCGAGTACCATCACCGAACTGCCGTAAACTCACTTCCACACTGGGTTGGTTGGATTGTTCATAACGCACATCACCCTCACGACGGGGACTATAATCAGTATAAACATATATCTTGTCCAGATACTCTAATCGTCCCCACCTGCGCTTTTCGCCAGGTGCTGGGTAGGTAGTATTTTCCCAAGACATCTTCTTGTTTGGATCATCTTCATATACCTTTATCTTATCGTAGTAGATGGCAAACTTAAAACTCCTTTCCATCCCCATATCTGCAATTAGTGTATTAACAACAGATCTTGAGATTTCGTTTGTCTCATTATCGTTATAATAATAGCTTGAGTATCTCGTGAGAAGTCCTGCATCCATGGCCATATTCGTACCTTCATACGCATCAATGACATAAGCTGGCTTCGAAAAATCTATGCTACGTAGTCCACTGTAACGGGCACGAACCGTTACCTGATCAAGCAAGTGTGTGCCATCTGTAAGCAAACGGGGGGACTGATAAGTAGTATCACGCATCCGGGCCAAGTGGACCTGATAATAGGTGTAGGGCTTGATGAATCGCGGATAAGGCCAATTCAAACGCACATAGAATTCGGGGTCTTTCGGGAAACGCTCGAATTCCCAGTCCTGCATCTGAATCCATTGGTGTTTCTTCTTCCTGCGGAAGCCTTCCCACTTGCGTTTCCATTTCGTCGTATCGCTGGCATCAATATAGAATAAACAGTCGCCATAGAAATTTGGGACTTGTATCGTGAAGCAACCACGCTTCGTCTCAACTTCACCTATGAGACTGTTCTTCTGGTCAAAAGGTTGAACAAACTCTGCATGTACACGTACTTCACGCTTAAGATTGCCATATCTGTTATAACGATATTTCTCTTGTTCCCGTTGCACGCGCTTGCCTTTGTTATAGTCCCTAGATTCTGTTGAAAGGACGGTGTAGTCATCATGTATGAAATCGCGGGTTGTCATCCAGTCGTTTCCGTCTATGCTACCATCTATACGAGTTTGAGTCCCATCGCCCATTAAAGGGGCGTTAAAGTCATGCACGCTCCCTGTAACAATCGGCGAAAGCTCGGCCGGATGTGTCAACTCAAACCGACCCTGGACGGCTTCCTCCTGCCAGTTGAAGCGTCGCCAGCCCTGAGTCATCATCAGCAGGTCGAGGGCGCGGCGGTGTTCCTCATCATCTGCCTCGAAGAAGTATTCAGGCTGTGGCACGAAGCCCTTAATCTCACTGCTCAGCAGCATCTCGGTCAGGATATTACCGGAATCAAAAACATAGTCCTGATGAACGGCATCGCGCACAGACAATGAGACAGACGTCTCTGGACACGCCCCCTTCACATCCAGGTCTATACGCTCAAATGGTTTATACTGCTCCTTGATCCCGCTTACCGTTATTGCG
>JAILQO010000006.1 GCA_024698925.1 Bacteroidaceae bacterium | reverse complement strand
TTCAGCAAATGAGCCTCGCTTACTCCTGATGGCCATAAAATCTGCAGTGCCAGGACAATAGTCCTCAGTCTGCATACAACGAATAATACCTATTTTTGTCATAATGAAATATTTATTTGATGCGTTAAATTTATCCGATTTATCTTTTCCCTAAAATACGAATTTACATTCTCTTATATAATGTGAATGGTAAATTCCGATTTATCTGATTCTTGAACTCTGGTGGACACAATAGGTCACTACGCCCCAGATGATGCTCTTCTGTTCCGGGGTGATGATGATGGGCTCGTAGGCTGTGTTATGAGGTACCAGACGCACGATGCCCTCGCTCTTCTTGCTGAGGTCTAACTCCTTGATTGTGAATCCGTCTTCGCCTGCCACCCATGCCACTACGATGTCGCCCTGCTGTGGTTCCAGCGACTTGTCCACCACGACAATGTCGCCAGGATGGAACCCCGCATCAATCATCGAATCCCCCACTACGCGAGCGAAGAAAGTGGCCTCGCGATGCTTGATCAGTTCTTTGCTCAGGTCTAAGCTTTCCTCCTCATAGTCCGTCGCAGGCGACGGAAATCCGGCACGGATACCCTCTGGATAATAGGGCAACTTAACCTCCTCGCCTATCTCAACCGTTAGAATTTGTACCTCATTCATGTGAATCATGTTCTTATTTGCGGTGCAAAAGTAGGGAAAAAATAGCAAAAACTTGGAACTTGAAACCTGAAACTTGAAACTTTTGCCTATTTTTGCACCGCAATGATGTACGCTTTGGTAGATTGTGACAACTGTTATGTCTCCTGCGAGCGCGTTTTCAATCCGTCGCTGGAAGGCAAAGCCGTCGTGGTTCTCTCGAACAACGATGGCTGCATCGTAGCCCGCAGTCCCGAGGCCAAGGCGCTGGGCATCCCCGAGGGTATGCCGTTCTTCCAGTTGGCCGAGCGCTTTCCGGGTCAGGAGATTCACGCCCTGAGCAGCAACTACACGCTCTACGGCGATATGTCCCGCCGCGTGATGAATATCCTCCGCGCCAGCGCTCCGGACATCTTCGTCTATAGTATTGACGAGGCCTTCCTGATGCTTGAGGACGCACCCCTCTGGCTGTCCTCGACGAGCTTCAAGGCGTGGGGCGAGGCCCTTGCCGCCAAGGTACGCCAGTGGACGGGAATGCCTGTGAGCATCGGCATTGCACCCACGAAGACGCTGGCCAAGATGGCCAGCAAGTTTGCCAAGCGCTATCCCGCTTACAACAAATGTTGCGTGATCGGCAACGAGGCCCAGCGCACGAAAGCCCTCTCCCTGTTCCCTGTAGCTGATGTGTGGGGCATCGGACACCGCAGCGTCGCGCGGCTGGATGCCGTTGGCGTGCAGACCGCTTTGGATTTCACGCGCCTGCCTGCCGAGTATGTGCGCCGCACGATGACTGTCACGGGTCTGCGCACTTGGATGGAGCTGCAGGGTCAGGACTGCATCGCGCTGGACAACCTGACCCGCAAGCAGACCATCTGCACCAGCCGCAGCTTCCCCAAGATGATCAGCTCGCCGGACGACCTGCGCACCCCCATTGCAGGCTTTGCCGCCCGTTGTGCGCAGAAGCTCCGTCAGCAGCACAGCATGGCGCAGTACGTGATGGTCTTCGTCTCCACCAACCCCTTCCGCGAGGATCTGAGCCAGGCCGCCTTGGCCCGCACCGTCTGTCTGCCCGCACCCGCCAGCTCCGACCCTGAGATTATCACCGCCGCCATGAAGGCGATGGAAGCCTGCGTCGCAGCCGCCGCCGCAACTACTAATCGCCAACAATCTCCCCTCCCTTGGGGAGGGGCTGGGAGTGGGCCGGACCTATATTGGAAGCGCGCTGGCGTGATCGTCAGCGGCATCGTGCCTGACAGTGAGCTACAGACCAATTTCCTTGACATACCACCCGTGCTGAAAGAGAAGATGATGCGCCTGTCTGCCGTTGCCGATACCATCAATCGCAAGCACGGCGAGGAATCCCTGCAGGTGGCACAAGCCCTGCGCACCCTCGACCCCACTACCGGCAAAGCCCTCACTTTCCGCAACAGCATCCTGCACGATCGCCGTTCCCCCTTCTACACCACAGACATACGCGACATCATCAAGGTGAAGTGAACTTTTTTCGCCTTTTCTTAATAATGTGTAAATATGGCTTGGATTGGCAGTCTTATCGATATTTATTTGTATCTTTGCACATAGTATGACAACGACAATCTTTGAAGATACAATCATTGAATATGGGCCGTTCGAGGAAGATGGTTCAGGGATGATGGCTGCGGAGGCCCTCTGGAGAGGGTTTGCTATTGAGTTGCAGGAGCTACACAATCTGAAAGGTGCCCAGTTTATAAACCAGCTGAAACAGATAATCTACTGTGGTGAGTTCCATCCTGTAGAAGGCGACTCAGGTATTTATAGCGCAATAAGTGAAACGAGTGATGACTTCGACAACCTGATTAATGCAGCTCGCAAGGCTGTCGAGCATGGCTATCGTGTCTATATACTGCCTAATCCGAGGAATAGTCGAACTGCCGATTTCATATTTGAAAAGAAAGGAATCCTCGGCCTCTACGATTTGAAAACAGTTTATGGTAAAGGTTCTGTTGGTACACAATTGCTTGATTCGATAGGGCAAACAAACCGTGTGTTACTGAATATGACAACAGACTACAATGCACGTTTGCTGTCATCTGAAATCAAAGCGTATTTTGAAGCCAACAAGCAAGCTGTTGAAGTGCTGATTTTTAAAGGGAAGAAAGCCATCTCCGTTTCAAGATGGCAGGTTGATGCCCCAAGATTTAACCGTTTTTTTAGAAAGAAATATGAAAAATAAAAGCCACCATTAGAGGTGACTTTTAAGTGGAGCAGTATCGATCAAGCCTTACTCCCCGCACTCAGCGGCGTAGTCAAAACTAATGTTCTGACGCTGCAAAGGTATGCCTTTTCCTCTTATCTTCCAAATATTTTTCCTCTTTTTTGCCGTTTTTTCTTTGTGCGAATCAAATTTATCCCTACATTTGTGGCGTGATTGGGCACGAAACGCTTCTTTGAAGCGATTTCAGCCTCAGCGGAGGCGCCTGATTAATCTTATTGGAAACTAACAATAGCATCAGCTATTTATTCAAGAGAAGAGCCATGACTCGCGCTTCTTTTGTGTCCTGAGGTCTCTTAGTATTTACCCGTAAGCAAACCTGAAGATATAGTCTGTTGCTTCAAAAAGAGAGAATGGCGACAGGCATTACACGTTTTCACGCACGATACTATGCGGCTCTGCTCACTCAGCAGCAAGCCAACGGCGACCTCGGCTCTTTGTCGCAATCGCTGTTGAGTTCTACGGTTGACATCAATCCTCATCAGATTGATGCGGCTCTGTTTGCCTTTAGTAGTCCGCTGTCAAAGGGTGTGGTGCTAGCAGACGAGGTGGGCCTTGGAAAAACCATTGAGGCAGGTTTGGTGATATGCCAGTACTGGGCCACAGGTAAGCGAAAGATCATCATTGTCTGTCCAGCCTCCCTACGCAAGCAATGGGAAGCAGAATTGCTCGACAAGTTTGGCATCCCCAGCGAGATACTCGATACAAAGAATTATAACGCCTATCAGCGTGAGGGCAAGAATCCATTGAGTCCCAAGCGAGCCATCATCTGTAGCTATAACTTTGCTGCCAAGCATAAGGAGCACATTCTGCTTCACGCCTTCGATTTGGCAGTCATCGATGAAGCCCATAAGATGCGTAACGTCTATCGTTCTTCTGCAAGAACATCAGCAGAAGTACGTGATGCTTTGACGGGTGTTCGCAAGCTCTTATTGACTGCGACGCCTTTCCAGAACTCGTTGATGGAATTGTATGGCTTGACCAGCATCATTGATGACCGTTTGTTTGGCAGCGAGAAGTCCTTCCGCAAACAATATGGCAAAGGTGAGAACCTGCAGGAGTTACGTCAGCGTATACAGAAACTCTATACACGCACCCTTCGCAAGGATGTGCGAGAATACATCAACTATACCCATCGTCTGCCACTGACTCAGAAGTTCAAGGCCACGGACGAGGAACAAGTCCTTTATCAGGAGATAAGTGACTTCCTGCGTCGCAAGGACATCTATAGTGTGCCAGCAGCCCAGCGCAAACTCACTACAATGATTGTTCGCAAGATTCTAGCTTCTTCAACCTACGCTTTGGTGTTCACGCTGGAGCATATCAAGGAACGTTTAGAGCGTATGCTGAAAAACGAAAAGCAGGAACGCTTCGATGTGTATGACCTTATTGATGAAGACGAGTGGAACTTGGAAGATTATGAAGAGTTACCACCTGAGGATGACGAAGACCTCTTTGATGCAGAAGAGATAGATATCCCACGTCTGAAAGCTGAGATTGCTACTGTTGTAGGTTTTATCGAGAAAGCCAAGAACATCCACTACTGTCCCGTTAAAGTGGACTAATCGCTCTTTGAAATAATTGAAATACAGTCAATTAAGCAGGTTTTTGAAATGAAACGGACTTGATTTTGTAACTTTGCAGCCAAATACTATTGACTGCTATGTTCCAGGACAAATACGTTTTTGCTCAACTTACCGCTTTTCTGAACAGGACTCAGTTTAACAACTACGTTCGCAAGTATGATGGCAATCGCTACGTGAAACACTTCACCTGTTGGAACCAGCTGCTTGCGATGATGTTCGGCCAACTGAGTAATCGTGAGAGTCTTCGTGATCTGATTGTGGCTTTTGAAGCACATCGGGCCAAGCAATACCATCTTGGATTAGGCCGTGAGCCTATCGCCAAAACGACTCTTGCGTCAGCAAATCAGAATCGTGACTACAGGATCTTCGAGGACTTCGCTTTCTATATGATGAAGGAAGCCTGCGAGAAGCGAACGACCAACATCTTGGATATCCCTGGAAAGAAATATGCCTTTGATTCAACTACTATCCCGTTGTGTCTGGCAACATTCCCATGGGCGAAGTTTCGAAGAAAGAAGGGAGGCATCAAAGCCCATGTCTTATATGACATTGAGGCTCAGGTTCCAGCCTTCTATACTGTGACCATAGCATCTAAGCATGATTCAACGGCAATGTCTTCAATTTCCTGTGAGCCAAATGCTTACTACGTATTCGATAGGGCTTACGACTCATTTAAGGAACTCTACAGAATACACTTTACAGAGTCTTTCTTTGTTGTCAGAGCCAAGACGAACCTGAAGTACAAGATAGTCAAATGGAAGCGAAGAATGCCTAAAAACGTGCTGACTGATGCAGAAATAAAACTGACTGGTTATCTCTCGGAAAAGAAGTATCCAGAGTCATTCAGACTCATTCGCTACTATGACGAGGAAGACGACCGTGAGTTCACTTTCCTGACGAATGCAAAGCATCTTTCCGCATTGGATGTCGCAAATCTCTATAAGAAAAGATGGCTGGTAGAACTATTCTTCAAATGGCTCAAACAGCATCTAAAGATTAAGAGGTTTTGGGGTACGACGGAGAATGCTGTACGCATACAAATCAGTGTGGCTATCATTACATACTGTCTCGTGGCTATTGTCCAACATGATATGCGATTGGAACGATCGACCTATGAGGTCTTGCAGATTCTTAGCATCTCATTGACAGACAAAACTCACTTGCGAGATCTGTTCGATAAGACTAATTTCAACGATGTCAAAGATCAATTTTGTCCCCTCATTCCGGGGCTATTTGATTAATATTTAAACTCGTCCCATTTTAACGGGACACTAATGATTCTAAGATTCAAACTTTCATCAGTGATTTAATCCGTCACCACATCGCTGAAATGTTCCTTGCCCCAGGCTATCAGAGCGGTGAGGGTTGGCATGAGCGACTTGCCGATGTCGGTCAGGGAATACTCTACGCGGGGTGGAACCTCTGGATAGATTTCGCGATGAACGAG
>JAILQO010000072.1 GCA_024698925.1 Bacteroidaceae bacterium | reverse complement strand
CGCAATAACGGTAAGCGGGATCAAGGAGCAGTATAAACCATTTGAGCGTATAGACCTGGATGTGAAGGGGGCGTGTCCAGAGACGTCTGTCTCATTGTCTGTGCGCGATGCCGTTCATCAGGACTATGTTTTTGATTCCGGCAACATCCTAACTGAGATGCTGCTTTCCAGCGAGATTAAGGGCTTCGTGCCGCAACCCGACTACTTCTTCGAGAAGGACGATGAGGAACACCGCCGCGCCCTCGACCTACTGATGATGACACAGGGCTGGCGACGCTTTAATTGGCGGGAGATGGCCGTTAAAGGTGCATGGGAGATAACCCAACCCGCAGAGAATCCCACCCAAGTCTTACGGGGCACGGTCTATAATTATGAGCCAACCGGCTTGCAGGATGATGTTAGTCCACCCGTATGTGAGATGCCTGAAATTGTAAAAGAATTCGGTGTGGAATTCATGGCTGGAAGTAGGTTTATGTATGTACCGACTCCTTATGCAATGGAAAGTTTTCTTACCAAGAAGATTACTGATGGTGACATATTCCGCAAAGCTATCATGACAGCCACTGAAGGAGATAGTCTGTCAACTTACTTGAATTATCTTGGGCTGAAACAAGGAGAGGTCATAGAGACTATCATCGCACAGACCTACGATAATGAGAATAACTCCCCGGCAGGTAGTTATCGGATGAGGAATAATATCGCGTCTTTCCGCTTCGCGGGCAAGAGCAGCACATTAAAGAATGATGTGTTGGTCCACGCTGAGTTTGCGCAGCCGGGGAATAAGCCCCTTCAGGGAGATGTCACTACGGATAACGGGCATTTCAAGATTCAGGCTCCCTATTTCAATGAGGAGTGTCTGCTCTATCTCGCGGCCAGTGACACCACTCGCTGGAAGAAAGGCAAGCCGCACACTTGGATTGAGATGGACGAGAAGGCCGAGGCGGAGTCCTATGTTCGTTTAGAACCATTCTATCCACGTTTCACAAAGCCTTACCACTATGCCCAGACTCATTATCGCAGCATGCCTAAAAAAGACTCATTGCAATCACAGTTCAATTCAACGCTCTTTGAGACAGGCATGCAGGCCATCACCATTCGGGCACGTCACAGTGGTCAGCGCCGCTTTGATGCCTCCAAACCCGCCTATGTCGTGGATGCCTATCAGGCATTCAATGACATCTGCGACGCAGGCCTTTCTGCGGCATGGTATGGCGGACGCATCCATTTCATTAACGGTATTGCACGCTGCTATCTGGGTGACATGAACACCTACAACGCCTACTTATTGCAACCCCGCTATGATGACAGGAATGTCTCCTTTTCATTTAGGAACTATCAAATAGACAGCTACAACCAACTGAGCAATCTGGATAAGGTAAAAATATATACCGATTTCTGTCCGCGTTACGATGATAATACGCGCATCACTGAGGACAATGTCGAGAATGCTGTCGTGAACCTCCAATTATTACCCAACGCAGGTCAGAGGACGACATATCGCGACCGCCGCTATGTCCTTCAAGGATTCAGCATCGCAGAGGATTACTATCACCCCGACTACCAGCGCAATCCACCCAAGGAAGGACAGAAGGACTATCGCCGTACCCTCTATTGGAATCCGGACTTGCAACTTGATGACAACGGTCAGGCGCACATCACACTCTACAACAACAGCCAGAAAACGCAAATCTGTGTTGAAACCAATGGGCAGGCAGCTGATGGCACATTGTTGCAATCGGGAATGGTCGTAAGGTGATGATAAAAGAAGGTGTTGGATGACTCTGTGACTGCCCTGCGGTTACCCTGCGATTACCCTGCGGTTAAGGTGCGGTTGAAATCACAAGTAAATCATAGGGTACAAGAAGCTTGGAGGCGGGAATTGTCAGTTTTTGGGGGATTTATTTTGTGCATTGGTGGAAATAGGCTATCTTTGTGGCCAAATAACCGAAAAACGATACAATTATGGCTAATACTCCCGATTTCAAGTACGCCCCTATGTTCCAGCTGGGCGAAGACAAGACTGAATATCGCCTCCTCACCAAGGAGGGCGTAACCCTTTCCGAATTCGAGGGCAAGGAGATTGTCAAGGTCTCCCCCGAAGCGCTCACGCTGCTGGCTCAGCAGGCGTTCCACGATGTGGAATTCATGCTGCGCCGCGAGCATAACCTGCAGGTGGCTGCCATCCTCAACGACCCCGAGGCCAGCGAGAATGACAAGTATGTCGCGCTGCAGTTCCTGCGCAATGCCGAGGTGGCAGCTAAGGGCATCTTGCCCTTCTGTCAGGATACCGGCACCGCCATCATTCATGGCGAGAAGGGTCAGCAGGTGTGGACAGGCTTTGAGGACGAAGAGGCGCTCAGCCGCGGCGTCTTCAACACCTTCACGCAGGACAACCTGCGCTACTCCCAGAACGCCCCGCTGAATATGTACGACGAGGTGAACACGCGCTGCAACCTGCCTGCACAGATTGACATCGAGGCTACGGAGGGTGCGGAATACCGCTTCGTGATGGTGGCCAAGGGTGGCGGCTCGGCCAACAAGACCTATTTCTATCCGATGACCAAGGCAACCATCCAGAACGAGGGTACGTTGATTCCGTTCCTCGTGGAGAAGATGAAGAGCCTCGGCACGGCTGCTTGCCCGCCCTACCACATCGCGTTTGTCATTGGCGGCACCAGCGCAGAGAAGAACCTGCTGACGGTGAAGCTGGCTTCAATCAAGTACTACGACAGTCTGCCCACAACGGGTGACGAGACGGGTCGCGCCTTCCGCGATATCGACCTCGAGAAGAAACTGCTGAAGGAGGCTCACAACATCGGACTGGGAGCTCAGTTCGGCGGCAAATATGTGGCTCACGATATCCGTGTTATCCGCCTGCCACGTCACGGTGCCAGCTGCCCCATCGGTATGGGCGTCAGCTGTTCGGCAGACCGCAATATCAAGGCAAAGATCAACCGCGACGGTATCTGGCTGGAGAAGATGGACAGCAATCCCGCAGAGCTGATTCCTGCTGAATTCGCTAAGGCCGGCGAAGGTAAGAACACCATCGTCATCGACCTGAATCAGGGCATCGACGCCGTGCGCAAGGAACTGACTAAGTATCCCGTCAGCACACGTGTCAACTTGAAGGGCACCATCATCGTGGCCCGCGACATCGCTCACGCCAAGCTGAAAGCACGCATCGACGCCGGCGAGCCGATGCCTCAGTACTTCAAGGACTATCCTGTCCTCTACGCTGGTCCAGCCAAGACGCCCGCAGGCTATCCTTGTGGTTCGATGGGCCCGACGACGGCCAACCGCATGGATCCATACGTGGACGAGTTCCAGAGCCTGGGTGCCAGCCTCGTGATGATTGCCAAGGGTAACCGTTCGCAGGCTGTTACAGATGCCTGCCAGAAGCATGGCGGCTTCTACCTCGGCTCCATCGGTGGCGTGGCTGCAGTACTCTCGCAGTCCAGCATCAAGTCGATTGAGTGTGTTGAATATCCCGAGTTGGGTATGGAGGCCATCTGGAAGATTGAGGTGGAGGACTTCCCCGCCTTTATCCTCGTAGATGACAAGGGCAACGACTTCTTCAAGCAGCTTAAGCCCTTGTGCTGCAAAAACTAAAGCGACCCTCATGTTAGGAGAATTATATTCAGGGGCAACGGAGGCGGGGCATCCTGGCTTCAGCTTCGAAGTCCTTCCTCCCCTCAAGGGTACTGGCACGGAGACGTTGTTCAAGACGATTGAGACGCTGGTTCCGTTCAAGCCCCGTCACATCAATATCACCACGCATCGGGCTGAGTACGTCTATCGCGAAGTGCAAGGCGGTCTGGTGGAGCGTCTGCGCGTACGTCGTCGTCCGGGTACCATTGCCATTGCTGCTGCCATTCAGGAGCGATGGGGGATTCCCGTGATTCCGCATATCGTCTGCTCAGGCTCCACGAAGGAGGATATCGAGTATGCCCTGCTGGACTTGCAGTTCCTTGGCATCAGCGATGTCTTTCTGCTACGTGGCGACAAGGCCAAAGAGGAGTCGATGTACCAGCCGACGCCCGGCGGCTACACGCATGCGCTGGAGCTGATAGAGCAGGTGAACCGCTTCAACGAAGGCTTTTTTGCCGACGGCACCCCGATGAAGGTGAAGGGTAAGCCCTTCGAGTTTGGCGTTGCCGCCTATCCGGAGAAGCACGAGGAAGCACCGAATCTGGAGAGTGATATCCGTGTTCTGCTGGAGAAACAACAGGCTGGCGCCTCGGTGGCCATTACACAGTTGTTCTATGACAACGAGAAATACTATGCTTTTGTGCGTCAGGCCCGTGAGGCAGGTGTCACCATCCCCATCATCCCCGGCTTGAAACCGCTGGCCAAACTATCGCAGCTCGCTACGGTCCCCAAGACTTTCCGTTGCGACCTGCCCTTTGCGCTCTCCGAGGAGTTGCGCCATTGCAAGACGGACGAGGAAGTCAAGCAGGTGGGCATCGAATGGGGTATCGCACAATGCCGTGACCTCATCGCACATGGTGTCCCCAGCCTGCATTTCTACACGCTCAGCGCTGTGGATAGCATTAAGAAGATTGCAGAAACGATATACTGAATGACGAACGGCGTATCTTTCATAGGTCAAACAGCGACGTGGGAGCGACTGCTCGCCGACTTGCGTGACAACCGTGTGCCGCATGCACTGATGCTGTGCGGGCCCGAGGGGTCCGGTAAGCTGGCTTTGGCGGTGGCTTTCGCACAAGCGTTGCTTTGTCAGCATCCGCATGAAGATGGTACGCCGTGCGGCGAATGCGTGTCCTGTAAGATGGCAGCGAAGCTGGAGCATCCCGATCTGCATTTCACATTCCCCATCGTGAAAGGTACGAAGATCAAGGATGCCAAGGATGCGCTGAGCGACTATTATATCAAGGAATGGCGCGCGCGCGTATTGGAGAGCCCCTACTTCGACCTAAACGATTGGTTGGAGGATATGGGGGCAGCCAACCAGCAGGCAACCTACTATGTGGCAGAGAGCGACAATATCCAGCGCAAGCTGGCCCTCAAGAGCAATCAGGGCGGGCGCAAGGTGATGGTCGTATGGTTGCCCGAGAAGATGAACCAGGAGACGGCAAACAAGTTGCTGAAACTCTTTGAGGAGCCTCCCGCAGGAACACACTTCCTGATGGTCTCGGAAGAGCCCGACCTGGTGTTGGGCACCATCCTCAGCCGTACGCAACGCATCCTGGTGCCGCCACTCTCGCGTGAGGAATACCGTCAGGCACATCCGCCCAAGGACGAGCGTCTGTTCCTGGATCTTTTCATCATGCTGATGCGCCTCAGCTACCAGCGTAAGGTGAAGGACATGCGCGAATGGTCCGAGCAGGTGGCAGGTATGGGACGTGAAACGCAGAAGAGTTTTCTGCAATTCTGCCAGCGGCAGGTGCGTGAGAACTTCGTCTATAACTTCCGCCAGCCGGAGCTCAATGACCAGAGCGAGGACGAAGCGGCGTTCAGTAAGAACTTTGCCCGTTTCATCAATGAGCGCAATGTCATTCCCATCACAGAGGAACTGGCCAAAGCAGAGACGGATATCGCCCAAAACGTCAATGCCAAAATGGTGTTCTTCGACTTGGCGCTGAAAATGATTGTTTTATTGATACAATAAACACACTATATGGATAATGTATTCCGCGGCCTCACTTACGCAGGCTGCCCCAAACAGAGCTGTCAGCTCAATGTCTATGACTACCTCGCTGACATCCCTGGCAATAGCGAAACGACAGACCTTGTGGAGGTTCAGTTCAAGAACACCCGCAAGGGCTACTACCATAACTCGAACAACCTGCCGCTGGAGAAGGGCGACGTTGTAGCCGTGGAGGCTTCGCCGGGTCACGACATCGGTACCGTAACACTCACAGGCAAGCTTGTGCTCCTGCAGATGAAGCGTTATCCGCCCAAGAGTATGGAGGATCTCAAGCGCGTCTATCGCAAGGTGCGGCCCGTGGATATGGAGAAGTACGAGGAGGCCAAGGCACGCGAGCACGATACGATGATCCGCTCTCGCCAGATTGCCAAGGATTTGGGTCTGGAGATGAAGATTGGCGATGTAGAATATCAAGGCGACGGCAACAAGGCCATCTTCTATTATATCGCCGATGGACGCGTCGATTTCCGTCAGCTCATCAAGGTGCTTGCTGATGCTTTCCACGTGCGCATTGAGATGAAGCAGATTGGTGCCCGTCAGGAGGCTGGCCGTATAGGTGGTTTCGGTCCCTGTGGCCGCGAGTTGTGCTGCACGACATGGATGCGTAACTTCGTGAGTGTAGGCACCTCTGCAGCCCGCTATCAGGACCTCAGCCTGAATCCTCAGAAACTGGCAGGCCAATGCGCCAAGCTCAAATGCTGCATGAACTACGAGGCTGACCAGTATGTGGAGGCTTCACGCAGGCTGCCCAGCCGCGAAGTTGCACTGGAGACGATGGACAGCACCTACTACGTCTTCAAGACAGATATTCTCGCCGGCATGGTCACCTATTCTACAGATAAGCGTATTGCAGCGAACTTAACGACGATCCCTGCCGAACGTGCGATGGAGATCATTGCGATGAACAAGGAAGGGAAGAAGCCCAGCACCTTGGATAATCGTGAAGTCGAAGCGCCGCAGAAGCCCGTGGATCTGGCTGCACAAGAGGATCTCACGCGCTTTGACCAAGCCAGCAAGAAGAAAAAGAAAAAGAAGAGAAAAGAGCATGAAGCGTAGGCGTGCGATAGTGCCTCTGTGGCTGGCCGTCGGACTTACCGCCGTGTTGCTGGGCGCTTGCCGTCCGCGCGCTACCTACTATAATTATCAGGCGGTAGATACCGAAGGGTGGATGTGTACAGACACGCTCCGCTTTGTGTATGACCAGTTTCCAGAGGATAGCCTTTGTAATATGAGTATAGGTCTGCGTTGCACGAATCGTTTGGCGATGCAAGACCTTTGGCTCGTGATGGAAGAGCGTACGGCTTTGGACGAGCGCCATCGCGATACCGTTCATGTGGTGATGTCTGATGACAAGGGTGAGTGGCAAGGTCATGGCACCATCCTGCATGAGTATGAACAAGTGGTTGCAACAGGCCGCTATACAAAACGACAGATGCCCATCGAGCTGCTGGTGTATCATGTGATGCAAGACCAGTGCCTGACGGGCATCCGTGAGATTGGAGTGAAGATTCAGTAATCTTTCTTGTCTATTCCTTCATGTGTATTAAGAACCTTGCGGCGCTGTAAGCGGGAATGGTATTCTGTGCTGTCTCGCCGTAGAAGAGTTGATAAGGAATAAACACTTCCCAGCTATCGCCACCAACCATATACTGCAACGCCGTATAGAAGCCATCCTGGTAGGCTGAGACCTTAGCGGCGCTGAAGGTTGCTGTGCCAGGGTCGAATGTGCCCTGGTAGGTAGATGCGAACATCTTTTCAATCCTATTCCCTAATACATCGGTCGTGGGTATCAGATAGCCTTGGAACGCCACATAGGCTGTATCTGTGCTGATGGGCGAGGCGGTACCATTACCATGCTTGAGGACGCGGACACAAATGCAATCCGTGGCTTGTCCTGTATTGCTCTTCATCAGCGAATTGTAGATACGCCAATCCGTGAGCGCCTCCCAGTTGGTGGCGTCCTGCTGCTGTGCCGCGTCAATACTGCCGCGTGCCTGGCTGTAGATGTCCGCAAACCAGGCATCATTCCGCGCCTGCCAGTCTGCATAAGGATCATATTCTTCGTCGGAAGTGCAAGCGCAGAACGTTAGAGTGAAAAATGAAAAAATGAAAAGTGAAAAATAAAAATTACTTTTCAACGTTTGTATCTTTGAAGAATATGATACTTGATAAGCTTTGTGTATCATTGCTTTAGAATACATTAATATATTTTTCATTCTTCCACTTTTCACTTTTCAATTTTTACAGCAGCTTCTTAAGCAGAGATGTGATGCTCACCTTGTCTTCGATGATGCTTTGCAGGTCGGCGATGGGCACGCGCTTCTGCTCCATCGTGTCGCGATCGCGCAGGGTGACGCAATGGTCATTGAGCGTGTCGTGGTCGATGGTAACGCAGTAGGGGCAACCGATTGCATCCATGCGGCGATAGCGCTTGCCGATGGTGTCCTTCTCGTCGTATTTGCAGTTGAAGTGGAAACGGAGGTCGTTGACGATTTCCTGAGCCACCTCGGGCAGACCGTCTTTCTTCACAAGCGGCAGCACGGCCAACTTAACAGGAGCCAAAGCAGCAGGCAGGCGCAGGACAACACGTGTCTCGCCGTTCTCAAGCTGCTCCTCACAATAGCTGTGGCATATGACGCTGAGGAACATGCGGTCCACGCCGATGGAGGTCTCGATGACGAACGGAGTATAGCTCTCGTTGGTTTCGGGATCGAAGTATTCAATCTTCTTGCCGCTGTACTTGGCATGCTGTGAAAGGTCGAAGTTCGTGCGAGAGTGAATGCCCTCAACCTCCTTGAAGCCGAAAGGCATGTGGAACTCGATATCCGTGGCAGCGTTGGCGTAGTGAGCCAGCTTGTCGTGGTCGTGGAAACGATAGTTCTC
>JAILQO010000036.1 GCA_024698925.1 Bacteroidaceae bacterium | reverse complement strand
ATTTCTGCTGAAAATACTTACAAGCGTGAGAAGAATGGCCTACTGCTTGCCGCTAGACAGACCAAATGCGAAAATCTGTTGTTACTCACTGACCATGAGAGCGGCGAAATAGAGGAGGATGGTCACAAGATGAAGATTCAGCCCGTGTATGAATGGAGTTTGGAACTCGGGGTGTAATCATCTAAAATTTGAGAAAGCAGTGCAATAGCCAAATAAGAAACTTTGCACTTTGATTTGGCTAAAGGCAAATGATTGTGTGCCTCAAGGCGCGTGATCATCTGCCTTAAGGCACGCGATTGTTTGCCTCTAGGGCCGTTCCAAAATAGGGTAACTAAATGTCCCGCTTGAGCCGCCTTAATGCCCCATTCTTCATTGACCAATGTACCTGTTAAACCTTAAGGAATCGAGTTGCAAAACCTTGACTTAATACAGAAAAGGGCATAATAACGAAAAAAATAGATTATCAATTAATGATTAATTAATGGCCTAATTGATGGTAATTATATGTTTTATCGTTCAACATAAATTGTCGTTAATTGGCCCATTAATTTCTCGTTAATTATTTTTTCTTATGAACAACGAGTGATATGGCTTTTCGCTGTATGAGAAAAGGCTTATTGCTATGAGCGAAACGGCTTGTTGCTTGAGGCAAAACGACGGGTGGGGGAGGCTGTATGAAAGAAAAATGGGGGAAAAGGTAGTAAGTTCGCGTTTTTTCTGCTATCTTTGCCCCCACAAATGGAAAGAGTCGATGAAATATAGCTTCATCATACCGGTCTTTAACCGCCCGCAGGAGGTGGCGGAGTTGCTGCAGAGTCTGTCCAAACAGACACGCAAGGACTTTGATGTCCACGTGGTCGAGGACGGGTCGAGCATCACGTGCCGCGAGGTGTGCGACCACTATGCCAACCGTCTGGACATTCATTACTATATGAAGGAGAACGGTGGGCCGGGGGCTGCGCGTAACTATGGTGCCGAAAGGGCCACAGGTGACTATTTCATCGTGCTGGACTCCGACGTAGTGCTGCCATCTGGTTATCTGGCGGCCATTGATACGGAGCTGGAGGAGGCGCCTGCTGATGCCTTTGGCGGGCCGGATCGCGCTCATCCCGATTTCACGCCTGTGCAGAAGGCTATCAGCTACTCGATGACGTCGTTCTTCACGACGGGTGGCATCCGCGGTGGCAAGAAGAAGGGGGCGCTGGATAAGTTCTATCCCCGTTCGTTCAACATGGGCGTGAGCCGCGAGCTGTGGCAACAGTTAGGTGGCTTTCGCGCCATGCGTTTTGGCGAGGACATTGACTTCAGCTATCGCATCTGCGAGGCTGGAGCGCGTTGCCGTCTGTTCCCTGATGCATGGGTGTGGCACAAGCGCCGCACGGACTTCCGCAAGTTCTTCCGTCAGGTGCGCAACTCGGGACTGGCACGCATCAACCTGCATCTGTTGCACCCTGGCACGATGAAGCTGGTACACATGTTGCCGGCTGTGTTCACACTGGGATGTGCGGCTTTGGCGCTGCTGTTCTGCTGGGGCCTCGTGCTCTTCCTCTGGGGACCGGACCACATGAATCAGGCTTTCGGTTTCGCCCTCTGCGAACTCTCCGTTTGCCTGCCTTTACTCTATTCCCTCCTCATCCTGATAGACTCCTCCATCCGTAATCGCAGCCTGTGGGTGGGCCTCCTCTCCATCCCTGCCTCGTTCATCCAACTGACGGGCTATGGCTGCGGATTCCTCAGCGCGGCATGGAAGCGACTGGTACTGAAAAGAGTTGAGGAGGGGTTTGATGGAAATGAGAGGCTGTACAAATGAGGAATGGACAATGGAAAATGGACAATGGAGGCCTCTCCCCTGCCCTCCCCGTGGGGGAGGGAGATTGGAGAATTGAAATTTACCCATTAGGCCAAGAGGCCTTATGAGACCCATATAATAAAGGACATTGAATATTAAGGAACTACCCATAGATGAGCGGCCGCGCGAACGGCTGATGGAGCAGGGCGCTGCAGCCCTGTCGCCTGC
Organism: Bacteroidaceae bacterium; assembly: GCA_024698925.1. Lineage (GTDB taxonomy): Bacteria > Bacteroidota > Bacteroidia > Bacteroidales > Bacteroidaceae > Physcousia. The sequence continues at coordinate 41,760 of JAILQO010000036.1, read as the reverse complement.
GGAGTTGCTGGCAATCCTCATAGGATCAGGCAACACGGAGGAAACGGCGGTGCAGCTCATGCAACGCCTGATGGCCGACTGCGGTGGGAGCCTTAAGACGCTGAGCCGCATGTCGCTGCGCGACCTGACCAAGAACTACAAGGGGCTGGGACCAGCCAAGGCGGTCAGTATACTTGCAGCTTGCGAGTTAGGTAAACGCCGACTGATGGAGGCTGCCGAGGAGAAACGCTACATCAGCAACTCGGCGGAGTTGTACCAGCTGATTCTACCTTTGGTGCGCGACATCAGCCACGAGGAGAGCTACGCTGTCTATATGCGCGCAGACCACAGCGTGGAAGGTCGTCCGATGCTCATCAGCAAGGGCGGTATCACAAGCACGATGGTGGATCCGCGCCTTGTCCTGCGCGAAGCCCTAATACGCCAGACGCCCATCGTGGCGCTGGCACATAACCATCCCTCGGGCAGCACCAAGCCCAGTCGCGATGACGACGAGCTGACCAAGCACCTGCAGGAGGCCTGTCGGGTCATGAACATCCAATTGCTGGATCACATCATCGTCACGGATGGTGACTATTACAGTTATGTGGAGAATGGGAAAATATGAGGAGTGGAGAATTGAGAATTGAAAATGGACAATGGACAATGAAAAATGGACAATGGACAATTGAAAATGGACAATGGACAATGAAAATAGTAATGATATGATAGATAATAGTTCAAATAACGATACTGCACAGCAACCCCTCTCAACGGAGGGGCAGGAGGGCGGAACTACTGCCATCTATGATAAGGTGGTGGAGCTCCTCAAGACGGTCTATGACCCTGAGATTCCGGTGAATGTCTATGATCTGGGACTCATCTACCGCATCGAGCTCAGCGATGACATGACACAGTTGGATGTGGACATGACGATGACGGCGCCTTCCTGCCCGATGGCAGACTTCATCCTCGAGGATGTCCGACAGAAACTGGAGAGCATAGAGGGATTGAAGACCGTGAATGTCAACCTCGTCTTTGAGCCCGAATGGGACAAGGACATGATGAGTGACGAAGCTAAACTGGAACTTGGAATGCTATGAAACCGATTTATTTTATCTCTGATGCCCATTTGGGCAGTAGGGGCATACCTCACGCCCGCACCCAAGAGCGACGGCTCGTGCGCTTCCTTGACAGCATCAAGGACAAGGCCGGTGCGGTCTATATGCTGGGGGATATGTTCGACTATTGGTATGAGTTCAAGCTCGTGGTGCCTCGCGGCTTTACCCGCTTCTTAGGCAAGGTGAGCGAACTGACGGATATGGGCGTGGAGGTACACTACTTCACGGGTAATCACGACATCTGGGCCTTTGATTACCTGGAAAAGGAGTGCGGCGTCATTATCCATCGCGAACCGATTACGATGGAACTGGGCGATAAGGTGTTCTACCTGGCGCATGGAGATGGGTTGGGCGACCCGAATAAGACTTTCAAGTTCCTGCGCTGGCTATTCCACAACCGTCCTGCGCAGATCCTGTTCTCCACCATCCATCCCCGCTGGAGCATGGAGCTGGGATTGGCTTGGGCCAAACAAAGCCGCCTCAAACATGAAGCGGCAGGAGAGCTCAAGTATTTAGGGGAGGACAAAGAGTATCTGGTACTCTTTGCCAAGGACTATCTGCGGACACACCCCAACGTGAACTATTTCCTCTTCGGACACAGGCATATCGAGCTGGATCTGATGCTGTCGCGGACAACGCGCCTGATGATTCTTGGCGATTGGATTACGTACTTCACGTATGCCGTCTTTGACGGAGCACAGCTCTGGATGGAAAACTACGTCGAGGGCGAAACAGAACCGTAATCAAGGCTGACGACTGGTGCCCGTGAAGCGGACACGATAGGGCCATTGCTCATCGTCGGCAAGGTCGGCAGCCGTGAAGTTGTCGTCTTTCATGTCCCAAGGATGATGCCAATGTTCCGTGGGGGCGCCGAGGACTACAAACCATAGCTTTACAGTATTGGCGGGTACCGCGAAGGTGGCGGTGCTCGCCGCTTCTGTATTCATAGGGCCATAGACGCGTGTGCCGTCCTCCTGCAACGCCACGAAGCCGTAGCGCCAACCGGCTTTGTCTGTCTTAATGGCGCGATAGCCTGGCGCACCTGCCATCCCCTGAAACTCAGCATAGACCTCGGTTCCAGCTGTTGGGACAGAGAGGCGGATGACGTTGAAACCGTAGTTCTGTGGGCAGGTGGCGGAATCGACTTGCCACCAATCGCCCTCCACGGTGTGCATTTGTGTGGTGAAGCGGTCTGTGCGGCGGCTGCCTGTCTGGCGCAGGGCATCGATGTCCCAGGTGATGGCACGACAGGCGTAGTCGTACATATCGCGGCAGAAATCGTCGTGAGAAGTCTCCGTCAGGCGGCAATAGGCCTCCACGGGATCTTCAGGTCTCTCGCTCTCACGCCAAAGGCGTCCGATGAAGTCCTGACCATGCAGCTGGCACCAATAATCCTGCACGAAGAAGTTGTAGTAGCGCATCCGCTCGTGGAGCAGGTTCAGGTGCGACCATAAATAAATATGTGTTTCCCAGCTCTCAATGAATTCCTTTTCAGGATAGACCTTGTAGGCCTGCCATTGGGCACAGCTCTCCCACCACGCGCAGAGGCCTGTGGCGCTATCATCGAAGCCCCATTGCCAACCATGATTGCGCGGATCTTCGAAATCGCAACTGATCATATACTGGAAGGTGTGGCCAATCTCGTGGGCGGTGGTAACCAGTGTCTTGGCTGCGTCAGGATTCACGTCGAGGGTGCCTGCCTTGAAATCAACACCGGATCCTGTGGCGCGCCACGTGGTGGTGTAGTGTACGAAAATCTCAATCTTATAGGTCTTGAGGGTCTCAGAGGTGGCAGGGTCGATAAAGCCTAAGTCCGTGGTATATACCTTATAGGCTTTCTCGGCTCGTGAGAGTAAGTCGGCAGGATCAAAGGCGTAAGTGGGTGCTGCCTTCTTGGGGTCAAGGCCAAAGCCCGCCTCCCAAAACACGATGAAATGGTCAGATTCCATCGAACGGGCAAAGCACCATTGGCTGGACTCGTCCGTGAAATCTATGTTGCGCATGTAATTGGGACGATAGAGCGCGATGGGCGGCTGATGGAGATAAAACTCGCTCACGCGGGCATAATTGCCGCGCTCCTGGGTGCCGTCGGCATGATAGATATAGTAGCGGAGCGCATCGAAAGTCATCGTGTCGCCTACGCCAACGGTATAGGTTGTCTTACGCGTTAGGAATCCGTTGTCGAAGCGGAGTCCGTAAATGGTGTGCTGCGCCTGTGCGGGGATGGCGAAAGCCATCATGAGCAGCAAGAAATGTGTGATTTTCCTAAGCATGGTTCAAAGGTACGTAAAAGTTGAACACCAATCATGGTTCTACCTCTAAAGAATGTTAAAAGGAATTAAATTCTTAACCCATAAGGGTTAAATCACCCTTAAAGTGCCTACCTTTGCCGCACCAATTGTGCAGCAAAATAGAATCAAAGAAACAATATAATCAAACATCCATTGCTTATGAAAAGATTTCTACGCTTTTTACTTTTGTCTATTCTGACACTTTCCAACGTTGCCGCTCACGCCGCTGAGTTCCAATGGGGCACCGCCACATGGAACATTGAGAACGGCAAGGTCTATGAGGACATCAATGACCTGAAGGCAGCGGGTATTACGCTGACGTACACCAATCCAGGCAAATTCTCCTTGGGGTTCCTTCATATCATTTCCGTGAATTACGACCTTTTTGTCGATGACGATACAACACCCATCAAGGCAGGTGCTTCCACGGCGCCTGGAGGTCTGGTGGTCGATTTTGACTACGATTTCGTGGAAGGTCACAGCTACAGAATCGTCACCACGGAGTCACGTCTGTGCAAGGCCGATCTCGCGACTTACAAGACAGATACCCTGAGCACCAATACCGACAGCTACACCATCAGTTTCAGCATCAAGGGTCCGGAACTTGTGAAGACCATCGAGACAGAAGCCTACATGTCGCTCTACATTGTCAATCAGGAATGGCAGCTGACCTCTTCGACCATTGACGCAGATGAAATCTGCAGTGCATTGGGCATCTCGGATATCGCCGAGGCGAAGGTCTTCGGCCTGAACGGCAATGGCTCATACAACAGAGCGCTCACGGATCCAGGCTTCGGTTACGATGTCTTTGACGGCTGGCGCGACGCCGATGGCGAATACACGGTCTATAACGGAAATGCGGGCGGTGGCATCTACAACCTATTGGGCCATAATCCCTATCCCGCCGTCTATAGCATCAAGCTTAGCGAGCAGTGTGACTCCATGTTCTACTATTTCTATGATTACTGGAAAGAGTATGATCCCACCGATCCTGACGAGGTCCCAAGTTCTGGCTCTGGTGTCAAGCGTCGTGCTCCGGAGACCCATTATAATTATGTCATTTGGGATTGGGATAATGGAGACGGTACCACCACGCAGTATCGTCGCAGCTATCGTTGCGATGAAGGCAGTGACTACAAGGCCAGCTATGCCATTATCGCCAATGAGAAGATGGTGCGCATCGATGCCACGATGCATTTCATAAGCGTAGATGATTACCTTAACCTCACTGGCGTGCGTAGCGTACAGCAGCGTGGTGCCAAGAACGCAGAGGTCTATGGTATTGACGGCAAGCGCCGACCGGCAGTCAGACGCGGATTGAACATCGTGCGAAAGACGGACGGAACAACGCAGAAAGTCATCATGAAATAAAAAAATGAATCTCCCCAAGGGCAGCGCTCTTGGGGAGATTCTTTTTTTATGGTCTTTTTATAAGAACACTATTATTTCTGTCCAGGCATCTTGCCGTCAATGGCATTGATGATCATTTCCAGCAGCTGGTCGGTGGGGGCAGAGAGTTTCATGTTACCCACCATCCGTTGCGGCTCGCGCTTGCCCTCGCGGATGTCGTTGAGGCGATGGCGAAGGATGGCCTGCATCTGGGTCTTATAGAGCTTATCCGTGTCCGGGGTAATGGCCTTGGCCCACTGAGCTAACTGCATGTCGTTGGCATCCAGATTAGGGTTGGCCAGGTACTGACGGATATAGTTGAGGTAAGATGCGAAGTCCTTCTGCTTTTCGGCGAGCGTAATCATCGTCTGGAGACGGTAGTGGTCGGCGTTGGCTACGCCCAGTTCATCCAGGAGCTTGCTGAAGGCTTCGTAGTTTTCCTTGTCCAAGGTGGCGGTGCCGTCGGCCTCGTTAATCAGCTGACGCTGGTAAGCCATGAGGACACTACCTAACTTCATCTGCACGGGTGTCTCGCCGATGGCGGCTTGCAATGCCTGCGGATTCTTCATAGTGTACTTGAAGCTCTCGGCGAAGGGATTGGTGATGTTGCGGATGAAAATCATGCGGAGGGTGCTGTCAGCGGCAAAGGTCTCGGCCTTGCCTGCGAGGATAGCCTCAGCCACGGCATTTGCCTCTTCTGCCTTGTATGAAGCGTTCAGCGATGCCAGATACTCCATGAGGAACTGAGGATCGCGGTCGCCGCTCTGCCAGCGTGCGCGCAGCGGACCAGAGGAATTGTCCTTGCTCTTCTCATCCAGCACTTTGATGAAATCTTCAGGGGCGTGGTAGCCCAGGAAACGGCTGATCTCCTGACCATCGGCCGTGAGAATCATGAAGGTGGGGTAAGCGGAAATCTGCCATTTCTTGGCCAAGGGCGCGCCATAAGCGTTTTCCATATCCAACTTGAGGCTAATGAACTTGGGGTTCATGTAGTCACCTACAGAAGCCTGTGGAAAGACTTCCTTAGCCATCTTCTTGCAGGGGCCGCACCATTGCGTGTAGCAGTCCACAAAGATAATCTTGTTCTCGGCTTTCGCCTTGACGCAAGCCTGTTCAACGGTAGTGCCTTCGGGCTCGAAAGCCACCTGTGCCATGATGGTCATTGTACCCATCATGCACATTACCAGTGTCATAAATCTTTTCATAATGATAGAATATTAATTAATCGTTTTATTGCATTGAAAACTTCCACGCCATATCCTTTACGCGGCCTGGGATCTCATAGTCGTAGCACTCGCTCTCATCAAGAATACCGCTGGCAGGGTTGATAAGGTACTCGTAGAGATGGCCTTTGCGTGTGGTAGCATTCCAAGTAGCGATATGTACGAGGTTATCAGAGTAAGGCACCATGCCGTAACCATAGACGGTGCCATGATAGTATTTCATGATGCGCACACAAGTTACTTCTTCATCCGTAGATGGTGCAGTCCACGCAACGGTGGCTGGAAGGGTGCTGGCATAGGCGAAATTGTAAACCTTATCACCTGCACCATAATATATATAGCTACCGACATGACTGGAAGCGATGGTGGTGGCTTTGTCAATGTCCGGACAGAGACCATCCATGGCGTATAAGCCTACGCCAATGTTCTTGTCCTGCGGCTTGGTGGTCGCGAAATTGGTCAGGGCGAGATAACGCTCTGTACCCTTGGCCATCAGCAGATAGTCAAATGGGCGTAGCCCCATACCCTCACTCAGACCCTTACCCCAGTCGCCCATGAGGAGTATCATTCCTGTGTTGTTAATGTCGAAAGCGGCGATATCCAGGTCTTGCTCGCCAAACTCTTCCAAACGGGGACCGTTGTAGGCTGCATAGCGGAAACGATGGTAGTCCTGGTCATAGACTACGACACCGTAGTTGAGGGTCTGCGGAACCTCGGCATTCCAGGCGGCTAATGTGCCGATGCCAGTGTCTGTCTTGGGAACACTGAAGCGTGTGGTACGACCTTCGGTGGCACTGAATGTATAGGTATTGGTATAGACGTGATTATCATTGATGAGTATCTCAGAGCTTTGACCCGACATGACGCCTGAACCGTGCTGGCCATACCATACGGGAGCCTCCGTAGTAGGCGGCTGGTGGAAGAAGTCTTTGAATTCCAACGCTCGTTCGATGCCGTTTTCGCTGACGCCTACAAGGGTCTGGTCTGTGCAAAGTCCGATGTAGTTATTACCAGCAGTCAAAGACACCGCAATATCTAAGCAGCGCACGGGCTTTCCTCTCAGCTTCTCGCCATTGGTGGTCTCGTAGAGATCGGTATGGCAGCGATTGAAGTTGGCATTTTGCTTGGTCCACGGGTTGAGAATCAAAGCTAGGTCGGAGTAACCTTCGGCATCTGCCCGCTCATAAAATACCATCCAACCGCCGTCGAAGACCTCGCTGACAGCCACTGGAACACGCCAGTACTGACGAATACCATCATTACGGTTGGTGACGGTTAACTGCACATAATAGTTGCCACCTGAGCGTGTAATGGCCGTTTTCAAGTGACGCTCATAGCCCAGCGTGTCGATGAGCGCATTGGCTCCAGTACCGGACACGGCGCTGAAGATGGTCCACATATAGTCCAAAGGAGCGCTATTGTCGGTTACGGGCTTGCCATTGTACATAATCGTGGGATTCAGCTCAAGCTCATCAAAACGCATGATGGCGTATTCTGCCTGCAACCCTGTGCCTATAGTGTCGATACCTACGGACTCGAGCTCATGATACTCGTAGTTGCCTTGGTCGGCATAGCAGCCTGTCAGTATAATGAGAGTGAAAAGTGAAAGAGTGAAAAGTGAAAAATAAGAATTGCTTTTCACTAAGCTCTTACACCATTTCTTATATGTCTGTTGATGATTCATATTTATCTCTTTTTATCTGTAGTATCTTTTATTTTTCACTCTTTCATTTTTCTCTATTCACTTCTCCCTCTCCCACGGGAGAAGGTTGGGGAGAGGCTCCTTTAGAACTCTACCGGATTCCCAAACTCGTCGGTGAGTGGGGTATCGTGGGTTGCGTTATATTCCTCTAACGCCTGCTTCATGACCGGTACAAGGTAGGAGGTGGCGTAGGAGTATGAGCAGACCTTGGTATCCTCATCGTAGCTTGTCTGTGCATTGTAGTTTACTTCGAAATCAACAAGGCCGATGTGCTCAATCATGAATTGGTATTTCACGCGACTGTATGTGCCAAAGAATTTGGAAAGTGCCATTCGTGGGAAGTTGGCAGCGTCCCAGTTGTCTGGCTTGGCCAGATAGTTCTTCAGTATAACGGTGAACTGCTGGTGGTTCTCCGTTCCGATGGTGAAATCGCTACTGGGAATCAAACGGAATTGGATGGTACCGTCCGCTTGGGTGAAGAGCGTGGGATCAGATAGCTTCTGGGTGTTGAAATAAACCTTATAGGTCCCGCTGACGGCACCTGCAGGCAATACATAGTCTTCCAAACGCACCGTAGAACGTGCCAATTCGGCATCCTGTCCAAATAGTTCCAACTGGAATGTACGGTCGTGATCGGCTGGGAGTCCGTTGATCTGGGCATAGAACATGACTCCCCCCTCCTCGAAAGCATAGGAGTAGTTGTAACTGGTAGACTCATAGACCACACCTGAACTGTTTCCTAACCAAATATCCAGTCCAGTGATAGAGGTGTCATAAGTGGGCACGGACTCTTGGGCGCAACTCGTCGAGAGGATGAAAGTGAAAAGTGAAAGAGCGAAAAGTGAAAAATAAGAAATACCTTTCACTTGGCTCTTACACCTTTTCTTATATGTTTGTTGACGATTCATATTTATCTCTTATTATCTGTAGTAACTAATATTTTTCACTCTTTCGTTTTTCTCTATCCACTTCTCCCTCTCCCACGGGAGAGGGTTGGGGTGAGGCCCATCTATTTATTCGCCTCCCTTTGTGCCGCCTCGGTCTCGGTGAGGGGCAGGGGGAATGTATAGACTTTGGAGGCAACAGCATCCTCGATGTTGGCATAGAGGATAGCAGTCCGGTTGAGTCGTTTGTAGAGGAAGAACAACTGACCCTCACCGATGAACTCGCGACGATATTCGCGAATGAGTTCCAGATCGTAGTCTGTTGGCATGGTGGTCTCTGTGAATGGGGGCAAATTGCGTGCCTGACGCAAGTCATTGAGCGCTGTACGTGCTTTGGTGTCGTCCCCATTGCGGTGATAGACTTCGCTGCGAATCAGATACATCTCTGAGATGCGCATGAGTGGCATCTTATATTTATAATAGGTGTCACCGCCTGATGCGGGCGTGTCGTACTTGCGGAGATAGCGGTTTTGGGGATTGGTGCCACTGTCGGCTTTGTAAAGGAAGGTGTAGCGATAATCCTGAGTGGCGTTGTCGAAATACTCCAGACGACGTGTCTCGGTTACGGCGAAGGTGTACTGAGATCCTTCATCAAAAAAACGGTCTGCAATGTCTGTCTCCTGCGTCAGGTTATTCAGCGCAAAGAGCTGCTCGGTGGCTAATGAACGGTCAACACCAGATTGCAGGTTACTGACTGTCGCCCATGGGAAAGCGTTGGCCTTGATGACGATGTCGGCTGCTGCCAAAGCCTTGTCATATTCGCCTGTCCACATATAAACACGCGCCTGCAGACCTTTGACGGCATAGTAGTTCAAGTGGAGCTGGCGGTTTAGCAGATAACCGTTATCTACAGATTCTGTAATGGTACGTCCAGTAACGATAGGATCGGCTCCCTCCAACAGGGCTTCGGCCTGTAACAGATCTGTTGTCACCGCATCTGCGACTTGACGGACTGTCAGCTGCGGAAAGACTTGATAGGAAAGGCCAGTGGAGTAGGGGATGGCGGGCTGATCGGGGTTTACTGCAAAACTGACACCGAAGCAACGCAGCAAATCAAAGTGGAGGAAGGCGCGTAGTGCTAAAGCCTCTCCTTTGATGACATCGTGGTTGTCGCGTGAGAAAAGACCTGGGTTGTCATCAATGTGCGCTAACAGGTTGTTGGCGTTGGCGATACCGCTGTAGTTGGTTGCCCAGATGTCGCGTAGATAACCGACTGGATACGAGGATTCGTAGTCGAAAGCTGCTGCGTCTTTGTACTGGCTCTCGTAGTAATAGTCCCATTCATGTCCTAGAATACCCATCAAACCGAAGGTCATTTCTTTGGCGTAGGTCTTAGAGGACACCATGGAGGAATACACTCCAGCGAGCACCTCTTTGAAACCACTTTCCGTCTCAAAGAGTTCTGTGTCCTCCACTTGCGAACGGGGTTGTACGTCAAGCCAGGAGTTGCAGCTCGTCAGGATGAGAGTGAAAAGTGAAAGAGTAAAAAGTGAAAAATAAGAATTACCTTTCACTAAGCTCTTACACCATTTCTTATATGTCTGTTGATGATTCATATTTATCTCTTATTATCTGTAGTAACTTTTATTATTCACTCTTTCATTCTTCACTTTTCATTTAGAAAGTTCCAGTCACTGAAAGTGAGAAGGTATGGGCGTAAGGGTAGCTAAGACCACGCTCGGCCTTGATGGTGGAGAGATGGAATACATCGTTCATATAGCCCGTCACGCGTAACCGCTCGAAGCCTGCCGGCCGCAACCATTTGCAATGCTTGAAGTCGTAATAGGCCGAAAGGCTGGTGAGGTCCAGCATGTTGTTCCGTTGTACAAAGCGTGTGGTGGCATAGGTTGTAGAGGGCGTTGAGGAGATGTGCTTGTAGAGGGCCACATCGCCTGCGGCATTCCATGAGTCACTGAACACCCGACGATCGACATTGTAAGCGATATTCACATTCTCCACGCGATCCACTAGGGTCTGGTTGTAGTAGTCTCCTCCAAGTTGATAACTGAAGAGCAGGCTTAGGCCAATACCCTTATATTCGCCATTGAAACCAAATGTGCCGTGTACCTTAGGATTGGAATCGCCGGCAATGATATAGTCATCTGTTGTGTAGTCGTATGTTCGTGTACCATCCTTCTTGAGGAACATCTCGCGACCTGTGGCAGGATCGATGCCCAGTGATTTTACGGCCCAGATAGCAGTCATGGATTGTCCTTCCTCATAACGGATGATGGGCGATGTCGTATTGGTTGCATCCTGTTCGCGGTTGAAGTTACTGAGGGCATCGCTGATTTCGGTTACCTTGTTGACGTTATGTGCGATACTACCTGTGAGGCTCATAAAGGACTGTCCCTTCTGGTAGAAACGCCAGTTGGCTGTTGCTTCAATACCACGATTCTGCACGTTACCGAGGTTCTCCATATAAGATGTAAAGCCTGTAGAGGTGGGAATGGTCATGGCGATTAGGGCGTCATGCGTGCGGCTGTCGTAGTAGTCGAAGCGGAAGTTCAAGCGTTTCCAAAGGCCTAAATCGAGACCAATGGTGAAATCACCTGTCTGCTGCCATTTCAGGTTGGAGTTGGGCATTGCCATCAGATAGGCACCAGAGATGTTGTCGTAGATGATGCTATCGTAAAATTTGTACGTAGCTTTGGCTTGATAAGGCGAGAAATTCTGATTACCAGTGAGGCCATAGGTGATGCGGAATTTGCACAGCGTCAACCATTTCGCATCGCTCATAAAATGTTCCTTGTGCAGGTTCCATCCCACACCGGCACTCCAGAATGTACCCCAGCGATTGTCTGAGCCGAAGACTGAGGAACCATTGAAACGCAGGCTGGCATCGAAGAGGTAGCGCTCATCGTAGCTGTAGTTGGCAGCGCCCGTGAAACCGAGCGAGCGTGTCGTCGTCTCGGAGCCTGACGGCTTACCACCTTCTGCATATTGCTTGGCGAAGGTGATGTAATCTACGTGGTTGTTGAGAAATCCCCAAGCTGTCATACCTTCGGTGCTGTCGTCCTGTGCCTGCAGCGAATAGGCCGCGTTGGCCAGAAGCATATGTTTGTCCCACGTATGGGAATAATTGCCAGTGAGGTCAACGGAAAGACTATTGGTCTCGCCGTTGGAGATGGTGTAACTGCCGCGTTGGAAATAGCGGTCACCTGTCCAATCGTTGAAGCGGCTGTGGTCACCTGGGTAGAAATCCTCGCGTTTGTTGTTCTGATGGGTGTATCCCAAACGTGCCGTGAAACGCAAATCTGTGATGGGGCGGTATTCTAAATAGAAGTTCTCCACAACTTCCGTATATTTCGAGAAGTTCTTGGTGCCAATGGTGGCGTTGTAAAGAGGATTATAATATGTCAGGGTACTGCCGTTAGCACCGGGGGCGGTGTAGGTGCCAAGAATCTTCTGGATGTTACCGTTCTCATCCGTTGCCGTGAAATAGGGATTCACGGCCGTGTAATCCGAGAAGGTGCCGTATGGACTGTCATCGGCACGGTTACCTGTTACGGAGAGTTGGTTGCGGAACATCCATCCTTTGTACCGATAGCTGAGGTTGATATTGCCGGAGAATGTGCTACGGTCAGACTCCTTCATGACGCCTGCGATGTTGTTGTACATCAGGTTTCCCGAATAGCGCATTTCGTCTGTGCCACCTTCTACGTAGGCTGTGTGTTTGTGTCCAATGCCAGAGCGTAGTGGTTGAGACAACCAATAGGTGTCAACACCACGGGCGATGTTGGCAGCGATGGCATTGTATTGTTCATCCAACAGCGCCTGGAAATAAGGGGTTGATGAAGAATATCGCCCAGACAGCCGTTCTACCTCCAGTTTCTCAGACGAATTCGTGAGATCATAGGTGGTGAGGTCAGGAACCTCCACGTTGAGGTCGCCTGTATAGGTGATGCGAAGACGTCCAGCTTCGGGGAGAATGGTCTCTACGACGATAACGCCGTTGCTGGCCTTGGAGCCATAGATAGCCTTGGCGGCACCATCCTTCAAGATGGTAACACTCTTGATGCGATTGATGTCAAGGTCGAAGATTTGCTGCTGCGTTGCTTCAAAGCCGTCCAGAATAAAGAGTGGAGCATTGGGATTGCCGCTGTATTCGCCTTGTAGGCCAGCGAAGGAGGCATTACCGCGAAGGGTGATATCGGACATGTAGTTGGGGTTGGATCCCATGACGCTGTTCATGTCCACAACGAAGGAAGGATCCAGTGACTGTATAATCTTCAGGACATTGGAATTACCCACAGCTTTTAGCTCTTCTTGGGAGTAGGAGGCTGTAGAACCAGTGAAGGTCGAGGATTTATAGTCAAAAAGTCCAGTGACGACCACTTCTTCCATTTGCCCGCTTTCGCTAAGGATGATGGTCTGGTTGGTGTAGTTCTTCTTGCCGTCGTAATGTTTGGTCTGTGTCTCCATACCTACATAGGAGAAATCTACAGTGACAGCTTGCCCCTTGGGAAGGGTGATGGTGAACTTTCCGTCTATGTCAGAGACAGTTGCTGATTTAGTCTCACGTACACGGATGTTAGCACCAGGTAGTGTCTCACCATGAGTATCCGTGATGACACCCGTGAGCAATAGTTGGTTGGCAGGGATGGCGGTCGGGGCTTGTGGCACGACACCTTGCATCGGTACAGAAGTGGGCTTGTCGCCTTGTGTAACCTGTGCTGTTGCTGGAATCAGTGCCATCAGGAGTAGTAGAATGGCCGCAAAACGCTTCATATTCTTAAGATATATAGACATTGATTGTGGTCACAAAAAGTGTTATGTCGTTAATGATTGTCGGATTTGGTGGCGCAAAGTAACAAAAAAAACTTGAGATAGGCGTCCTTTTTTCTATAAAATATAGAAAATGTGCTTCAAAGTGATAGAAAAGGGCCGCCTCTCAAATGAGAAACGGCCCTTTTAGGGGATAAACATGACGAAGGGTTATGCCTTGACGCGTCCGAGATAGCTACCGTCGCGGGTGTCAACCTCGACAATCTCGCCTTCGTTGATGAAAAGGGGTACGCGAATCTCGGCACCGGTCTCAACCTTGGCGGGCTTCAGGGTGTTAGTTGCAGTGTCTCCCTTGAGGCCAGGCTCGGTCCATGTGATGGCGAGTTTGACCTTCACGGGAACGTCGGCGTAGAGCACAGTCTCAGTGCTGGCGTCGGTAACCACTTCCACGTTCTCGCCTTCCTTCATGAAGGCAACACCGTTGATCTGGTCCTTGGGAATGGGAATCTGCTCAAAAGTCTCGTTGTTCATGAAGATGTAGTCCTCGCCTTCGAGATAGAGGAACTGGTAGCTGCGGCGCTCCACGCGTACGTCCTCGAGCTTTTCACCGATGTTGAAACGGCGCTCCAGCACGTTGCCACTGACTACGTCCTTCAACGTAGTGCGCATGATGGTATTGCCCTTGCCAGGCTTCACGTGCAGGAAGTCAATGCAGAAATAGAGCTTGCCATCCATGCGGATGCAGGTGCCCTTCTTGATGTCTTGAGAGTTAATCATACGTTTTGATATAATGTAAAATGTGAATTGTAAAATACAGATTTTGGAAGCGTTTCTCTCGAAATCGGGTGCAAAGGTAGTGAAAATTAAATAAAAAACACAAGAGAATGAGCAAAAAATCATCGAAGATTTGCGTGAATGAAAAAAAGTACCTACTTTTGCAGCCCGTTAGCTCACTAATGCAACAAATATAAAAGAATATACAGCAATGAAAAGAACATTCCAACCCCACAATCGCAAGAGAAAGAACAAGCACGGTTTCCGTGAACGTATGCAAACTGCAAATGGCCGTCGCGTGCTGGCAGCACGTCGTGCCAAGGGTCGCAAGAAGCTGACCGTCTCTGACGAGCGTCACGGCAAATAATTATCGGACCGTACTTACTAGTCGCGGCGCAGATGATACAATCCAACGATGTGTCATCTGCGCTGTTTTCTTTTCTCAAACGATAGCCTATCATGGGATTCTTCAAGAAACTTACAAGCCCGATTGTATGGGGCAACCTCTTGGCGATATTGATCGTCACCATTGTTCTGTTCATACTCGTTTGGAGAGGCATGGATAGTTATACGCACCACGGTGAGCGCATCGAGGTGCCGAATCTCGTAGGCAAACAGGAGACCGATGCATGCTATCGCCTGAATCAATTGGGATTACATGGCGTGGTAGTGGATAGTGCCTATAATAAGTCGATGCCTGCGGGTTGCATCTTGGATCAGACACCAACCAGCGGCCGTAAGGTGAAAAGTGGGCGAGAGATATTCTTAATCGTCAATACCACCCGTATTCCCACGGTGGTACTTCCGGATATTGCCGATAACAGTTCGCTGCGCGAGGCGCAAGCCAGACTGACAGCAATGGGCTTCAGGTTAGGCAATATCGAGTATGTACCTGGTGGTGACAAGGATTGGGTCTATGGCATCAAGAGCCGTGGTCAGAATGTTTATGCTGGTGACCGCGTTCCCATTGATGTGCCTTTGGTGTTACAGGTCGGCGGCGGTTCTTCAGACATAGACCTGTATGACGACATGGACGACGAATCCCTGGGTGAGGAACCTTTAGGATTGGATGATGTCAGTGAGTGACTGGACAGATGATTCCCTGCCCATCGATGAAGACGAGTTGACGCTTGACGACGAAGGGCTGGAAGCGGCGCCTGATGGCACGCTCTACGAACATCGTCGTGTCGTTGCAGACAAGGGGCAAACCCTCCTGCGTGTGGACAAGTTTCTCATGGAGCACTTACGCGATACCAGCCGTGCGCGCATCCAACGCGCAGCTGAAGCGGGCTGTATTCATGTCAATGATCGTCCTGTCAAGAGCAACTATCGCGTGAAGCCGTTTGATGTGGTTACGCTGATGCTTGACCATCCTCGCTTTGAAACAGAGGTGACGGCAGAAGACATACCTCTCGACATTGTTTATGAGGACGATGACTTGCTGGTGGTCAATAAGCCTGCGGGGTTGGTGGTTCATCCAGGCGTGGGCAATTACACGGGCACGCTTGTTAATGCGTTGGCATGGCATCTGCGTGATAATCCCAAGTATAATCCTAATGACCCAAGTGTGGGTCTGGTTCATCGAATAGACAAAGATACGAGTGGCCTGCTCGTTGTTGCCAAGACTCCCGAGGCCAAGACACATCTCTGCCATCAGTTTTTCGTCAAAAGCACAAAGCGTCAATACAATGCCCTTGTATGGGGCGGTTTTGATGTGCAAGAGGGACGTATTGAGGGCAACATCGCCCGCGACCCGCGTGACCGTCAACGCATGACGGTCTTCCCGCCTGAGAGCGAAGTTGGCAAGCCGGCTGTTACTCATTGGCGAGTACTTGAAGCCTTTGGCCCTGTCACATGGGTAGAGTGCGTTTTGGAGACCGGCCGTACTCATCAGATTCGGGCACACATGAAATCCATTGGCCATCCACTTTTTGCGGATGAGCGTTACGGTGGCTTTGAAATCCTGCGTGGGCAGCCTACGGCCAAATACAAAGCATTCGTGCAAAATGCCTTCGAAATATGTCCTCGCCAGGCACTTCATGCCCGCACCCTCGGTTTCATACATCCTCGTACAAAGGAGGAGATGTTCTTTGAGAGTCCTTTGCCAGAGGACCTGTATTTGTTAACAGAGAAATGGCGCTCTTACGCGCGTACCATAAATATATATTAAAATGGAGAAAAAAAAGATAGTGGCCATCGTCTGTGGTGGCGACAGTTCTGAGCACGATGTCAGTTTGCGCAGTGCTCAAGGTATTTACAGTTTCCTCGATAAAGAGAAGTTCGAAGTTTATATCGTAGAGTTGAATGGCCTCACATGGGAGGCACGTCTTGATGGCGACAAGCGTGTGCCAGTGAGCCGTGAGGTCTTTTCTTTCAAGAATGGCCGTCGTATTGTACGTCCTGATTTCGCTTATATCACTATTCATGGTACGCCCGGTGAGAATGGCCTACTTCAGGGTTATTTTGACCTCATCCGTCTGCCTTATAGTACCAGCGGCGTACTCGTGGAGGCTATGACCTTCAATAAGTTTACGCTGAATCAGTACTTGAAGGGCTTTGGCGTTAGCGTTAGTGAGAGTTTGGTCGTACGCCGTGGTAATGAGGATCTTGTCACAGATGATGAAATCATTGGGCACATTGGTCTGCCCTGTTTTGTGAAGCCTAATGCAGGTGGCAGTAGCTTCGGCGTCACGAAGGTGAAGACACTTGATCAGCTTCGTCCCGCAATTCGCGTGGCAATGGAAGAGAGTGATGAGGTGATGGTAGAAGCGTTTATGCCGGGCACGGAATTGACTTGCGGCTGCTATAAGGTGGCTGGAAAGGAAGTGGTCTTTCCGATTACGGAAGTGGTGACGCATAACGAGTTCTTCGATTACGATGCCAAGTACAACGGCTCTGTGGATGAAATCACGCCAGCTCGTATCAGTGAAGAACTGAGCGAACGTGTGCAGGCGCTCACCAGTGCCATTTACGATATTCTCGGTTGCTCAGGCATCATCCGTGTTGACTACATCGTTACCAAGGTGAAGGATGAGAATGGCCGTGAGCGCGACCGTATCAATATGTTGGAAATCAACACTACTCCTGGCATGACGGCAACCAGTTTCATTCCTCAGCAGGTGCGTGCCGCAGGGCTTGATATCAAGGATGTACTGACGGATATTATCGAGGATAAACTCTAGACTCACTCCAACTCTGAAGGGGAGTAATTATCGTTCAAGAAGAGAATACCATTATATATTACAGATATGGAAGAGAGACTTTTAACAAAGGATACAGCTCCTTTCCTCACGGGGAAGGAGGGGGGAGAGTCTTTTGATTCCATCCGCCCATATAATGATGACGAGGTACGAGGGGCTATAGACAGCCTGCTGCATGACCGTCAGTTCTCGCATATACTGAAGGGCATGGTACCCCTGCCATTAGGGCTGACGCGAGGTTTGTTGCGCCTTGCTACGGTCGGTGTCAAATCGACACTCGGCTTTCAGCTGCGTTTCATGAAGCCTGTCGTGAAGTATGTATTGCACAAATGCTCCACGGGTCACTCCTTTGCCCATGATGACATCGAGCCTGGCGCAGAACGTTATACTTTCATCTCGAACCATCGCGACATCGTACTTGATAGTGCCATCTTGGATGTGATGCTCAACAAAGATAAGTTCCCGACGACGTGCGAGATAGCCATCGGTGATAACCTACTTATTTATCCGTGGATTCGTACATTGGTCCGATTGAACAAGGCTTTCATTGTGCGACGCAATATCTCGCGCCTTGAACTTTACGAGAGTAGTCGCTTGATGAGCCGTTATATGCGTTATGCCATTCAGGAGAAGCATGAGAATATTTGGATAGCTCAGCGTGAAGGGCGTGCCAAGGACTCCAGTGATCAGACACAGGTGTCCCTATTGAAGATGCTGGCGATGTCGGGCGAGGGTGGTACGGCAGGAGCCATAGATAGTATCAAGGCGCTGAATCTTGTGCCGCTTGCCATTAGTTACGAATACGACCCTTGCGACTACTTGAAGGCTGAGGAATTCCAGCAAAAACGCGATGATGCTACATGGAAAAAGTCCAAGCAAGATGATCTCGTGAATATGAAGACTGGCATCTTTGGACAGAAAGGTCATGTGCATTACCAGACGGGACGCCCAGTGAATGAATGGATAGACACTCTGTCCAATCTCTCTGAGAAGGAGTTCTTCCAGACTCTGGCACTGCGCATAGACAGGGAAATTCACCGCAACTACCGTCTCTATCCTTGTAATTATGTGGCCGCAGACTTGTTGAAGGCAGGCGAAGAGTCTTATGGCGAGATAGGGGCTTATACGAGTGCTGACAAAGCTCGCTTCGAGGCGTATCTGGATCAACGTATCGCTATGGTAAACATGCCGAACAAAGACGAGGCATTCCTGCGCGAACGCTTACTGACAATGTACGCTAATCCGGTGTTTAATTCACGAGCGTCGAATCATAATTAGAATTGCACCATTGAAAAGTTGTTATTTGAAATCTGGCTTGGTGGTCATGCTTTCGACCTTATGTCTGTTGACATCTTGTTCATCAACAGAGGCCGATGAACCATATCCTGCAGTTATATCTGAAATCGTGACATTCCGGATAGATGATGCTTTGCGGATGACCATTCGTACCGATGAGGGAAAGGTCTATACCGTTACCAGCGAAGTTGCCAACAAAAAAGCTAACACTTATGGTCGTTTGCTCTGCGACTATGTCATTGAATCCGATGGCTGTGTGAAGCTCATGGGTTTTCAGTCTGTTGGTATCCTTCGTGATGCAACGCCCCCTGTGACTACACCTGTCCATGACCCTGTGGGCGTTGTCAGCATTTGGCAGAAGGGAGGCTTTATCAATATGCATCTCTCGCCCAAGACCCAGTCTGACCCATTCAAGCAGGGGTGGGGCTTTGTGCGTGATCGTCAGCGCCCTAACCTGGCGGGTGGAATCACACATGAACTCTCATTACATCACAATCAGAAGGAGGATCCTCTTGCTTATACTAGTGATATCTATCTGACGCTTGTCATTGATTCGGTCAGTAAGACCTTCGCGACCAAAGACTCCATTGAACTAACCCTCACGAGTTTCGATGGCCCTTATATCTTCCGCTACGGAAAATGAGAATGGACATGAGTACACAGATCATAGGTTTCGATGCTAAGCGCGCTGCTCAAAACCGCACAGGACTCGGCAACTATAGCCGTTTCGTAGTGCAGGGGCTGTGTCGCTATGCTTCGTCGTTGCATCTGCTGCTTTATGCTCCTAATCCACGCAAGACGGCAGCCATGAACGGCCTAGACAAGGAGAAGCCCGTGGAGATGCGTTATCCAATGACGTCTTGGGGCAAGTGTTTCCGTAGCCTATGGCGTGTATGGGGAATGACGCGCGATCTGCAACGTGATGGTGTTCAGCTTTTTCATGGCCTCAGTAACGAACTCCCATTGACAATCGGTCGTGCCCGTCATCTCAAAACAGTCGTTACGATTCACGACCTTATATTTCTGCGTTATCCGCAGTACTATAAACCTGTCAGCCGTTGGATATATCATTATAAGTTCCGTCGTGCCTGTCGCGTGGCAGACCGTATCATCGCCGTTAGCGACTGTACCAAGCGTGACATCATTCATTTCTTTGGCACACCGGCGGACCGCATTAGTGTCATCTATCAAGGCTGTGACGACCAGTTCCGTCAGACAGCTACAGAGGCTCAGAAAGCAGCCGTTCGTGCGCGCTATCAGTTGCCTGAACGCTATATTCTCTATGTCGGTAGTATTGAAGAGCGTAAGAACTTGATTTTATTAGCTCGGGCACTACCCTTGTTGGCAGATAAAAACATACATGTCATTGCGCTAGGGCGTCGTACTGCGGAGGCTGAACGAATTGATGCTTTTGTCCTTGACCAGGCACTTGGCGAACGGTTTAGAATGATCAGTGGCGTTCCGTTTGCAGAGCTCCCTGCTTTCTATCAGATGGCAGAGGTCTTTGTTTATCCATCGCGTTTCGAGGGCTTTGGTATTCCAATGCTTGAAGCTCTTTGCTCGGGGGTGCCGGCCATTGGTTGTACAGGCTCCTGTCTGGAAGAGGCTGGTGGTCCCTCTTCACTATATGTCGATCCAGATGATGCGCAGGCACTTGCTTCGGCCATCACCCGTGTCCTCTCGGATGATGCTTTACGCGCTCGGATGATAGCTGACGGATATCGCTATGCAGACCGTTTCACGCAGGAGATACTGACTAAGGATTTAGTGGCACTCTATGCGCAAGTGATGCAATAGAAAGAACCATTATATAACGAAGGGTATGAAGTTAAGTATTATCACCATCACACGTAATGATTTGGACGGCTTGCGTCGCACGGCCTTGAGTGTCTCCTCGCAGTCCTTCCGGGATTATGAGTGGATTGTTATAGATGGTGCCAGCACAGACGCTACAGTGGAATACCTTCAGTCCATGCAACCACAACCCAGTGCATGGGTAAGTGAGCCGGATGGAGGTGTCTATGATGCCATGAACAAAGGTATTCAAAAGGCTCAAGGTGAATATCTTTTGTTCCTCAATAGCGGTGATTCCCTTTTGGCACCCGATACACTCGCGCGCTGTTTCTCTGCATTCCCCAATGCGGATATTGTATATGGCGATGCTTACTTTGTCTATCCTAAACGTAAGAAAATAGTTACACATCCTGATACATTGAACCTCTATTACTTTCGTCGTCACTCCCTTTGTCATCAAGCTACATTCATTCGCGCATCTCTATTGCGTAAATGTGGCTACAGCACACAGTATAAGATTGTCTCCGACTGGCGTCAATGGTTGGTGTGGATGATAGAAGGACGTTCTTTTGTGCATCTGCCTATAGTGGTTTGCAATTATATGATGGATGGTGTTTCTACAACGATGCGCAAGGCTTCAGGGATAGAGCGCGAGGCTGTATTCCGTGAGGTTCTGCCGTCAGTCTGGTACGATTTAATGATTGCCGAAGAAACCATTTATCAACAGAAGAAGTTGAAATATCTCCGTGTCTGTTATTTGCTGGGCGCTTTGGTGCTTCTGTTGTCGATCACGCTTATTCTGATATGCCTATGACGATAGAGAATAAGACTATCGTACTGGGCCTTTTGGCACGTGACTGCTGGAAAAGCTTATTGCGTAATATACCTCGTGTGGAGGCTATCGGACAGGCATTTAAGGACTACCATGTCATCATATATGAGAATGATAGCAAGGATGGTACTGCTGAGGAATTGCAGGCGTGGGCGGAAAGGAATCCTCACGTGGTGGCCATTTGTGAGACTACTTCTCAAACTACGATTCCTCAGAAGAGTAAGCGTTCTCCATATCCGTTGAAGAGCGTGCATCGCATTGAGCGGATGGCCCGCTTTCGCAATCGGGTATTAGATGAAGCCCGCAATCGCTTTTCGCCTGATTTCTTTTGCTTCATCGATATTGATATAGAGCGCTTTTCACCACAAACTGTCATCGATGCGATTTGCCATGCGCCAGCAGATTGGGGTGGATTGTTTGCGAGTGGTCACTTCCTTTTTGAGAAGCCTGATGGCACTGAGCTGATGCCGTCATTTCAATATGACGCCTATGCCTTTGTTCCAGAAGGTATAGACCCGATGCAAACAGGTGACTGGATTATCTCATCCCATTTCCATAAGGTCACGGCTTGGTATTTTAACCATCTCGTCCATAGTCATGAGTATCTACCCTGTCAATCTGCATTCAACGGTATTGGTATCTATCGTTGGGAGGCTATCAGCGATCTCTCTTACCGTGTCATGCAGACTTCAGAACTTCAGAAGGTAGATGCTTGTTTCTGCGAGCATATCGCTTTGAACTCAGCTGTCAGTCGAAAAGGTTACAAGCTCTATGTGGCGCAAAGAATGGAAGTCATCTATTATCATAAACGATTGACCCTCATTCGTCGCTTTGATCATTGGCTCAAGTCTTTTCAGGCGAGAAGACTCTTGTCTCAGGGGCGTCACCCTTATGGGCAGAACTTATTGTAAAACGATAATAAGATAGAAATATGCGTATCGCTGTTGTCATTCCTGTTTATAAGACGACACCCTCGTCTGATGAGCTACAATCGCTCAAGCAGTGCCTTCGTATATTGGGCGAATATCCCATTCATCTGGTTTGCCCAGCGGATTTCGATGCCTCGTCGTATGAAGCAGTGGCTGGAGCTAATCTCATCCGACAGGAGTTTGAATCTGCTTACTTTGTGGGCATTGAGGGCTACAATCGATTGATGATGAGCCACACGTTCTATCAGCGTTTCAGGGACTACGATTATATTCTAATATATCAATTGGATGCGTGGGTGTTCCGTAATGAGTTACTACAGTGGTGCCAGAAAGGGTATGATTACGTCGGTGCTCCATGGTTTGAGAAGAACCGCAGTCATGAGGACGGTGGAAAGTTATGGCTTGTGGGAAATGGTGGCTTGTCATTGCGTAAAGTCTCTAGGTTTTTGGAACTTACGTTGCTTCCGTCTTCAATACGTGTCAAGAGTTGTCGACAGGTCTTTCAACAGGAATATCGTGGCATTCGCGATTTGGGTCATTGTCTGGTTCGTTGTTGCGGTCCTTGGATTGGCACCAATAGCATACGTCACCTACGTAAACGCCAGTTTGAGGATCTTTACTTTTGTGCAGGCTTGAAAGGGTCAGACTATGAACTGAATATGCCATCTCCAGAGGAAGCGGCTTTCTTCGCTTTTGAGTGTTCCCCTGCATATTTGTTTGAGGAAATCACTCGGGGCCAAATGCCTTTCGGTTGTCATGCATGGCGCAAGTATCAGTATGAAGATTTCTGGAAAGGACGCATTTTGACAGGCGAATAATTTGGAGATTTAAGAACATACTATTATCTTTGCCCGCAAAATAGTAGTCGGACAATATGAAACAGGTTAAGAGAAAAATAACGCTTTGTGCTTTCGCAGACTCTTCATTGGAGAAAGTCATCAGGCGTTTTATCTTTGAAGCAGAGCAATCTCAGTTCTTTGATCATGTGGTTGTTTATACAGAAAAGGATTTGGATATTTTGTTCTGGAACCGCCACAAGGATTTTATTGCCAACAATAAACGAGGATATGGCTACTGGGTATGGAAACCTTATATTGTCAACAAAACGTTAAAATCACTTAATCCCGATGATATCCTGGTGTATCTTGATATTGGTTGTGTTATCAACTACACGGGAAGAGAGAGTTTTGAGCGATATATCAGCCTAATAAATAAATCGGAACTCGGATGTGTTTGTTTTTACAATGGATATATAGAGAAAGATTGGGACAAGGGTGATGTTTTGGATTTCTTCGGAGTACGGGATAATCACGATATCTTAGAATCAGAACAGATTATGAGTGGAATCTTTCTCTTACGTAATTGGGGAAAAACTAGGCGCCTGATACAAGCATGGGAAGACATTGACAGTAATAACTATCATCTGATAGACGATACACCATCAAAATCTCCCGATCTTGAAGGTTTCCGTGAAAATAGGCATGACCAGTCAATTCTCTCCTTGCTGATTAAAACGGCAGGTGGCGCTATCTGCTTGCCTGATACGGAGGTTGAAGTAGATATGCCTTACCGACGATTAGGGCTTCGCACTTATCGGCGGTTTAAACAGAATCCATTTTTGGCAATTAGAGATAGGGACGGTATTATTTATAAGAAGCAAAGCAAACTATGCTATTACTTGAGCAGTATTAAATGGGATTGGCAAAATAGGAGAGATGATTATAGAGCAGCACGTCATCGGGGATGATAGTTACTCAAATATGTGGCAAAGCCGAATGGCTGTGTGAATAATTTTCTTGAATAGCTTCTTTTTCTCGATAAGTCTGCTAGCCTCCAAAACCAAAGGGTGCATCTCATTGATGATTTTGTAAAGTCTTTGCATCTCGTTAAGGCTAGTACGCATAGCAGTCGGAATGATATCCGTTTGTAGTCTTTTATGTTCTTTGATAATGAGAGCTTTCTGTGTAACGCTTATACCTCCCATGTCATAAGCGCAAATAGTGACAGGTATGTAGCAAAAAGAATATCCATTTAATGCCCACTGTATCCACTTCGCCCAATCAGCATAGAGACGGAAAGATTCATCATAAGGTGATTGCCGCATCAACTCGCCCTTAAGAAACATGGCTTGATGGCAGATATTGTCGCTGCAGATGAAATGAAGTGAGAATACTTTGGGCGCTAATGATAACGAAGTTTCACCGTTGGGATGAACTTGTACCCAGTCACCATATAATACATCCTCAGTACGTAGCTGTTTAAAAACATGTGTCAGTACTTCTATATCGTAAAACGTGTCACCAGAGTTCATAAAGATGAAGTAGTCGCCTTTAGCTGCAGCAATGCCTTTGTTCATGGCATGATAAACTCCTCTATCAGGTTCACTACACCAATATGCAGTCTCGCTTTGATGCTCCTCAATGAATTCTCGGTCGCCTTGTGTGCTCCCCCCATCGATGACAATCCATTCCCAATCCTTGTACGTTTGTGCGAGGATGCTTTGGCGTGTGGCCTTGAGTCCATCTAGGTTGTTAAAATTGATGGTAATAATGGATAGAGTCATAGCCACTTATTTGTATTTGTCGTTTTCTAAAGTCGGAATAAAGGGTAAACACTTAAAATGTAAGAAAAATTTATACCATTTATAGTCCTGAATCGTGGCATGTAGATTCTGGCTTAGGGCCGTCCAGCAGGCGGCAAGTACGTCAGGGGCATATTTTTCTTGAGACATCTGTAGACAATGGCTGAATTGTTCGCCACGAATCATCAGTTTTCGCAAAGCGGACATCTTCACATGGTTAATGGCATAGGCTAACACATTAATCTGATCAATCATGCCTTTGTTGGTCTTAGTGGAATGGGCACTGACCTTATCCTGATGCTGACGGAAATAGTTCAACTTGCGGCGGTACTCACAGATTGATCCATGCATTAACATCGAAATCCAACATTGCCAGTCGCCCGTATAGCGCAGTTGTTGGTAGGTCTTGTCTATTGCCTGAAAGACATCCTTGCGAAATACGACCATGGAAGCATTATAGATATAGTTAAAATGCAGCATATTATGGCGGATATACTTGTTGCCGTCATAATAGCGAGCCGTTTCATCCTCCTTCCAAACGTCCCAATCACGAACCATCACTCTCCCATTTTCGTTCACTTGATAGCTGCCTGCGCGGACCATAACGCAATCTTCATGTAAACAAAACATTCCCATTGCATAATCTAGAAACGTTTCATCGGCATAGTCATCACTCTCTGCAATCCAGATATATTCTCCCTGTGCCAAATTGACACCCTTTTCCCATTGCAAAAAGGTGTTGCCCGTATTCTGTTCGTTAAAGACCACATGCGACACCTTGGGGTGGTCTTTGTATGAAAACAGAATCTCGCGGCTGTTGTCTGTCGAACAGTCATCTAAAAGTATGAGTTCAAAATTCTGGAATGTCTGATTGAGGATGCAATCAATGCGTTCTTGCAAATATGGTGCATGGCAAAAATTCGGTACAATCACAGAAACCAGAGGCGTGCGTTTGTCTGCCCAGACCTTTGGAACAGTACCTAATGGCAAGTGTCTAGGGTAAGCGATGCGATGCCACCAGTATTTCCTTTTCAACTTTTTGTAGAGCCTGCGGCTATGGCACTGTTTGCCAAATTCTTCAATTTCGGCTAGGAGTTGGTCATTCTCGAAAGTTGGCTGTGTATGTAAACGTGCTTTTATATATTTGTATTTTCCTTTCTCGTTCATGATGATTACATTTTGATAAGTCTATAATGTAGTATCCTGTACCAAATATATTTGGCTATTAATTGCATTCTCTTGTTTGCATAGGGTAGGGCTGTGTATGATTTCATGAGCGATTTGACTTGCTGCGTGCTGATACGTTGGTCTTTGATACATAAACGACGAAAATGATACGCCTTATGATCCATGAATGCTAAATCTTCGGATGATAATGATTTTGTAGGTGTGCCATTTCGAAGGAGTTGCTTGAGCCTAATGATTTCTTGATCATGTGCTAAGCGTCTGTGAAAGCGTTGGAGTGCTTCTTGCTGCATAGCTTCAAAGTCTTCGGGAGAGAGGGTTGTACCTATCACAAGTGGCAATTGATGTTTCCATTTCTTAGCAAAGATCTCAGTGTGCTGTAAATACTCCGAGGAAAAACAGCCCATAGAATAATGTTCTAAAGAAATGGACTGAGTGACAAAGATGCCATAGCCGAGCTTGTCGATTTGCAAACAGATATCTGAGTCATAGTGATGGAATCCGTGGAAATTCACGTCATCGAAATGAATCTGTTTAAAAAGCGATGAGCGCATACACATAAAAACACCATCCAGAACGGCAACTAACATCAGTTGATCATACTTAGGCATTTGGAACTTATTTGTAGCGCAATAGACATTTGATAGCTCAAAGGCTGAAGTAGTACTTTGGATGAGATGGTGATGTGTGAAATCACAAAATCTCCAATCAACTATGTTGGGGATAATTTTACTACCTGCCACACCTAGAGCGCCTACAAACGACAGCGATAAATAGTTTTCCACCGTCTTGCCCCACCCCGTATTGTGAAAGCAGATATCTTCATGCATGAAGCAGAGGAATTCGCCTTTGGCTCGTTCCACGCCAAGATTATAGGCTTGGAAGATATTGTATGCGTTCTGTGAGTTGTCGATATGAACAATCTCGTATTCACAACCGATGGTATTTGCAATGTTCTCGCGGAGAACAGGATTCAGTTGCGGATTCTTGGAACAGATAATCAGTGAAACCATTTGATTTCAATGCGTTGTGTTTTATAGTTGTTGCATGTCGTAGAGCCGCTTGTAGTAGCCGTCTTTGGCGATGAGCTCCTCATGCTGGCCGTGTTCTACAATCTCACCTTCGTAAAGGACGTAGATTTCATCGGCATTCTTGATGGTGGAGAGGCGGTGGGCGATGGCAATGGTGGTACGCGACTTCATCAAGCGCTCCAGCGCTTCCTGTACCAAGCGCTCGCTCTCGGTGTCGAGGGCTGAGGTGGCTTCGTCAAGGATCAAGATGGGCGGATTCTTCAGAATGGCGCGGGCGATACTGACGCGTTGGCGCTGACCACCAGACAGACGTCCGCCACGGTCGCCAATCATCGTATCATAACCGTTTTCGCTTTCCATGATGAATTCATGGGCGTTGGCAATTTTTGCAGCCTCGATGACCTGTTCCTTCGTCGCGTTTTCAACGCCGAAAGTGATGTTGTTATAGAATGTATCATTGAAGAGGATGGCCTCTTGATTGACATTGCCAATCAATGTTCGCAACTCGGAAATGCGCAATCCCTTGATGTTCTTGCCGTCAATGAGCACCTCACCTTGTTTGACATCATGGTAACGGGGGATGAGATCCACGAGGGTGCTCTTGCCTGAGCCCGACTGCCCCACGAGGGCGATAGTCTTGCCCTTGGGTACTTTCAGGTTAATATTCTTGAGTACCTCGCGGCCTTCAATGTAACTGAAGCTGACGTTGCGCAACTCAATGCCCTCTTCAAAGGCTGGTAGCGGTTGCGGATTTTCCGGCTCCTTGATGGGGTTCTCTGCTTTGAGAATGAAGTCGATGCGATCCATTGAGGCAAGGCCGACAGGTACTTGATAAGTGGCGCGCGAAAGTTCCTTCACGGGGTTTATGACGTTGTAGAGAATCACCATGTAGAAGATGAACGTGGAAGCATCAATGAGATTGCTCTCACTGAGAATCAAGTAACCGCCAAACAGCAGTACGACAACGATAATCACCGTGCCTAGAAACTCTGACATGGGGTGGGCTGCATTTTGACGGATGGCCATCGCGTTGAGGTGCTTGCGGTATTCGTCGTTGATGTCGGTGAAACGTCTCAACATCTTCCCTTCTGCAATGAATGCCTTGATAATGCGCAGTCCTCCGAGCG
This sequence comes from Bacteroidaceae bacterium, assembly GCA_024698925.1. Taxonomy (GTDB): domain Bacteria; phylum Bacteroidota; class Bacteroidia; order Bacteroidales; family Bacteroidaceae; genus Physcousia. The sequence continues at coordinate 13,637 of JAILQO010000036.1, read as the reverse complement.
TCTCATCTAACTGTGCAATAATGCCGCCCCACAAACCTTGGACGGTTGTGGATTGACTCTTGAGCTTGCGGCTGACAATACCCATCACCCATGCTGCTAAGGGCGCTACGAAAAGCACAAAGAAGGTCAGCTGCCAGCTGGTGATGAACAGCGTGGTGAAGCAGACTACAATAGCAATGGGCTGTCGTATGAGCATATCAATGGAGCTGGTGATGGAACTTTCAACAGCTTGTACATCCGCGGACATGCGGGCTATAATGTCACCTTTTCGTTCGTCGGAGAAGAAACTCAGCGGTAGATGCAATACCTTATTATAAACCTCTATACGGATATCACGCACGACACCTGTTCGCAATGGAACCATGACGCCGGAGGATGCGAAATATCCAAAGGTTTTTAGGGCTGTCATCAGCACCAGCATAGAACCCATATAAACGAGTGTCAGGAAAGCTCCATCGGTATTGATCAACTCTTGAATCCACGCATATCCATTGTTGATGAGATCATCCTTATTCAGGTTGGACCAGTCGATAGGACGGTATTCATAGACTGCTGTGTCAATCTTAAAGAGGATATTCAGGATGGGGATGAGTACAACGAATGAGAAGACATTCAACAGTTGCGTGATGAAATTGAGCACGACGGCCCAAGCCAGATACGAACGATAAGGCTTGAGGTAGCGTGTCATAATGGAAAGAAATTCTTTCAGCATAGGTTGTTGGCTTTTTGATGGCTGCAAAGGTAAGTATAAAATCTGAACTACCCTAAAGAGTTTCGCGAAAAGTCTTAAAAAGAGACAATTTAAGCATTGGCGTAATCTTTTTTACAGGCCTCCCACGTGAGTTTGAACCAAATCAACACCACGGGGAGTGCTTTTAAAGCGTATGGCTGCACCCAAGCACGACGCAAGGCGGCAGGGAACAGGTCGGAGGGGGAAAGAGAGGTGAGGATGAATGCAAAAATCATGAGTGCGATGTCCCATGAGGTGCGTTTCCAGGGCGCGGCCCAGTACCAAAGGGCTATGCCGACGAAGGCTATAATATACGAACTGGATTCACTGCCCGTGCTGAAAAGTACGGTGAACATCAGCACGGAGGCGAGAATAGTTTGTTGAAATGCTGGATGCTTGAATTGCTTCCAGCGTAGGTAGGGAAGGGCAAAAAGCGCTAAACCAGGAATAATCAGCCATAGGTCAGAGTAGGTAGCGCAACCGGATATCTTGCGGACCATGCCTAGAAGTGAGATGTTTTGGTGTGACGCGAAAAGGTTGTCCCCATTTTTGGAAGTGAGACTTTGGTACCATTCGCCGTACTGACTGATGATGTACTCTGGACTGCTGATTACCATGGGCGCAACGAACATCAGCGCAGCCCACACTACAAGCGAAAGTATGAGCTTACCTTTGTGTTTTGAGAAGAAAAAGAAAGCGAGGCCCACGATGCCATAAAGCTTCACGAAGGTGCCTAAGATGATGAAGAATGCGGCCCAGAAGTCCTGTTCTTTTTGGATGCAGATATAAGTCAACACGATGCCAGCAGCAATGGCGATATTGTACTGTGCCATGAATAGTGCCGTGAGCAACTCATGGGCACAGAACCAAAGAATGGCTATTTGAATACCATCGCGCACGGGGAGCTTGCGTATCGCTATGTAAAGGAATAACGTTAGGGCGATAAGCCAACACAATAGTCCGAACCATTCCGGTAGCGCAGCAAAAGGTGCGATGATGAGGCTGAAAACTGGACCATAGTGGTTCGTATCTCCATATTCGGCAGGATATTCGGCATAGAGCGAGGTCTGTTGGAGTGTATGCCAGAATACGCCGCGGAAGATGAGGAAATTGTTATTGTGTTTCGTAATCTTGGTCAGGGCTGCGGCGATAGGTAGAAACAACCACAGCCAGAAAAGCGTGCGTTGGCTGCTGAAGAAGGGACGCTGGAAAAATGCAGCAATACGGGATTTAATGTCTTGAAGTGGCATAAGCAGAGGATTTCATGAGTTCGTCGTAATCAATCTGGTTACGTAGGATGCGCTTTCGATGGATATCGTAATGAGGCGAGAGCAGATTCTTCGTATCCTTATAGTCGGCACAATGGATGCCGCCCAGGTAGAGCATGAGATTGGAGATGTCGCTGCTGAAGAAGGGTTTCTGTAAGGATGCTTGTACCTGCTGTGTGATATCATCGTGGATGAGCTGGAAATGTGGCGACAAATAGAAGAATAGGGGAATCTCATATTGATAATGAGCGACTTCCGGCGGCATTTGCGCTTCATTGGTGCGCTCATATTGTGCCCGCCAATCATAAACCTCCTCGCCGTGGTCGGACAGATAGATGCCGATGGCATCAGTTTCTTGGAAACGCTGCAAAATAGAACTTACAACGCCATCGTTGTAGTACGTGGCATTGTCATAGGCAGCCGTGATAACCTTCCCTTGCTCGCCGCCAAAAGTCGTAGGGACATCATGGGGTGCAAAGCGGGTGCTGTCGGCAGGGAAACGTTCATCGTACCGAACGTGCTGTCCTATCAGATGTACGATGAGTAATGTGGGTGTCGCAGTTAAGCTATCCACGGGCGGAAGCTCGTCAAGCAGTTCATGATCATACGTATAGGTATGCTCGTTGCGCTTGGTAAATTGGAGTTCAGACAGGTGCGGTTGGTTAAAGATGGTGCCGCCTACTACATTCCACAGGTCGTTGCTCTCCATCGTGAATTGATTGGTGAGGAAATAGACGCGATACCCCGCCTTCTTGAACAAGGCAGGAAAGAGAGAGTGAGCCGTCCAGGAGTCTTCATCATCGTCGTCCCATGTGGAGAACATATATTTGAAGACGTTTGAGGTGAGATTGAAGGGTGACACGGCATCTTGGTGAACAAATAAAGAGCCTTGTTCTTGCAACGCAGACAATCGGGGCGTCGTTGGCAGATAGTCGTTGTTGTAGAGTGGCGTGTGGTATTTGTTATAGGACTCTCCTATGACCAGAACAATGAGTGGGCAGCGGAAAGAGCAACTATCAACCTCGCACTTTTCTATGCTTTGAGCCAACGTGTGGAGTTCTTGGGAAGCAGCCATGTTGAATGCGAGGCCATAGAGCAGGCGTACGACGGGCGTATTCAGATGCGGGATGTTTTCTGGCTTGTCACACTCTGCAATGCTCGCACTCATAAAGCAATGGGCCACTTTGCGATAGGCAGATAGTTGACGAACGCCAGACCAGACAATGAGCAGGAACGACAAGAATAGGATGAGATGTCTGCATCGGAAAGGCCTGCGAGAGAGCCGCCCAAGGCCGTATGCTACAGCACCGGTGAGGCTGGTGATGGCAAGTGCCTGCCATAGGCAGGGCTGTGTCAACACTGAGGATATGAATTCAGAACTCTCCTGACTATTGGTTTCTGCAATCAACCTGATGACATGAAGCGAGAGATGGGAATGGTAGAATAGTACGAGGAACTGCTCACTAAACACCAACAGCGTGATGGGTATAGTGATAATCCATCCCATTCGATAGCGCTTGAGCCAATTGATGCACAGGCAAATGAGATAGAAGTCAAAGAGGGGCAGCAAAAAGGAGAGAAAGGGGTCGGTGAGGGCACCGCATCGATTACCTGTCCATGCGAGGACGTTCGCCATGAGCACGAAAAACAGAAACTCCGTGCGACTATGAATTATCCCACGAAGGATGAGTCGTGGAAGGCGGAAATAGAAATTACTCAGTAGCCGTTTAATGTCCATCTTCTTCTTTTGTCGAGGGGTGAATAAAGACATAACGCAGGAGCAGGAAATTGATGGGTACTGCGATGGCCATGACAAGGATGGGGGCTAACAACTCGCTGATACCAATCCATAAGAACAATTCCAGCAGACCTATTTCAAGAAGGTAGTTGAGCAGATGGCTACCGACGAATCCGAGGGCGTTGCTACGTGTGGGACGGCGCTGGAAGGTGAAAGCCGTTGTCAATGCGTAATTACAGATCAGACCAACGGCATAGCCCACGGTGTATGATGTCGTTGCGCCAGCCCATTGAAGGACCAAACAATAGGCACCGTAGTGGACAAGCGAAGAAATGACGCCTGTAACCCCAAAGCGTACAAGTCGCCAAAAATCCTTCTTTCGTTCCGGATGTTGCTGTAGATATCGTTCAATCCACGCTTTCATGAGTGAGAATGTCTTTGATATGGTAGAGCGGGCGTTGTTTTACTTCTTGATAAATCTTGCCGACATAGATGCCTGCCACGCCGATGCTAATCAGGATGAAGCCTCCAACAAGCCAGATGCTGAGGATGAGCGAAGACCAGCCTGGGACGGCTGTTCCGGTGATGAGGGCGTGCAAGACATAGATGCCAATGCCGAACGCGATAATGAGAAATATGATTCCTAAATAGATGATGCCGTAGATAGGGCGGATGGAGAAAGAAGTAATACCATCGAGCGCCAGTCCCATCATTCGGCTGAGGTTATATTTTGACTGTCCGGCGGAACGTTCGCTGATGACATCCTCAACGGTTGTTGAAGGTAAGCCCAGCATGGGGATGATTCCTCGCAGATAAACGTTGCGCTCACGGTATTCTGCCAGCAGGTCCAATGCGCGACGTGAGAGAAGACGGAAATCAGCGTGGTTATAGATGCTTTCCACGCCACCCAATTGGTATTGTAAACGATAGAATGCTTCAGCCGAGAAGCGTTTTAGCCATGGGTCGGCTGTACGTGACACCTTTACGCCATAGACGATATCATTGCCTTGCGTAAACTGGCAGACCATCTGTGGTATGGCCTCCAGATCATCTTGAAGGTCTGCATCAATAGTGATGATGGCATCAGCCCATTGGCGGGCGGTCATCATGCCTGCCATGATGGCGTTCTGGTGACCGCTGTTACGCGTGAGATTAATGCCGCAGACATAGGCGTTCTCGTGATGAAGGCGTTGGATGATATCCCACGTATGGTCTTTACTACCGTCATTGACGAAGATGATGAGACTATCTTTGGAAATAAGCCCGTCAGAGACCATGCGGTCAAACAGGGAGGTAAGGCGCTGGGCACTGAGCTCCAGTACATCTTCCTCATTATAACAAGGGGAAACGGTGGCTAGGCGAATCATTTGACGGCTCCTTTCTGTTTTTGGGATTCTACAAATTCTTGAAAAGTAATGAACTGTTCTCCACGCCCTTTAAGCATCTTGATGAGGCTGTCCAAGCGTTGACATAGCTGTTGTCCGCTGTGGTTGCGGATGATGAAAGGCATTCGCAGTTCCGGATGCTCTTTCAGCTCAAAGAACTCCCAGGGATGGAAATAGGTGACAAAGTAACCGTCATGCTTGAGTGTACGGCGTACCAGCCAGTGATAGATCCTCTCGGGAAGATTATGTAACGCGAGCCAGAACAGCGGGAAGCGTATCCACGGGGTTACGGAGGCAGGAATCTGCATGACGCCATCTTTCATGAACCATGTCCGAGGTGCTGTAAGGTGCATGTAACGACCGGGAATAAAGGCGGGGTTGAGGGATGAGTTATAGGTGTAGCCTGCCTCGCGGATTGCCTCGTCCGAGACAGGGAACATGCGCGGTTGGCGATAGCCGAAAGTCTTCACGCCTGCAACGCGCTCTACAATCTCTTTGGAACGAAGTACATCGGAGGCTACTGGTTGCCAGTGATCAACACCGTGGCAAGCTACTTCATGGCCCTCGTCAATGATGCGTTGCATCACTTCAGGTGCGTGCTCGGCAAAGTTGCCTGTGCAAAAGAATGTAGCGTGGACATCATTCATTTTCAGGATGTCCAGAATGCGATTGGTGCCGATAATGGACACCTCCATACCTTCTTTCAAGGTATTGTAATCAACGCCATGCTCGCGTGGAACGTCGAATTCTTCTGTATCGAAACTTAGTAATATCATGATGGTGTGTCGAGAAGATGTAGCCACAGTTTGCCTGTGACTGGATCCTTGATTCGATCGTATTGTTCTTTGGTACGTTTCCAGCGGTTATGAGTCCACAGCCAGAACTCCGGTTGTCTGCGAATGGTCTCGTCAAGCAGACGGGCATACCATTCTGTGAGCTCATAGTCTTTGTACTCCTTGGGATGTTCTGTCATCAGACGATATGTGGCGACATAGTAGCCGCGTCGTTCACGTCGGACATCAAGGTAAACCATCGCAAAGTCTAATTTCTTGGCAATGCGCTCGGGACCGATGAAGAAAGGCGTCACGGGATGGTTCAGGAATGGTGCCCATAGGCGAATGTCCAACCAGCGGGGAGCCTGATCGGCAATGAAGCCTGTAACAGAGGGCCTGCCTGCCTGCTTGGTATGTACGAGTACGCGTAATGTCTCGTTCATGGGAACGTTTTCTACACCCATACGTCCACGGATGTGAAGGAACATCTTATTCAGGACGGCATTCTCGATAGGGTGGTAGATCTGATAGCGCCCCCAAGTGGATGGGTCCTTGTGGATATGTAGCGGAATACTGGAAATCCATTCCCAGTTGCCATAATGGCCCAGCAGGAGGATGACGGACTTTCCTTCATCCACCATGCGTTGCAGGAGCTCGTTGTTCTCAAAACGCATATGGTTCCGCATCGCTTTCTTGCTCATGGACGTGAGCTTGACGGTTTCTACAAAATAGTCGCAAAGCCAATGGTAGAACCGCCGCTCGATATCTTGCCGTTCATCCTCGCTCTTCTCTGGAAATGCGCTGCTCAGATTTTGTCGCACAATGCGTCGGCGATAGCGCGCTAAGCGATAGACGAGCAGGTAGCAGAAGTCGGATAGCAGATACAGCAGGCATAGCGGTAGCAGCGACAGCGTGAAGAAAGCGCTATGTAGCAGGGCTAAGCGAATCTTTTGCCACCAGTTTAGCGTACGTGTTTCGTAGAATGCCATTCTCCTTGAACTTTAAATCTTAAACATTTAACTTTTATCGGACTATCAGCTGATCCTGATTCATGCGTAGCATGTATTGTTGGATGATGCTTTTCAACTCGTCGGTCATGCCCGCTTGGCAGCTATCATGTCCTATGTAGTTGGCTTGCAGCAGCGGGTCGGTTTCTAAGCGATAAAGCGCCCGGGCCTCTTGCCCGTCAAACTGTAGAAAACGCTGCCCTTTCAGATATTGATAGATGCCGTTGTTGTAACTCACGGCCCATGTCTTGTCGGCAGGCGTGGACAACAGATCTGTACCGAAAGCCACGTAGGGCTTGCTATATCCGAGCCAACCCAATACCGTAGGCATGATGTCAATCTGTTGTGCAATGCCTTTGGCTACACCTCTGGGCATCTTACCTGAGGGGTCGTATATCATAATCGGTACACGATAAAGCCCTAAGTCGGATTGATAATAGGCATCGTGGCTTTGATTGGTATGATCTGCGGTGAGCACGAAGAGCGTGTTCATGTACCACGGTTTCTGCTGTGCTGTTTCGAAGAAGCGGCGCAGAGCGTAGTCCGTGTAGCGGATACATTTGTGGATGGGGAGCTGTCCTTCGGGGAAGGTGTCGCGATAGGCTTCAGGGATGGCATAGGGGTGGTGACTGCTCGCCGTGAAGACGCTGGCGATGAATGGCTCAGGCTGGTCGCTGAGATGTGTAGCCATGAATTGCAGGAACGGTTCATCCCAGATGGCCCACATCCCGTCAAAATCCGCATCGCCGTCGAAACGCTTGTCGTCATTGTACTCTGTACGTCCATAATATTGCTCGAAGCCTGTGGCACGGGCAAAGGCTTGAAAGCCCATTGAGCCATTCTCGGCTCCATGGAAGAAAGCTGAATGGTAACCTTCCTGTTTCAGCTCGCGGGCAATGCCGCCAACGGTGTTCATCGAAGCGGGCGTGAGGAAGAACGGCTCCACAAACATGGGGATGGAACTTAGGATGCTGGGCATCGCATCAATGCTCTTGCGCCCGTTGGCAAAGGTCTGTTCCCATGTCAGTGACTGTTTCTGTAGCGAGTCCACAAACGGTGCATAGCCTCCCTTGATATATTCCTCACCGAAACTCTCTACAATGAGAATCACCACATTCTTGTGGCGCACGATTGTAGAATCCGTGGGTTGATGTAAAGGTGTGTATATGGCTGTCATTTGTGCCTCATCCTCAAAGTAGGTCGGTGCTACAAACGGTTTCTTGCCCCATGTGCGGATGAGCGAGAACGGTGTGTTGAGGACGAAGGCCGCGTCTGCAGGGCGGCTGACATATTGGTTGGCATTGGAAATGGTAATTGGTCTAACCGCATGACTCAGCCCTCCTCGCATTCCGCTGATGCAGAAAGGAATGAAAGCGATGAGGCACAAGGTCTGTATCACATAGTAGGCAAGACTTCCTCTCCGCTCCCCTCTCTGACGTGAGGGGTAGGGGGCGGGCCTTCTATATCCTTTCCACAAAGCAATAATCAATATCACGCCCGCAATCACCAAGTACCAGTGCCGCAGAACCTCTACGCCAAAGATACTCATCAGATTGCCTTCGCGGCTGAATTCATTGAATACCGATGCCGTTGTGCGTCGTCCGGTATAGGGGAAATAGGCGGCATCTGCTAAGTTGATGACGATGGCTAAACTGTTGACAATCACGAACAGCCATTTCGCAGCCAGCTGCCAAGCGTCCCGCTCTTTCTGTCGCAGGGGAATCAGCATCATCAGTGCCCATAGGACATTTGTGTAGAGAATGGCAGAACTGTCAAACATCCATGCGCCTTTGACCAAGTCCTGCCAGCTGTTCTCTATCCACAGTCCACTGAATGTCTGCGCATTCTCGGCCCAATAGACCAATCTGCACAGCCAGTACACCCCATACGCCAACACCATGTTCCAGACGAAGGCCAAAGGCGTACGCAACGCGGAGTATAAATGGGAACCTTTATTCTTCATTCGTCATTCTGAAGTACTTGTCCAAAGTCATGAGCGACACGAGCTTTTCTGTCCGTGCGTCTTGGAATTGTCTGCAGTAGGCGTGTGCATTATCCACAATATCCTGCGCTTCTGTTGGGTGATCGTTATAATAGGCTATTCGTTCCTCGATATCGCTAAAATCCGGTTGAATCTCAATATAATGTTCATTGGGTTTCAACGTACCCTCCATGAACCAGCTTTCGGTAGTCATCTTGGGGGCGACGGCGATGGAATTACTATTCATGATCCACTTGAGGTTGCTTGCCACATCATTGCCTTGCAGGCTCATGATGTAGCGGTAATGCAGGTGGTCATAGATGATGGTTTCGTGGCGCTGTCTTTGTGCCTCGGGATATGTGGAGTCGCGTGCAGTGTCTTTGAGATCGAAGAGCGGATGACCATAGAAAGTATCGAAGAAATGGACACGTTGTGGCTTGCCTGTGATGGCTCCTCGAAAGAACACCTGCGTCTTTTTTGCTTGCAAGGGAATGGGATCACGGAAGAACATGAAATGTCTCACCTTATCCATGTTCAAGAGCGTCGTATTGAATGTCAGCGGTTGTCCGATAGGACGACTCTTGGCGATGGTGGGTGTATCAAATGTGTGAGCCACGTCGCCAGGCGCAAACATCCATCGCAAATCCTTAGGGAAATAACGAAGCCATTCGTAGGAGTCGAAGAAATAAACGCTTGGGCAGCGCTTGTTCCTATAGGTGTGGTCGCCAATGGTGGTCGCTTGCTCAGGTAGTGAAACTGGCTGTTCCAGTTGGCAATAATAGTTGACACGACGCAGTACGTTCTCTTGTGCTTCCGATGAGAGCCTGTCAAAGGACCTTAGTACTTGCTCCCGTTGACTCCTCTTCAGTTGTCGTGGGATTGCCAACATGGCAAATCCGTGGACGTAGTACGGAAAATGTAGGTTCTTGCGAACGCCGCCGAACGTGCTGTAGTAGAGTCGTTTCCAGTCCATGGATGCGTTATCTGAGATATTTCTCAATCTGTGCAACAACCCTTTCTGGCGCAATGCCTGTCATGCAACGGTAGTCACCAAACAGGCAAGGCTTGTGTCCATAGATGGAGCAGGGCCGGCATGTGAGGTCTGCACATTGCAGGGCATCCTCCATCGATTGTCTGTAGCCAAGGAAACCGCCAAGGGGATGTGTTGCACCCCAAATGCTAACGACGGGAACTGCTGCTAAGGAAGCCAGATGCATATTGCTGGAATCCATTGTCAGCATCGCTTTGCAATGTGAGATAAGAGCCAGCTCTTCGTTGATACCTTGAAGTTTTCCTGCCATGCTTTCGACATGTGTGTAGCGTGCTGCCAGGGCATCCAAATCCTCGTTCTCCGCCTTGCCAGCACCGAAAAGGAAGAGGCGTGTGTCACCTCGGCTGTCTAACTGCCGGAGTACCTCCTCTAACTGTGCCCGGGGATAGACCTTTCCTTGATGAGCCGCGAAGGGAGCGATGCCTACCCAGTAGCGCTCCGGACGAGCGCTGAGGTCGAAGTGGGGTAGGATAGCGCTGAGGTCTGCACCGCCTTCTGGATAAAGACTGCGGAAGTCAACGTGCAGGTCTGTGAAGCCCAGACGGTGGAACACCTCCACGTATTTCTCGATGGCTGTGCGCTGTTGCTCTTTTACAGGTGCTTCGATGAATGTCTTGCGCGCGCGCCTGTCCTTATTAATATGTTCTACGTGGAGTCCAGCCAGATTCAGGCGTAGGCGCAACCACTTCGTGCGAAGGACATCATGCAGGTCTGCAATATGCGAAGGCTGCAATGCCAGCAGGCGGCGTCCGATGAGATTCAGACCCTTGTAGCCTGCATATTCTCCATGCAAATCGACACCAACGAATTTGACATTCTTGGGTAGCTGCTCAAAGATGGGTTTTGCCCATGGGCGGCTCACGACCGTTATTCTTACATCTGGGTACTGGCGCGCCAGCGAATCGATGACGGGTACCGTCATCAGCACATCGCCCATGGCCGAGAATCTAAGAACAATGATATGTGTCATTTGGAATAAAGCACTGGATTGGTATCCGGATCATTGTACATCTTCATCTGCTTATAGACCTTCATCCATTTGCGGCCTGCCTCAATGTCTGCCAATAGTTGGTCGATGGCGGTGGAGAGGTCCACTTGCTGCTCAAGCAGCACATCGAGTTTCTTCTGGCAGGTGGCACGGTGTTCGGCTGTGGCGTCTGTGCGCTCCACCTGTTCACGCATGTGATAGATTTTCAGTGCCAGAATACTCAAGCGGTCCACGGCCCAGGCGGGGCTCTCTGTATTGATGGTGGCGCCAGGCTGCGGTGTAATGTTATGATACTTCGTGTAGAAATAGCTGTCAATGGTTTCCACTAAGTCCGTGCGGTCCTGATTGCTCGCGTCGATGCGCCGTTTCAGCGTCAAAGCAGCTACAGGATTAATCTCTGGATCACGGATGATGTCCTCGAAGTGCCATTGTACGGTATCAATCCAGCACTTGCGGTAAAGGTCGGCTTCGATGGTACCTTCGGCATAGGGATTCTTCATCGGTGTATCCACGCAGTCAGTCTTGTGGTAGTCGTTGATGGCTTGCTCAAAAATAGGGCGAGCTAGAGCTGTAAATGTCATAAGTTCACGTTTTTTGTCGTTTCTTGGCTGCAAAGATAGCCATTTTCGGTGGTCTGTCAAAAAAAAGATGGTTAAAAAGCGGTTTTGGTGCACGTTATATGCAAAAGTTGTACTATCTTTGCGCCGAATATGTGTAATATCAACACTCAAATTGCTAACTAATTCAACAAAATACACACACAAATGAAAGTAAGAATGATGGCGCTTGTCGCGCTTCTGACAATGGCTTGCAACAGCTTTGCACAGCGCACGATGGACAAGCTCGACCGCGGCCTCGTGGCCATGAAAGTATCTAGGGGCGTTTTCTTGAGCTGGCGTGTGCTTGACTCGGAATACTACGATGTGCAGTACAATGTCTATCGTGGAGAGCAGAAACTCAATGCTTCCCCCCTCTCAGTCTCTAACTACACGGATTCGTCGGGCACGACCTCCAGTACCTATACCATTAAGACAGTTGTCAATGGTGTTGAATCGGCAGAAGGTTGTGCGCCTGTCGCTACTTTGTCGAATTCTTATAAGGAGATCCAACTCACGCACGAAGGTATCAAGAGCACCCTTGTGCCCAACGATGCTTGCTGTGCCGACGTGGATGGCGATGGTGAACTGGAGATTATCATGAAGTTCGATAACCTGAGTGAGATCGAGCAGTCCTACCCCAAGAATGGCCCGAAGATCAATGCTGTGGATACGAAGGAATATACCATCTTCGAGTGCTTCAAGATGGATGGAACCCGCCTTTGGTGGCTTAACTGTGGTCCTAATATGGCTGATTTCCAGAATAATGAGCAGAACATCGCGGCCTATGACTGGGATGGCGATGGCAAGGCCGAGTGTGTGATGCGTGTTACGGACGGTGCCGTGATGCACATGCGTGACGGTAACACTTATACCATTGGCAATAAGGATGTGAATGTGCGTGCTGCCAATGGTGGCGGTGTCAACTGGTTCATCACGACCGATGGCGAGTACCTGCTCTATTTCAACGGCGAGACTGGAGCCAAATATCAGGAGATGGCTTATCCCCTCAAGCGTCTGGAGAGCGGTGAGACCGATATCAACAAGGAATGGGGCGATGGTACAGGCCACCGCTGCTCCAAGCATTTCTTTGGCGCTCCTTACTTCGATGGCAAGAAGCCCAGCATCTTCCTGGCCCGTGGTATCTATACCCGCCACAAGATGATTGCCCTCGATGTCGATCCTGCTACCCACCAGCTCACCGAGCGCTGGCGCTGGTATAACAATACCGCTGGTTCTCCCTGGTACGGACAGGGTTTCCACAACTATGCCGTGGCCGATGTCGACTGGGATGGTCGCGATGAGATCTGCTTCGGTTCTATGGTCATCGACGATAATGGCAAGGGTCTCTCTACCACCGGTCTGGGCCATGGCGATGCCCAGCATCATAGCGACTTCAACCCCTATGTCCACGGACATGAGATCTTCACCTGCCTGGAGGACAATCCCGGCAACAACTACCGCGATGCTACCACCTCGAAAATCTATTACCGCTTTGTCAGCAGCAGGGATGACGGTCGTTGCATAGCCGGTAACTTCTCCAACGATTATCCCGGCGCTATGGCTTTCTCAGGCTACGACTCGGCCCCCATCAGTTGTGTCACCAACAACCATGTTGACGGACTTGTGAAAGGTGGCATCCCCGACAACATGCGTATCTACTGGGATGGTGACCTCTGCGAGGAGGGCTTCAACTACTCCAATGGCAAGAACACTGCCGGTGGCATCTACAAGTACAACCAGGGCCGCATCGACCTACTCGAGGGTTCTATGACCAACAACGACACCAAGGGTACTCCCTGCTACCTGGGCGACCTCTTCGGTGACTGGCGTGAGGAAGTCATGATGCGCACCTCCGACAATAAGATTCGCATCTACAGCACCACCATACCTACCGATTGGCGCAACTACACCCTGTGGCACGACATGCAGTATCGCAATGCCATGGTTTGGCAGATGTGCGGCTACAACCAGCCGCCTCACGTCAGCTACTTCCTCGGCGAACTGGAAGGCATCACCATGGCTCCTCCTGCCCTGACCATGACCAACCGTACGGAGATTGCCAATGGCGGCACCATCAGTAGCAGTCATAACAACCAGCAGGTAATCCTGGCCGAGAC
>JAILQO010000022.1 GCA_024698925.1 Bacteroidaceae bacterium | reverse complement strand
GCGACCAATGCTTCTGCAGAGTCCCTAAACTCAAAGATCAAGCAATTTCGTGCACAGCTTAGGGGAGTAATTGATGTGGACTTCTTTCTCTATAGGCTGTCAATGATATACGGATAAACACAGGAATTTACTGGTGAGCCGATTTTTTTGGCAACACGTCACATAATAGCGTTTTTACCTAAAAATTTGGTGATTCAAGAGATAATCCATATCTTTGCGGCGAAAATAACAAAAGACAAATATGAATAACGCAGATTTCAGGGCATCTATCAGGGGCATTATTGCCCAAGGATTTACGCTTGAAGGTCTGCAAACACTTGATCGCTATGCAGAACTCTTTATCAGTGGAAAGCTTGTATATCAACGATTTTCACCGCTCGAACAGCGTGGCTGCGCAGCGGGAGGTGAGACACATGTCATTGCATCCCTTCTCGCGGGAGCAGAAGATTCGTCAGATTCGGACTATCCATCAACTCTCAACGACTTCCAAAGAGAGTGCCAACGCGGAGCGCAGCAGGAAGAATATATAGAACGCTGGGCCCGTGCTGTCGGCTGCTGGACGGAATGTGTAGACGAACTTCTTCCCAACATGTTAGGAGAACAGATTGCGGAAGGAGGCGAAGCAAAAGTATATGATCACGGGGCTACGCTTATCAAATCTATCGGGCTTGATTATTTTATTCAGCCGATATTAGCTCTTGACCGCATCTCACTTCACAATGTTTATTTCCCTGAGACTCAACTTTCTGTCATCTGCTTTGGCAGGGATGCTGAAGGCGCTTTCAAGATAATCGTAGAACAACCATTTATTGTGGGGTCGCATGTCTCGGATGACGAGATAGCGGGTTATATGGCAGGGATGGGCTTTGAACTGAAGAATGCCCGCAATTGGGCTTATGCTTCTCCTGACATCTACTTGAGCGATATGCACGATGAAAATGTACTGCGCTCTGAAGAGGGGAATATATTTGTTGTAGATTGTGATATAAGAATCAATACGCCAGAGCTGCGTGCTGGCGGAGTCAGGACATTGAGCACAGATGTGTATTTTGTTAGCGAATAGTCCGACAGGCATGTTCTAATATCGATTTCCTAATTCCTCTTCATATTATCCCACATCTGACGAAAGGTGTGAGGGTTATAGATCACTCTGCGACTCCCCTGCGGTTACCCTGCGATTAAGGTGCGGTTAAGGTGCGGTTAAGGTGCGGTTGAAATAACAAGTTAGGCATAGAGTGCAAAAAGCCTTCCCAATCGGAAAGGCTTCTGTCTGTATGTTTAATCTATGTAGATTATTATGTCATAGACGGTGTGATAGGAATGAGTACTGAGGTTACTTGATGACGAGCTTCTTACCTTTATATATATAGATGCCCTTGGGTAAGCGACTGCTTGAGGGGTTGCCGCTTGCAATTCTGCGACCATCGAGTGTGTACCAAGCGCCAACCTTCCCGCCACCATCATTGACGGGAGCGGAAGCGAGGCTGCTGATAGCTGTTGCCGAATCATCTTCATCGAGCCACTGAAAGTACTTGCCGTATGCTCCGGTGCCCGTAAGGCATAGGCAGAAGCGTGTGCCCATATCCACATGGTCGAAGGTGTCGTTATCGTCTATCCGATAACGCGTGCCTTCGCCGTCGGGGTGGTTCTCGCGGAATGAGAGGTAGTTGGCATAGGGCACTACCATGTCACCCTTCGAGTGAACGAATTGGATGCGGTGCTTGGGTTCCCAGCCGTAGCATAGATTATTGTCAATCATGGCAGCGAGCATGTCCGAATAGGCATTCCCCGCCCCTGCCGGCACGGGGTCGAGTTTGTCGGAATTGATGATAAAATCGTAGAAGGCTGGCGTGAAGAGTTTGTCGAGGTTGGCCCAGACGGTATTCCTCTTGGGCGACATGAACAGCTCTGTCATCTGTTCCGGGGTGTAGTGGCGGCCGCCTGCGTCAAGGCCTTCCTGAAGCTGTTGGTACCACATCTCATAGATGTCGTTGACGGTGTAGTTCTTGCTCTCCAGCCATTCCATGATGCCTGTGTCGAGAAACTGCTGCGAGAAGTAATCCGTCAGCGCATAATCCTGCATGTCAGGGTGCGTATCGAGCACGCCTTTGAGAATCATGGGCATCACCATCGGCATGGTACACATTCCCTTACGATGCTCGGTTTCCTGCCCATAGCTGTCACCATCATCCTCCAGATAGTAGCGAAGGGTGGCTATCAGGTCATAGGGGCCATCGCCGCAGATGGTGCCGCGGTAACGTAGTTGCTCGTCCAGCCCTTGTTCCTCCAGGCTACGCTGAACGGCCAAGGCTACGGCACCTCCCTGAGAATAGCCAAAGCCGAACGACCGCCAATCGCTCTTGAAGGGCAAGGCCCGCTGGTCGTTGACGTGCTTCTGGTAGAGCTTCAGACCATAGTCCACAGCATCCAACACCTGACGGGCTGTCAGTTCCTGCGCCAGATAGGGATGCGGCACGTTGCGCGAGGCGCCATAGCCTTCATAGTCGGGGGCGATGATGATGCTGCGGCCGATGAAGTTCTGGGCCGGATTAAGGCCCAAGCCGTACTTGTCCTTCAGCAGGAGGGAGAAGAGCGAGCGCTCCTTCACGTTGAGCGCCGACGAAGGACACTCCTCGTCTGCGGTAATGGTGAAGTGGCTATAGATATGGAGTGCCTCGATGCTGTCGGTCTTCAGGGGCTGTTCCGGGGTCCATGCGACGAGCGATGACGAGAGCACCACATCCTCTCCCGCCGCGTTCTTAGAGGGGTAGTTATAGGTGTATGTGGTGGCCTTGCCGAGGGTGTAAGCCAATTGCAGGCTGTCCGAAACTTCCGCAGCCCATGCGACGCAAGGCAGACAGCTCAGGAGGAATGACAGGAGGCTTACTTTTGTGAGTGACATTAATAATAAAGATTAGGTCTGGAGTTCATTTTTATCGCAAAAGTAGCGATTTATCCCATTCACGCCAAGAAAACCGCCAACTTTTTCACGATCTCTTTTGTCTTTCCAGAAAGAAATGCGTACTTTTGCACAGCACATGGATGACAAGCACTATCTGAAACGACTCATACGCGAGGGCGAGCACCAGCAGCAGGACTTCAAATACCGCGTAGCGGATGCCTGCAAGCTGGCTAAATCGGTATCGGCATTTGCGAATACCGATGGAGGACGTCTGCTCATTGGCGTACGCGATGACGGTCAAATTGCCGGAGTGCGCAGCGAGGAGGAGATATACATGATGCACCAGGCGGCGTACAAGTACTGCAAGCCAGAGGCAAGCATCAAGTTTGATACGTATCATATTGACGGGCGCACGATCGTAGTGGCTACCGTGCCACCATCGGACAAACGTCCTATCTGCGCCGTGGACGAGGAGGGAAACAAACGTGCCTACATCCGCATCCATGATGAGAACATCGTGGCCTCGCCCGTTCACATGGCTCTTTGGCGCGAGGCACAGAGGCTGCAAGGAGCGATGATGACCTTCGATGAGGAAATCCGTCAGTTGCTCGATGTGATTACAGAAAAACAGACGCTGAACCAGATTGCCCGCCGCTCGCAACTTCCCCGCCCTAAGGTGATTAGCATGCTGGCACGCCTGGTCCGATTCGGAACGGTGCGTATGGAATACGGGAACCAACAATTTCTCTTCAGCATGGCATAAAGTGCCGAAGAGAGCTGTCTTTCACAGCGAATCAGGGAAAAGAAAAAGGGTTGTGTCAATCGACACAACCCTCTGAGTAAAATTAGCGTATTGCTGTTTGTGTATCAATACATGTTGACAATAGCCTCGTAGAGCTCCTGCTTGCCGCTGGTCTGCTTGGGCTCGCCAACCTTCTTGCCGTAAGCGTAAGCCTCTTCGAGGGTCATCTTGCCTTCCTCGAACTTCTTACCCTCACCTGCATCGAAGCTTGCGTAACGCTCCTTGACCATAGCGCAGAGCGGAGAGTTCTCGATGATGTCAGCAGCACTGAGCAGAGCGTGAGCCATAGCATCCATAGCAGCGATGTGAGCGATAAAGATGTCCTCCAGGTCGGTGCTGTTACGACGGGTCTTGGCGTCGAAGTTGGTACCACCATCCTTGAAGCCACCGCCACGGATGATCTGCATCATAGCCTGAGTGAGCTCGTAGTGGTCGATGGGGAACTGGTCGGTATCCCAGCCGTTCTGGTAGTCACCACGGTTAGCATCGATGCTGCCGAGCATACCTGCATCCACAGCGCAAGCGAGCTCATGCTCGAAGGTGTGGCCTGCGAGGGTAGCGTGGTTGACCTCGATGTTCACCTTGAAGTCCTTGTCGAGGTTGTGAGCCTTCAGGAAGCCGATCACGGTCTCGGTGTCAACATCATACTGGTGCTTGCTGGGCTCCATGGGCTTGGGCTCAATCAGGAAGGTGCCCTTAAAGCCCTTGGCACGAGCGTAGTCGCGAGCCATGGTCAGCATGGTAGCCATGTGCTCCTTCTCACGCTTCATATCGGTGTTCAGGAGGCTCATGTAGCCTTCACGACCGCCCCAGAAGACGTAGTTGGTACCACCGAGCTCGATGGTAGCGTCGATAGCATTCTTAATCTGCACGATAGCGCGAGCAACAACGTCGAAGTCGGGGTTGGTGCTGGCACCGTTCATGTAACGCTTGTTACCGAAGACGTTGGCAGTACCCCAGAGGAGCTTGATGCCAGTCTCAGCCTGCTTCTGCTTCAGGTAAGCAACGACCTCCTTGAGGTTCTTCTCATACTCCTCAACGGTAGCAGCCTCAGCAACGAGGTCCACATCGTGGAAGCAATAGTACTCGATGCCCAGCTTCTGCATGATTTCGAAGCCTGCGTCAGCCTTCTCCTTAGCAGCCTGAACGGGGTCTGCAGCGGTGTTCCAGGGGAAGGACTTTGTGCCACCACCGAACTGGTCAGCACCTTCTGCGCAAAGGGTGTGCCACCAAGCCATAGCGAACTTGAACCACTCACTCATCTTCTTGCCCATCACTACGCGATCCTTGTCGTAGTAGCGGTAAGCCAACGGATTCTTGCTCTCAACGCCCTCAAACTTAATGGCGGAGATTTCAGGGAAATACTGTTTCATAATGTTATTATATTTTTAGGGGTTATAATGTTAATGGTTGATTGGGCTTAGATTAATTCTCTCCAGCGCTCATAGGCCTCGCGATAGGCGGGGACATCCTTGGCAACGGGCTCGATGACCTGCAGCTTCTTCAACGAAGCAAAAGCCTCGCGATGGTCGGCATAGATACCCACACCGATACCTGCACCACGGGCTGCACCCACGCTACCATCGGTATCACAGAGCTCGATGGTTGCGCCTGTAACGCCTGCGAGCGTGTCGCGGAAGATGGGGCTGAGGAACATATTGGCCTTGCCGGCACGGATGGTCTTCAGTTCCATGCCCATCTGCTGCATCACCTCCATTCCGTAAGCGAAGGAGAAGACGATGCCCTCCTGAGCAGCACGCAACAGGTGTGCCTGCGAATGGGTGTTGAAATTGATGCCATGGATGCTGGCACCTACCTCCTGATTGCAGAGCACACGTTCTGCGCCATTGCCGAAGGGGAGGATGGAAAGACCTGCAGCACCGATAGGAGCCTGAGCGGCAAGATCGTTCATCTCGGCATAGCCGATATTGGTGGGAGCGGCGTTGCGGCGCATCCAGGAATTCAGGATACCCGTACCGTTAATGCAGAGGAGCACACCCAGACGCGGGTCTGCGGCCTCGTGGTTCACGTGCGCAAAGGTGTTCACACGGCTCTGAGGATCGTAGCCGACCTGACCGAGCACGCCATAGACAACACCTGAGGTTCCTGCTGTGGTAGCAGCCTCGCCCGGCTCGAAGACATCGAGGGAAAGGGCATTGTTAGGCTGGTCGCCTGCACGATAGGTAATAGGTATGCCTGCGGCAAGGCCCAGTTCTGCAGCCGCAGCGGCTGAGACTTCGCCCTGAGGGCCGAAAGTAGGCACGATGTCCGCCAGCATAGAAGCAGGGATGCCATAATAGTCCAAGAGGAACTGAGCAGGACGATTCTCCTTGAAGTCCCACATCATGCCCTCGGAAAGGCCGCTGACGGTGGTGGCTGGCGTGCCGGAAAGGCGGCAGGCGATATAATCGCCAGGAAGCATTACCTTATATATTTTATTAAAGGTGTCGGGCTCGTTCTCGCGCACCCAAGCCAGTTTGGCAGCTGTGAAGTTACCAGGAGAGTTCAATAAATGGCCCAGACAACGCTCGCTGCCCAGCGCATCAAACGCTTTCTGACCATAAGGTACAGCACGTGAGTCGCACCAGATAATCGCATCGCGCAAAGGCTTCAGGTCCTTATCAACACAGACAAGACCGTGCATCTGGTAGGAGATACCGATGGCCTTCACCTCGTCTTTGGCAGCGCCACTGGCGGCCAGAACATCTGCGGTAGCGGACTTGAGATAGTCCCACCAGGCATTAGGGTCCTGTTCTGCCCAACCGGCACGAACAGCCTTGATGGGAGCTTCACTCTTGGGATAGAAGGCCGATGCCACACAAGCGCCGCTCTCCACTTCCACCAAGGAAGCCTTGACACTGGAGCTGCCGACATCGTAGCCGAGAAGATAGTTCTTAGTCATGAGTTATGTAGTTTTGTTCTTTGTTTTTTTGCGATGCAAAGGTACGACATCCTATGCGAGCGGATTGTCTGTATTGTCACATTTATTACTGTGAATGTTTCAAGTTAGCGCTTACTCTTCCATAAGGCGCTCATTTCCTCCAGCGTCTTACCTTTTGTCTCAGGAACCAAGCGCCATACGAAGAGGGCTGCGAGCAGGCAGATGATGCCATAGAGACCGTAGGTAAACCAGTGGCCGAAGTCATCGCCTTCCGTTAGGTGCATATTGAACATAGGCACGAAGGTGGAGCTCACGATGAAGTTGAAAATCCACTGGAAGGCCACAGCAATAGCAACGGCTCCGCCACGAATCGTATTGGGGAAGATCTCCGCAATAAGCACCCAGCAGATAGGACCCCATGAGAACATGAAGGAAGCCGAATATACCATGATGCTGACAGCTGTCACCATCTCCAAACCTGCATGACCAAAGGTGGTAGCAACACCCATGGCGCCGATGGCCATTCCGATAGAACCGGAAATGAGGAGGGGCTTACGTCCCAATTTCTCGACAGTAAAGATAGCAACCAAGGTGAACAGGATATTGATAATACCCATGAAGACAGTCACCATCATCGGGTCTTCCATACCCATATCGCCAAAGATGCGCGGTGCATAGTAAAGCACGGCATTAATACCGACAGCCTGCTGGAACACGCTGAGCATAATGCCGATAAAGATACACATGAAGCCGTAGGTCATGAGTTTCTCCGTCTTGACAACCATCGTATCCTTAATGTCCTGCAAGATCTGGGCAGCCTTGCTGGTTCCGTTAATCTTAGCCAGAATACGCTGGGCAACATCATCTCTACCGATGCTGACGAGATAGCGCGGAGTTTCTGGAACGAAGCAGATGAGGAGGGCGAACAGTCCCGCAGGAACAGCCTCAGAACCAAACATGTAACGCCAACCAGTCGTCACCGTCCATTGGGCGGCAGGGTTGATGGCGGCAATTCCCTTACCCATCTCCTCTACGAGCGGCTGGATATGATCGCCAAGGATGAAGAAATTGACGAAATAGACCACGAGCTGACCGAAGATAATGGCAAACTGGTTCCAGCTCACCAACATACCTCTAATGTTGGAGGGGGCCACCTCGCCTATGTACATAGGACAAATCGCGGAAGCTAAACCGACACCGATACCGCCGATGATACGGTAGATATTAAAGGTAATGAGAAGCGAAAAGGTTGGTGTTCCATAGTCGAAGAATAGGAACTCCGGGCGCATGGAACCTAATGCGGAGACAAAGAAGAGCAGGCCCGCGATAATCAGCGAACGTTTGCGGCCCAGGTTGGTAGCCAGAAAGCCCGACAGGGCAGAACCTATTATACAACCGATGAGGGCGGAGGCGGAGGTAAAGCCGTGCCAGCCGTCAGTATAGACGAAGTCCTGCGCTTCCATGAAGAAAGCCTGCAAGCCCTTTTCTGCGCCAGAGATGACGGCTGTATCATAACCAAAAAGAAGGCCGCCCAAGACGGCGACGAGAACGATTGAAAACAAATAGGCTTTACTGCCTGATTGCTGTGTCTGATTCATTGTTAGTTTATGTTGATTTTTGGATTTTGCAGGGCAAAGATAGCGTTTTTTTCATTACCCTTGCATAAATCTCACGACTTTTTCAGAATAATGAAACAATTGTGTGGTCTTTCTGAAACATCAGCACATGTTCCCCACCCTATTCATCGCCCAGGAGCGCCATCATGGATAACATCTGGTCGCGAAGTTGAGCGGCGGTAATAAAGTCGAGTTTCTTGGCAGCATCTTGCATCTGACGGCGCAGTTGATCTACACGTTTACGCATCTGATCTCGGGTAAGGTATTCTGCATCGGGCTCTGCTGCCATCATGGGTGCATCCTCACTACGCAGATGGACAGAGACGGGTTGTGGGCGCTCGGGTTCAATGTAAGCACGACGGTCACGGTCGGAAGTAGCCTCTTGGTGAGCCGCGACAAGATCTGACATGGTGCGATCCTTACGGATCTGAGTCGGCGTTATACCATGTTCCTCATTATATCGCAATTGTTTCTCGCGACGCCGATTGGTTTCCTCAATGGTTTTCTGCATGGATTCTGTTATCTTGTCGCCATACATGATAGCTTTTCCATGAACATTACGCGCCGCACGCCCCACGGTTTGGGTTAAGGAGCGATGACTACGGAGGAAGCCCTCCTTGTCAGCATCAAGAATAGCAACCAGCGACACCTCGGGAAGGTCAAGTCCTTCGCGCAAGAGATTCACACCAACCAAAACATCAAAATGCCCTGCACGAAGATCGTCCATAATCTGGACACGCTCCAACGTATCTACATCACTATGAATATAACGTGCTTGTACGCCATTGTTAACAAGGTATTCCGTCAGTTCCTCCGCCATACGCTTGGTCAGCGTCGTAACGAGCGTGCGCTCATTCGCCTCAATACGCAGCTGGATCTCCTCCATGAGGTCATCGACCTGATTGGCGGTTGGTCGAACTTCAATGACAGGATCCAAAAGTCCCGTGGGACGTATTACCTGTTCTACAATAATACCCTCTGACTGAGCCAGTTCATAGTCTGCAGGCGTTGCGGAGACATAGATGGTCTGAGGCGTGAGTGCTTCAAACTCCTCAAATTTCAACGGACGATTGTCCATCGCTGCGGGCAAGCGGAAGCCATATTCCACAAGATTGGTCTTGCGGGCACGGTCACCGCCATACATTGCAGCAATCTGAGGCACACTGACATGACTCTCGTCTATGACCATCAGGAAATCCTCCGGAAAGAAATCCAACAAGCAATAGGGCCGCGTACCTGGACTGCGCCCATCAAAATAACGGCTGTAATTCTCGATACCCGAGCAATGTCCCAGTTCGCGGATCATCTCCATATCGTAGGTAACACGTTCATAGAGGCGCTTAGCCTCCAGCGGTTTACCTATTTCTTCAAAATATTTCACACGTTCAGAGAGGTCATCTTCTATCTGATGGATGGCAGAAAGAGTCTGCTCCTTGGTTGTCATAAAAAGGTTGGCCGGATAGATTTTATAATCCTGAAAATCACCGACACGCGTCATATTCAACGGATCCACCTCTTCAATGGCATCAATCTCATCATCCCAGAACGTAATGCGTAGGAGATTGTCTGAATAAGCCAGAAAGACATCTACCGTATCACCTTTCACACGGTATTCTCCACGATTCAGGCTCACATCATTACGCGTATAAAGGGAATCATTGAGCCTTCGAAGCAAGACATTACGATCCATTCGTTGACCGCGACGCACCTCTATGACATTCTCGTAGAAAGCAGCAGGATTACCCATTCCATAGATGCAGGATACGGAACTGACGACTACCACATCCTTGCGACCAGAGAGAAGTGCAGAAGTGGCTGCGAGTCGCAACTTATCAATCTCATCGTTGATAGCCAAATCCTTTTCAATATATGTATCTGTGCTTGGAATATACGCTTCGGGCTGGTAATAGTCATAGTAGCTCACATAATACTCTACGGCGTTGTGCGGAAAGAAACTCTTCATCTCGCCATAAAGCTGCGCCGCCAAAGTCTTGTTATGAGAAAGAATAAGCGTCGGCTTTCCAATGTTGCGGATAACATTGGCTATTGTAAATGTTTTTCCAGAGCCAGTAACACCAAGCAAGGTCTGCGCAGGGAGGCCATCCAGGACACCCTGTGTCAACTGCTCAATTGCCTCGGGCTGATCACCGGTGGGTTCATACTGAGATGTTAGGATGAAGTCGGACATCGAATACTGCTTTTGTGGTGCAAAGATACATCTTTTATGTGAAGAAAACATCATCTTACACCTTTTTATATTAAAAAACCCTTTGTCTTTTGGCCAAGTCGAGAGAAAAGTGTAACTTTGCAGCCGTTTAAGCGCTTTTTATGAAGAAACTTAGTCTTCTCTTACTGCTAATCCTTGTGTTATTCG
This sequence comes from Bacteroidaceae bacterium, assembly GCA_024698925.1. Taxonomy (GTDB): domain Bacteria; phylum Bacteroidota; class Bacteroidia; order Bacteroidales; family Bacteroidaceae; genus Physcousia. Next base: position 89,519 of record JAILQO010000022.1, on the reverse strand, counting down.
TCAGTTGTGGCGAATACAACACGGTGATGAAGTATGGAGATACAGATTATAAATACGAGGTTGCGAAAGCCTATTATGCCCGTGGGAAATACACACGAGCCAGCGAGCTACTGAATAGCGTAATCATTGGCTTGAAAGGTTCTCCCTATGGTGAGGAAAGCCTCTACCTCATGGCCATGAGCAATTTCTTGAACAAGGATTACGAAGTTGCCTCGACCGCTTTCAAGAAATACTATCAGAGCTATCCACGAGGCATCTACGTGGAAGAAGCACGTTATTACAGCGCTTTGGCGCTATACAACAGTGTCCCCGATCCGCGCTTGGATCAAAGCTCGACCAGCATGGCCATCAACGAGTTGCAGAGTTTTCTGGATCATTATCCCTCTACGCGCCTCAAGGAGCAGACGCAAGAGATGATTCAAAAGCTACAAGACCATCTCGTGGAAAAGGAACTACGCTCGGCACAGCTCTACTACGATCTCGGCGGATATATCGGCAACTGCATGAGTGGCGGCTCAAACTATGAGGCATGCATCGTCACGGCTGAAAATGCACTTAGGGACTATCCGCTCGCCCTCCCCGCCCGACGAGAACAATTCATGCTGCTGATTCTCCGCTCACGCTATCATCTGGCACGACAGAGCGTAGAAGACAAGCGCCTTGAGCGATTCCGTCAAACCATTGACGAATACTATGGTTTTGCGAATGAGTTCCCAGAGTCTGCACACATCAAAGAAGCTGAGAACTATCTGAAGAAAAGCCAAAAAGCCCTCAAGGGACAACCGTTGGAGGAAGATTAACACATGAGAATTAAATAAAGACCATTTTACGAAAACAAAAACAATAAGAGATATGGATTACAAGAAAACAAATGCACCTACCAACACGGTGACACAAGACATCCTTGACCTTTGCGAGGATACTGGCAACATCTACGAGAGCGTAGCTATCATCGCCAAGCGCGCAAACCAAATCAGCGTGGATCTGAAGAACGAGCTCTCCAAGAAGCTTCAGGAATTTGCCACATCGAACGACAACCTCGACGAGGTTTTCGAAAACCGCGAGCAGATTGAAATCAGCCGCTATTATGAGAAGCTGCCGAAGCCTAGCTTGATTGCAACTCAGGAGTTCCGCGAGGGCAAGGTCTATTACCGCAATCCTTCAAAGGAGAACGAAGAGGAAGAATTATGATCCAGCGTATCCAGACTGTATATCTGGCGGTGGCTGCCATCCTGTGTATCGTCTGCCTGTGCCTGCCTGTTGGGCAGTTCGTGACGGCTTCCGGCGAGACTGTGGGAACCCTCTACAACTTGTGGGTTCACATCCCCACCCCATTGGAAGCAAATATCACGACGGATGGCAGCGAACTGGTGTTAGCCCAAGAGGCAGCAGGAACACACTCCTTTGCGCCGTGGGGGCAATTCGCCTTATTGGTGATTGTAGCCAGTGCTCTGGTCTTGGATATCTTTTTGTATCGTCAGCGCCTGGTGCAATCCCGCCTCGCAATGCTCTGCTTCATCCTGCTTTTTGGATGGTATGGGATTCATGCTACCTTCGCGCTGATTCTACCCGCCCGCTACGAAGCTGTCTTTCAGCTCACACCATGGGCTGCGCTCCCGGCAATTGCCGCCATCTTGTCTTATATGGCCTTCCGTGCTATTCTCAAAGATGAGATGTTGGTTCGTTCTCTGGACCGGTTGCGTTAATTATTCACATTAGATATCAACCATAGATCTTCACCTCATGTTCAAGAGATTATTCATTCTCACCATTAGCCTCCTGCTGATTGGTCAATATCCAATGGCACAGACAGCACGTCATATCCGTGTTGGCGTGGTCTTGCCTCTAAAGGAGAAGACGACACGCGGCGCAAAGATGGTGGAGTTCTATCAAGGTCTACTTTTATCCGTCGATAGCCTGAAGCACGACGGAATTTCCGTGGATGTGCAAGCGGTGCACTCAGGTGCAACTGCTAGTGAGATGGACGACCTGATATCTTCACATACGCTTCAAGAATGTGATGTTATTTTCGGGCCACTTGACGGTGCACAGCTACCTGCACTCGCAGACTATTGCGACTTGCATCAGACCCATTTGGTAGTACCTTTCTCTAATGTCTCAACACAATTAGACGGACATCCCTATTACTACATTGTCAATGCGCCGCGTCGGATCATTCAATCCGAAGCCATCTGGTATATCAGAGATCAATTCCCAGACCATAATATCATTCTGGTTGAAAGCAACGAGAGGAATGAGGAGGGGTTGGCTTTTGGCGAAGCTGTACGTGAGGCCATGAGTGAGGCAGGAGTCTATGTCCGGCCACTGAATGTCGATGGTGATGACATAGCTTACCAGCAGGCATTTAATCAGCAGCGCAAGAACCTCGTTATTCTGAATAGTTCAAGCCTAAAGGCATTGAACCAACTGATTGCGAAACTAAAAGATTTTAAGCGCGAGCACCCCGAATATGTTTTCTCCCTATTCGGATATCCCTCATGGCAGACATACACCTCACAGCTTCTGTCTGAACTTTATGCGATGGACACCTATATATATTCCACGTTCTATCGCAACCCGCTCTCCATACGCAATGAGCAACTCGACCGCCAATTCATGAGCTGGTTCCATACACCCATGAGTAACACCTATCCACGTTACGCGCTGATGGGCTTTGATCTGGGCTGTTTCTTTATCCGAGGCCTCTCTATTTATGGACGCGATCGTTTGGCCAAGAACATCCAACAGGTCCCCGCCTACCCCTTCCAGCATTCACTGTTCTTTGAGCAAAGCAGCGAAGGCAATGGCTATGTCAATACTTTTGTGCAGCTCATCCATTATACTACCTATCAGTCTATTGAACTGCTTACCCGCAACCACTAATGAAGCAAGCGCGTCTTCTACTCTTATTCCTAATTTCTTTAATTGGTTCTGCGCACACGTGCGCGCAAGTTGGTAGTCTGCGCAACGATCTTACGGTTGGCGTAACAGGCGGTTACTCTATGAACCGTGTTTCTTTCAACCCGACGATAAAAAAGACTTGGAAGGAAGGCGAAACATTCGGTGTCACCGTGCGCTATACATGCGAGAAGTATTTCTCGGCCATCTGTGCAATTCAAGCAGAACTTAATTATGCCAACCTGGGTTGGCGCGAAGAGATTGAGCCCGAGTACAGCACCGACACCTATTACCGGGATATGCGTTACCTACAGTTGCCTGTCTTAGCACGACTAAGTTGGGGACGCGAATATAGCGGGTTACTCTTTGGCTTCATGGTAGGACCTCAGATAGGGTATTGTTTCAGCGAAACTGAGCACTATAGTGACCCCTGGGCTGGAACACCACGTCCAAACAACGTCACCCAACAATATGGCAAGGCCGTTGAGAACAAGTTTGAATATGGACTCACTGGTGGCCTGAGTTTGGAATTAGGTACTAAACACGCTGGACGCTTCCTCATTGAAGGACGCTACTACTATGGTCTCAGCGATATTTTCGGGAATTCCAAACGAGATCCTTTCGGTCGTTCGGCAAACGGCGCCATATACATCAAAGCTGGCTATCTGTTTGATATTATTCGAACAAAGAATCTCTAATCAAAATCCCACCTCATTTTAGGATTTCACGTAAGAAGGCTGCCGTATAACCTTCTTGACATTGCGCGACCTCTTCTGGTGTCCCACAAGCTAATAGACGTCCGCCACCACGACCGCCTTCCGGTCCCATATCAATCAGATAATCAGCAGACTTAATCACGTCAAGATTGTGTTCAATAACAAGGACGGTATTACCTTTGTCAACCAATCTCTGAAGAACGCCTAATAGTACACGGATATCCTCAAAATGCAATCCAGTCGTAGGCTCATCAAGGATGTAAAGTGTACGACCAGTGTCACGCTTGGAAAGCTCCGTAGCCAACTTCACGCGCTGGCTCTCACCTCCAGAAAGTGTCGTGGAAGACTGTCCAAGTTTGATATATCCCAGGCCAACATCTTGCAAGGTTTTGATCTTCTGTAGGATATTAGGCTGGTTCTCAAAAAACTCCACGGCACGATTTATGGTCATATCGAGTACGTCAGCAATACTCTTTCCCTTAAAACGAACTTCCAACGTCTCACGATTGTAGCGTTTCCCATGACATTCCTCACAAGGCACCATCACATCGGGAAGGAAATTCATCTCGATGGTCTTGTAGCCATTACCTCCACATGTCTCACAACGACCACCCTTGACATTGAATGAGAACCGCCCACTCTTATAGCCACGAATACGTGCCTCTGGTAAAGAGACAAAAAGATCGCGAATATCAGAGAATACGCCGGTATAGGTCGCCGGATTAGAGCGCGGAGTGCGTCCAATAGGACTTTGGTCCACATTGACCACTTTATCAATGTGCTCCAAACCAAGGATCTCATCATAGGGAAGTGGGTCACGTAGCGAACGATAGAAATGTTGTGAGAGGATAGGCTGCAATGTATCATTGATGAGCGAGCTCTTCCCCGAGCCTGAGACACCAGTCACACAAATGAACGTTCCCAACGGGAAACGAACATCTACGCCTTGAAGATTGTTACCATGTGCGCCTTTCAACTCCAGATAGTTGCCATTCCCTTTGCGTCGCACGGGGGGAATCTCTATCGCTTGAGCACCTGTAAGATACTGCGCCGTCAAGGTATTGGCCTTCATCATCACCGGGAATGTACCTTGAAAGACAACTTCCCCACCCTTTCGACCAGCCAACGGGCCCATATCCACAATATAATCAGACTCGCGCATCATTTCCTCGTCATGTTCTACGACAATAACTGTATTGCCAGTGTCACGCAAATCCTTTAAGGAGTTGATTAAGCGACGATTGTCGCGTTGATGCAGCCCGATACTGGGTTCATCAAGAATATAGAGGACATTAACTAATTTGGAACCTATCTGAGTAGCAAGGCGAATACGCTGGCTCTCGCCACCACTCAAGCTCATGCTGGCGCGAGAAAGGCTTAGATAGTCCAGACCAACATCGAAGAGGAACTGTAAACGAGCACGTATTTCCTTGAGAATCTCTGGAGCAATCTTACGTTGACGTTCTGTAAGGAGAGCACCCTTGCTTACATCCGTAGCCAAGCACTCTTCGTGAAGCACAATAATCCATTGGCGCAAATCCTTGATGTCCATCTCCGCCAGTTCCGCGATGTTCTTTCCCGCGATGCGAAAATGCAAGGCCTCTCGATTTAAACGAGCACCATGACAATCCGGACATACATCAGTCTTCGAAAACTGTTCCGCCCATTTCTGCGCTGTAGCGCTCGCCTCTCCCTCCTGCATCATCTGGATATACTTGACTAAGCCATCATATTCAATATAGTAGTCATTGGTTGTGTGTGTGATGGATGCAGGGATACGCAAACGCTCAGGGCATCCATTGAGAATCTCATCGATGGCTTCATCTGGAATATCCTTCAAAGGCGTTTGCATTGTCACATCATAACGTGCCAACAACGCTTCCATCTGCCAGAAAATCATCTGATTCTTTGCCTTGCCGAGAGGAGCTATTCCTCCATCCTTGACAGACAGTTCACGATCAGGAAAGACCTTGTTGACATCTATCAGGTTTACATAGCCTAGTCCCTTGCAACGCGGACACCATCCTTGAGGTGAATTGAAGGAGAAATTATGTGGCGCAGGATCGGCGTAGCTCATGCCTGTGGTAGGACACATCAAACGACGGCTATAATGCTTCACCTGTCCCGATTCCATATCCAAGACCATCATCAGTCCCTCACCCATACGCATCGCCTGAGCGACACTATTCTGAAGACGATGATCATCCTTTTCCTGGATCTTGAAACGGTCTACAACAACCTCTATGCTATGATTGACATAGCGATCCAGTTTCATGCCGGGAACAACTTCCATCAACTCACCATCTACGCGGACCCAAACGAAACCTTTACGGCGGATACTATCAAGTAGTTCACGGTAATGTCCCTTGCGATTCTTCACCAACGGTGCAAGTAGCTGGATCTTATGGTCCAGATAATCTTGCAGAAGAAGATTGATGATTTGCTCCTCCGTATATTTCACCATCGGCTCTCCCGTCTCCCATGAAAACGCTTCGCCTGCCCGTGCATAAAGCAGACGAAGGTAATCAAAGATTTCCGTAGTTGTCCCTACTGTTGAGCGCGGATTCTTATTCGTCGTCTTCTGCTCAATACTAATGACTGGCGAGAGACCTGAAATCTTATCCACATCTGGACGCTCCAGTCCACCAAGGAAATTGCGCGCATAAGCCGAGAATGTCTCGATATAACGACGCTGGCCTTCGGCAAATATGGTGTCAAAGGCCAACGACGATTTACCAGAGCCCGAGAGACCGGTAATAACCGTCAGACTGTTGCGAGGGATCTCCACATCCACGTTCTTAAGATTGTGGACACGAGCTCCCTGAATGCTAATTGTTGGTTTCTCCATGCTTTGTGTAGCCAGTCAGTACATTCACGTCCTTACGGATTTTATATACTACGCCATCTGCACCTTTCGCCACGACATTCACATAATATACGCCAGGATTGACAACATGTCCATTGACTTTCCCATCCCAACCGCCATTCACGTTATCCCATGAATAGAGACGTTGTCCCCAGCGGTTGAAGATGGTTGCCTTGAATTCAACAATACTTTGGTGAGTAGGCTTGGCACGATAGACATCGTTATAACCATCGTCGTTAGGTGAGAAAGCATTGGGCATTTCTAACTTAGATTCGGCTACCGATACCTGAAAACGCGACGCGCCTGCCCCTTCTGCGGGAAAGGTTTCAGTCACGCCCGTCTTTGTGAAAGAGACACGAAGTTCTACATAAAAAGAACCGCTTTGTTCAAAGGTGTATTCAATCGCCTCATCTGTACGCGTCACAATATAATCATTCCAACTCTTGTCAGAAGCATAAATACGCCATTCATATCGCACCTCATAGCCATCCGCACCTGTCGTATTGGCGGCAAAGCGTCCAGTAACAGGACCAGAGCCCGAATAACTTTCTGCCGCCTCATTCTCTACGAGGGCTCCGTCCTTCACGTAAGAGAATGAAGCTGTAGGCATACATGTGGGAGTTGCTTGAGCAAAAAGTTGCAATCCGTTCAGAAAAGAGAACGGAAGGACTGCCAAGCATGTCATGAGGAGTGATAATAGAATGCGCTTCATATCTTATAAACTCAGCACTTCCAGTGCAGTTATCAATTCTTTCTTTAAAGGTTTGTCGCTCTTCACCGCGTTGGAGAAAGGCACATAAACGACCTCGTCGTTCTTAATGCCTACCATCACATTACGCTGTCCGTCCAAGAGCGCGTTGATAGCACCGACGCCAAGACGCGATGCCAAGATGCGATCGCCTGCAGAAGGACTACCGCCACGCTGGAGATGACCGAGGATCGAAACACGCACATCATATTCCGGGTACTCGTTACGCACACGTTCTGCATAATACATAGCGCCACATTTGGGGCTTTCAGAGACGATAACGATACTTGAAGATTTGCTCTTACGAATACCGCGACCTATGAACTGCGCCAACTGGTCAACAGCCGTACTGTCCTCGGGTATGATGGCTGCCTCTGCACCTGCTGCTATCGCTGAGTTTTGTGCCAAGAAACCGGCGTCACGCCCCATCACCTCCACAAAGAAAATACGTTCGTGAGAGTTTGCGGTATCTCGGATCTTGTCCACACATTCCATGATGGTATTCAGCGATGTATCGTAGCCGATAGTAAGGTCTGTACCATTCAAGTCATTATCAATCGTGCCTGGCAGGCCGATACAAGGGACATCATACTCTGCAGCAAAAAGGCGAGCACCCGTCAGTGAGCCATTACCTCCGATGATAATCAGCGCATCAATGCCAGCTGCCACCATGTTCTCATACGCTTTCTTACGGCCAACCTCCGTCATGAAATCTTTGGAGCGAGCCGTCTTCAGGATTGTTCCACCACGTCCGATGATATTGGAAACACTTTCAGTGGTGAATTCTTGTATCTCATTATGTATCAATCCTTCGTAGCCGCGATAAATACCTTTGACTGTAAAGCCATTCGCGATGGCGCCACGGGTGACTGCGCGAATAGCTGCGTTCATTCCTGGAGCATCACCTCCAGATGTCAGTATGCCGATGCAATTGATTTTTCTCATATATCTTCCGTTTGTTTCAAAAACTACGCAAAGGTAGTCAAATTAATTTAAAAACGAGCCGTCGGAGAGGTCCAACGGCTCGTTTATTAAATATAATTAATGTTTGCGCGCGTAAGCGCATACATTGTCTTATTCGCCTTTCTCGAGTTTAGCCTTCAGTTCGGCCAATGCATCAATGTCGCCAAGAGTGGTGCTTGCGGCCTGATTCTGGATTGCGGGCTGTGCCTCCTTTGCAGGACGCTTCGCTGCACGCTCTGCCTTGCGAGCCTCACGCTGCTCTGTACGAGTAGCATCTTCAAAGATACGGCTGTGGCTGAGAATGATGCGCTTGCTCTCCTTGTTAAACTCAATGACCTTGAAGGGAAGCTTCTCGCCCTGCTGTGCCTGGCTACCATCTTCCTTCACGAGGTGCTTAGGAGTAGCGAAGCCTTCAACACCATACTCCAGCTGGATTACAGCGCCCTTGTCAAGAAGCTCAACGATGGTACCTTCGTGCACACTGTCACGGGTAAAGACGGTCTCAAAGACATCCCAAGGATTCTCCTCAAGCTGCTTGTGGCCAAGGCTCAAGCGACGGTTGTCCTTATCGATCTCAAGCACGAGGACCTCGATCTCAGCACCAATCTGAGTGAACTCGCTGGGGTGCTTAACCTTCTTGGTCCAGCTGAGGTCGCTGATATGAATCAGGCCATCTACGCCTTCCTCAATCTCAACAAAGACACCGAAGTTGGTGAAGTTGCGAACGCGAGCGGTATGCTTGCTACCAACGGGATAGCGCTGCTCGATGTTCTCCCAAGGATCTTCCTTGAGTTGCTTGATGCCGAGAGACATCTTACGCTCTTCGCGGTCGAGTGTCAGGATGACGGCTTCTACCTCATCACCAACCTTCATGAAGTCCTGAGCGCTACGCAGGTGCTGGCTCCAAGACATCTCGCTGACATGGATAAGACCTTCCACACCAGGAGCGACCTCGATGAATGCACCGTAGTCAGCCATGACAACAACCTTACCCTTGACCTTGTCGCCGACCTTGAGGTTAGCATCCAAAGCATCCCAAGGATGGGGTGTAAGCTGTTTCAAGCCGAGCGCAATGCGCTTCTTCTCCTCGTCAAAGTCAAGGATAACGACATTGAGCTTCTGATCAAGTTCAACCACCTCATGCGGATCGCTAACGCGGCCCCAGCTGAGGTCTGTGATGTGAATGAGGCCATCAACACCACCCAAGTCGATAAATACGCCATAGGAAGTGATGTTCTTGACAGTACCCTCAAGTACCTGACCTTTCTCAAGCTTGGAGATGATCTCCTTCTTCTGCTGCTCGAGCTCGGCCTCAATGAGAGCCTTGTGGCTGACAACGACGTTGCGGTAGTCTTGATTGATCTTCACGATCTTGAACTCCATCGTCTTGCCGACGAAGACATCGTAGTCACGAATGGGCTTCACGTCGATCTGGCTGCCAGGCAAGAATGCTTCGATGCCAAATACATCGACAATCATACCGCCCTTCGTGCGGCACTTGACAAAGCCCTTGATGATTTCCTCGTTCTCCAAAGCGGCATTAACACGCTCCCAGCTCTTGGTGGCGCGAGCCTTCTTGTGAGAGAGGATGAGTTGTCCTTTCTTGTCTTCTTGATTTTCAATATAGACCTCAACGGTATCACCTACCTTCAGGTCAGGGTTGTAACGGAATTCATTTGCAGAAATGATACCGTCACTCTTGTAGCCGATGTTAACGACTACCTCGCGCTTGTTGATCGAAATGACTGTGCCGTCAACGACATCGTGGTCACCCACATTGTTGAGACTCTTCTCATAGGCAGCAGCCTGATCTTCGCGACTTTGCTCGGTCTGAGCGGAGCCCTGTTCGAAGCCTTCCCAATCGAAGTCCTCGAGGGGCTGAATGTTTGTTAAGTTGGACATAGGGTTAATTAAATAAAAATGAATGAGTTAAATAGAGTTAGACATTATATTGTTGAAAACTCGGGCGCAAAGGTACATAAATTATTTTGATCTACCGCCTAAAAATGAAAGTTTTTTGCTGATAATATGCAGATTATGGAAGTTTTACTTCTCCACCGTATCTGTTTCGTCAGAATCCGTGAGCACATCCGTGACCTCCAACACTTCTGCGTCTTTTGTCTCAGCAGCCTCAAAGAGACGATGATAACGATAGAAGCGGATACCCAAAAGGAACTCGCAAACGCCATAAACAATAAAGGCAGAACCAAGGATTATAAATGGAATCGAAGCCCCTTCGATTGGATTAATGATCACAAAAGCCCCAGCAGCGACAATCATCAACGGAAGGACGAATAGCGACCATGTAATAGGGGCGAACTTCCGGTTTCCAATTAAGTTAAAAATCTGCCAAGTTCCAATAATAGTCAAAAGCCCTCCCAATACATACATCAGGATACTTACGAACTGGCTCGGCCAGACAAATAGGCACACACCAAAGGCAAGACTTCCAATACCAACGACAGGGAAGACTGGACGGAAGCCCAACGACTTGGCACGAGACGTAAAATAGCCCACCATAGCAATAAGGCCAGAAAGGGCAAAAAGGCCGCCGATGATTTGAACAATCAGGACCGTCATGTCTGTCGGATTACTAATAAGCAAGAATCCAACAAGCAATGCGCATAGGGCGCGAAGAATTGCACGTGTCAACATACGAATGAATAATTAACGAGGTAATGAGCCCTCATCGAAGGGCTACAATATTTGGGCTGCAAAAGTACAAAAAAAATAGGGATCTGCGGCATAAAAGGCAAAAAAATGGAGAAGATTACAAAATAAATACGGGTTATGAATGGATAATTGTAAAATAATCCGTATCTTTGCACCCGAAAAAGCGTAACAGACGTGAGAATCAAGGAAATTATTGCTGCCCTTGAACGATTCGCGCCTCTGCCCTTACAGGAGAGCTACGACAATGCCGGCCTGCAATGTGGATTAACAGAGACGGAGGTTTCAGGGGTATTATTGTGTTTAGACGTGACCGAAGAGGTGCTCAGCGAAGCCATCGATCTCGGTTGCAACCTTGTTGTGAGCCATCACCCCGTCCTGTTTCATGGTCTCAAACAAGTTGCCGATGCCACACAGGTGCAACGTTGCATCCGAATGGCCATCCAAAATGACATTTGTCTCTATAGCGCTCACACGAACCTTGACAATGCCGAGGATGGCGTAAACTTCAAGATGGCAGAGAAGTTAGGCCTTTTCGATGTACAGTTTCTCTCTTCAAAAACAATCACGCTAGCCGACGGTCGCCAAGTCAAAAGCGGTAGTGGCATCATTGGCTATCTACCACAGGGGGAGGATTCCTTAGCTTTTCTGCAGCGCGTTAAGCAGGCCTTCGGTATTGAGGCTTTGCAGCACAATGCCTTGCTGGAACGCCAAGTCCAAAGCGTCGCTATATGTGGTGGTGCCGGAGATTTCCTTCTGGACGAAGCCCTACATGCTGAGGCCGATGCCTTCCTCACCGGTGAGATGCATTATCACAACTGGTTCGGGCACGAGCAACAAATCCAGATTGCCGTCTTAGGGCACTACGAAAGCGAACAATACACCCGCGAAATTTTCCGTGATATCATTGAGAAGGTAGCCCCTACCCTACCTGTTTACGACACGGAAGTGAGTACGAATCCAATACATATTCTATAATCATAAAAAAATGGCAAGAGAATCAAAAAAGGAACCTCAGGATCTCAGCATTGAAGAGAAACTGAAGAACTTGTATCAACTCCAGACGATGCTCTCGGAGATTGACAAAATCAAGACCCTCCGCGGCGAGCTGCCGTTGGAAGTTCAAGATCTCGAAGATGAGATTGAAGGTCTCACGACACGCATTGAGCGCATGCAGTCCGACATGGCTGCCATTCAAGAAGAAGTGTCTCGTCGTCGTGTTGCTATCCAAGACAACAACGCCAACATCGAGCGTTACACAGGTCAACTTGACAAAGTACGCAACAACCGCGAATACGAGAACCTGACCAAGGAAATCGAATATCTTCAGCTCGACAATCAGCTCAACGAGAAGAAAATCCGCGAGGCTGCAAACATTTTAGAAAGCAAGCAGGAAGAAATTCGTCGTTGCTCCGATACCGTCACTGAGCGCCGCTCCGACCTCGACATCAAGAAAAGCGAGCTTGATGAGATTATCGCTGAAACCCGTGCTGAAGAAGAGAAACTGCGTGAGCGCTCCAAGAGCCTTGAGGCTACGATTGAACCGCGCCTGCTGTCCTCTTTCAAGCGTATCCGCAAGAACTCCCGTAACGGTCTCGGCATCGTCTATGTCCAGCGTGATGCCTGCGGTGGTTGCTTCAACAAGATCCCGCCCCAACGCCAGTTGGATATCCGTATGCGCAAGAAAATCATCGTATGCGAATATTGTGGTCGCATCATGATCGATCCCGAATTGGCTGGCGTAGAACTACAGAAGCCCTCAGAAGAAAAGCCCAAGCGTCGCAGTAGCCGCAAAAAGGCTGAAAAGAAGGACGAAGATTAAAAAGGAGCCTTCCAAAATAATCACAGGGGCCTCGACAAAGATATCGAGGCCCCTTAATTATCTATTTCACATATAATTACGACGCCGCAACGACTTCGATCTCCACCAGTGCATTCTTCGGCAAAGTCTTCACCGCGACAGCAGAGCGAGCGGGGAACGGCTCTTTGAAAAACTCTGAATAAACACCGTTCATTGCAGCGAAATCACCCATGTCGGCCAAGAATACCGTAGTCTTTACGACATTGGCCATCGTAAGGCCGGCCTCTTCCAAAATAGCTTGGACATTGAGCAGTGATTGGCGCGTCTGTGCCACTATGCCGCCATCGGGGAAAGCGCCCGTTGCTGGATTAATAGGCAGTTGGCCAGAAGTATAGACAAAATTACCAACGCGAATCGCTTGGCTGTAAGGACCAATAGCTCCTGGAGCCTTGGTTGTTGCAATTGCTTCTTTCATTGTGTATGTATATCAAGTTGTTTCACTGTGCAAAAATACACAACTATTATGAAACAGCCAAAAATATGTCCCACTTTCTATATTTATCCCTCCTTGATCGCACGTATATCCTCCAGAACTTCACAAGCTTCTTTCACGCTATTCACACCACGAATAAGCATGGAGCGGCGTCCTTTGACCTCATCAAGTCGACAATCTGCGGCATGAAGGGAGAAGTAAGTGATACACTGTCCGAAAGCAGGCGACTGGAAGAAAGGCGAATCATCATCTTTCACAAAATAAAGACGCATACGTCCATTCTTAATCATCACGCGTTCTGCACCGAAATATTTACCAAGACGGCGAAGACGGACTACACGAATCAGTTCTTCGGCTTCCTCTGGAATAGGACCGAAACGATCCATGAGCCGATGACGGAAAGCCTCCACGGCCTCATCACTTTCAAGACCGTCCAATTCGCGATAAAGAAGCATCCTCTCGGTACTTCCAGGGACAAATGTGTCCGGGAATGACATTTGCATATCGCTCTCCAACTGACATTCATCCACGAAATCCTCACCACTGGTCACCTCGCCACTCGCCACTTGTTGAGCATATAATTCCTTGAACTCATCATTCTTCAATTCTTTCACAGCCTCTGAGAGAATCTTCTGATACGTTTCGTAGCCGAGGTCAGCAATGAAGCCGCTCTGTTCTGCGCCCAAAAGATTACCTGCGCCACGGATATCAAGATCCTGCATAGCGATATGGATGCCACTCCCCAGGTCTGAAAAATTCTCAATAGCCTGCAACCGACGACGTGATTCTTGTGGCAATGCTCCCAGCGGCGGTGCTAGCAGATAACAGAACGCCTTCTTATTCGAACGTCCCACGCGACCACGCATTTGGTGAAGGTCTGCGAGTCCAAAATTGTGAGCGCCGCAAATGATAATCGTATTGGCATTGGGAATATCAAGGCCGCTCTCAATAATGGTCGTAGAAATAAGTACGTCGTAATCATATGCGGCAAAGTCCATCATCACATGTTCCAGTTCTTCTGGGTGCATCTGTCCGTGTCCCACGGCTACACGAGCATCTGGGACATACTTATGCACGATTTCCTCCAATTCCGGCAACCCCGAAATGCGGTTATTGACAATAAAGACCTGCCCATTACGACTCATCTCAAAGTTAATGGCCTCGGCAATAACCTCGGGCGAAAAAGTATGAACTTCTGTCTGAATGGGATATCGGTTAGGCGGTGGCGTTTGGATCACACTAAGATCACGGGCACCCATGAGCGAGAACTGCAGTGTTCTGGGGATAGGCGTTGCCGTAAGAGTCAAGGTATCTACGTTGACCTTCATCTGGCGTAGTTTCTCTTTCGTGGCAACACCGAATTTCTGCTCTTCGTCAATAATGAGCAATCCGAGATCCTTGAATTTTACGACCTTGCCAATCAGCTTATGAGTCCCTACAATGATGTCAATCTTGCCAGCCTCCAAATCTGCCAGAATCTCCTTTGTCTGTTTCGGAGTTCGCGCTCGTGTAAGGTAATCCACACGTACGGGTAAATCCTTCAAGCGATCTGAGAACGTATGGAAATGCTGGTAGGCGAGAACGGTGGTAGGAACCATCACAGCCACCTGCTTACCATCCACCGCAGCCTTAAAGGCAGCACGTACGGCCACCTCTGTCTTGCCAAAGCCCACGTCACCACACACCAGACGATCCATTGGCCGTGAGCGCTCCATATCTGCCTTCACGTCATTGGTGGCTTTCAACTGGTCTGGGGTATCCTCATAGAGGAAGCTGGCTTCCAGTTCATGCTGCATATAGCAGTCTGGACTGAACTTGAACCCTTTCTCTTCACGACGACGGGAATAGAGTCTGATTAAGTCACGGGCAATATCTTTAATCTTAGCTTTCGTCCGATCCTTCATGCGCTCCCAAGCGCCTGTGCCAAGACGACTGATGCGGGGCGGTTCACCCTCCTTTCCCTTATATTTCGACACCTTGTGCAGAGCGTGGATTGAGACATAAACCACGTCGTCACGGTCGTACGTGATTTTAATCATCTCTTGCATGTGGCCATCTGCCTGAGGCACACGCACAAGACCGCCAAAGCGCCCGATGCCATGATCAACATGCACCACATAATCGCCCATCTCGAACTCCTGTAATTCTTTGAGCGAAAGCGCCACTTTTCCCGATCTGGCGCGGTCACTACGAAGATTATACTTATGGAAGCGGTCAAATATCTGATGGTCTGTAAAACAGCACACTTTCAGGTCATTGTCGGCGAAGCCTGCGTGGATGGTCTTATCCACAGGAATAAAGGAAATACCCTCTCCTTTCTCCTCAAAAATCGCTCTCAAACGATCCGTTTGCTTCTGCGAGTCTGCCAATATATATATGGTGTAGCCTTTGAATATGTAATCCATGAAGGCAGACGTGACAAGATCAAAGTTCTTGTGAAAAATGGGCTGCGGCGTAATGGAAAAAGACACAGCGGACACTCCCCCCGCCTTCCCTATGAGGGAGGGAGTGGTATGTGTTTGAGCAAGGGATAGTTCTATGCGTTTGAAGGGGGCAAATCCCTGCTCAAAGGTTGGGGCATCGATGAGTAATAAATCCCTTCTCAAGGCAAAGGTGTTTGTACCCTCCCCTGTAGGGAGAGCGGAGGGAGAGTCCGCTGCTCTGCTCTTTTCTTCCACTAATGCCTGCTGGCTGAAGCCCTCTTCCCAAATCTGCCCAATGCGTTCGGCGACAAAAGTGATGTCCTTGGTAACAACAATGGTCTGTTCTGGCAGGAGTGTAGCCAACGGCACCGTATCGGTCTGCTCTTCACTCAAGTCCGGAACGAGGGATATCAGTTCTTGTTGACCGCGGCTAAGCTGACTCTCAACCTCAAAGGTGCGAATACTATCTACTTCATCTCCAAAGAAATCGATGCGATAAGGATATTCCGAGCTGAAAGAGAACACATCCACCAATGAACCACGTACAGCAAATTGCCCAGGCTCATAAACATAATCGGTGCGCTGAAAGCCAAACTCCAACAGTGTCTGCTCCAAAAATGAGATATCCACCTGTTCGCCGACATGAATCTGGAGCGTCCTGTCATCCAAGGTTTTCTTGGACACTACACGTTCGACTATGGCCTCTGGGTAACTCACGACCATCGGCGCCACAGGGCCTATGGTTGTTAGCCTTGCAAGTACCTCTGTGCGCAAAATCTCACTGGCAGCATCTCGTTGCCCGAATTTCACGGCACGACGAAAAGAGGATGGGAAAAACAGCACCTGCTGTTCTCCCAGCACCTGCTCCAGATCATGGTAGAAATAACCAGCCTCTTCCTGATCGTCCAGAATGAACAGAATGGGAAAAGTGGTGTTGATTGCAGAGAACACCAAAGGCGCCGAGCTGGCTTGTAAGCCCGACGCACGTATGGCTCGCACCTTCTCATTTGCAATGGCACGAGCTAACAATTTCACCTGTGGATGACGCGCATATAGCGCCTGCAACTTCTGTATCTCCACGGAGTCTGGAATCTTTCAGGGCGCAAAGGTACGCTTTATTTATGACTTTCTATCGAGGATGTGCAAAAATTCACATTTTTTATTGGGCTACATATCGTCTGTCTCATAACTTTATACTACCTTTGCGGGCAATTAAGCACCAAAACACAGCATTTATGCAAGCAGACAGCATTGTCATCATTCCAACTTACAACGAGAAAGAGAATATCGAGAACATTATCCGCGCCGTGACATCACGCCCGGAGCACACCTTTCATGTCCTTGTCATCGATGACGGTTCCCCAGACGGCACTGCAGCTATCGTAAAGCGCCTCATGGCCGACGAATTCAAGGATCGCCTGTTCTTGGTGGAACGTTCAGGGAAGTTGGGCCTCGGTACCGCTTATATTTCAGGCTTCAAGTGGGCCATAGCGCACGGATACGACTACATCTTCGAGATGGATGCCGATTTCAGTCACGCCCCTTCAGATCTGCCACGCCTGCTGGCAGCCTGCCAAGAGGAGGGCTACGATATGAGCATCGGTTCACGTTATATCACAGGTGTCAACGTTGTCAACTGGCCGATGGGGCGCGTTCTGATGAGTTACTTCGCCTCCAAATATGTACGTATGATTACGGGGCTGGATATTCATGACACCACTGCCGGCTTTGTCTGCTACCGCCGCCAAGTCTTGGAGACGATTGATTTGGATGCCGTTCGCTTCAAGGGTTACGCTTTCCAGATTGAGATGAAGTTCACCGCCAAGCAATGTGGTTTCAAGATTAAGGAAGTGCCTGTCATCTTCGTCAACCGAGAGTTGGGTACCAGCAAGATGTCTGGCGGCATCTTCTCTGAAGCCGTATTCGGTGTGATGCGTCTGCGGTGGGATGGATGGTTCAGAAAGTATAATCAGAAGCCTAGCCTTTAACCTCTCGAAATTAGGGGAACAAAAGCTTTTCCTCATGGAAACAAACAAAGTAGTTTTCAATGATATCATCTATGTTTCCGACGGCATAGTTCGTCGGGCTGATATCACTATTGAGGGCGAATACATCGCACACATCACCGATAAGGAAGAGATACCATTCTCAGCAATAACGCAACCCGCACTTTCTGGGGAAGCTGGGAATGAACCTCTTGTATTACTTCCAGGCATCATTGACGATCACGTCCACACCCGCGAGCCTGGGATGACCCAGAAAGGAGATCTCTCTTCTGAGACACATGCCGCAGCGGCCGGAGGTGTTACTTCCATTATGGATATGCCCAATGTGGTGCCCCAGACTACTTCTTTAGAGACATTGACTGAGCGCCAACGCATGGGCCGCGAGCACGCCTTTGTGAATTACGCCTTCCATTTCGGCGCCACCAATACCAACGCTGCCCTACTCCATCAACTCGACCCTACCACGGTACCTGCGGTCAAACTCTTCATGGGCAGCAGCACAGGAGGAATGCTCGTGGATCATGGTGAGGCACTTCGCGCCGTTTTCGAGCAGTCCCCTTTACCCATCATGACACACTGCGAGGATACTGCCATCATCAATCAGAACATGTCAGCGGCACAAGCGCGCTACGGCAAAGACCCTGACGTCTGTCATCACGCAGAGATCCGTAGTCGCGAAGCCTGCATCGCTTCGTCTCGTCTAGCCGTTCAATTAGCACAAGAGACTGAAGCCCGCCTACACATCGCACATGTAACGACAAAAGAGGAGTTGGACATGATTGATGAATGCTGCTTGACGAATGATGATCACAAACGGCAATCATCCATTACGATGGAGGCCTGCGTTCCCCACCTTCTCTTCACCGATGCTGACTATGACACATTGGGCACACGCATCAAATGTAATCCCGCCGTGAAGAGCCGTGAGGACCGTGAGGCTTTGCGCAAAGCCCTCAACGATGGTCGCATTGCTGTAATCGGAACAGACCACGCTCCTCACCTACTCTCCGAGAAAGAAGGCGGTTGCAAGCACGCCGTATCTGGCATGCCTATGGTGCAGTTCTCCCTGCCCGCGATGCTCGGTCTGATGGAACAGGGCGTTCTGTCTATGGAGCGCCTGGTGACGTTGATGTGCCACAACCCCGCTCGCCTCTTTGAAATCCGCGACAGAGGTTTCATCCGCGAGGGGATGAAAGCCGATCTTGTCCTCGTTCGTCGCCAAGCGTGGACACTGACCAAAGACTGCATCGTCAGTCGCTGCGGTTGGAGTCCCCTTGAAGGTCGGGTCTTCCCTTGGGAGGTAGAAAAGACCTATTGCAACGGACGCCTGATATATCATCAAGGAGTGTTTGCTGATGGCAATCAGCACGCGATGCCGTTACGGTTCAGATAACATGCCACAGACGCTTCATTATCATATCCATGAGGTAGAATCTTATATCAATTGGATCTACTTTTTCCACACGTGGGGATTTCCTGCGCGCTTTGCTGCCATTGGACGCGTTCATGGATGTGACAGTTGTCGTGCTTCTTGGCTTGCCAGTTTTCCTGTGGAGGACCGTCCCAAAGCTTCCGAGGCCATGCAGTTGCACAAGGAAGCCACACGAATGCTCAATGCGCTTGATGCGCAAGGCTATCAGGTCCACGTCCGCTTCGGACTATTCGACTGCAATAGTAACGGAGATGACATTGTTATTGATGATGCTGGAGCTATCAAACATCTATCGTTCCTGCGCCAACAGACCGAACCGTTTCTTTGTCTTGCAGATTATATCCGCCCTGTGAATGATGCCAGAAAGCAGGATCGTATAGGTATCTTTGCCGCCTGTGCAGATGCCGCCATTGAACGCCTCCATGAGGATGATGACTACCAGCATCTGCTATGTCAGACCCTTGCAGACCGCCTCGCCGAGGCAGCCATTGAACGTGCTCATGAAGCGATTCGCAAGTTCTATTGGGGTTATGCTCCAGACGAGAAGCTAAGCATTCCCGACCTCCACGCTGAGCACTTTCAGGGTATCCGTCCAGCCGTAGGTTACCCCAGTCTCCCAGACCAAAGCCTCAACTTTGATCTCAACCGTCTGATCGATTTCTCGGCCATCGGCATCAGCCTTACGGAACATGGCGCCATGCTCCCTCACGCCTGTGTCAGCGGCCTGATGATCAGCCACCCCGAGGCGCATTATTTCAGCATCGGTTCTATTGGCGAAGACCAGTTGCAGGACTACGCACATCGCAAGGGATGCGACGTTGAGGCGCTGCGTCCCTATCTGCAAGCCAATCTCTAAAAATCAGAAAGCGATATTGAAAGCACCGCCCAAGACCCAGCGGTGTAAGTCACGGTCAAGCGTATAGGCCTTCGGACTCAGGTCGCGGTTCATCAGTGTCGCCAGTCCATAGACTTCTGGCGATGCACTACGTATGAAAGCATAAGGGTCATACGTCAACGTGAAGGTCTTGTTCGTATAATCGTAATCGACAAAGGCGCGCCAGGTGAAATTACCTTTGTGGGAGTATGTCACCGACAAACCCGTTCCATACTTCATCGAACGACTGCCTGAGAGCGTGAAGAAATCCCACTCCGCATCATACGTCTGCGGCTGCATATCAGCGCCTACCCTATCGTCGAAGCTATGAACCGTCAGGTTGCTGAAAGTGTTATTCGTGATGGTAAGGTCGTACAAGAGGGTCTTTTGATGTCCTGTGTAGTGAGCGCTGATATCCAGAGCCTGCATCACACTACTACCCAACAACGCTTTTGTACCGACGGCCCATCGTTTGGACAGCGGAAAATGGAAGTAGAGGCCACCGTCGATTGAGAACTCTGCCAGATGGCCGCTTACGACATCGTATTGCTTATCCGTAATCAGGTTCTGCGTCATTGTTTCCACCTGCGCCGTTGTCAGCGTATTGTCGTGATTCAGCAGCTGATGCAATTCGTCCTTCTTCGTCGCATAGCTGACGTCCATGAAGTCGTTCCACCCCTTGATGGGCATCGTACTGACACGCAACCGTCCACCAACACCTACGTGTTTCGTCAGGAAATAAGCGCCTTCAGCACCCACCACCGTCGCCATTTGGAACTTCAGCTTGATATCACTCACCTGATCCGGCATCGAGATGGCATTCTCGAAATCCAGATGATGCGATCCCAAACCGATGCCCATTGACAGCCCGAAGAATGAGGGGCGTTGCTGCAAATCGGTGAAATCAGCCATATCGTTTCTGAGCAGGCCTTTCTCCTTGAAGATGACGTCGCCAATGAAGTAGCCCAGCTCGCCAGCCATAATACCAACGCCGGCTCCTGAGAAGACATCGCTCACCCAGTGCCGATTATTCAGCACACGCATCACCGCCGTCGAAGTTGCGACGCCATAGCCTAATACTGAGAACCACGGAGAACGCGTCAATCCATATTCTTTATGCAGAATCGTGGCCCCGGCAAAGGCTGTCGCCGTATGTCCCGAAGGCCACGAGTTGCGTGTGGATCCATCAGGACGCAATTCGCTGGTGGTATATTTAATGGAATTGACCACCGATGCTTCTATCGCGTAGGTTGCAGCGGCCGAAGTCAGGAGACGCAACCAGTCCGAACGTCCCTCCATGCCGCTCAACTTCAGGCCCAATGTCATTGCCGGACCAAAATATTGGAGATAGTCATCCACTTCGGTTTTGAAACTCGAGACCAGGCGTGCTTGCACGTGAGCGTTGTCATAATTCTGTCGGAACGTCTCCTTCTCGCCTTTGATAATCATACCTGCCAAGAACATGGGGATACCCGACCACGACACATCGTTCAGCGGTTTATTATTGAACTTCACCTTCAGGCTATCCGCCGGAGGGCAAAACGTGTTATCGAACAAGCCTACCTCCGCCGAAGCATTGAGCGTCAGCATCAGCAATAGGGAGGTCAGCAAGTTCTTCATCATTCGTTGTTGTTCTCGTTTTTATTCGTTCATCTTCTCCATATTTTCACGCGCCATCCGCAGGAACTCCTGCACATAGGCGTCGTTGAGGAAAGTTGGAGAACCGAGTGTGACCAGTTCCTCTATCTGGGGATTGAGCATCGGATAAGGGAAGTTGGAAGTGACAATCATGAAGACACCAGGTGCCAGCACATTGTCCATATTGTCCTTGATGAAGCGTGTAATCATCTCGTCCTCCTTGGCCTGCTGGATGCCAGCCTCCTGACTCAGCTGCATCACAATCTCATCATGATCATAGCCCTCGAAAATCATCTGGCTCTCGCGGCGCGGAATCTCAGCTAAAGCACGGTCAATAACAGATTTGCGGCGGATGAAGGCATACAGTGTATCGTTCAGTGCCGTGCCCGTCACCTTTCGCTCATTCTCGCTTATGGAAATCTCAAGGGGCGTAGCACCGTTCAGCACGAGCGGCATAAGGCTCTCGTTGCCCATAAACAGGAAAGCCATCTGTGTGGTATCTTTGACAGGACCCTCGAAGTGGAACTTGCCGTGAATAATCTCTGCGGAGTCCAGCGTCTGCAGGTCGCCGTCAGCATAAACACGCAGGAACAGCATCCTTCCTTCCAGTTCAGGAATCGAAGATTTACCTTGGATATCCATTTTCTGCTGGCAGCTGGTGAGCCCCAACAGTACGGCACTTACGAGATATAATAGACGTTTCATCATATACTTAGTCTTCTGGGTTAAAGGTTCCCTCCTTCGGAGGATTCGGTATGGTCTTCAGCGCGCTTCCGATGATTTCATGCGCCTGCTCCATCGTCGCACGCTCCGCCTCGGGTCCTTTTCCTTCAGGCACAATCGCCGGATGAATGGTGAGGCGCAATGGGTGCCACTTCACGAAATTGACGTAGCCCTTGGTGCGTGGCAATACCTCGAAGGATCCATTGATGGTCACAGGCAGCAGCGGCAGATGCAACTGGTCTGCCAACTGGAAGGGTCCACGCTTGAACTTACGCAGTCGTCCGTCCCACGTGCGGGCTCCCTCAGGGAACACCACCACAGAAACGCCTTCTTTCAGAATCTCTCTGGCGCGAAGCAGCATAATCGCCGTCTTCTTGGGCCCTCCTTTCTGATCCACGAAGATGAAGCCAGCTGATTCGCACGACTTCCCGATTAGCGGCATGTGGCGCAGTTCCTCCTTCAGCATCCACTTGAAATGCCGTCCGAGGAAGCCGTAAATCAGGAAGATGTCGAAGCTGCCCTGATGGTTGGGGATGATGACGTAGCTCTGTCCAGGTTTCAGATTCTCACGTCCTTCCACATGCACAGGCAGCAGAAGGACACGAATCATGGCTATCGACCAGAACTTTCCAGGATAGTAACTCCACCACGAAGCGTTGAGGAATGTACAGCCGAAGGTGGTGGCGAAAGCCACTAACAAGGTAATGACCAAAAGGATAGGTGCTGCGATGCAGACCTGATAGATCAGATATAGGATTCTGAGGAGTATCACTTTTCTTTCTTTAGCTCCGCAGGGATGCGGAAAGTCGTATAAAGTTCTAAGATGCAACCGATGACCAGACACACGACCCATTCGTTGCGGCGTGAGAAACCGAAATTGAAGGCTTGCATGATCATACAGCACGCAGCACACAGGAACGCCAATTGTCCCAACAGCTGCTGTCGGCGCAGGCGACGGATGACAAAATTCTGTCCCTCATAGCGTTGCAGCATGCGCAGGGGAGCATACAGCAACACCCCGGCGCTATAGAGAATGGCAGCCCATACAGGCATCAGCAGGAACACGGCCGCACCTCCCAACATGAGAAGCGCACCAAGCTGCTGGAGCAGGATGAGTCTTTGATCGAGTTCTTTCATTACGATTGTTCTTCCGAGGCGTTAACGGCTCTGCGTGGAATCCGTCATGAAAACAAAGATATCTTCATCCGGACGTTTCATGAGATAACGCTCTCGCGCCATCTTCTCCACAGCCACTGGACTGTTCTGCAAGGCTTCCAGTTGTGCCGTTTCAGCCTCATATTGAGCCTGATATTTGTCGATTTCGCTTCTCAGCGTACCAATTTCCACGTTACGCTGGTAGCGTGTGTAAAGGCTGTTCTCATCGAGAAAGCCGATGATGAGCAGGAACACCAGAATCGCAGCAAGATACTTGTAGCGACGGATGTAGTTCCAGCACGTGATGAATCGTCCCATAACTTTTCTTTTTCCTTATTTTCCTTGTTTGATGCCGCGAAGGTACAGAAAAGTTTAGAGTTTAGCGTTGAAAGTTGAAAGTTTTTTTGTTGCAACCACCGTTTTTTCAATCTTTTTATGTATTTTTGCACGCAAAACTCAGAAAAATATGTCCGAATACATCGTTTCAGCACGCAAGTATCGCCCGATGACTTTCGACTCTGTCGTAGGTCAGGGTGCCATTGCCACCACGCTGAAGAATGCCATCAAGGCTAACAAGTTGGCGCATGCCTACCTGTTCTGCGGCCCCCGTGGTGTCGGCAAGACCACCTGCGCCCGCATTTTTGCCAAAACCATTAACTGCCTCAACCCGCAAGCCGACGGCGAGGCCTGCAACGAATGTGAGTCCTGCCAGGCTTTCAACGAACAACGTTCATTGAATATCCACGAGTTGGATGCAGCCTCCAACAACTCCGTAGATGACATCCGCAACCTCATCGACCAGGTACGCATCCCGCCCCAGATCGGCAAGTACAAGGTCTTCATCATCGACGAGGTTCACATGCTCTCTACGGCTGCCTTCAACGCGTTCCTCAAGACGCTTGAGGAGCCACCCGCCCACGCTATCTTCATCCTCGCCACCACGGAGAAGCACAAGATACTCCCCACTATCCTCAGCCGCTGTCAGATTTACGATTTCCAGCGTATGAGCGTGGAGAATATGATCAAGCACCTCGCCTATGTAGCTGAGAAGGAAGGCTATACCTACGAGCCTGCCGCCCTTAACGTGATTGCGCAGAAGGCCGACGGCGGTATGCGTGACGCCCTCAGCATCTTCGACCAGGTTGTCAGTTACACAGGCGGCGACATCACCTACCAGCGCGTCATCGAGAATCTCAACGTCCTCGACTACGACTACTACTTCCGCCTGGTGGATTTCATGCTGGAGAAGAAGATTAGCGAGAGTCTGTTGCTCTACAACGAGATTCTCGGCAAAGGTTTCGAGGGCGGTCCGTTCATCAGCGGCTTAGCCAGCCACCTGCGCGATGTTCTTGTCTGCCACGATCCGCAGACCGCATCGCTCCTTGAGGTGAGCGACGATATCCGCCAGCGCTATGTGGAGCAGGCTCAGCGCTGCAAGGCACAGTGGCTCTATCGCGCCATCCGCCTCTGCAACGACTGCGATCAGGCTTATCGCACCAGCCGCAACAAGCGCCTGCAGGTTGAGCTCACGCTCATCGAGTGTGCACAGGCTACCGATGACGATGCCAGTGCGGGGCGCCGCCCTGCACGACATTTAAAACCCATTTTCAGTCTCCTGGCAGCAGCTGCTAAGGAGACTGCCGCTCCTGCGGCCCATGCCACGCGACAAGCTTCCAAGAAAACACCAGAACCTGCTCCCGCCCCCATCGCCAAAGCGGGAGGAGGCGCTTCCCCACTCCCCAAACTCGACAGCACCCCCAAGCGTCCGACGCTCAAGCTGGGCCAGCTGGGACCCACCATCCATAGCAGGCCTGCCGAGGCGAAGCCTGCCAAGCAAGAGGTGCCCGTCGCGAATGCCGAGGCGGCTGTTGACACGACACCCAAGCAGGACAAAGAACTCCTGATGGAGGATCTCATTGTCCAGTGGCACTCCTTCATCAACACGATGCCCATCGAGGAAACCGCCTTGGCGCAGCGCATGAAAATCATGCAGCCTGTCATCAAGGATGCCGCCAAGGCTCGCGTGGAAGTCGTGGTGGAGAACGAGGAGATTGCCAATATGATGTCACAGCTCACCTCGCGCATCATCGCCTTTGTTCGCGCACAGCTTCATCGTTCTACCTTCACCCTCTCCTTCACCGTTGCCGAGAAGCAACAGGAGACGCTGAAGCCGTTCGACAAGCGCTCACAGCTCCGTCACCTCTGCGACATCAATCCTGCCCTCATTACCCTCGGCAAGAATTTCAAACTGGAATTAACGTAATCTAAAACGGCGCTTTCACCTCGAAATGCATCCGCTCTCCTGTGATGGGATGCGTGAAGGTGATTGCTTCGGCGTGCAGGTACAGCCGGTCTGCCACCTGCCCGTAGAGTCTGTCCCCCACAATCGGTGCATTCAACCCTTCTGGTGCTGCAGCATGGACGCGTAGCTGATGCGTTCTCCCCGTCTCCGGATAGAACAAGACGCGCGTCGCCTCGCCCGTTCGCCCCACAACCTCATAGCGTGTCACAGCCTCCTTGCCGTGCTCCTTATCTACCCGCTGACGGGGCATGTCCTCTAAGTCTGGCGCCAAGGGCAAGGATATCAGGCCCCCTCCCTGTTGGTCAGCTTCGGGCATGCGGCTCAATAGGGCCACATAGCGCTTCTCCACTTCCCTCCGTTCAAATTGCTGACTCAAGGCGCGATGCACGCGCGGCGTCTTGGCAATCACCATCACGCCGGATGTGTCTTGATCCAGGCGGTGTGCAACGATGCTGCCCTCTATCTCCGGCCAACGGCGCAGGGCCTCATCGAAGATGTTAGCCTGATCGCTCTTGCCTGGGATGCTACACCACCCCTTCGGTTTCTCGATGACTGCCAGATAGGCGTCTTCCCACACCACACGCAACGGCTTCACGACCTGCTCATAGTGCTCTGCGGGGTCAGGTTCCACATTCAGCCCTTGCAGCATGTGACCCAGGATGGGACGGCATTTGCTATGACAAGCGGGATAGAAAGCGCCAGGCTGCTTGTACAATCCAGGCGTCGAGGGTCCCCACCAGAATTCAGCCATCGCCAGAGGCTGCAGCCCTAAGCGATAGGCCGCCTGTAGCAGTTTGGGCGCACAGCACTCGCCAGCGCCTGAAGGAATCAGAGCCCTCTTTGCCAAGGAGGAGCGTGTTGTTTCGCTCGTGTTCCAGATTTCCGTCAAGGTCTTGGAGTTGCCATTTGCGTCCAACATGCTGAATGCATTGAAGAGCCATTCTTGTAGCGCCTCGCTCCTTCGTTTGCGTTCTTCCACACACGTACGAATGGCTTCGTTATGCTCCGCCAGTCGATGCTCAATCGCTGCTATTTCATCCTTGTGCAGCTGCTTCGCACGATGTATCTCAGCCTTTAAGTATTGCATTAACCGAATTTCTTCAGAAGACTGGGTATCAACAAGTTCAGAGATTCGCAATTTTCGCTCCTCAACAGCCTTCTTGATGTGATTTTCACGTTCTTGTTGGAGCGTTGTCAGCCGCTCTTTCAGCTGTTGGATTTCCTCGCTCCTGCGCATCGCCTCTATCCGCTGGCTCATCTTCACGATCTCCGCCTGCTCCTTCTGGAAGTGGCTGTTGGGGTCCAGATAATCCACCACGGGAGGCACAAACCACGGATGGGCGTAGCTACCATTCAGCTGTCCTGAATAGGCTGCCAGGAAGACCAGTTTCTCTTCCTGACGAGCCACCAGCACCCCATACATCTTCCCCTCCTCGATTCCCATCTCCTTTAGTCGCTCCTGCACGATAGCAGCCGCTTTCACGCACAGGGGATGTGGCGTGTAGCGGAACGGATACGTGAACTGTGCGGGCAGCGTCTCGCCGTCCCACGCCAGCGGATGAAGGTAGCTGAGCGCTTCCATGTATCACTTGATCAACACCTTGCGTGCCTGACCGTCTGCACCATGAATGATGTTCAGGCCCTTGTGCAGGGCTTTGGTCTGACGGCCGTCGAGCGTGTAGGAGGAAGACTCTCCCCTAGCCCCTCTCCCGTGGGCGAGGGGTGACTGGATGCCAGTGGGTACGGTGCTGAACTGCCAGCTGTCGAAGTCCAAGAGCTGCGAACCGCTGCCCTGGAACGTGAAGAAGAGGTCGCGCACCTTGGTGAGCGTTGTGCTCAGGTCGCACGTGACATCCACCCACTCGCCGTCCGTCTCAGGAATGGCGATACGGGCGCGTGCCAGGCTGCTCTGCGTACCGATACGCACGATCATCGTGCAAGAACGGTTGCCGCGTACACGTACGGTGATGGATTTAGCGCCTTCGTCGCCGAAGTCCACGCCACGCACCTTGATGTAGTCGCCGCTATTGATATTGGTGACGTAGCAGCCATTGTAGTCCCCTTCGCAGAGAATGCCCTTACTCTGGTTGATGGTCTCGGCCTCCTGACGCACGTAGGGATCCACATGCTGCAGGGGCGCTACGCCCTCTTGGGTGAAAGGAATTTGGGGTATTGAGCCGTCCTCATTCGGCGTGAATTCCTCCACGCAGGTGGAACGCTTGTAGCTGCCGCCGTTGGGGAGTTTGCCGTTGTGGTAGAACATGTAATGATGCCCGCGGAACTCTACGCTGCCACCGTGAATGGTGAAGCTATTGTCCGCCAGCCCCATTACCTTGCCCTGATAGATCCACGGGCCTGTAATACTGTCGGCTGTGGAGTACGCCATGTGTTCAGGCACGCCGCCCGCAGCATACTCCAGATAGTACTTACCATTCCGCTTGTAGATCCACGAAGCCTCCTCGAAGTTCGTCTTCGGATTGTTGTTGTCGTCGTAGCCCTTGAAGGGTCCGAAAGCCTCCTCGCTCTTCGTCGTCACCTCTTTCTCTCCGCCCGAGATGGCCGTCATCGACTTCGTCAGCTTGGCGTACCACAGCATATTGTTGCCATAGAAGAGGTACGCCTGCCCGTCATCGTCGATGAACACCGAGGGGTCAATCTTGAACCACCCCTTGACCAGCGGTTTGCGGATAGCGTCCTTGTAAGGTCCTGCCGGCGAGTTGGCCACAGCCACGCCGATGCCCGGATAGGCTTCGCCCTTGATGGTAGCGGTGACGTACCAGTACCACTTGCCGTTGCGCTCTATGCACTGGCTTGCCCAGCAGTCGTTGTCCTGCTTGGCCCAGCTGCTGAAGGTGGCTGAGGTGAGCGGCGTGCCGCGATAGGTCCAGTTCACCATATCCACCGTGCTGTACAGCAGCCAGTCCTTCATGGTGAAGTATCCGTTGAGGGTCTCGTCCTCGTCGTGGTCCACGAAGAGGTACAGCGTATCGCCGTACACATAGGGTGCAGGGTCGGGCGTGTAGCGGTCGCAGATGATGGGATTCTGTGCCAGCGCGTGAGCCATCATGCTCCCCAGCAGGGCAGCCAGCAGCACAAACTTGAGCGTTCTATTCATAAGGATGATTCAGATGTTTTTCGCGTGCAAAGGTACATAAAATATTGGTACGTTCGCAAATAATTGGTACAAAAATATCCGGACCCTGCGAATTGCAAGGTCCGGATATTCATCATTCATCACTCTCCATTTTCAATTGTCCATTTTCAATTATCCATTTTCAATCTCACCTTTCTACCTTTCCTTACATACACACCCTTGACGGGATGGCTGGCGCGCACGCCAGAGAGGGTGTAGGTGCCGGGAGCGAAGCGGCGCTGTGAGCGTTTGACGGGAGCAACGCGCGTCATTTCACCGCTTTCTTCAGGTTCGCGGTAGCGGTCGCCGGTCACCTGTACAGAGGTGCGAACGAACGTCTCGGACATATTTGGATACTGGATATCTAGTGCCCGTCCATTCTCATCGGCGATGAAAGAGCCGTCGGGATTGGTGCCTCGCACTAACATATCGTTATATTTCACAATCAAGTGGAATGCCAGCTTGCGCCAGCGTTCTATCATCTCGTCGCTCTTCTGACAGCTGTAGTCAGTGAGCAGCTTTACGCGGGCTTCACCCTCGAGCGCCAGGGCCTGCTGTTCAATGCCGGGCTGCAACTGCTCATAGGAGTTGTCCAGCGAGTCACGCACAACCTGCAGTGACGGGAACATCATGGAATAGCGCGGATAGATCATGTTCGACACCCAGTTGCACACCCAGTACGCATTATCCATCGAGAATTCAGTTTCAGAGGCGCCCTCGCCCGAGAAACATTTCGGTGCACGGGTCAGACAGTTGTACAAAGGTGTATAGGCGACCATGTTACCATCGTCGTTGCCAAACCACAGACATCCCGTCTCGCGAGGCATCCACGAACGCATCTGCGAGATAAACGACCAGCCCGCTTGCATGATACTGATGGTTCGCTCAGAGAAATACATATCGCCATCCACCTCATATTCAGTGGGCATAATGGAATAAGGGCTGTCGAACCATCCACCGTTGATGCCCGTGTTGGCCAACGGTGTGTCCTCATAATGGTCGCGCATGGCGGCGCGCAGGTCTTTAAGTCCTACCTTCTCTTTCGGTACAATCCACAGGGGCATGGGTTCCGCATCCAGGTCAGCGCCGCTGGCATAGGTGAGGTACTGGTCCATATCGTCGGCGAAACGGTTAAAAATGCTCCACACGCGCCCTTCGCAGCCACGTATATCAAAGAATGATTTGACAGCATAGACGGTATTATAGGAGAAATCGGCATCCGCGCCCTCGTACCATCCCATCTTCCGGGCATAGTTGACCACATTGTTCGAGCAGACCATCAGCTGGGGCACATCATCCCCGTCGGCCGGGTATTTCGTCTCCAGGTCGTCGAGTGTGATCCGTGTGTATCGTCCGTCCAGGAACCGCGTCAGGCGGCAGTAGTTGGCATGAGCGGTTACAGCATCGTCGGGCACGCGCAAGGCCACCCAGACGGTTCGTTCAGGCGATGTGATGCGGTCCTGTCCGCAGCCACTCATGTAAAGCATCCACGCCTCGTTGGGATCACAGATGGAGAACGTTTCGCCATCTGAGCAGTAGCCATATTGCTCCACCAGCGACACCATCGTCTTAATGGCCTCGCGAGCCGTCTTGCAACGCTGCAGGGTGATATAGATGAGCGAGCCATAGTCAATGATACCCGTCTCGTCCACCATTTCTTTCCTTCCCTCGCACGATGTCTCACCGATGGTGAGCTGCCACTCATTGGTGTTGCCCACCACGTTCCACGTCTGATAGACCTCGGGAATTTCCCCGTTGTATGTGTAGTAATCCCAGCTGTAAATCTTGTGCATCTCGCCCGGCTGATGGGTCTTTGCAGACGAGTAGAACAGCGGATCATACCATCCGTAGCCGTCAGCACAATAGCTTAGGAACACGGAGCCGTCGGCTGATGCCTTGCGACCCACGATAATGTTCGTGCAGGCGGCCACGTCACGCACGTTCATGAGGCCGCAGAGCATGATGGCGGCGAACATCCAATTCTTCATATTCATATTTAATCTCTGTTATCGTTTATGATTTTTCGCTGCAAAGATACAACTTTTCCGCTAAATGATCCGCTTTTTGCCCCATTCTTTTTGGGTGAAAGTTAACGAGCGCAAATTTGCGCTGGTTGAATGAATAATACAGCTAAAAGTGCGTGCTAATAAAAATAATGCTGTATCTTTGCGGTGTAAAACAGATAAATAAACCGTAATATGGCAACAAAGGAACTACAGTTCACATCCAAACCGGGAACGTTCATCGATTCCATTAGGGCTTACCGTGAGTACAAGAAAGAATGGCGAGCTCGCATGGAAGTCAAGCTGACGGAAATGGAAGAGCAGATACAGCGTGCCAAGTCGGATCCCTTCTTCAAGATGGAAACGGTATGAAGGAACTCGACCGCGGTGGTCGTTATGATAGTTCCCTTATTCAAAATAATTTTTCAATTATGGATGGGGGTGCGAGGCGGCTGTGGATGCGGGTTTGAGGGCTGAAATGAGCGACTGAAGCGGATTGAGGAGATGCTACGTAAATGATTTCCTAATTCTTCTTCAGATCTATTCCACATCAGACTGTTTGGCTTGCGGGATTATTCGTATGAAAGAGTATTAGAAGTCGTTATCTGTTCACATTCTGCTCACGTAAAGCCTTGGGTGATTTCCCCAAGTGCAGCTTAACGTATTTCCCGAAAAAAGAAATATTGGGAAATCCTAATAGGTGTGATATCTCTTTGACGGAGTGATTGGTGGAGAGTAATTGATAACGGATATCTTCAAGCAGGAATTCGCAGATCCATTGACTTGCTGTCTTGCCAGATTCTGCTCTACAGATGCTAGAAAGATATTTTGTGGACACAAAAAGCTGATTTGCATAGTATTGAATAGGACGATGCTTAACCTCTGTCTGCGAAAGTAAGGATATAAAACGTTGAAACAGCTGTCGTGAGGATGCGAAGGCAGGAGTTTCTGTTTTTATTTCAAGATTGGTTTCCAATTGTGGAGAAATGTTCTTTTTTAGCATGCTACACAATCCCAGAAATGCGGCTTGGAGTATTGCCTGGATGATTTCTGTACGGAAGGGGAAACGCTCATCTTCTTCAATAAATGTAGTTATGAGCTCAAAAAAATGGGCGTAGACGACTTCGCTGTTGGCTGGTAATTCGATGATGTTCAGCCTGTGTTGGTAAATCGCTTCATACCATACCGAAATATGATCATGCAATAGGCTTTGGAGCAAACGGTCCGTAAAAAAGATGGCTTTGAACTCAAAATCAGCACTGAAAAGGAAATCGGAGAGCTTCGTGTTGGATGGCAAAATGATGATTTGATTTTCATGGAACTCATTTAACGTCCCATTAAATAGAAATTGCGAGCGCCCGCGTGAGCAGTATGCAAGGGTACTCATCTCTAGTCTTGTTGAGACTTGGGCTTCGGAAAGTGCTTTCACGTCATTTATTATAATGATGTCTTCGTCGAGATAATCAATACTGACCTCTTTGGTTTGTGCAAGCCGATGAAGATTAATGTCTATTTCCATGCGAGTCTGATTTTGATGCAAAGATACAAAAAAAGTACCATAACTCCTTGTTAAAATGGAATAAAAAATGGTCAAAATTGCTGATTTGACATGAAATGATAGAATTTCAAGGAAAAATAGGACACTAAATATTCTATTTTTATCCTTACCTTTGCGGCAATTTTGAAAAAAAAGATTAAAAATAATAATCAAAAAAGAAATGAACTTTAAGAACCCTTTTATTTATGTCTTGCCCTTTTGGCTTATAGCTTGTGGGCAACCTGCAGAACAACGCGAGAAGCAACCGATTCGCGTTAAAACGGCGCAAGTAACTTGTAATGCTCAGACTGGCGAGGGCAGGCTTTATGTCGGTATTGTTGAGGAAAATGTGGCAACGGCCGTGAGTTTCACAAGTATGGGCGCCATCCGCCGCGTCCTCGTCAGCGAAGGTCAGGCGGTTAGTCGTGGTCAACTCATTGCGGAATTGGACGACACACAAGCACGCAATATGTTGCTTGCTGCTGAGGCGCAGAACAAACAAGCAGAGGATGCTTTGGGCCGTTATAGTCAGCTGCATGAACAAGGCTCGATGACAGATGCCCAATGGGTGGAAATACAGAGCAAGGTGGAGCAGGCACGCTCTCAGTTAGCAATCGCCAAGAAGAATCTTGCAGATTGCCAACTTCTGGCACCCGTTGGTGGTGTTATTGGTCGTAAAAACGTGAATTCCGGAGAGACTGCAATGCCATCGCAGGCTGTAGTGACCATTATGGACATCAGTCAAGTGAAGGTCAAAGTCTCAGTTCCTGAGACAGAGATGGGTTCCATTTCAGCCTCGACCCCTTCGCATATTCACGTTGATGCCATCGGGCGCGACTATGAAGGTGGAAGCATTGAGAAAGGCATACAAGCAGATGCTCTCACGCACACGTATGATGTACGTATTCGTGTGAATAATAGTGATTGGGAGTTGTTACCAGGTATGGTTGCGAAAGTGCAATTAGGCAAGGGGACACCTTCCACCTCCCGGGCCCTTACTTTGCCGCTTACTGCAGTTCAGCGCAAAGCCGATGGAACACTCTTTGTATGGACGGTGGATGATACGCATGCAGCTCATCGCACACCAATCACCATCGGAAAGACCATCGGAAATCTTATAGAGATACAGAAAGGCTTAACGGAAGGGCAACATGTGATTATAGAGGGTTGGCAGAAAGTTAGTGAAGGAACCAAGGTAAGTGAGAAGTGAAAATGAAAAGTGATAAGTATTCCTGGTATGCATGGCCTTTAGAGCATTATCGTATCTCATTGCTCATCGTCATTCTCTTGTTCGTCCTCGGTATTTATGGTATGTACATGATGCCGAAGGATGAGTTCCCGGCTTACACCATTCGGCAGGGCGTGGTTGTCGCTATCTATCCGGGCGCGACCTCGGAAGAGGTGGAACAACAGGTTACTCGCCCCTTAGAGCGCTTTTTGTTCACCTATCCCGAAGTAAAACGTGACAAGACTACCTCGACTTCACAGAATGGCATGTCAATGCTTATGGTGAATCTGAACGATGATGTGAATAATAAAGATGAGGTCTGGAGCAAGATTAAATTAGGCCTGCAGCAATTCAAGTCTTCGCTACCTCAGGGAGTCTTGGCTTTAGTGACTAATGACGACTTTGGTAATACTTCTGCGTTGCTAATTGCTGTTGAAAGCGGTGAACGTAGCTATCGCGAATTGCGTCAATATAGCGACCAACTGGGCGACCGACTGCGTCGCATACCCTCTGTTGCCAACGTGAAATTATTTGGCGAACAGCGTCAGCAAATCAGCCTCTATATCGACCGTCAACGTTTGCAAGCCTATGGTATTGGACAACAATTACTATTAACGAAATTACAGGGTGAGGGCCTAACTACTCTAAGCGGCAGTCTTAGCGATGCCGATCAGCAGATACCATTACACATCGCGCCAACGGGTAATGACGAGGAACAAATAGCGTCCCTCATTATTTATAGTGATCCCTCCTCTGGCAAAACTGTTCGTGTTGGTGATGTTGCGAGAGTTGTTCGTGAGTATGATCCCCATGCTAGTCGTATCGAACAGAATGGACATCCATGTGTGTTGTTGTCGATGGAGATGATGCCTGGAAACAATGTCGTTGAATATGGTCGTCAGGTTAATCGTGTTCTTGACACATTCCGGACGGAGGTGCTTCCGGACGATGTCACACTTACGCGCATTGCTGACAAGCCAAAGGTGGTAGAACTGAGCGTGAGCGATTTCCTTCGTGATCTGTTACTCTCGATGCTCATCATCATTCTTGTGATGATGCTGCTTTTCCCGCTCCGTTCTGCCATTGTGGCTGCTGTCACGATTCCCGTCAGCACTTTTGTTTCAGCGGCTATCATGTATGTAGTAGGCATAGAACTGAATATCGTTACGCTGGCAGCGTTGATTATTGTTTTGGGTATGATTGTCGATAACTCCATCGTTATCATCGACGGCTATTTGGAGTATGTAGGAAAAGGCCTGGAGCCCCGTCAGGCAGCCATCGAGTCTGCTCGTCAGTATTTCATGCCGATGTTGTTGGCTACAATTTGCATCTGTGTCATTTTCTATCCCCTTCTTTTCACGCTCAAAGGAGCTTTTTACGATGCCCTCGTAGATTTCCCTTGGACCATCACCATTAACCTAATGGTATCACTATTGCTCGCCGTGTGTGTCATTCCGTTCCTTTGCGTGAAGATTATTGGTGTACCAGATAAAGCTAAGGATGGCAAGCGATTTACTGACCGTGTTCAATCAATCTACATCCACGTCCTTAATCTTGTATTCCGCTATCCTTGGCTGACAATTGGACTTGGGGCCGTTCTTGTCGCAGCCTCGCTGTTGATTGTCCCTACGCTGAAGATGCGTCAGTTCCCTTATGCCGACCGCGACCAGTTTGCTGTAGAAATCTTCCTGCCTGAGGGCAAAGGCCTTCTCGAGACAGAAGGCGTGGCGGATTCCGTGTATCAAGTGCTGAGACAAGATGAGCGCATCACGGGCATCACCGCTTTCATCGGTTGCTCGTCCCCGCGTTTCATGGACACCTATGCCCCACAAATGGCGGGCAAGAACTACGCACAGTTCATCGTTGGCACGACGTCCAACCAGGCGACTTTAGACCTTCTGCAGCACTATCAGCCTTTGCTCTCCGAAGCTTTTCCCAACGCTTATGTCCGCTTCAAGCGTCTTGATATGCTGCCCGTGGATGAACTGGAGTATCGTTTCTATGGAGAAGATATAGATACGTTGCATATGTTGGCCGAGCGCATGATGGAAAAGATGCGTTCGATGCCGGAATTGGAATGGGTGCATACCGATTATATGCAGCCTTCGCCTATCATCAATGTTGAACTGGATCCTGTCAAGGCTGCACAGATGGGTATTACACGTGCCTCAGCGGCCCTCTCGCTCAATGCTGCTTCAGGAACAATGCGCGTTGGGCAATTGTGGGAGAATGACTATGAGTTGCCCATCGTCGTGATGGATGACACCGATTATACCTTCTCTGATGTCGAGAATTGGAGTTTCGCTACGCCGCTATCTATGCTTGCGGGCGGACTCAGCGGAGGAAATGGAAATGTCGCGTTGCGCCAAGTTGCTCATGTGAAGCCTGAATGGAGCGAGGGGCGCATCGTTCATCGGGGCGGTGAGCGTTGCATCTCGGTTCTGGCGCAAATGGCGCAAGGCATTTATGCTGCCCCCGTGGAGGAGCGCCTTGCGGACATCATGCACGATATCAAGCTGCCTCAGGGCGTGCGTGCCGAGGTGGGTGGCGAGATGGAGTTCAATGCTGAGGCCATACCGCAGATTGTATCAGGCGTGTTAATCGCGTTGGTTATAGTCTTCTTCTTTCTCTTGTTTAACTTCAAGCGTTTCGGCATAACCTTCCTTTGCATGGGTGCCCTTGTTCTGATGGTTCCAGGCGCCCTCATCGGGTTGGCGGTCATGAATCGCACGTTGGGCTTGACGTCGGTGATGGGTGTCATTACGCTTATGGGTATTATCATGCGTAATGAGATTCTTATCTTCGAGCATGCGGACGGGCTGATGAAGCGTTTCCACGCCGATCATCCTCAACCTGTAAACGTTACTCGTGAAGAGCGCAATGCCTATCGTGGCAGATTCAATTATGCTGTTCAGGAGGCGGCTTACGATGCCGGTCATCGTCGCATGGTCCCTATTTTCCTCACGACTGCCACAACTGCTGTGGGCGTCATGCCTATGATAATTGCAGGCTCCTCGTTCTGGATGCCCGTGGGTGTCTCCATTTTTGCAGGCGGTATCGGCACGCTACTGCTCGTTGTCACGGTTTTACCCGTATTATTCTGGAAACTTAGTGTAAAGAAATAAAGAACAAAATGAAATTAAGATTATCATTTCTTTTAATCATAACCGTAGTATCTACCTCTTTATTATGCGCGCCGGTAGCGGCTCCCTTCCCAGAAGGTAGTAATAGAGAGGCGCGTCAGCTTTCTTTTCAACAATTGAGCGACTCTGCCCTACATAACAATATTGCTATCCGTCAGGCACGTTACAAGAAGGAGGCTTCCAAGGAACAGCGTAAGGAGGCATTCACCAATTTCTTCCCCAGCATTAGTGCTACAGGTATGACTTTTCGGGCCAATCGCGAGATGGCCAAGATGGACATTGATCCCTCAGAATTCATCTCGCCGGATCTGGGCGCAACTTTGGCTCAAACGCTGCCAATGGAGGCGCTCGCAGCCCTCAACACTCCGATGAGCATGTTGATGATGAAGGAGGGCTCGCTTGCTGGAGTTACGGCTCTGCAGCCTCTCTTTGCGGGTGGACAGATTCTTTACGGCAACAAACTTGCCCGGATAGGAGAGGGGGTTAGCGATTTGCAGATGAAACTTACTGAAAATGACGTGGTAGCGCAGGTCGAACAATACTATTGGCAGCTAGTGTCCATGAGGGAAAAAGCTCGAACACTTGATGCCGTAGATACGATGCTGACACAAATTGGTCGCGACGTGGAGGTGGCTGTTAATGCAGGTGTAGTACTCCGTAACGACCTACTACAAGTGCAACTCAGACAGAACGAGATTCAAAGCCAACGTTTGAAACTCACTAACGGCCAGATGTTGGTTAAAATGCTTCTGGCGCAGTTCTGCGGGCTCAAACAGGAGTGGGAGCTCGAGGCCACCGCGTCAGCCTCTTCGTTTACAGACCTGGTTGGGCTGACGCCTCTCTCTGACTGTAACAGCACAGCCTTGTCCTCTCTCCCAGAATACCAGTTGCTGGAAAAGAATGTGGAGGCGAGCAAGTTGCAACGCAAGATGGAGGTTGCCAAGAACCTTCCGTCGGTGGCCGTTGGAGCTGGCTACAACTATCACAATCTTCTTGAAAACGACCGCCATTTCGGGATGGTTTTCGCTACCGTATCAGTACCCATTTCTGATTGGTGGGGTGGTAGCCACGCTATCCGTCGCAAGAAATTGGCGGAACAAGAAGCCAAAGAGTTGTTGGAGGACAATGCTGAAAAGCTTAAGATCCGAATGCAGAAAGCTTGGAACGACATGGTGGAGGCTCAGAGCCAGATTGCACTTGCGGACCGTGGCTTGGAACAGGCTGCGGAGAATCTTCGTGTCCATAGCGATACTTATAAGGCAGGCACCACTTCCATGTCCAATCTGTTGGAGGCGCAACTCTTCTACCAGCAGGCTTGCGATAAGAAGACTGATGCTTGCATCGCGCTTCAAAATGCTCGGACGGCCTACCGTCATGCTACTGGCCAATAGCTCGTTACCAATCCTTTTTATAACACAAATCCCGCAAACCAAACTGTTGAAGTGCACCCCGGAAGTTAGACAAAAAACTTTCGGGGTGCACTTCACTGTTGGCGTGGGATATTCTTGTCCTTTGTGGGCGGAATATGTAAAATATCGTATTCTAACGATATGTTTTTTGGGTAAATTATCGCGTTTAACGGTTTTTATTCGTATCTTTGCACACGAATCATCATATTAATGGCATATAGCCATTCATGAGTTTTATCCATCTCAAATCTAATAAGAAACTATGCCAAGGAAGAAAGTAGGTATGCCATTCGAGGTACATCCGTCACCATTGACCGCAGCCAATGGTGAAAAACTCCTTTATGTGAAGCCTCTAAGTGGAAGGACAAGAACACTTCAGGAACTGGAGGATTTTTTTGCCGACAAATACTCGCTCAGAAAAGGAGAGATGTCCCGTGTATTCAAGGCGTTCTTAGACGCTTCTGCTATTTGGATGGCACAAGGATATCGTATCGAGACGCCTATTGGCACATTTGCCCCCAAGATTCGCCTGAAGCGCCAAGTGACGAATCCCGATGACATTCATTCCAATGACGTCGAATTGGAGGGTATTGACTACCAATGTATCAAGTCTTTTGAGAAGGAATTGGATTTAAGGATGGGTATTGATGGCTTCCGTTATGTTCACAGACCGATTTCCAGTCGCATCCTGAACAACCAGCAGCACTTAGAAAAGGCCCTGAAAAAGAGCATTGAAGCCAATGGCGGTTACACGACGGTCTCCAGTTTTGCCTATTATAGCGGTCTGACGGATCATTCTGCCCGTAGGCAACTCGACAGGTGGTGCATAGGGGACCTACCTAAGTTGCAGATGTCTCGTATCAGTCGTGCCCATATTTATACGGAAATATAGGAACTTTGCACTTAGATTTGGCTAGAGGCAAATGATTGCGTGCCTCTAGGCGCATGATCATTTGCCTAAAGGCACACGATTATTTGCCTTTAGGCGAGTTCCAAAATGAGGCTAGAGAATGTCCCTATTGAGCCGCCTCATATTCCCTTTTTAGGCTAAGGTTTATTCCCTATTTTGCTCTAGATACCATCGCAATAAATGTTGCGAAATCCGATTGCCGAAGTGGAAATCATGCATCAACGCCCCTAGAATGGAGAAGTGATAGAGTGAAAAATAATAATCACTAACAAAAACGAGAACCGGCAGACTAAGAGCTGTCGGTTCTCGTTTTATTTCACAGCATGAGCGCTGTTGGCCTCCACAGAAGAGGTGTGATACAGTCGCTCGGGGGCTATTGACTTTCTATATTATAAAGATGATTAGCGCGCGTGAAAAACCGTTAAAAGGGAGCGGAGAAAGTGCCGTATTTCACAAAAAAGTAGTACCTTTGCGGCCGCAAAAAGAAATAAGATCAGTCAGTAAATAATCATCTATTAAGTATTTATATGAAAGCAAACATGAAATCAATCAGTCTGTTGGTCGTCGGATGCGCCGCTTTGTTCCTGGCATCCTGTGGTGGAAACAGCCAACAGCAGCAATCCATGCTCAACAATCCCCTTGAATACAAGACCGTCAAAGTAAAGCCGCAAGATCGCACCATCGATACGAAGTACAGCGCCACGATCCGTGGACGCCAGGACATCCAGGTGCTGCCGCAGGTGAGCGGACAGCTCACACAGCTGTGCATCACGGAAGGCCAGAAGGTGCATCGCGGTCAGACGTTGTTCATCATCGACCAGGTGCCTTATCAGGCTGCCTTGAACACAGCCAAGGCTAATCTGGAAGCTGCCCAGGCCGCAGAGGCCACGGCCAAGCTGTCCTACGAGAGCACCAAGAACCTGTATGAGCAGAACGTGGTCAGCGAATATGACCTGCAGACCGCCAACAACAGCTACATGCAGGCCAAGGCCGCTGTGGCACAGGCTACCGCAGCCGTAACAAACGCACAGAACTCGCTGTCATACACCGTCGTGAAGAGCCCGGCTGACGGCGTTGTGGGCACCCTACCCTACCGCGTCGGCGCCCTTGTGAGCCCGTCCATGCAGACGCCGTTAACAACGGTCTCTGACAACCACCAGATGTACGTCTATTTCTCCATCACGGAGGCACAGATGCTCCAGAAGACCCGCGAGGCTGGCAGCGCAGAAGCTGCCGTCAAGGCCATGCCGGCTGTGAAGCTGGAGTTGGTGGACGGCACGATCTACGAGGAGGCTGGAACGATAGAGACTGCCAGCGGCGTTGTGGATCAGGCTACGGGCAGCATTCAGCTGCGCGCTGTGTTCAACAACCCGAAGGGTCTGCTCCACTCCGGCGCTACGGGTAACATCGTCATCCCCATTGACTACAAGCAGCACATCGTAGTGCCTGCTGCCGGCGTCAAGCAATTGCAGACCGTTCACCAGGTCTTCGTCGTGGAGAATGTGGACGGACAGCGCACGGCCGTAGTCCGCAACATTGAGGTAGCACCTTACAACACCGGTAAGGAATTCATCGTCACCAGCGGTCTGAAGGCTGGCGAAGAGGTGATTGCCGAAGGTGCCGGTATGATTAAGGACGGCGCATTAGTCAAATAAGTCCGTTAAAGCGATAAGTTCATGAAAGGTAATATATTTATCAAGCGCCCGGTGATGGCCATGTCCATCGCCATCGTCATCCTGATTCTCGGCGCTATCAGCTATTTCAACCTGCCCGTAGAGCAGTACCCCGACATTGCACCGCCAACGGTTGTGGTGAGGGCTTCGTATCCGGGCGCCTCGGCTGAGACGGTCACGAAGGCTGTCATCCAGCCGCTGGAAGAGAGTATCAACGGTGTGGAGGACATGATTTACATGACATCCACTGCGACCAATTCCGGCTCCGCCAGCATCGCGGTCTATTTCAAGCAGGGCACCAACCCCGACATGGCTGCCGTCAACGTCCAGAACCGCGCCTCCATCGCACAGGGTCTGCTGCCGCAGGAGGTTACGATGATCGGTGTGACCACGCTGAAGCGTCAGACCTCCATGCTGCAGATCAACTCCATCGTGAGCGATGTGCCTGAGTACGACGCCAACTTCATGGCCAACTACATGAACATCAACGTAACCCCACAGCTGAAGCGCGTGCAGGGTGTCGGTGAGGTGAATGTGCTGGGCGCCAGCTACTCGCTGCGCGTATGGCTGAAGCCGGAAGTGATGGCACAGTACTCGCTCGTGCCCTCGGACATCACGGCTTGTCTGGCTGAACAGAACCTCGAAGCTGCCATCGGTAAGCTGGGCGAGAAGCCCATGGAGGGCGGACACGGCAAGAACGTAGATAACGTCTATGAATATACGCTCCGCTACACGGGACGACTCAAAGAGGTGGAGGAGTTCAAGAACATCGTCATCGTAGCAAAGGCTGACGGTACGGTGCTGCGCCTGAAGGATATCGCAGACGTGGAACTGGGACAGGAAAGCTACGGCTACAGCGGACGTCTGGACGGTAAGCCCTCTGTGCAGTTCATGGCCTATCAGCTGGCCGGTGCCAACGCCAAGGAGACCAACGACCGCTTCTCTGCAGCGCTCAAGGAAATGAACAAGACGTTGCCAAAGGGTATCCACTTTGAGCAGATGATGTCCACGAATGACTTCCTGCTGGAGTCCATCGCCAATGTAGAAGAGACGCTGGTCATAGCCATCCTGCTGGTGATCCTCGTGGTCTATTTCTTCCTTCAGGACTTCAAGGCTACGATGATTCCTTCGATCTCGATTGTCATCTCGCTGGTGGGTACATTCGCCGCCCTGCAGCTGGCGGGCTTCACGCTGAACCTGCTGACGCTCTTCGCACTGGTGCTGGCTATCGGTACGGTGGTGGATGACGCCATCGTGGTGGTAGAAGCCGTGCAGGCGAAGTTCGACGCGGGCTACACCTCGGCCTATCAGGCTACGAAGGACGCCATGAGCGACGTGACGATGGCCGTCATCTCCTGTACGTTCGTCTTCATGGCGGTGTTCATCCCCGTCACGATGATGGGTGGTACATCTGGCGTGTTCTACACGCAGTTCGGTGTGACACTGGCCACGGCCGTAGGTATCTCCTGCATCAGTGCCTTGGTGGTATGTCCTGCCCTCTGCGCCATGCTGATGCGTCCCGCCAAGAAGGATCGCACAGCCAAGAACGGCATCAACGCCTTCTTCATCGGACTGAACAAACGCACACGCACGGCCTATGAGGCCTCCTTCGGCGCCATCATGAGTAAGTACACCCGCCGCCTGCGCAGCATCGTGAACCACCGCTGGGTGGCTCCCGTAGCGTTCGGCATTGCCTGTGTCCTGTTGGCGTTCTTCATGAGCGACCTCCCCAAGGGCCTCGTGCCACAGGAGGACCAAGGTGTGCTGATGGTCAACGTTACCTGTCCTCCGGGCAGCAACCTGGCCTACACGGAATCCGTTCTTGACAGGGTCTATGACATCGTGAAGAAGGACGAGGACATCAAGAATATTGCCCGCACATCAGGCTTCAGCTTCATGGGCGGACAGGGTGCCGCGAACGCTATGTTGATCCTGCGTATGCAGCATTGGAACAAGCGTCCGGGACTGAAGCACAGCACGACGGTCAAGAAACTTCTGCTCATGCTGGAACTGATGCAAGAGATTCCGGAAGCACAGATCTTCGTCTTCGAGCCGGGTATGATTCCAGGCTATGGTATGGGCTCCAATGTGGACCTGCACCTGCAGGATCGTAACGATGGCGACAAGGACGAGTTCCTGAAGCTGACAGAGGAGTATCTGGCAGCCCTCAACGAACGTCCGGAAATCCAGCGCGCCATGACATCCTACGCCCGCAACTTCCCGCAGTATCAGGTGGAAATCGACGCCGCACAATGTAAGCGTGCCGGCATCTCGCCCTCACAGGTGCTCTCTGCCATGAGCGGCTACCTGGGCGGTGCCTATGTCTCGAACTTCAACCAATACGGTAAGGTCTATCGCGTGATGCTGCAGACGGATCCCAAATACCGCACATCACCCGCAGACGTTAG
Organism: Bacteroidaceae bacterium; assembly: GCA_024698925.1. Classification (GTDB taxonomy): domain Bacteria; phylum Bacteroidota; class Bacteroidia; order Bacteroidales; family Bacteroidaceae; genus Physcousia. The sequence continues at coordinate 46,367 of JAILQO010000022.1, read as the reverse complement.
CAATATGTACGTGCGCAATGGCAAGGAGATGGCTCCCATCACGCAGTTTGCGAAGCTGAAGCCAGTTCTGGGTCCTGAGATTGATACGCACTTCAACCTCTTCTCCGAGATCTCATGCATGATTCAGCCGGCTCAGGGTTACTCTGTCGGCGATGCCATGCAGGCGATTGATGAGGTTCACAAGAAGATGATGCCCGAACATATCACCTATGAATACGGCGGTATCTCGCGTGAGGAGTACGAGCAGATGGGCTCTAACCAGACCATCCTCATCTACGCCATCTGCGTAGTCCTCATCTTCCTCATCCTCTCCTGCCTCTACGAGAGCTTCCTCGTACCCTTCGCCGTCATCCTCTCTGTTCCTGCCGGCCTCATGGGCAGCTTCGGCTTCGCCTGGCTGTGGAACCTTGTCTCCGGCGGCGCTGGCCGCGCGCTGACAGGTGCCAACATGTACATCTTCGGACAGATTGAGAACAACATCTACCTGCAGACGGGTGTCATCATGCTGATTGGTCTGCTGGCCAAGACGGCCATCCTGATCACAGAGTTCGCCCTGGAGCGCCGCCGCAAAGGTATGGGCATCGTACAGGCCGCTTACGCCGCCTGCGAGGCACGTCTGCGTCCTATCCTCATGACGGTATTCACCTGCGTGCTGGGTATGCTGCCGCTACTGTTTGCCAGCGGAGCCGGTGCCAACGGTAACCGCACCATCGGCGTTGGCGTTGTGGGCGGCATGATTGTCGGTACTGTTGCCATCCTCTTCACTGTCCCCGTCTTCTTCATCTTCTTTGAATGGCTGCAGGAGAAAATCCGACCGGTCATGAAGGTAGAAGCTGACCAGCAGTTCCTCAAGGAGCAAGAACGCAGCCTTCTGGAAAAAAGAGAAGCAGCAGAAGATAAGTAATCATAACAAGGACAACAATGAATAAACATCTCTTTATCATCATATTCGCCAGCATCAGCCTCACGTCCTGCGGACTCTACAAGAACTACGATCGGCCTGATGACATCCGCACCGACGGACTCTACGGAGCCGCACAGGTAGGAACGGACTCACTGGGACTGGGCGCGAAGGCTTGGCGCGAATTCTTCACAGATCCTACCCTGCAAGCCCTCATCGAGAAGGGCCTCTCGCAGAACGCAAGCCTCAAGCAGGTTGACCTGCAGATCCAGGAGGCTCAGGATTACCTCATGGTCTCCAAGCTGGCCTATATCCCCAGTCTGGCAGTAGCGCCTCAGGGCCAACTCTCCAGCAGAGACTGGAAAAGCCCGCTGAAATTCTACACGCTGCCCGTCTCCGCCTCCTGGCAGATCGGGAGCCTGGGCTCGCTGCGCAACGCCAAGAAGAGTGCCCAAGTGATGCTGGAGCAGAGCAAGGTGGCACGACAGGCTGTACAGCAGAGTCTCGTAGCCAACATCGCCAACCTTTACTATACGCTCTGCATGCTGGATGCACAACTGGCAACCAGCGAAGTGACAGCCAAGAACTGGCGCGAGAGTGTGGAAATGACCAAGAAGCTCATGGCTGCAGGCCGTAGCAACAAGGCGGCCGTAGCACAGACTGAGGCCAACTGCCTGAACATCGAAGCCAGCGTACTGGATTTACATGAAGCCATCCAGCAGGCAGAGAATGCGCTCTGCACCATGTTGGGAGAGGCACCGCATCACATAGAGCGCGGCAGCCTGGAGGCTTTTCAGGCACCTGCTGTGATTGAGACGGGTGTGCCGATGGCCATGCTGCAGAACCGCCCCGATGTGAAACAGGCAGAATTGAAGTTGGCAAGTGCCTTCTACAGCCTCAACAGTGCCAAAGCCAGCTTCTACCCTTCCCTCTCCATCAGCGGAACACTCGGCTACACGAACAACGGAAGCACCATCGAGCTTGACCCAGCCATCTGGATCTGGAATGCGCTGGCCAGCCTCACGCAGCCCATCTTCCAGAACGGACGACTCGTGGCACAAAAGCGTGTGGCAGAGAAGGAACAGGAAATCGCCAAGATTGCCTTCCAGCAGAGCCTCATCGCGGCTGGTAATGAGGTCAATACAGCAATGACGGCTCTACAGACTGCGGAAGCCAAGAAGGCGCTGATTACGCAGCAGATCTCGGCACTCGAGAATGCTGTGCAAGCTACAGAGGCACTCTACAAAGACAATGTCTCACGGCAGGTGAACTACCTCAATGTGCTGACGGCGCAGACAGGACTCCTCAGCGCACAGTTGGGCCAGATCAGCAATCAGTTTGCAACCATCCAGGCCACCATCAACCTGTATCAGGCACTCGGCGGAGGATCACTCAAATAAAGCAACAGCATGGAACAAAGCGCTATCTATGAGGTCCTTGGATGGATCGCCAGCATCAGCATGATTCTGGGTTATCTCCCCCAGGCTATCCGAACAATCCGCACCCGCGAGACCGACGATATTGCCCTGCCGACATTCCTGATGATGGGCATCGGCGCCATTGCCTTCATGCTGCAAGGGTTACTCCACGAGCCGGAAATCCTATGGTCGCTGTTCCTCACCAATCTCGTGACATCGACCTGCTCATGCATCGTCTTCGGCATCAAGGTCTATAACGACTACTTCCGCAAGCGCAAGTAAACCCAACGTTACATACAAAGCAAAGCCCCGATGATGGTCATCGGGGCTTTCTCTTTGTTATAGTTTGAAGCCTACATACAAATAATTATATGTACGCGCGTGCGCGAGATTACTTCTTTGCAAGGAGATCACGAATCTCGGCCAGCAGCACTTCTTCCTTCGTGGGTTCGGGTTCTGCGGGAGCGGGAGCAGGCTCCTCGTCCTTCTTCTTGGTGGCAACATTGATGGCCTTGATGACGCAGAAGATACAGAATGCTACGATGAGGAAGTCCACGACATTCTGAATGAAACTACCATAGGCAAGAACTGAAGCACCTGCCTCCTGAGCCTGGGCCAACGTGGAGAAATCACCATCGCCAAGCGTGATAAACAAGTTGGTGAAATCAATACCACCCGTTGCCAAACTGATGACAGGCATCAGCACATCATTGACCAAAGATGTAACGATTTTACCAAAAGCACCACCGATGATAACACCGACTGCCATGTCCATTACATTGCCTCGCATTGCGAAGTCTTTGAATTCTTGAATGAAATTTGCCATAATTTTAATAATTTAAGGGGTTTCATGGCACAAATATAAAACAAATTTTGTACTTTTGCAGCGCAAAACGAGAAGAAATGTTTCAAAAGACCCTAAAATTATTCATTTTGGTGCTTCTAACACTGGTTTTTGCCGCTTGTAAGAGCGCCGAATATTGTAATTGCGGGTAAATTGAGACCTCGAATACCAAAAAGAGTTTTTCACACATCAACTACTTATTTATTCATTTCTAAAACAACAAGAGAAAATGACAAAAGTTGCAATTAACGGTTTCGGCCGTATCGGTCGCCTCGCTTTCCGTCAGATGTTCGAGGCTGAAGGTTATGAAGTTGTCGCTATCAACGACCTCACCAGCCCCAAGATGCTCGCTCACCTGCTGAAGTATGACACCGCTCAGGGTGGTTTCTGCGGCAAGTTCGGCGAGAACAAGCACACTGTTGAAGCTACAGAGAACTCCATCATCGTTGATGGCAAGGAGATCACTATCTACGCTATTCCTAACGCTGCTGAGCTGCCTTGGGGCAAGCTCGATGTAGATGTCGTTCTGGAGTGCACAGGTTTCTACACCTCCAAGGAGAAGGCTTCTGCTCACATCGCTGCTGGTGCTAAGAAGGTTGTCATCTCTGCTCCCGCAGGCAACGACCTCCCCACCATCGTTTACAACGTGAACCACAAGACTCTGACTCCCGCCGACACCGTCATCAGCGCTGCCAGCTGCACCACCAACTGCTTGGCTCCCATGACTAAGGCTCTCAACGATTTCGCTCCCATCCAGAGCGGTATCATGACCACTGTTCACGCTTACACTGGCGACCAGATGATTCTCGACGGTCCTCAGCGCAAGGGCGATCTGCAGCGTGCACGTGCCGGTGCCCAGAACATCGTTCCCAACAGCACTGGTGCTGCTAAGGCTATCGGTCTCGTTATCCCCGAGCTGAACGGTAAGCTGATCGGTGCTGCACAGCGTGTTCCCACCCCCACTGGTTCCACCACTATCCTGCACGCTGTTGTGAAGGGTGAGGTTACCGTTGAGGGCATCAACGCTGCCATGAAGGCTGCTACCAACGAGAGCTTCGGCTACACCGAGGAGAAGCTCGTCAGCAGCGACATCATCGGCATGAAGTTCGGTTCTCTCTTCGACGCTAACCAGACTATGGTCAGCAAGATGGGCGACGGCAACTCCCTCGTACAGGTTGTTGCATGGTACGACAATGAGAACAGCTACACCAGCCAGATGGTTCGCACTATCAAGTACCTCGCTGAGCTGAAGTAAGCGACACACTAGAAAAAACAGCAAGAAATATTTTTTGCTACTTTTTGGCCGCCCGATATCATTCGGACGGCCTTTTTTTATTACCTTTGCCGCCAGTATGAATAAACTCATCACCATCCTCGGCCCTACAGCCTGCGGCAAGACCGCCGTAGCGACCCTATTGGCTGCCCGTCTCGGCGCAGCTGAAATCATCAGTGCCGACTCCCGACAGGTGTTTCGCGGGATGGACATTGGTACAGGCAAGGACTTGAAGGATTACGAGGTCACCAGGCCTGACGGAGAAACCGTTAAGATTCCCTATCACCTCATAGATATCGCCCCTGCAGGTTCCAAATACTCTGTCTTTGAATTCCAAAGGGACTTCCTGCGCGCCTACGAAGACATCACCACACGCCACCAGCAACCCATCCTATGCGGCGGCACAGGGTTGTATATCGAGAGTGTGCTGCGGGCCTACAAGTTGGTGGAAGTTCCTGTGAATGTGGAGCTCCGCGAACGGCTGGAGGGTAAGAGCCTCTCGGAACTCACTACACTACTAGCAAGCTATAAACGCTTACACAACACGACGGACGTAGATACTGCACGACGTGCTATCCGGGCCATCGAAATCGAAGAATACTATCGCGAACACCACATTGATGAGACGGAACCATTCCCACAGTTGGAATCGCTGACTTGCGGTCTGGACATTCCACGCGACCTACGACGGGAGCGCATCACGGCACGCCTGCACCACAGGTTGGAGCAGGAAGACATGCTCGACGAAGTTAAACGGCTCTTGGACAGCGGCATCGCCGCCGACGACCTGATTTCCTACGGATTGGAATATCGCTATCTGACACAACATCTTATAGGGGAAATCAGCTACGAAGAAATGGTGCGTCAATTAGAAATTGCCATTCATCAGTTTGCCAAACGACAAATGACTTATTTCAGAGGCATGGAACGGCGAGGGGTCAAGATTCACTGGATTGATGCCACACGCCCGAGGACAGAGATTGTTGAAGAGATCCTTAAGGCAGGTTCTAATAATTAGCTTTAGTTAGATTTTGGGCTATTTTTGAACAGATTTGTCTGCAAAACCGCCGAAGCGTAGTAAACTACGGTTTAAGGTTTTAATGATAAAGATGCCGAAAAGAGTCAAAATCGGATAAAGATAATCATAAGAAGATTATTTAATTTTTAGAACATGCCTTAAGATGGTATAATAAAAGCTATGTGCTCCTTGAGCAGACCTACCTCGAAAGGTGTCTGGATGGCATCAAGAACAAGACCATCCGTACTCACTGTTGCATGATGAATATCCTCAAAAAGGATTCGACGATTCGTGCGATAGGCACGTACTTTACGATGATTTAAAAAGCGTCCCGTGAATAACAGCCAAATGCCTTCGAACAACTGCGTAATTTCCGGATGTGATATCACGGAGACATCCAACATCCCATTATAGGGGACTGCACGAGGCGTCATTCCATATCCTAAACAGTTACCGACACAAACCGTCATGATCTTGCTGTCGATTTGTTCCTCGTTAATCTTAAAGCGCATTTTCGACTCCAGACGCTGGAACAGCAACATCAACATACTGGCAAAATAAGTCAGCGTTGTTAAGCCCAAGAGACGGCGCGCTTTGTACTTGAGCTTCATGATATTAGCCACAAGGCCCACATTCACGCAATTAAGGAAATAGCGGTCAGGGACATGCTGTTCAAGAGAATCACCCAACTGATGTATAACGCCCACGTCAACCTTTCTCAAGCGCTTAGCAATCAGCCATTTCACGGTTTGCTCATCATTCTCCTCCGTAAAGCCCCAATAACTGGCATAATTATTTCCTCTACCATTGGGTATCACACCTAATACAACCTGCTCGCGCAAGCTGGCATCAATGGACAACATGCCATTGAGCGCCCGATTCAACGCGGAATCACCTCCTACGATGATAATCGTCTTGTAACCATTGTTGATGAGCATGGTCGTCAGGCGCTCTACGGATTCTGGTCCTTCGCTCTGTACGAAGTCATAAACCACGTGCTGTGCATCAAGTAGTTCCTTGATGTGTTCCCAGCGCTTATGCGTCCTTCGCACGCCTTGCTTTGGGCAGTAGATGATACCCCAACGGGAGGCTATATCCATATCGTATGATTCAGTAATTTAGCAAGTCTATATATTAATAAGGTGTGATTTCGCGGAGCCTCATCCAATCCTACTGATCTTCTCTAACTTGCCCCGCTCGATAATCTTGATCTTACGTCCATCCACAGCAACCATCTTCTCGGTGGCAAAGGCTGAAAGCGTACGGATGGCATTGGAAGTAGTCATATTCGACAGACTAGCCAGATCTTCGCGACTCAGATAGATACTCAGCGTACAGCCGTCCTCTTCCACACCATAGCAGTCATACAGGAATAATAACGACTCTGCTAAGCGACCACGAATATGTTTCTGGGTGAGACTGATGACGCGCTCGTCGGCCTTGCCCAATTCCAAAGCCAGGCGCTCTGTAAAGAACCACCCGAAACGTGCATTCTCCTGCATCAGACGTATAACAGTGCCTATAGGAACGCGTAAAACCACAGAAGACTCAATCGCTGTCGCCGTGTTGATATATCGCTGACCCGCGAAGGCTGCACGGAAACCGAAATAGCCCACGGGACGCACCACACGCATGATTTGTGTGCGACCGCCCACGCCTTCCTTGAAAATCTTCGCTTTGCCTGAAACCAGACACATCATATATGCGGGGACATCGTCCTCGGCATAGATGATTTCATTCTTCTTATATACATGCATCGAGGCATGCTTGATAATCAAATCGCGTTGCTCTTGACTCAGCAATTCGAAGAGGGCCGTGAGGTAAGGCAAGAAGTCCTCTAATTTAGGTGCTTTTCGTGCCATAAGAGTATTTAGTCACCGTTTATTATATGTTTTACGGCACAAAAATAGGTATTTTTGATAAAAACGACAAATGTAACGGAAAGTTTTCACTGAAAAATTTTTTTGTATGCGAGGAAAACGCTATTTTTGAAGACAAAACTAGCCATTTTGGCGTGTTTTAACAACAAAATATACCTAAAAAACAATACTAACTTATGAGCTATTTACAGTTTGACAAGACCCTGATGACAAACTTGGAGGAGGCTCTCAAGAAGGAAGTGTTACGTAGCAACCGTTCCGGAGCCTACTCATGTTCGACCATCTTGGACTGCAACACGCGTAAGTACCACGGTCTGCTTGTCGTGCCCGTGCCGGAGTTGGACGATGAAAACCACGTCCTACTCTCATCGCTCGACTGCACTGTAATCCAGCATGGCGCTGAATTCAACCTCGGGCTTCACAAGTATCAAGGAGACAATTACAGTCCTCGCGGCCATAAATATATTCGCGAGTATGATTGCCAACAAGTGCCAACAACGCTCTATCGTGTAGGAGGCGTCATCCTGAAGAAGGAACTAATGTTCCAGCATTTCGAGGATCGTGTACTCATCCGCTACACCCTCTTGGAAGCACATTCCAAGACAACGCTACGCCTGCAACCGTGGCTCGCGTTCCGCAGTGTACGTGAATTTACACATGAGAATCCTCGCGCCAACCGCGACTATCAGGAAGTAAAGAACGGCATCAAGACCTGTCTGTATCCTGGCTATCCAGAGCTTTACATGCAGCTCAACAAGAAAGCAGAATGGGTTTTCCGCCCAGATTGGTATCGAGGCGTTGACTATCCCAAAGAAGCAGAACGTGGATACGCATCCAGTGAGGATTTATATGTCCCCGGCTATTTTGAGTTCGACATCAAGAAGGGTGAGAGCATCGTTTTTGCTGCCGGCATCAAGGAATGCAACCCTGCAAAACTCAAGGATCTGGCTGATTATGAGGTCAAAATCCGCACACCGCGAGACAACTTCTATCACTGCCTCGTTAATAGCGCACATCAGTTCTTCAATTCCCGCGAGGGCGAAACCTACGTGCTTGCCGGATACCCATGGTTCAAGTGCCGTGCGCGCGATATGTTCATCTCCCTACCCGGCCTGACACTGACGAATAACGAGCAGGATCAGTTCGAGCGGATTATGGCAACCGCGGAAAAGGGTATTCACGAGTTCATTGCAGGAACGCCGCTGAGTGTCCGCATTTACGAGATGCAGCACCCAGACGTGCTGTTATGGGCCGTTTGGTGCATTCAACAGTACTGCAAGTTTGTGGGCATGGACAAGGGTATCCAAAAGTATGGACAGTTGCTGCAAGAGATCATGAAATGGCTCATTGCCGGCAAACATCCCAATCTATACGTTCATGACAACGGCCTCGTCTATTCTAACGGACGCGACAAAGCGATTACGTGGATGAATTCCAGCCAGAACGGGCAGCCCATCGTTCCTCGTTCCGGTTACATCGTAGAATTCAACGCATTGTGGTACAATGCCTTGATGTTCAGCGCCAACGTCTGCCGCCACATGAATGACGCCGCTGAAGCCGAGACATTGGAAGTCATGGCTGACAAGACGAAGAAAAGCTTTGTGGAGACCTTCCTCAACGATTATGGTTACCTGCTAGACTATGTCGATGGCACCATGATTGACTGGAGCGTCCGCCCCAACATGATTTTCGCCTGCGCCTTCGATTATTCTCCGTTAGACGCGAAACAAAAGAAAGGCGTACTCGATATGTGTACCAAGGAACTTCTCACCCCCAAGGGCCTGCGCACACTCTCTCCCAAGAGCGGCGGCTACAACCCCATGTATGTCGGCCCGCAGGTTCAACGCGACTATGCTTACCATCAAGGAACAGCTTGGCCCTGGCTCGCAGGTTTCTATTTGGAGGCTTGCCTCAAGGTGTTCGGTTACTCTCGCGTGAGCTTTGTGGAACGCCAACTTGTAGGCTACGAGGAGGAACTATTCTACCACTGCATTGGTACTCTGCCTGAAGTCTTCGACGGCAACCCGCCCTTCCACGGACGCGGCGCCATGAGTTTTGCGATGAATGTTGCAGAGATTATGCGCGTTGTCAAGTTATTAGATAAGTATATAATGGATTAACTCCCTAAAATCAAGCAACTATGAAAGTATTAATGTTCGGCTGGGAGTATCCTCCTCATGTATTTGGTGGACTCGCCACCGCAAATTACGGAATCACTCATGGGCTTCATGCTCAAGGAGACATTGAAACATTATTGTGCCTGCCACGTCCATTCGGTGATGAGGACCAAACCGCATGCAAGATTATCGGCATGAACTGTGTGCCTATCGCTTGGCGTGATGTCAGCTATGACTATGTCAAGCAGCGCATTGGCAACATCATGAATCCCGATGACTATTACCGTTTCCGCGAGCACCTCTACGCAGACTTCAATTATATGCACGTCAACGACCTTGGCTGCATGGAGTTTGCAGGCGGTTATCCCGGCAACCTCACAGAGGAAATCAACAACTATTCCATCATCGCCGGCGTAGTAGCACGTACAGAACAATTCGACATCATCCATGCCCACGACTGGCTCACCTATCCCGCAGGCATTCATGCCAAGCAAGTGAGTGGAAAGCCCCTCGTGATTCACGTTCATGCCACGGACTTTGACCGCTCACGCGGAAACGTGAACCCAACGGTCTATGGTATTGAGCGCAATGGTATGGACAATGCGGACTGCATCATGTGCGTATCCGAATTGACACGCCAGACAGTCATCAATCATTATGGTCAGGACCCCGCCAAGTGCTTTGCTATGCACAATGCTGTATATCCCTTGGCACCTGAGCTTCAAGAGATTGTTGATAAGCGTCTGCCCTACAAGGATCGCAAGGAGAAGGTCGTCACGTTCCTCGGTCGTATTACGATGCAGAAAGGTCCCGAATACTTTATTGAAGCCGCCAAGCGCGTCCTCGACCGCACAAGCAATGTTCGCTTCTGCTTCGCGGGATCCGGCGACATGATGAATGCCATGATTGATATGGCTGCCGCCTACGGCATTGCAGACCGTTGCCACTTCCCGGGCTTTATGAAAGGTAAGCAAGTATTTGAGATATTCCGCGATTCCGATGTATATGTCATGCCTTCTGTCTCAGAGCCTTTCGGCATCAGTCCATTGGAGGCGATGCAAAGCGGCGTACCCAGTATCATCTCCAAGCAAAGTGGTTGCGCTGAGATTCTCGATAAATGCATCAAGACCGATTACTGGGATATTGAGGCAATGGCAGATGCCATGTATTCCCTCTGCACCAACGACTCACTCCACGAATACCTTCAGGTAGAGGGTAAAAAAGAAGTCGATGGCATCACATGGGAGAAAGTCGGCATTCGCATCCGCAAACTCTATGATCAGTGCCTGCAAAAGTAGCGACTTTAAACAACTAACGTTAAACATTAAACTGCGGGCGTGCCCGCAACAAGGAATATGAAAACCATCTGTCTTTATTTCGAGATCCACCAGAATGTCCATCTCAAGCGCTACCGCTTCTTCGAGATTGGCAAGGATCACTATTATTTTGACGATTATGAGAACGAGCGCGGCATCACCGAGACCGCTGAACGTTCTTACATCCCCGCTATCAAGACTTTCCTAGAGATGGCCCATCTTTATGGGAAGGCTTTCAAGGTAGCATTCTCCATCTCTGGTTGTGCGCTGGAGCTGCTGGAGCAGTATGCCCCGGAAGTGATTGAAATGTTACAGGAGCTCAATGATACCGGTTGTGTCGAGTTCCTTGCAGAGCCTTACAGCCACGGCCTCAGCTCATTAGCGAACGAAGATGTGTTCCGCGATGAGGTCGAGCGTCAAGCCAAGAAGATGAAGGAGCTCTTTGGCAAGAAGCCTACCGTACTCCGCAACAGTTCGCTAATCTACAGCGATGATATCGGCGGTCTGGTAGCCTCCATGGGATACAAGGGAATGATTGCCGAAGGTGCCAAGCACATCCTCGGTTGGAAGAGCCCTCACTTCGTATATCACTGCGCCCAGAACCCCAACCTGAAGTTGTTACTGCGCGACTATAAGCTCAGTGATGACATCAGCCTGCGCTTCAATGACTCTTCATGGAATGAATATCCGCTCTTTGCTGACACCTATATGGACTGGATTGCCCAACTGCCAGAAGAGGAGAAGGTTATCAACATCTTCATGGAGCTTTGCGCGCTCGGCATTTACCAGCCCCTAAGCTCCAACATCCTGGAATTCATCAAGGCACTGCCTGCCGTTGCAAAGGAACGCGGCATCACGTTTGCTACGCCCAGCGAAATCATTGCTAAATCCAAGTCTGTCGGCCAAATGGACGTTGCCTATCCGATGTCCTGGAACGACGAGGAGCGCGACACAAGCTGCTGGCTTGGCAACGTCATGCAACGCGAAGCCTTCAATAAGCTCTATAGTGTTGCTGATCGTGTCCTTATCTGCAAGGACCGCCGTATCACACAAGACTGGGATCGCATCCAGGCATCCAACAATTTCCGCTTCATGACCACCAAGCCCATGAGTGTTGGTATGTGGCGCGGCATCTACGATAGCCCATACGATGCCTTCACCAACTACATGAATATCCTTGGTGATTTCATCAATCGTGTCAATGCCCTTTATCCCACCGACATTGAGAATGACGAGTTGAACGCCCTCCTCACGACCATCCGCAATCAAGCCGAGGAGATCAATGTGAAGGATAAGGAAATCACGCGTCTGCAGACACGCCTCAAGAAGCTTGAAGGTGCCGCACCAGCCTCCGAGAAAAAAGTGCCCGCAAAAAAGGCAGCACCCAAGGCTGCGCCCGCTAAGAAGGAGACACCCAAGGCTGCTCCTGCAAAGAAAGTAGAAGCTCCTAAAGAGGAAGCTCCTGCAAAGAAGGCACCCGCTAAGAAAGTCACCAAGAAAGCTGCTAAGAAATAAGCTTTCTAAAGAGCAGAGGAAAAGGGATGCGTCAACTCTGATGCATCCCTTCCTTTCATCATAATAACCTCTAATTCCATTTATTATGCACAGAAATGCCCTATTATTGTTTTCACTTTTAGCTTTATCATCTGCCAAAAGTGTTTCTGCTAATCTGGAGAATAGTTATTGGCACCTTACATCTCCCACAGCTATCACTTGGACCTTTGACGGTCGCGCTCATACCGACCACATGGAGATGTCCGGACAACAAATGTCTGCTATACTCCACTACGGCATTGCCGCCGACGGGAGTTTTACGTGCGATCGACACCTCGTCTTTCCCATGCTTCGCACCCTCCCCAACGATACACATGCAAGCTTCATTCGCTACACTAGCTGGGATCCGTTAGAAAGCGTACTTATCGGACATCAGCGCATCACCGATACACCAGAACGCGTGAAGGACATCACGCTCTCGGATGGCACCCTTTGCGCACAGAGTCACTTTGGAAGCCTCACAGTTCGTCGTACACTCGCACCATCACCAACCCTTCCCGCTCTCATTGAGGCATACACCATCGTCAATAGTAACCAACGGCCCACCACCATACGCATTGAGCCAACAATCCATCGTATGGAAAGTGATCCCGATAAGGGATTAGATGGTTCCTATATTGTTGAGGAACAAATCACCCCTACTGGTACATTTACACTCAACCAAGGGGAAGACCTTACCTTCTATGCCATACTCTCTGCACGTCGTGCGACAGAGCCGACACTCACTTGTGATGCCGCAGAACAGTTAAGCCAACGCCAGCAGCTCACACGTCAATGGCTGGATAACCTCGTCCTTGTCACTCCTGACAGCATTCTCAATCGCATGTTTGCGTTTTCCAAGGTGCGCGCCGCCGAGAGCATCTATCAGACAAAGAATGGCCCCCTGCATGGGCCTGGAGGTGAACGGTATTATGCGGCTATTTGGGCCAACGACCAAGCAGAATACGCGAACCCGTTCTTCCCGTTCCTGGGCTATGCATACGCCAACGCATCTGCCATGAATTCCTGGCGTATGTTTGCCAGTTTTATGAATGAGGATTATCGTCCGATTCCCTCTTCCATCATCGCAGAGGGCACGGACTACTGGAACGGTGCCGGCGACCGCGGCGACGCAGCGATGATTGCCTATGGCGCCAGCCGTTATGCGCTGGCACGAGGTTCTCGTCAAGAGGCAGAGACCTTATGGCCCCTCATCACCTGGACATTGGAATACTGCCGCAGGCAACTCAATGCTGATGGTGTTGTCATGTCAAACTGTGATGAATTGGAAGGTCGCTTCCCTGCCGGCGAAGCCAATCTCTGTACCTCATCACTCTATTACGACGCCCTGCGTTCAGCAGCCTTCCTAGCACGTGACCTCGGTAAGGGGAAAGCGCTTGCCAAGACCTACAATCAACAGGCCGACGCCCTACGCATCGCTATTGACCGTTTCTTTCATGCCGACATGGAAGGTTTTGACACCTATCGGTATTACAATGGCAATGACATCCTCCGCTCGTGGATTTGTATTCCATTAACCATGGGCATCTTCACACGTGCCGCAGGCACAATCGATGCGCTCTACTCCCCTCGCCTATGGACAGAAAACGGGATGTTGACACAGGCTGGTAGCCAGACGTTCTGGGACCGTTCCACACTTTACGCCCTGCGTGGCGCACTCATGGCTGGCGATACGGAAAGAACATTACGATACCTTCAGAATTATTCAGCCACACGCCTGCTAGGCCAACACGTTCCCTATGCCATCGAAGCATGGCCAGAGGGAAACCAGCGACATCTTTCTGCAGAGAGTGCATTATATGCCCGCATCATTACAGAAGGTCTCTTCGGAATCCGTCCGACAGGACTGCGCTGTTTCACGGTTTCACCACGATTACCGCAGGAGTGGCCCGAGATGCGCTTGAATCATATCCGTCTTGCCGATGCAGATTTCGATCTTCGTGTTTTCCGCGACAAACGTGGCAGAATCACGACCCAACTGATTCGCAACCAACAAGTGGTTCAAGAAGGTCACGGAGACAACGCTTCCTTCCGTCTCTAAGATCATCCCCTTTTTGTCTATGAGTGCATCGATATATCAGCGACGATATATTCGGATTGAGTCCCTATACGAAACTTACCGCCCCAGATACCAAGTCCGCTGGATACATAATAACGCGTATTGCCACGCTGATGAAGGCCGAAGGCACATTCGTAGAGGCGGTCGGTTATCCAAGATATGGGCCAAACCTGTCCATGATGCGTGTGCCCGGAAAGTTGAAAGTCGATGCCAGCAGCCTCAGCTTCCTCCAAATGGTATGGTTGGTGATCAAGTAGAATCACGAATGGCTGCGTAGAAAGTGAATCTCCATTCGATGACGACGCCTCTTGTGAAGAGAGGTGTGTAACCATCAGTTTGGATAGTGGTTGGCGACGATGATGCGTGCGATCATCACGCCCAATGATTGCAAGATCACCTATACGGGCTATGGAATCCCGCAGGAGGTGAATACCTGCTTCATTGTAAAAGCGAAGGGCGGCAAGCTCGCCGCTATAATACTCATGGTTGCCAAGGCAGGCATAGACAGGAGCTTGGAGGCGATGAAACTCTGCCGCCATACCGTCTTCGTCAAGTGGACGAATACTGCGATCGATGATGTCACCTGCAATCAGTACCACATCAGGATGCTCAGCATTAATCATATCTATCCAACGTGCCAGTTCAGCACGACGATTGTGATAGCCCAGATGCCAATCGGAGGTCATGACAACGCGCATTGGGTGCTGGAGGAACTTGGTTGTCGTCAACTGTAATGAGACACGCTCCTTATGGTGATAATGGAGATAACCGTAGATGAAGACCAGCGTGACTGTTCCTAGAATGGTGCAAGAAGCTATCCAATTATGATGAAAGAAGGATGAAGGAATAAGATGACAAAGACGGAAGAGATCAAGTAAGAGAATGAGCATGAACAGATAGAGCAGAATCAGGAGCCATGAAGTTCCTATATGATAGCAGAGCGTGGAAATCGGCATAGAAAGGCGATCCAACTGTGGCAACACAGCGAAGAGCGAGAGACCAAAGGCGACGAGCATGGCGATGACCACAAGCACCTTGCCCCACGCAGGGATGGGAAGCACCTGACAAAGGCGTAAGGAGACATAAGCCTGAGCGGCCAAAGGGATAAGGAGTATGAGGAAAAAAGAATAGCGCATAGTGTTTGTTACTGCTTTAGAAGTGGGTGTCAGAAGAGCATGTCGTTTTATGCCTCCGCATTAAAGTAGTCATTCAATTCAGAAATTACATTTTCCTGGTTCTTAGATAAATCCTTTATAATGATTCCGCGTTCAAGAAGAAGGATTCTGCTACTGATATCGGCTACAAAGTTAAGGTTATGACTAGAAATGATGGTCGTTGTACCAAGTTCGCGATTCATGTCTGCAATCATACGCGCAATGATAATCTGCGATGAGGGATCGAGGTAATTGAACGGCTCGTCCAAGAGGAGCACCTTAGGCCGAATCATCATGGCACCGATGATACCTATCTTTTGTCTGTTGCCCTCGGAGAAGTCACGCAGGTATTTCTTTGTTTCAAGAATCTCATCGTGCATGAGCGGTCGGAAGGCTTCCAAACGTTCATGAAGCTGGTCATCGGTGATACCATAAAGGTGCGCGATGAATGTGAAGTACTCTTCTGGGGTATAGAAATCAACAAGGAAGCGTCCGTCGATAAATGAGCCTGTATATGTTTTCCATGTGTCGGACACAGCCACATCGTCCCCGTTGGACAGCACGTAGCCAGAATCAGCCTTGATAAGGTCAAGAATCAGGCGAAGGAGTGTGGTCTTTCCTGCGCCATTGTTGCCCACGAGTCCTACCAACTGCCCACTACCGATAGTCAGTTCAGGGATGTCCAACGCGACCTTGTCGCCATAGACTTTTTTTAATTCCTTTATATTTAGTTCCATTTTTCTGTTCGATTATTTGTCCTTCGTAGTCACTCATTGTGCAAGCCATCGCTCCATAATCTCATGTCTTCGCCTGTACCAAATGCCTGAAATCCAACGGATATAGACGCCATGCAACGCAAAGCCAACAAGTCCAAGGCTGGCTACAAGAACATTGGCCCAGAAAGGTGGCAAAAAGAAGTAAATTAGAAAATAGATGATCATGGGTATGAACATCACTAACGAGAAGATGTTGAGTTGCCGATTACCGTGTTGATAACTGAGGAATGCGGAAGAGAAGAGGTCCATACGGCTGCTGTAGAGGCATGTAGCCATGAACGGGAGCACTAATACGCCGCAAGAGAAGAACAACGCTGCAACCAACGACAATGCAGAAAGGTGTAGCCACACTACAGCGGGCACACATAACACCGCCATCAGAGTACAGAGCGAACAGAAGAAATAGTACTTGCGACGGAGGATACCCTCGACCGGCCATGGTTTGGTCCAAATGCCACAAAAAAAATTGGCCTCAATGCCTAATACCCATTGAGCCAGCATTAGGCTGGGGAAACCGATAGCGAAGAACAGCATCGGATTGACTGCAAGGCCGAAATCATTTTGTAGCGTTGCTGCTGATGACTGCTGCATATAGACATTGAGAAGGAAAAGCGCCATCATAAGTAAAGAACTGGTTCTCAACCGCTTGCTTCGAAGTATCTGCGTCCATTCTATGCTCCACAGTGACACATTACCGAGTGAATGAGCTGTACTGGAGGTATTCGTGTGGAGTGCCTCGTTGTGATTCTTCATGCGCACGAAATAGCGGTGAAGTACATAGCAGGTGATGCTATTCACAAGAATCAGAAGCACAGAGGCCACAGCCACCATCGCCCAAACCACCGCACCTACACCAATGGTACAAACAAGCACTGTCCACGCAATATAACCAAAGAACAACGGCAATGTCCATTGGTTACCAGGGGCTCGACGCCAACAATTCTGGAGTAGTGCATTGACAAGCGTGCATGTGAAGGTGAGGATAAGCATCAGCATCCCCCACCCTACGCCTAAAAATAAAGCCACAACAAAGGCCATAGAAAGGGGGATCATCCATTGCATGAAGCCCAATTTAGTATCCAGAAGTATCAAGAAGGCCCAATCGCGTGGGGAAACAGGTCGCGTTCGCAAATAGTCATCCATCTCGACAGGCGAACGTCGCCATAAGAGTTTCATCATCAAGTCTGCTAGCGTAACACAGACTGCCAGAAGCGGCAGTAGGTTGACCAACGCGACAGGCAGCATCCCCTGCGTCAGCCGGTCGTGTAGTGCAGAATAAAGTGCAACGACAATCACCACAAAGAGCACCGCGAAATAGGCAACAAGAAAGAGTTCCTTCCAGCGGAACGCACGTCGTTTCTGCGTCCACCATAGCCGCAAGAGTTCTTTGAGTGCTGTAGTCATGAAGGGGTCTGATTTATTAAATGACGGGACAAAGTTACATAGAAATCGTTATTCTGACAAGAAAAAACAAAATATTCCGCCACAAACGCTTCGAAGCGCCGTGGCGGAATATATCTAAGTGTTCAACCGAAGGTTGATGAATTGTCAAAGATCTTCGTCGTCTATGTCATCTCCCCAGATATCCCATTCGTTGCTCTTGACAAGAGCATCACTGCTGTCTGCTGAGATCTGCCTCAGCGACAAGGCTATAATACATTGTGTGCCTAGGCTCTGCGCTTGCATGGCAGGCATGATATATGTCTTTTTCATAAAAACTGTATTTACTTGATGACAACTTTCTTTTTATTCACGATGTTCACGCCACGCTGCGTCTTCGTCATACGCTGACCAGCAAGGTTGAAGATCTCACCATTATGGGTGCCCTGGAATCCATTCTCCAGTGAACGGATACCGTCTGCATCACTTTCACCAAGGATGAATGCCTTAACATTGTTATTAGGAGCCGTCAGATATGCACGATTTGCACGTACCCAAGGCTTTGCTTCGGCATAAACGACCTGATAGAATCCGATGCCTTCTGCTTGGTTCTGAAGTACATAACTACCCTCGGGAGCCTGAACATCTTCGTATGTACCAGTGAGGGCGTCAGTAGTCAGATTCTCAGGATCTGCGACACGCACGCCAGAGACTTCCTTCGTCAAGGTATTCTCGCTGAAGAGGATAACAGCAGTGTGAGCAGGAATCGTTCCTACGAGATCGGTCAAATCAAGTTTGGTGCCATTCTCATTGATTTCAGCCGTAGATGCTGTCACGCCATCAGGAATCTCCACGTCGAAGGGAGCAATGAACGTAGCATACTTGACATCAGTAATCTTAACTGTTGCAGAAGCGGTAGCTGCAGAGAGCAGGCGCAGACGGAAGTTGTCGAGAACTATCCAATCATTATCTGTCTTACTATCCTTATAGACACCGATCTTCAGGTTTCCGTCGTTGCCGACCGTCACCTCAACACTGGTCCAATAGTAACCCGTCTCGAAGTATTCGAAAGCTTCACGCGGCCAGTTGGGGAATGCGCCATTGTTGGATACTGCCGTGCCAACGCCAGGAACGCCATCGAGGCAATAAGCAATGTTCTGCAGTTCAGCAGACTCATCATTGGCTTTTAAATATGCCTTACAGAGTAGCGTGCCACCGTTATTGACAACACCAGTCTGGTAAGCGCCATCACCTTCGCGGTAGTAGCCTTGAACAGCTACTTCGTACGTACCAGGCGTGAGCCCTGTCAGTTGCTGTGACCACTCAAGATTGTCTACATTCCAGAATTCATAACCGAAGTCAGCTGCGCGATCGCCATTACCATCATCTTGAGAAGAGACACGAGCACCGCCATTGCCACCAGGAGCGACCTTGGTGTACATTTTGTAATCAGCATCAGCCTTGCGGTTGTGGCTTGGGTTGTTGATGAGGTAGCTGACATCTACGGGATTCTGTGGCGTAGCCTGAGCCAAAAGCGCCTTGCGCTCAGCAGAAGTAATGACCTTCCACTGGTAGTTGGCATCATTGGCATCGGCACCAGCCACATTGGAAATGCTATTCCAATACTTCTTGCCGTCAGTCTTACCATTCGGATTCCAACCGAGAAGGTCGGAGCCTTCAAGGATATTATAGACACCATCCTTTCCATCAACAGCCTGGAAAGTATAAACGGTATTGGCACCAGTATCTACATACGGGCTATTGTTGAATGAGCCCCATGCAGACTTCATTATGAAGCCATTGCCAGAAGCGACAAGTTCAACTTCAATACCCACTTGATCCACAGCAGCGTGAGTATTCCAGTCGGATCCAGCACCGAGGAACATACCTGTGCCGACATTGAAGAGGTATACCTTACCGGCAGCAGGAGCGGATCCTGTGTAGATGTCGGGCATACGCAGAGCATTGATTTTACGCTCGGAACGAAGGAGGTAGAGCTGTTCGGAAACTGTAGCAGCAAAAGTGCTACCATCTGTTACGGCTTCCACTGCATTCTTGAATACGTTGACAGCTACACCTTCGGGTTGAGCCTTAGCCATCGTCTGCTTGAAGACGGTCAGGTCTGTAGCTGCGTTGACCTGATTGATAGCAGTCTGCAGCGCATTTGTTGCATCAACAATCTCATCAGCATCGCTGGAGTTATCATAGACACCCTGTCCATTGGCCTTGGCAGTAGCCAGGAACGACAGGTTGAGATCGAGGTTGTCGAGTAGGTCTGTAGCATCCCCAATCTTAGCCAGCAAGTCGGCTTTCACACCGGAGAGATCAATACCAGAGCCCTTATAGATGAGGCGGAAGTTATCCAGCACCATCCAGTCGCCATCATTCAGTTTCTCGGTCTTGCGAGCACCGATAGTCATTGTACCATCTTGACCGACTACAATCTCATCGAGGGTTGCCCAATAGAGGCCGCTCTGGAAATAGAGACATGCATCATCGATGCCGTCTGGCATATATCCAATTGTAGAAGCACGTCCCATACCAGGAGCCTTGTCAGCACCACCAGAGACATTCTGGATAAGTGCACTCTTAGTGCCTGCATAGAGGGTTGCCAGCTGACGAGCGTCACCACCATTGGAAAGGGTATTAACCTGTGTCTCAAAGTTGCCATCACGGTAGAATGCCTGTACCTTCAGTTCGTATGTACCTGCGGGCAGTCCTGTGACGGTCTGCTCTACAGTTGCCGAAGTCTTATCATAAGCTTCAATAGCGAAATCTGGATGGTTGCCACCACGGCCCCAAATGCTGGCGTTGGTGAAAGTCCAAGCACTGACATCCTCGCGTTGGCTGAAGTTTGGCGACTTGATGAGATAAGAAGCATCCTGAGGAGCTTGCTCTGTAGCTGTTGCCAAGAGGGCATCGCGGTCAGCCTTCGTCACGAGCTTCCACTGGTTGGTGGGAGAGGTGGTGGTAGCACAAGTAGTTATAACGTTGTTATAGGTTGCCGTCTCATAGCCAAGCAGGTTTGCTTCATTGCTGCTACGAACAATGTTGTAAACGCCGGTGCTGACCTCAACGAATTTCCAACTATCACTTGTCCATGTGTCACAATAGCCGTCATAGTTAAGATACTCTTTGTGATTACCATTGTCATCACCATTTCTCAAGTGAGTATTCAACTTATATACATTATCTGTTCCTGTTGCCTCCAACGTTACAAGTACACCAGGGAAGCCAAGAGCAGCGTGTGCACCCCAGTCGGCGCCACCGCAGAAGAAGCGGCCTGTTCCTACATTATATAAATAATAGTCGCCTGCGGCAGGAGTATTACCAGCAAATACGTCTGCCTGGGTCTCGGCATTGGCTATCCGACGAGCAAGGCGCAAAGCAGAGAGAGCATCGTTGACCTGAGATGCAGAAGTAGCATTTGCCACAACATCATTTGCGGACGAAACATCAACACCATCAGCCTCCGCAAAAGTAATAGTAGCAGCGAGGAGTGTAATGTCAACAGACTGAGCGGCTGCCAAAGCAGAATTTAAGGCACCTGTCTTAGCACTCAAAACATCCGTATCTTGCGAACTAAGTACAGCTTTTGCTTCAGCCAGAGCAGTTGCTAAGTTAGATGCTAACGCAGTCGACGTATTCCCGTTAAATGCTTCTGCAGTAGCAATTGCTTGATTTAAAGCCGTAATATATTCACTCACATCTATCGGACCCAGATATGTCAGATAAAATTCGTCCCAAGCCAACCAGTCTTTCGAATTAGCACTCAGTTTTTCTATGCCAATCTTAATTGTCTTAGTGGTCACTGTCGAAAGGATACCAGCATTCTTATAGCTATTGGGATAGTCCTGGAAAACGCGGTTAAAGCCATCCGCATTATCTGGATAGAAGCCATAAGGGTGAGGGTCATTGGCGTTAGGATAGTAGAACAACCCTTCAACCCATGTTTGGCTAGCGCCATCAAGAATCGACATTAGGCTAGCCTTGTCGTTGTTAATGAAATATTTACCAATTTGATTCTCTGTTCCTGCGGCACGACGTTCTACACACTGATCCTTGTCGCCATCGCGATAATATCCCTTTACATTCAACTTATAATAACCGTTGGGGATATTCTCAATGGTCTGCGTGAGAGAAAAACTATTCGAATTCCAAACAGCATAAGAACGGCGATTACGGAACCAACGGACAACATCGAGGTTACCACCATCACGATTCCATTTCCAAGAACTTGCACGGTCATTCGCATTAGCGAAGCCAGGGTCTTGAATAAGGAAAGTTGCGTCTATAGGGTTTTCTTCTGTTGCATTGGCTTCCAAATAAGCAAGACGATCTTCACGGGTGACCAACTGCCAAGTACTCTTCTGACTGGTTCCCATAGCAAGATTGTCATTGTTGTCCAAGCCTAGCACTTGACCTCCAGCCTTGATTGTATAAGTATTGGTTGCGCCATTGACCGTCTTAGGTTCAAATGTCCATGCAGTCACATCACTAGTAGTGTCAAGATAGAAATTGCTGGAATTTATGCTATGGTTATTGCCGAACTTAGGATCAAGCTTCCAACCGCCAGAAATAGCACTTATAGCGAAGTCCAAACCATATGTACCCGTTGCGCCGCGTGTATTCCAGTCGCCAGTGTTTTTTTCGTTGTTCTGGATCCAAAGACCTGTTTCCACATTGTAAAGGAAGAAGTCGCCTGCTGCAATTTCATTGCCTGCGTAAGGAGAAGAGAGCGTCGGCACGGGATCAGGCATCGTCGCCTTTGCGACTGTCCATGCAGAACGAGGATTACCTTCTGCTACGGAAGCAAAGCTCTGTACCGTATTATTACCTTTCCAATTTAGGCCCAAAGTGCCGGTGGAAAAATCATGCGGTGAATTTGCTGTACAAGACATACGATACTTACCACTTAAACTACCGCTAGCATCAGCTTTTACATAATACTCTACACCATTATCACCTGTGGCCACTTCTTGTTCAGAACCAGTATAGCCCTGAATGTATTTGCCAGTACTTGCATTCTGGATGTAATAGCAATCTGTATTCCCTGTTGAGACAAACTTCCAATAGGAATTGTCATTCATGGAACCTACAGCTACCTTACCAGTACCATTGTCCTGCATAAACATGCTGGCATCATTGTTGTTGGCAATGGTATAAACCTTGTCAGCATCAAACTGCGCAAAGAGGTTTGACCCCAATGCACTGGCGATGAATATCGCCGCGAAAAGTAGTTTTCTTTTCATTTTGTTTGTTGTTAGATGAATAAATAAGTTTATAAATGATTTGATATGGATAATATAGTAATGCGTTGTGTTGAAACATGGTGCAAAAATATAACCTTTCGATGGGATATATGAAAAAATAATGTTCAAAAGAGAAACCGTTCTATTCAATCCACTTAAACGGCACAAAAACAACAATCTATGCATTCTACACCCAACAAAAAAAACTTGTCAGAACTTGATAAAATCTGTTCAAATCAACCCGTAAACACCACATTTTAACCCGATAGCTTGCATACTTTTATGATGTTCCCTATCTTTGCGCCAACAATGTCTTTTTGCAGACCAAGATCATTTATTATTGTCACCAAATGTGTAGATTCTATTCTTTATTTTCTATTGTTTTGCTATCATTTTCCGCTGCCCAACTACAGGCACAGACCAGATTATCCAATTTGATTGAACGGGATTATTCTGGACGCGCCGACACGTTGGACTACGTTCTAACCAATCAGTTTTTGAACACAACAAAAGGTATTTTCTACGCGATTCCTCGCAGCAATAGCAACGCGGCAAGCGAGAGCACCTATATCTATTGGCAGCAAGCTCACGCCATGGACGTGATTCTTTATGCCTATGAACGTATTCGAGACACAGAAGACAGTCGCGTGAACAGTTACAAAACGATGATACAACGCTGGTACCGCAATCACGCCAACAACTGGTATCACAGCGACAGTGACGACACGGGCTTCCTCAATGAATACACCGATGACATGTGCTGGATATGCCTCACCCTGCTGCACATGTCAGAGGCGACAGGCGAAGCCACCTATGCAGATATGGCACGCAAGGTCTTCGACTCCTATATTCAGCCACGCGCCACACGTGATAATAATGATGTTCTGAGCCTTCCCTGGAAGGATCATGAATCTGGGCCCAACGCCTGCACCAATGCGCCCGGCTGCCTACTGGCCACGAAGCTTTACGAGCGATACGGGGACGAAGCATACCTACAGTTTGCAAAAGACATCTACGCCTATCAGGCCAGCGTCATGAAAAAGAATCTATCGAATGACGGTCGCGTGGAGGAACCACCACTGACCTATACACAGGGAACATTCGGCGAGGCAGCACGCCGTCTTTATCACGCGACAGGCGAGAGCAGCTACTTGACGATGGCCACCAAAGTCCTCAATTACGCTATCACCAGTTCACGATGCACCCACAACGGGCTGCTGCGTGACGAAGGTTCAAGCATGGACCAGAGTATCTTCAAAGCCGTATTGATTCCGTATTTGGTTAACTACATTTTAGATGAGAGCGCCACCAAGCGCTATCGACAGAGCTTCATCACATTCTTGCAAAAGAATGCCAATGAGCTTTGGGCTAACCTCAACCTAAACGCCTACCCCAGGACCTATTGCAATTATTACTGGGGTGAACCTGTAGATGCAACTAAAGTACCATCCATGGGAGCGATGGCAAGCGGTGCCTCCCTCATGGAGAATGTGGCCCGTATGGCTTTGGGTCTAAAAGCGGCAGATGGTATCAACGCATTATCTACAGAGACCAACATGGCCAATGTGACCGCAATCTACGATCTCAGTGGTCAGCCATTACAGCGTCTGCACCGAGGCATCAATATCGTTCGCAAAGCCGATGGCAAAGTTGTCAAATTCTATCTCAAATAGTTTTCCACTACGCAAACACGATCAATTACATCACTTAAAGATATGAATAACAAAACACTTTTTTCTATCGTCTCTACGCTATTTTTGGCTACGATTCCCATATCGGAATCAAGAAGCCAGAGTGTAAAGACGATCACCAGTTTCAAGGATTACAGTATCACGGAAGGAGAGTCGCGAAACATTGATGGGCTGAATTTTTCAGAACCTGATATCTATTATATACCCAATGGCGACGAGACATATAAAGCCATCCGTTTATCGGTGCAGCCTGTCGAGCCTGCCGCGGAGGTGACAGCGCCCTATTTGAACGAAAGTACAGAGAACAGCATACAAGTGTGCTGGAAGACAAATAAGCGCATAACAGGCTCAATTGTACGCTATGGAACCTCAGCAGAGAACTTGGACTATCAGGTTACGGCTACAACCAGCGGGGTGGGCACTAAGTATTTCTGGAACACGGCTCGGATTACGGGTTTGCAACCGAATAGTGTCTATTATTACCAAGTTGTGGCGGGTAACCACACCAGTGCGGTGGGTCATTTTCGGACGCAACCTACTGCCGACAGCCAGGAGCCTTTCCGTATACTCATGATTGGTGACCACCAGCGCAATGAGCGCTCAGATTACGAATGGCTTATCCGAATGGCCGAACGGACAGCCCGCCAGAAGTGGGGCCAAGAAGCCTTAGAGGACAATGTCAGACTGTTGATGAATGTTGGAGATCAGGTTGATTCCGGTTCTGTGCGTCAATATGAATTTACACATCTTTATAAATCGCGCGAGGTGATGTCTCGGCTCCCCATCATGACATGCGTGGGTAATCACGAGCTATTCAAGGATCCGGAACTGAAACTTTATAACGGACATTACCATTCGTATGGCCAGATGGCCTATCAAGACATCAAGAGTAATACGGCGCTGTATTATGCATATCAGGCAGGCCCCGTCCTTTTCGTAGTCATGAACACCGACGGCACATCGGGCACTCAGAAGCAATGGGTACAACGTGTTGTCAGCGCTGCTGACAGCGACGAGACCGTTAAGTTTATCGTAAGCGTGCAGCATCGTCCACTTTATGCAGAGCAATGGGCAAGCGACACCAATCCTTGGATGACCGATGAAGTGATGCCCATCCTTTGCAGCTCCCGCAAGCATGTGCTCAACTGTGCCGGGCACCATCACCTTTATGCTCGTGGACAGATGACAGAATGGCCCGTCTATCACATAATTACAGGTGGAGGCGTAGGCACATCCGCCCAAGACTATGAACAACTGTGGGGTTACACGCCCGACAACCGCAACCGAGATGAAGTACAGAAAACGATTGACCAATGGACGTACCAATTGTTAGAGTTCGACCCCTCTACAGAGACGATGACCGTGGAAACATACTCTATCGGCAACCGACGTGTGGCATTGGACAATGTCCTTATTGACCGTTTCTCACGCTGCCTCTCGAAAGCCGATGTTCCCTCCAGACCTGTGCTGAAGCTGACGAACGAAGCGCTTTCATTGCCTGCCTCCCTTGAACAAGAGGAGGATGTTACTGGACTGCATAGCTGCCAGTACCAAATAGCTCGCGATGCAGCGTTTTCAGATATTGTCTTTCAACGCACGTTGCTCTACGAGGATTACTTCAATGTAGATAACAAATTCCTACCCAAGAACGTGCGTGAGGGGAAATCCGTGACAACACTTGAAATAGCTGCGTCAGACCTACCCTCCGGCCGATATTACATACGCTGTCGCAATCGTTCAATGAATCTGGATTGGAGTGATTATTCTGCCGTCAAAGCAATTACTGTGACTGGTTCCACAGCGCCTCAGCTGACGCTCAGTTCATCTAAGATTAAGCCCAATACCACTTTTGATATACAATATGAAAATGCTCCAGTGGGCACCAACGCGTGGATTGGCATTTATCAGGAGGGTAAGCGCCCAGGTACGGAGAATCCGTCCTACGCCTGGCAATACACAAGCACGGGAAACGGCAAGCTCAGTTTCAGCATCGAAGAAGAGGGTAAATACTATGCTGTGCTCTTCGGCGACAATGGCTATAATGAAATCTGTCCACGCATTGCCTTCAACGTGAGTGCAACAACTATTGAGAGTTTGACGCTAACAGCCCCGAAGGTGGCTATCGTCGTGCCTCAGGACGAGGCGAGTCCTGTGCGGTTGGCGGTGGAGGCGTTACAACGCGACTTCGAAAAGGTCATGGGCTTTAGGCCAGCCGTCGTTAATCGTTTGGGAGAAACAGATGGCATAGAGATCGTAGTCGTTAACCAAAGTACAAAAGATGCTGAGACAGTGTTGGAGACACATGAGAAGCTGGATGGTTTTGAGGCTCATTCCGTCTATACAGATGTTGCTCATGGGCGCATCTACCTGCAGGGAACAGATATGCGTGGGACGATTTATGCCATCTATACCTTCAGTGAGCAGGTACTGGGAATGCCACCGCTATGGTACTGGAGTGAGTGGCAGCCCGTGATGAAAGATAACATTGAGATAGCTGCAGACTACCATTATTATCAAGGTTCCCCAAATGTACGCTATCGCGCTTGGTTCCCCAACGACGAGGATCTATTTGTGCCCTGGCGAAGACTGAGCACAGAGAACAATGAGCGTTGGCTAGAGACGATGCTTCGCCTCAAGCTAAACACCGTAGAATACACGGCAACGGTAACAACAAATGGTACACTGAACAGCGAAGCGATGTTATACAAGAAATATGGTTTGGTGCTGACATCTCATCACATGGTAGCGCTGAACAATAGTTTTGCCAACTGGGATGCCTATTGGCAACAGGTGAGAAAGCAGACACCTCCAGCATTGTCGGTCAATGATATTACCTCTCTGCGCGAGTTCTGGCAGTATAATATTGACGCAGTGATGGCCAGCGGTGTTGAGAATCTTTGGCAGGTAGCCTTCAGAGGAAAGACAGACCAGCCTTTCTGGTCGGTATTCACGGATGCCCCTTCAACAGACCGTGAACGTGCAGAGGTTATCAACCGCATGGTGAAGGAACAGTATGACATGATTTGCGCCTCGACTGGCGAAGAGAATCCATTTGTGCGGATGACATTCTACGACGAGATCTCGTCGCTGCTGGCAGCCGGTTACTTAGAGCCTCCGACTGCGACAAACATGCTTTGGACGTTCGTAGCAGGACGACGTGACCACTACCCTTTCGATGATTTAGTGAATTGGACTAATACGAACGGTGTGAAACTCGGTTACTACATGAACCTTCAGTTCTACTCTACAGGCGCCCACCTAGCTCCTGCAGAAGGGCCATGGAAGATGGAGGATAACTATCGTTACGTGCAGGGAAAAGGCCCGCTAACATTCAGTGTGGTGAATGCTGGCAACCTGCGTGAGTTCCTCATGGAGATGAGTGCCAACGCCGCCATGATGTGGGACTCGGAGGCGTACGACACAGATGCGTTCATGAAACAGTTCTGCGCACAGTACTTCGGGACAGCGCATGCAGAGGACATAGTCCAATTGTACCATGATTACTACTATGCATACTGGAATCCCAAGCGTAGCGACTTCCCTGGCGGCTTTGATCGACAGTATGTCTTCCAGGACCTACGCCATGCACAGGTCATCAAACAAGTAAATGCCACTTGGAACACGTACAAGGTGAATCCTTTCACGGAAATCGGATATGAAAGCGTTGCAGGGAGGACGTTCCGCATAGAAGGACGCAATCCTGTGGACAGCGTATTGGCGGGAATGAGTCGGGAGATGGTGGCCTTTGGCAACGTTGCACGCCAGTGCGAGGCTCTTCAATCCCAATTGCCCATAGCCAGTCAGACCTTTTTCTACGACCATTTGTCGGCCTATGCACACTATATGGAACAGTTGAGTACGGCAGTCTATCACTTTGTCTATGCCTACAAATACAAGGAAGACCGCTATCACCATTTGGCGACAGCTTATGAGGCGATGAAAGCAGCCAAGGCAGCACTCACAGCCTCACAGCATGGAGTTTTCAGCACTTGGTATGCGACAGATGATAAATTCGAGCTGGATGCCAAGATTGAGATGATTCGCAGCCGGATGAATGAAGCCGAGGATCTGACACTGACAGAGCGCCTTATCAAGAACTACGACTTCGAGTACAATCACGCTGGGAATCTGAACGGCGTGGGCGAAACTGGTCGTGGAATCCCTTTCGAATGGGAATCAAAGGGCGAACTGAAGAAAGGCTCTAATGGTCTGGATTCTTACGGTGTGAATCAGGGCGCCAGCAACTACCACGGAAACAACGTATGCTGGATGAATTCGGTCCCTATGCCGGATGACTTCTGGCTTTACCAGACGATTCCAGCTGCAAAGCTGGAGGCTGGCACCTATCGTGTGGCCTGTAAGCTATGGGTTGAGTCGAACAAGAAAACCAATTGCCGTTTGTTTGCGAACAACAACGTCCAGTACTACGGATATGAAAGCGACTACACGAACCTACTGACCGATGGTGAAGTAAACACGTATGCCGGCTACGCAGGCGGCAACACCAACGATTTCGTACTCAAGGACATGGAGGTGACAGTAGATGTGGCAGACGGCGAGGATTTGACCATCGGAATCAAGACAAGCAACCAACGTAATAACGGTATACGTTCCACGAACGATAACGCGGGGTGGTTCAAGGTGGATTTCTTTCGCATCCACCAATTGTCATCTACGGTCGTAGGGCAGGTGCGGCGCAAACGTAGCAAGGATAGCAGCAAACTCTATACGCTCAATGGGATTCCAATTAAACAGCCACGGAAAGGAATCTACGTTCAAGGCGATCACAAAATCTTTCTGAAATAAAGCAGCACTCACGGCCTCACAGCACGGAGTCTTCAGCACTTGGTACGCAACGGATGATAAATTCGAGATGGATGCTCGCATTGAATCCATTCGCAAGCGCATGGAAGAGGAAAAAATAAAACATAACAATCATCTATAACAACCCACAACATGAAAACAAGAAATATATTACCATTGGCTACGGCCATGCTACCAGCATTGGCAACGGCACAACAGGCCGAGCGACCAAACATTATGCTCATCGTTGTAGACGACATGGGCTACTCCGATCTAGGATGCTTTGGCGGCGAGATTAATACGCCAAACATTGATGACTTAGCAGCAAACGGTATGCGCTTCACGCAGTTTTTTAACTGTGGACGGAGTTGCCCTTCACGCGGTTCCCTGCTTACAGGAATGTACGCTCAAGAATGTGGCATCACGGGCATGGGCGTGAGTTTGAACAAGCAATGTGTCACCATCCCTGAAGTTTTGCTTAACGCCGGTTATCGAACACGTATGAGCGGTAAATGGCATCTTTCACTGACACAGGGGCTTGGCAACAATGCAGACCAGATGGCTTGGCTATCACATCAAAACACGTTTGACAACCGACCATTCGCACCACTCGATACTTACCCCTGCAATCGCGGCTTCGAAGAGCACTGGGGTACAATATGGGGCGTCTGTGACCACTTCGACCCATTCTCGCTCGTGCACAATGAGGAGCCCATCTTCACAGACGGCATTCCTGAAGATTTCTACAGCACCGATTTTGTGACGGAGAAGGCCATCACGATGCTTGATGAGCTTGCAGAGCAGCATGATCCATTCTTTATGTATGTTTCATTCAACGCTCCCCATTGGCCATTACACGCCAAGCCCGAAGACATTGCCAAGTACAAAGGAAAATACGATGAAGGATGGGATGTCATGCGTAGTCGCAGATATGAACGGATGGTAGAACTGGGACTTTTAGATCCCACAGAGACCCCAATAGCCAAGAACGAGTCTGGTCGCGCTTGGGCCAACGAGACTAACAAAACTTTCCAAGCGGCAAACATGGAAGTTCATGCAGCTATGGTGGATTGCATTGACCAAGGCATAGGAAAGATTCTCAATGAGCTGAAGTCCAAAGGGATGTATGACAACACCATCATCATTTTCACCTCTGACAACGGAGCTTCATCCGAGAACTACAACATCGGCGATTTCGACCGTCATGACCGCGTACGCAACGGCCAAAAAGTACAACACAACGCTCCCGTCCCTGGTGACGAACTGACCTATAACTATTTGGGGACGGGTTGGGCTGGCGCTGTCAATACCCCCTTCCGCTATTGGAAACGTGAGTCATTCCATGGCGGAACGGCAGCCCCCACCATCGTTCATTGGCCTGCAGGCCTAAGCGTCAACAAAGGGAGCATCATGAAAGCGCCTTGCCATTTCATTGATGTGATGCCTACTTGTCTTGAATTAGCTGGAGCGACCTATCCGACGACTTACAATGGACATGCCATCCGACCTCTGGCGCAGGAGGGTCGGAGTCTCGTCCCATTCCTTAAGGGAAAGGCCTCATGGGATGAGGAAAGGACGCTTTTCTGGGAGCACGAAAGTGGTCGTGCAGTGCGCATCGGGAACTGGCGCCTAACATCATTGTGCGGCGGCGACTGGCAACTATTCGACCTTTCTAACGACTACTCCGAGACCACGAATGTGGCAGCCGAGAACCCCGCAAAAGTATCTGAGCTGAAACAAGCTTGGCGCGAATGGTCTGTACGGGTTGGTCTGTCTTCCAACACCAGTTTCAACTCCAAAAGAAGCTATTCCATCCGCAACCGAAATGACGAGAACGGCAACTCCTATCTACAGGATAACGGCAACGAGGACAACGTGGTAGCCGTTGATGTCATAAACGATAATGCCTATTGGAAATTTGAACCGACGGGAAAGCTCAACTGTTTCTATGTCAAAAATGCCTCAACAGGTAAATACCTGCAGAGTTGCAGCAGCAACTTGGAGGAAGTGAAGCTCAGCGCAACCCCTGTAGAATATTATATTGAAATGAAATCTACAGAGGGTAACGAGATGTATGGACTGGCTTCAACAGATCAAAATACGTACGACTTCACAGCCGGCACGATAGGTCTGAACTGGAAAAGCAAGAACGATACACACCGCCCTTTTGACACGGGTCAGGGCTTCGCAGCCGTGGCCGGCACCAACCACCGTTCATTCTGGAAGATTACTGAGAAAGAGGAGGCTCAGGCTGGCCCTTTTCCGAGTGAAAGTCGTTATACATTCAGCAATTTCCAGGACACGAACTACTACATGAAGGATGGAGGCACTGGACGGGTACTGGTAGAAACCGGACAGACAACAAATGCCTTGTGGCAGTTTGAAGCGACAGACAACACGGACTGCTATTACGTGCGCAACGCGTTTACTGGACAGTATATGCAAAGTACGAAAGACAACGAGCAGCCTGTTTTAACAGGTGATAGTCCTATGGAGATTATGGTCGTCAACGACCCCGCAAAAGGAAGCAACTACTACGCCTTTGCCTCGACGGATCAGGCGAATCTCACTTTTCAGAACGACCAGACTTTCGGCGCGAACTGGCGTGCCGATGGATATGCTCAGGGGTTCGCCGTCACCCTCGGAGGGCGCCCGCGTTCTTTCTGGAAAGTGACAGAAGTGGAGAGTGGCGAATTACCCGATGTCATTAGAACGACAAACGCCAGAAGTTCTTCAAATATGCACGATACATATTTCTATGATATGACAGGTCAGCGTGTCATGCATCTGTCACGAGGCATCTATGTCACAAAAGGGCGCAAAATTATGATTCAATAACTGCTGCAGCATTTTGTTGACGTGAAGCGGAACTCCAGTAAACGACATGTTTTTACAGGTGTTCCGCTTAACTGTTAAAACCTCTTAAAGCTATTAAACTTTGCGCTCGCGAGGCGGTCTCGTAGAAGAAAAAAACGTAACTTTGCCCCGTTTTAGGACTACGTATATACACATCTAATCATATCAAATGAACTCAAAAAAAATTCTTACGTTGTTTGCCCTATTGCCCTTCACGGCAATGGCACAGACGTGGACGTTACAGCGATGCCTCGATTACGCCGCTGAACACAACATTACCGTACAGAAGAATCGCCTCTCTGAGGAGGATGCCGCTGAGCAGTTGAAGCAGACAAAGGCAGCCCTATTCCCCACCCTCTCGTTCTCCATGAGTCAGAGCTTAGGCTACAGACCTTTCCAGGAGAGTACCGTCATGGTGCAAAACGGAATGGCCACAAGCACAAACAACAAGCTCACTGAAAACGGCAGCTACGGACTAAATGCAAGTTGGACTGTATGGAACGGCGGCATCAACCGCAAGAACATTGAGGCACAGAAAGTACAGACGGAACTGGCTACCGTGCAGACGGAGCAGAGCCTCAAGAGTATTCAGGAGCAGATTGCACAGTTATATGTGCAGATTCTCTATACCACCGAAGCAAAGAAAGTCAACGAGCAGTTGGCCGCTACCGCTCAGCAGCAGTTGGAACGTGGTCAGGAGCGCCTAAAGGTTGGCGATCTGGCCAAGGCCGATGTGGCCCAGTTGGAAGCCCAGTTGGCTAGTGCACAATACGATGTGGTCAACGCACAGACGCAGATTGACGGCTTTAAGCGCCAATTGAAAGCGTTGCTGCAGTTAGGCATTGAGGAAGCCTTTGATGTGGCAGCGAACGAGATGGAAGACAGCCGTGCGCTGGCTCCCGTCCCTGACAAGCAAAGCGTCTATGAGCAGGCTTTGGTATCTCGCCCGGAGATTCGCTCCGCCGAGCTTCAGGCCAAGGCTGCCGATGTGCAACTGGATGTTGCCAAGCGCGGCTTTCTTCCCTCTATCAGCATGAACGCCGGTTTCGGCGACAGCCACTATAGTGCGTCCAGCGAGAGCTACGGCGAGCAGTTGAAGCGCAACCTGAATGGTAGCCTCGGCCTTGGTGTGAGTATTCCCATTTTTGACAACCGTCGCAACAAGACTTCTGTCAGTCGCGCCAAGATTGCACGCACCAGCGCTGCTTTGGACATGCAGGACAAGCGCACCACGTTAGGTAGCACCATCGAGAACCTTTGGCTCAACGCCACCAGCGCCCAGCAACGCTTCATCAGCGCTACTGCTGCCGTGAAGAGCCAGGAGACAACCTACGAGTTGACCAACGAGCAGTTCAAGGCCGGTTTGAAGAATATCGTGGACCTGCTGCAGGCTCGCGACAATCTGCTACAAGCCCAACAGAACAAACTCCAAAGCAAATACACAACAATCCTGAACACGCAGCTGCTGCGGTTCTACGAAGGTGGAGAGATGGGTATGTAGGAGTATAGGCAACTGAAAGACAAGAAATAATAGACAAAAGATAATAGACAATAATATGAAAAAGAGCTTTTTGATATTAGGTATTGGCCTGGTAATGGCAAGTTGCTCCTCCAAGCCAAAAACAGAATATGAAACCACCACCGTGGAGAAGGGCAATATCTCCACAACAGTCACAGCCACAGGCACCATCGAGCCCGTCACCAGCGTGGAGGTAGGCACACAGGTCAGCGGCATCGTGGCCAAGATTTACGTGGATTATAACTCCGAGGTGAAGGCCGGACAGGTTATTGCCGAGTTGGATCGCACCAATTTGACCAGCACCCTCGAGAGTCAGCGCGCCAACCTGACTAGTGCCGAGAGTTCTCTAGCCTACCAGAAGGCCAACTTCGAGCGCTACAAGACGCTTTACGATAAAGGGCTCATCTCAGCCAACGACTTCGAGCAGGCCCGCCTCAGCTACGTACAGGCCCAACAGCAAGTCACCACTGCCCGTCAGAGCGTGAAGCGCGCACAGACCGACCTTGGCTACGCCACCATCACCTCCCCCATCAACGGTGTGGTTCTCTCCAAGGCTGTTGAGGAAGGTCAGACCGTGGCAGCTTCGTTCTCTACGCCTACCCTCTTCACGATTGCTCAGGACCTGACTGATATGCGCGTCATCGCCGACATTGACGAGGCCGACATAGGCGAGGTCAAGGAAGGCCAGCGCGTCAGCTTCACCGTAGATGCCTTCCCGCAGGATACTTTCGAGGGGCAGGTGACACAAGTACGTCAGCAGCCGACAACTGAGAGCAACGTGGTGACCTACGAGGTAGTCATCAGCGCTCCGAATGCCGACCTGAAACTGAAGCCGGGTCTCACCGCCAACGTGAACATTTTCACCTTGGAGAAGAACGATGTTCTGACTGTCAGCGCCAAGGCTCTGCGCTTTGCGCCCAATGAGGCACTCATTGCCGATGACGAGACCATTGAGCCCTGCGATGCCAAGCAGAAGCTGTGGACACGTCAGGGCAAGGTCTTCAAGGCCATCCCCGTTGAAGTCGGCGTGAGCAACGGCACCATGACAGAAATCAAATCAGGCATTCAGGCAGGCACCGAGGTGCTTGAAGAGATGGTCTTCGGCGAGATGCCAGAGGAGAGCAGCAGCCAGCAGAAGAGTAACCCCTTCATGCCCGGCCCACGCAATAACAATAAGAATCAGAAGAACGGCCAGGCAGCCGCTAAGAAATAATGGAAAAGAAAGTAGTCATTGAACTGCAGGACGTCCGCCGCAACTTCATCGTAGGCTCCGAGACCGTTCACGCCTTGCGTGGTGTCTCGTTCAAAATCTACGAGGGCGAGTTCGTCACCATCATGGGCACCTCTGGTTCAGGCAAATCTACGCTGCTCAATCAGTTAGGTTGCCTGGATACCCCTACAAGCGGCGAGTATCTTCTGGACGGCATCCCCGTGCGCACGATGCGCCGCAGTCAGCGTGCCCGTCTGCGCAACCGCAAGATTGGCTTCGTCTTCCAGAACTACAACCTGCTGGCTAAGACGACAGCTGTAGAGAACGTGGAGTTGCCGCTGATGTACAACAAGGAATACAGCGCCAAGCAACGTCGCGAGGCAGCCGTCAAAGCCCTGCAAGCCGTGGGACTTGGCGACCGTCTGGAACATAAATCCAACCAGATGTCCGGCGGACAGATGCAACGTGTAGCTATTGCCCGCGCCCTGGTGAATAATCCTGCTGTGATTCTGGCCGACGAGGCAACGGGTAACCTCGACACCCGCACCTCCTTCGAAGTGCTTGTCCTATTCCAGAAGCTGCATGCCGAGGGGCGCACGATTATCTTCGTGACCCACAACCCCGAGATAGCCCAGTATTCCAGCCGTAATATCGTCCTGCGCGATGGCAAGATCCGCGAGGACGTGTATAACCAGAACATCCTCAGCGCTGCAGATGCCCTTGCCGCTCTGCCTGCGCCCCAAGACGATTAAGCTATGTCCTATATCAATCTATTCAAGATAGCCATCAAGGCAATCCTCAGCAACAAAGGACGCTCGTTCTTGTCCATGCTCGGCATCATCATCGGTGTCGGCGCCGTCATTGTGATGATGGCCATTGGCCAGGGCTCGAAGCAGAGTATCCGCGAGGAGCTCTCCAAGCAAGGTACGAATATGCTCACCATCCGTCCTGGAGCCGATATGCGCGGAGGTGTCCGTCTTGATCCCTCTGCCATGCAGACCTTGAAGCAAGCAGACTATGAGGCCATCCTCTCCGAGGCCAAGTTTGTAACGAAGGTGTCACCCGAAGTGAGCACCAGCGGGCAAGCTGTCTTCGGTCCTAACAATACAACCTCGACCTGCTATGGCGAGTCGCCTGATTATCTCAGCATCAAGCTTTGGACCCTCGAGGAGGGAACATGCTTCACGGAGGAAGATGTGAAGAAGAGCGCCAAGGTATGTATCTTAGGAAAGACCGTTGTCAAGGAGCTGTTCCCCACCGGTCAGGATCCTATCGGCCGCACCATCCGCTTCAAGAACATCCCCTTCCGCGTCATTGGTGTACTCAAGAGCAAGGGCTACAACAACTGGGGAATGGACCAGGACAATGTCATCATTTCCCCCTACACCACCGTCATGAAGCGCTTGGCTGCCCAGACACACTACAACAGCATCATCTGTTCAGCCGTCACAGAAGAGTTGAGCGATCAAGCCATTGAGGACCTGACACAGATTCTACGCCGTACCCACAAGCTGAAGGACAGCGACGAGGATAATTTCACCATCCGCTCGCAGCAGGAATTCATGGAAACGATGTCCAGCACGATGGACACCATCACCATCATCCTCGTTGTGGCCGCCGCCTTCTCGCTCCTTGTGGCAGGTATCGGCATCATGAACATCATGCTCGTCAGCGTTACGGAGCGCACCAAGGAAATCGGTTTGCGCATGAGCGTAGGCGCACGCGGCCTTGACATCAGCAACCAGTTCCTGATTGAGAGTGTGATTATCAGCCTCACGGGCGGCATACTCGGCGTCCTCTTTGGGGCGCTGCTCACCTGGGGCAGCAACGAGATTGTGGGCTACCCAGCTGTGATTCCCGCCTGGAGCGTGATTGTCAGCTTCGCTGTTTGCGTAGCTATCGGTGTCGGCTTCGGCTATTTCCCTGCCCAGAAAGCCGCTCGATTAGACCCGATTGAGGCCATTAGGTACGAATGATCAATAATAAATAATAATATGATGAAGAAGATTTTGTTTGCGATGATGTTGGCATTGCCCATGCTCGCAATGGCACAGAAAGATGATTCTAAGTATTTGGCTGGCGCCGTGCCCGAACGCAACGGTATCGTCACCTTTACACAATCCTTCAGCGTCCCCGGCAAGACGCAGGCAGAGCTCTACACAGCGATGCAGGCCTTTGTCAAGAAGCTGGTGGCCGACGGTCGTCAGGACCTACGCACCCGTGTGGTTTCCGACGAGAACAATACCATCGTGGCCAACGTGGAGGAAATCATGACCTTCAAGAAGGTCTTTCTCAATTGGGACCACTGCTACTTCCGTTATCTCATTAACGTGGAGTGCACAGAGGATGCCAACGTGAACATGACCATTACCAAGATCAGCTACTACTACGGCTTCGATGAGGAAGGCAACAAAGGCGAGACATTCAAGGCAGAGGAATGGATCTCTGACCGCGAGGCGATAAACAAGAAGGGCACCAAACTCTATCCACGTAGCGGCAAGTTCCGCCGCAAGACCGTTGACCGCGCAGCAGAAATCTTTGCCGCAGCACAAGCCGCTGTGAACTAGACAATAAGCTTAAATACATTAAAGCACCCCGCGAGCCTAAGAAAGGTTACTCGCGGAGTGCTTTTTATGATGTCATTTAGATGATTAAGCAGGCCGGAAAGCGCGCTTGAGAATCGCCACCACCATATCAGCAGGGAAGCCCTCATAGCGCTCTCGCACCGCTTTAGTGTGATGGTTCACAAGGTGCGACAGATATTCATCGAAACGGTCCAGCGTGGAAGTATTATCCTGCGGCAACGTGGCATAGGCTCCCACCAGATGTCCCTTCTTGGGATCTACGTAATCATTCTGATGGTTATGGACAAACCACCAATAGAGGTCAAAGAACTGTGTCCTTTGCTTCGGTGTCAGTAGGCCCTCCACCAGATACAGGACATACTGATTACTCAGGAAGGACTCCACAGCCTCGTCCTGCGGGCGCAAGCCCAGCATCCTGCGATACAGGTTGCGATAGTACGCAGGTGCCGCCATGAAGCGCCCCACGAAGCTATGCAGCTGCGATCCTCGCATGATGCCAAAATTCTCCACAGCCGTCATGAACGTCACAGCATCGGTCGCCGCACGTGATGCAGCCAACAGCGCCGCCTGCTGCTCTGCATGCCGTAGGAGCCCGAGGCGATAAGCCAGGAGCGTAGCATCGACGAAAAGTAAATCCGGTGCCGAGGATGATAGTGACACTTCCATGTGTGAATAGAGATTGCTGTGATTTAAAAACCTCTCCCCGACCCTATGCGGATTGGGGAGAGGTATTCGTGTGCTTCCGAGGGGAGATACAAGACCTGACCTCGGAGATCTTGGAAGTACTGTTTGCGAAGATTAGTTCTTGAAGAAGTCCTGGACGGCCTCGTTGGGAACCATACGCTCATCGAAGGAGTAAGAACCTTTTTCGTTCTTCACCATCTTGATGACCTTTGTGTAGCTACGGCCATCGGTCTTACCCGTTTGCAGGGTGGCGACTGTTTTCTTTGCCATGTTGCTTCAGTTTTTTATTTGATTTCCTTGTGAACCGTCATGCGCTTGAGAATCGGATTGTACTTCTTCAACTCGAGGCGCTCGGGAGTGTTCTTTCTGTTCTTCGTGGTGATGTAGCGAGAGGTGCCGGGGAGGCCACTCTCCTTCATTTCAGTGCATTCGAGAATCACCTGAACTCTATTGCCTTTTGCTTTCTTTGCCATGTTCTTTCTACTGTTAATAGGTTAAAAACTGTTCGCACAGAACTTACTGCAGATAACCCTTTTCAGCAGCTTGCTTGATGGCAGCATCGAGACCAATCTTGTTGATCAGACGCAGGCCGGCAGCTGAGATATTGAGGCTGATCCAGCAGTCTTCCTCCACCCAGTAGAATTTCTTGGTGAAGAGATTGACGTCAAAGACGCGCTTTGTGCGGCGCTTAGAGTGCGACACGTTGTTTCCGTGCATCGCTCTTTTTCCGGTGATTTGACAAATCTTAGACATTTCTAATCTTTCCTTTTTAGTAACTTCCAAAAATTACTTCTTCCAAACAGGGCGCAAAGGTAGTGCTTTTTTATGAAAGTGGCAAGTTTTCAGACGATTTTTTCACTCTTCGGGCGTCGGAAAGTCCTTTTTGAGCTTATCAAGGAGCATTTGGAGGGCCGTTGTGGTGGCTCTTGCCACATTTTCGGCACGTCCATCGTCGCCCGTCAACTCGCGCACTTCGATGTCTCCCATCCGTCCTACTGCGACGAAGATGGTACCCACGGGCGCCTCTGGTCCGCCGCCAGGTCCTGCATAGCCTGTGACAGCGATGGCATAGTCTGTATGCAGGTGCTCCAGCGCACCTTCCACCATCGCACGGGCCACGTCTTCACTGACGGCCCCCTTCTCCTCCAACATCGCTGTTGGGACACCCAACAGCTGTGTCTTCAGGTCATCGACATAAGCTACGATGCCCCCACGGAAATAACTGCTGGCGCCAGGCATGGCCGCAATGCTGGAGGCTACGAGTCCTGCCGTGCAGCTCTCTGCCGTAGAGAGCGTTTTCTCTGCACGCCACAGGCATTCATTGATCTCTCGCGATATAACTTTTACTTGTATGTCCATTTGTTTTGTTTTATGAGTTAAAGCGCCACACGCGAATACGCAGGAGCCTCCATCGGGCAGAAATCCTTGTCGCCATACTTGAACAAGCCCGTAATGGCTATCATAGCAGCGTTATCTGTTGTGTAACTGAATTTTGGTATATAAATTGTCCATCCGTAGCGACGGGCGTGATCCTTGAAGGCCTCACGCAGTCCCGTATTGGCACTGACGCCGCCAGCTACGGCTACATGTTTAATTTTCAAATCCTTAGCCGCACGGCGCAGCTTGTTCATGAGGATATCCACGATGGTCTTCTCCAGCGAAGCCGCCAAGTCCTCCTTGTGGTGCTCCACGAAATCCGGATCATCCTTCAGCCAGTCGCGCAGGTTGTACAGGAACGACGTCTTCAGGCCGCTGAAGCTGTAGTCATAGCCCGGTATGGCAGGCTTGGCAAACGTGAAAGCCTCGGGGTTGCCCTGTCGCGCCAAGCGGTCAATGATGGGACCACCCGGATATCCTAAGCCCATCACCTTGGAGCATTTGTCAATGGCCTCGCCAGCCGCATCGTCGATGGTCTGCCCGACAATCTCCATATCGTTGTACGCCTTGACCAGCACTATCTGCGAGTTACCTCCGCTGACCAGCAGGCACAGGAACGGAAAAGGAGGAATAGATTCCTCCTCCCCACGGGGGGAGTCAGAGAGGGGCTTCTCCCTAATGAAATGCGCCAGCACGTGGCCTTGCAGGTGATTGACGTCAATCATGGGTATTCCCAGCGATGCCGCCAAGCCCTTCGCAAAGCTGACACCCACGAGCAGCGAGCCCATCAGGCCCGGTCCGCGCGTGAAGGCAATCGCACTCAGCTCCTCCTTTGTCACGCCAGCACGTTTCAGCGCCTGATCCACTACGGGTACAATATTTAATTGATGCGCGCGCGAGGCCAACTCAGGCACCACGCCGCCGTAAGCCTCATGCACCGCCTGCGATGCCGTCACGTTCGACAGCAGATAGCCGTCGCGAATCACCGCCGCCGACGTATCGTCACACGAGGATTCTATGCCGAGGATAGTGATCTTATTGGGGTTAAAATGAACTTCGTTCATGGTTATGGGTGAAATGCGAGACACGTCTCGCGGTGAGTAAATACTATTCTATATTTATTTGTTGCTCTCTGAGAGTTTTCATATGAGACAACATTCTGGATAAATTTTTACATTGATTCATAGCGTCATCATATTGGATTTCATCTATATATGATAAATCCTTAGATATATCCAGCTGGCATACGATTTCGGATAGGGAGCCATAAGAAATCTCGAGGTAGTGGATTTGTTCCTTGATTGAAGACCGGCTCATGCCCTCCGCTATATTTGAGGGCACAGAAATGACGGCTCTTCGCATCTGGTCGCAAAGAGCATATCTTTCCTCAACAGGGTAAGCCCGTAACAACTCATAGATGGAACGAACCAGAACCCTGGAATCTTTATACACATTCAATTTCTGAAATCCAAAATATTCTTTTTCCATATTATTATTTTTTCACCGTGCTGCAGGCACTTTCACCTTTTTTACCGGCGCTTTAGCGCCTTTCACCGTGGCTTCGCCACTTTCACCGCCGCGAAGCGGCTTTTAGTGCGTCAGCACCTCCACCCCATGTTCCGTCATCACGAACGTGTGTTCCCATTGGGCGCTGGGCAACTCATCCTCCGTAACCACCGTCCAACCATCGTCCTCGTCGCAGAACACCTCGTAAGTGCCCATATTGATCATCGGTTCGATGGTGAATACCATGCCAGGCACCAGCAACATGCCCGTACCCTTGTGACCATAGTGGTCCACATCCGGCTCTTCGTGGAACTCCAGTCCCGTGCCGTGCCCAGCCAGGTCGCGGACTACGGAGAAGCCGTTCTTGCGGGCATGCTTCTGGATGGCATTGCCGATGTCGCCCACATAGACATACGGTTTGGAGCAAACTTCCTCCCCTATCTTCAGGCACTCCCATGCCACATCCACCAGCTTCTGGCGCTTGGCATCCGTCTTGCCGCCCACGACATACATGCGCGACGCATCAGCGAAATAGCCGTCCAGGATGGTGGTGCAATCCACGTTGATGATATCGCCGTCTTCCAGCACCTCCCAGTCGTTGGGGATGCCGTGACACACCACCTCGTTGACGCTCGTGCAACACGACTTCGGGAAACCCTCGTAGCCCAGGCACGCCGACTTAGCGCCGTGTGCTGCCGTATATTCCGCCACTAGGTCGTCAATCTCCAGCGTCGTCATTCCCGCATGGATCTTGTCGGTGAGCATATCCAGTATGCCCGTGTTGACGACACCCGCGCGGCGGATGCCCTCAATTTGCTCAGGCGTCTTGATGAGCCTGCGCGTAGGCACCTCCTTGCCGCGCTCCTGCGCCGCGAGTATGATGCGGTCCATCTCCGTCAGTTCCTGACCCTTGATGATGGTCCACCGATTCTTCTTTTTTCCATTCATGGCCGCAAAGGTACAAAGAAACGGCGACATACACGAATGTTTTGAGAAGATTAACGCACTTCATCCCCTCATCCTTGTCCTGCGACAAGAAAAGCTGTCATCCATCATCAATCA
Source organism: Bacteroidaceae bacterium (assembly GCA_024698925.1). Lineage (GTDB taxonomy): Bacteria > Bacteroidota > Bacteroidia > Bacteroidales > Bacteroidaceae > Physcousia. The sequence goes on along the minus strand of JAILQO010000022.1, from coordinate 4,132 downwards.
TCCATCATCAATCATCACTCCTCAATCCTCATTGTCCCGTTCCTTTTCCTGCGGATTATATCCGCAGTATCTCTCCGTCCCACCACCCGCTGCGCAGCCACGCTGTTCAAGCGGTGAAAACCGTTGATATACAAACTTTCCTCTTTTTCCTTATGTACGCCGCAAAGATATGGACAATCTTCTGAATTACCTAATTTTTACGTAAAAACGCTATTATGCGGCGTGTTGCCCAACAATCACCACATCTGCGGTCAGATATGGGAAAGATATTAAGAAGCATTAGGAAATCACTATTTTCCCTCTTTAAGCATCTCCTCAATCTGCTTCAGTCGCTCCAGCACTTCCTCATTGTTGTCCTCGGCCATTGAATCAACAAAAATGGAGTTGATGAGGGACATGCCAATGATACCCCCCAAGAACATCAACGCCGAGAAATAGCATCGGGCAAAGATTCCCCATGCCTGTGAACTGCTGGCAGCAATGGCGTCGGGGATCTCATACCAGCCCTCAATAGAGAACAAGCGGAATATACTGTAGAGGCTAATGCCTGGATTGCCAAAATATTCTGGCGCTATTCTACCGAAAATCGTATAAGACAAGATGGAGAACACTATCAGGACTACCACGAAGGCCACTAAAACGAATAACGAGGCGCGAAACGCCAGTTTCAGCCCATTCAACAGCTTGCCTATGTTGGGTATAAAACGCACCATGCGGAAAGCCTTGAATAGTCTGATAGAGCGTATGGCGAGCACAGAATTGGTCATCATCGAAGGTACCATGAAGAAGTTGACAAGCGACGGGAGTGCGATGACAAGGACAATGAAATCGAAGCGGTTCCAGCCACGACTCCAATAAGAGCGCCAGCTCCAGCGTGATATCTTGCACACGGCCTCGGCTAAGAATAGTAGCGTGAACAGGGCATCCGACACCTCGAACCATTTGCATTCCGGCCAGAAGCCACCTAGAAACATACAGACCGTGTTCAGCACAATGGCCCACATGATAAAGCGCTCGTTACAGAGCAAATCAAAAATATGTTTCATTTAAGTATCTTCGTTATTTTGTTTTCACGACCTCGTTACCAACTCTCTTTCCTCCGCCGTCAGCCCATAGAGGTCAAACACGCGGCTGTCTATCTCGCACTTATTAACATGCTTCATGACATACTTATTTTAAGAAGCCTAAAGTAAAGACCATCGGGCGCATTTTATCCGCTAAGGCTTTGTAGAGAGCGTTAAACTCATCCATATTGTTCTTTCCATACTCCTTAGCTAAAGCCTTAATCTGATACCAGCCACAATCCCAGTTCATTATCTGATATTCTGGATGACTGCCATCGAATAGTTCTCGGAATGGGAAAGTATAACGCACTATTTCATTTGCCTTATCAAGAACTGCTTTCGCTTCTGACGAAAGGGTTATTGTCTGAAGTTTTTGATAAACGAAACGATCTTTTGCCGTTCTTGCATCATTATAACACTCGTCCAAGTGATTATCGCTGGCCAAGTGTAAAATCTCGTCTTTACTCATCCAGAAGAACTCGTTGTATATGTTCCATTTCTTCCCTTTAAACTCTATTTGGCGTAAGGAGGATTGATTGCTGGCAGTATTAAAAAGCGAGAGTATAATGGAATCATTTACAAACTCTTGAAACTTAGGATGTGTTTCATCTGGAGCCAGATATTCATCCTTCGAGTTAATCCAGTTCTTCTCTATCAGTTTGCGAGCCGCAAATAATGATACAACACGCTCATAGTTCTCAGGCATTATTGAAAGACCATTCGCGTTGGAAGAATCACAACTGGTGAAAATGGAGACTTTCAGTTGATTTTGGTCAACATTATTACCCATATTGGAATAGCATCCTAAAGCATTTCTATTGATCTTCGTGTTACAGTTCTTGCCTTCTTTAACAGATAGAGCACTTGAAAATGTCGGCTTCTCTTCTACACTGATTCCTTTGATTTGTTGCTTAATCCAATCTTTTGCAGAAGCTTTGCCGTCAATATTGTACACAATCTTACGTCCTACGGTTTGGATTTCTCCTTCAATATCATCAATCAACTCAAAAGAGAAACTTTCCTTGTTTGTGGTTTCGCCTGATTTCCAAATTGTGAATGATATACCCCAACTATCTGAAACATCAGCGAAGTGACTAGCTTTAAATTGGCAAGCGTTTACATAAGCGAATTCTTTCAAGAAATTTTTTCTAAATACAGCCCAAGCTGGTCCTGTCAAGAACAACGGGGGAGAGTATAGACCAATATGGCAGTTGGTCAGATGGAAGACCTGTTTAATTCGCATTATACGGTATAAAAACTGTGCGTATAAGTTCTTGCTGGCATTATCCATGCCCTCACGAACCATATTTTTCTTAACAGCCGTATCACAAGAACCTGTACCCTTTGTGTTGTCAGTTCCTTTACCATAATCGCTACTTGATGTTGCATATGGAGGATTAAGGAAGAATACGATAGGCTTATTCTGTTTAAGTGCCTCATATAGTCCCTGTGGTATTTTTGATTGATACTGTATAATGTCATCAGGGATTGGAATATAGTCATTCAAAAAGTCAAACTGGAACTTCGTTGCTTCGGGATTGTAATTCGCACCCATATCCAATTCACTTTGAAATAGTGTTGAGCAGTACAATTCCCCGAAAAGGTAATCTCGAGTAAGATTGCCAGTTCCCCAACAATTATCCCAAACAACATATTGCTCTTTCCAGTCTTCCCCCAATTCACGTTCAAGCATTTGATGAGCATAATCAACAAATAGTGTCGGTGTCCAAAAATCTCCTTTCATTCGTCTATCGGCATCCTCTATCAAACGGTCAGCTATACTGGTCATTCTTGTCTTCTCTTGTGGCGTATAATTCCTATCGAAATAGCCAAAGAAGGACTTGAAATTACTGCCGTCCATATTCACGTTTATGCCGTTGCACACAAGGATATTCGGCTTGCTAGGATGCTGATAGTAGTTGGTAGAATCGTTCAGCACACCCATGAAAATACCTACCAAATCATGTCCGTTCAGTTTGTTTTTGCCTTTCAGAACATTTTTGCAGAAATAGTCAAAGATATTAGAAATATTGTGCTCAGTTACTCGAACGTACCGTTGGATATTATAAGCCAGATCTTGTATTTTCTCAGCTACTACTTTGAAACTGAAATTCTCATCGATATTAAAGACAAACGGATTGATGTCAACATCATTAGCGATTTTGGCTACCACTTCGGGGTAGTTGATGTGAGCCTGTGAAGGAGCTGAATCCCAATCTACCTCTTCATCTAAATATTTCAACAAAGGATTGGTTTGCAACGCAAAGCATTCGTTTTTATCTCCTACGAGGCATACATTAGGTATAATCTTCCCATCCAATTCAAATCTCTTCAGATACCATATCACCTGTATCAGTACTTTGGCTTTGCCAGACTTGTCATTGAGCAACTCATCCAACTTATACTCAATAATTAAACGGAATTTATTACCGTTAACGACAGGCTCCATGTATCCGTCGCATTTGAACGGATAGGTGTAGTCGGTATTGGGGAAATAGAGTGTTAATCCATTCTTGTATGGCGTTTCTACGCCCCTTTCATCAATCACGTCTTTTATCGCATCGTAAAACTTACTTCTGCTCATAGTATTGAATTACGGATTTTGCTTATAAAATATTAGTTTAATCTCGCCGCAAATATAGCGATTAATCCCGTTCGCACAAAAGAAATAGCCAAAAAAGTACCCTTATGGTTTCCAGATAAAAAATGTGCACTTTCTCAGATATAAAAAGTATACTTTTTTATATGCGATTACTTAAGGCAACCAAACCGCCCTATCGTCTTAACGAGGCGAGATAGAGGCCGATGGCAAAGAGGCCGAGGAGGGGGGGGCGTAAGTGTAGGAGGCAGTAGGTGTAGAACGCGATAACCGACGGAGATGATGACATCGAGGTTATAAAAGGGAACTGGCTTTTTCACTCCATTAACGTGTAAAAAATGCACGTTATTCTCTCTTTCAAGTTCACCCTCTTTGAATACATTAATTATATGGCGACGAACATTTGACTCCTCACGATTAAAAAGGAGCGACATCTGCTCTACATTTAGCCACACTGTTTCGTTCTCCA
>JAILQO010000017.1 GCA_024698925.1 Bacteroidaceae bacterium | reverse complement strand
CGGATGAGAGGACGGGAGAGGCTGATATACTCTATCTTGGTCTCATCAAGATACTGGTTAATTTTCTCGATGGAGCGCAGGCCTCCGACGAGCACTACGGGAACATCAACGAGTGCAGCCAACGACATGGCGGCAGCACGGAAATAGCCCTCGTTGCGTCCAGCCTTGATGCCTGTGTGCGACGTTCCGTTGCCACTCACCTCAATGGCATCGATGCCGGCATCGGCCATTAGCTTGCAAGACACCAGAAAGTCCTGAACCGTCAGCCCGCCAGGATATTCATCGGTAGAGTTGATCTTCATGGTGATGAGAAAGCCGTCACCCGTCTTGCTTCGCATATCCTTCAGTATCTCATAGAGGATTCGGCTTCTGTCACGCTGACTGCCGCCATAGCGGTCTGTACGATGGTTCAGCAGCGGACTGATGAACTTGCTCAGATAGAAGAAATGGGCAGCATGAATCTGTACGCCGTCATATCCTGCCTGCTCTGCTCGACGGGCAGCATCGCCGAACTGTCGCACGATGTATTCCACCTGCTCAGTACTTAGTTCATCCACTGGCCCATCCACGATAGCCGTCTGCATCATCACCAATGCCCCATGTTTATGTACGGCATCAGTTAGTCGTTTGTGGCCCTCTATAAATCGGTCATCATAGAATTTGGCTCCACCGCCAATCTCCGCATCATGCTCCACGATGGATGTCAGTCCCGTCACTATCATCGCTGCGCCCCCCTTGGCCAGCTCTTCATACGTCTTGACAATCTCATCCGTCACATTTCCCTCCGCATCAGCAAGGGCGAGCCATGTGGCCGAACGCCAGATACGATTCCTCAGCGTCAGCTGGCCCAATGTCGTAGTATCAAATAACGTTTTCATATTGTTCCTTTCTCTTTTCAATGAACCAGCCTCGCTTGACATCACGGATGCTCACCTCGCCGCTGTCAATCATCGGCTGGATAAACTGGCGTACGTCATCTGTGGTATTGAAATCGAAAGCCTCACGCAGTTCGATAGGCGAAATAAGAGGATGCTGCTCCAGCAACTGACGGACGGACACCAGAGACTGCTCTACGGGCTGCGGATATATGCAACCCTGTGACAATTCCCTGATGGCATCTACGAAGGCATCGTAGCCGATAAGGTGTTTTATCAGCATCTGCTTTCCTTCGCACTCCAACAGATAGGCAGGCAGCGTATGGATGCCCAAAGCGTGCATGCGGGTGAGGTCACCGTCCAGAGCCGTTTCTGCACTACTGTCCTGATAATGCTGGAGGAACAGCTTCTCGTCAATGCACGTCAGACGGACAACCTTCAGGATTTCTTCAAGTTTCGTGGTGGGACGAGTCTCAACGATGGTAGCATAGCGCAGGTTGTAGAGAAAGCGGTCTGACAGTTCGGGAGCCGTCAACTCAGCAGCCTTGTAAGCGAGATTGAGCGGCAATGACGATGTTTGCTCTGTAGAGAAAAGGCAGAAGCCATCCATGTTGATTGGCATACCGCTGATTTGCTCCTCGTTCTCGTAGATCTTGGCAAGGCGGGCATTGTAGCGGTGAAGTCCGAGTGCAGGACTCTGTGCCAGTTCATTACAGTCGGCCAATTCATAGACATTGCGCACGAGCAAGCCCATGAAATACCGAAACTCTATCTGCCCTGCAAAGTGGGTTTCCAACTTACGGAAGATGGGTTCGCACTCATACGACAAACCCATCATCGGGTCAGTAAATGTGGTCAGTGTTATCTTGTTCATATCCTATAAATATTTATTCCTATCAAAGTTGTGACCAGCCACACCCCAATCGGGAATGTCGCTGTAGCGGATATAAATGCAGTCAGGTGCAATGCCCAGCACGTCGTGGAAGATGCGGGTCACCTCGGCGGTGAACTCATCGTAGCCCAGATGAGCCTCGTTGCCCCAAATGGCTGCTTCGACATAGGCCATCGGCTGACTGTCATCACCGCGAAGCCAGAGGCGGCAGTTATCCTCGAAACCAAGCATCAGATACTGTTCGCTCTTGCCCGGCACCAGGCAGATGGCTTTGCCGAGGCGGGTTTTCAACTGTTGTTCCTGTTCGCGGCTGATGCTGCGGTTAGTTCTTGAAATGATAAACGGCATTGTGTTACTCCTTTCTCCAATCTTTAATCAGTTGCAGAATCTTGTCGGCCAGTTCCTGCTGCTTTTGCTGATAGGTGTGACCTGTGCGCTCGATGAAGAGCAGGCGGTTCTCGCTGGCTGTCGGCATGTGAGCGTTGATGTTGCATAGGAAGCCCGACGGGTCGCCATCGGTAAAGTTGTCGTAGGTGCCGATAAGCAGAGCACCTGTATGCGTTATCCTGGAAACTTGATGGAAGTCCCCGTCAGGCTGCGTATGCACATTATTCAATAGTCCGCTCCACGTCCAGTCGTAGGCTGTCCCCACGGTACACTCCACCCAGCCCATCAGCAGGAAGGGCAGCATTTTTTCACTTTGCCCCTGTTCATAAAGCCGTCGGATGATGTCACGCTGTTGAGGTGTCACGCTGGCTGTCATGTAGTCGAGGTTGGCAGGACTCAGCAGAAGGAAATGCTCCACACGCTGGTCAAGATGGTGCGAGAGATAGTAGATGACCTTATTCGCCCCAAGCGAGTGACCAGCCAGAATGATATGCTTGTAACCTTGCTTTTCGGCATAATCCAGATAGGCGGCCACATCCTCGTCAGTCAGTGCAAACCGTTCGTTCCACGACCCGATAATCTCTTCCCGTCCTGTATGCGTGTTCGTGGTTCGGATAGCCCCGAAAGCATCGTTCGTCTGGGCATAGATGAAGTCGATGCCAGCCGCCGTCAGCGTGTCACCGATATTATAATAGAACGGATTGCTGTAGAAGTTGCCGTGAATGCCCGTGATGCAGATCAGCACGGTATCGCTGCCTCGTGAGGCAGCAATG
>JAILQO010000016.1 GCA_024698925.1 Bacteroidaceae bacterium | reverse complement strand
CTCAATTGTCTTAAGACGTTGCAAAGATACAACTTGGACATTGCGGTTAACGAATGTTTTTCGAACTTTTTTCGCTTTTCAAGTGTTAAATATTTTAAGACTTAGTCGTGCATGAAAGTTTTGTTACAGTGTTACAGTGTTACAGTTCGATTTTAAAAAATTCAAAAACGCAAAAAATTCTATATATATAAATATATATATATTTATATATATAGATTTGATTTTCGGTTTTTTGTTAATAATTTTTGAACTGTAACACTGTAACACTGTAACAAAACAGTGTTTTTTCCTGATTTCGGTGTTTAGTTCCTGATGTAGTTGACAGTCAAATACCTGAACAGGTTGTCAGTCGTACTGATATTGTTCCTATATGGTCATCTATGAGGCACCTGTTCTCTTTGCTTGTGGACAAAAGAAAAACCCTAACTGATTGAGAATCAATTAGGGTCTGTGGTGTCACCAGGAATCGAACCGGGGACACAAGGATTTTCAGTCCTTTGCTCTACCAACTGAGCTATGACACCAGCATCGTTTTGCGATTTGCGGGTGCAAAGGTAGAGCTTTTTCGCGAATCCTGCAAGGTTTTGTGCAAAAATATTGCAAAAATAGCGAAAAAAAGGCCGTTTTCTTCGCCATTAACCAAAAATATTGTACCTTTGCACCCGCAAACGAGAAAATATCGTGCGTGTTCGGAAAGTAGCGCAGTTGGTAGCGCACTACGTTCGGGACGTAGGGGTCGGGCGTTCGAGTCGCCTCTTTCCGACCAACCAAAAAAGTCGTGTCTTGAAGAAAAGACGCGGCTTTTTTTGTGTTTTCCATCAAAAAGCACTACCTTTGCAGCCGCTTTCGCGCACGGCGCGACGCGTACATACACGTACGACACATGCGAATCATTAAGAAATTAGACATATTCATCTTGAAGCAGTTCTCGCTCCTGTTTGCGGGGACCTTCTTTATCTGTCTGTTTATCTTCATGATGCAGTTCCTGTGGCGCTACGTGGAGGACCTGATCGGCAAGGGCCTGTCGATGGAGGTGCTGGCCAAGTTCTTCTTCTACGCGGCGATGACGCTGGTGCCTATCTCGCTGCCGCTGGCGCTACTGCTGGCTGCGCTGATTACCTTCGGCAACATGGGTGAGCGCCTGGAGCTGCTGGCCATGAAGGCCGCAGGCGTCCCGCTGGTACGCATTCTCCGACCCGTGCTGGTGTTTGCGTTGGCCGTGACGGGCGGCTCGTTCTACTTTCAGGATGTGATCGCGCCAGAGTCCAGCAAACAGCTGGCTGCCCTACTCTATTCCATGCGCCAGAAATCGCCTGAGCTGGAAATCCCCGAAGGCATCTTCTACAACGAGATACCCGGCTACAACCTGTTCGTGGAGCACAAGGACCTGGAAACAGGTATGCTTTACGGCATCATGATCTACACGCAAGGGACGGGCTTTGACGACACGCAGGTGGTCATCGCGGACTCCGGACGCATCCAAGCGACGGAGGACCAGATGCACCTGAAGCTGACGCTCTACGACGGACAGCGCTTCCGCAACATGCAGAATACGGGTAGCGCGATGGACAAGAGCACGGTGCCGTACCTGCGCGAGACGTTCAAGACGGAGGTGGATCTGATACCCTTTGACAACAATTTCAGCGTCATGGACGCCAACCTCTTCAACGACAATGCGCAGACCAAGGGACTGAAACAGCTGGCACACGGCGTTGATTCCATCGCCCACTACCTGGACTCCGTGGGGCGTGACCGCTACAAGCAGTACGGATATACGTTCCTGACGAGCACACGACTGGAGGGGCGCTCAGACTCCGCAGAGCTGGCACAGCGCATTGTGGACGAGCCGCTGGACTACGACTCGGTCTATAGTTCGCTGACAGATCAGGAGCGCAACCGCGCCGTGCGCCAGGCGCTGGACCGTGTCCGCAGCGGCGAGGTGCAGACAGAGATGATGCGCGAGGACAGCTACTACCATAACCGACAGCTACGCATCCACAAACTGGAGACGCACAAGAAATACGCCCTGTCGCTGGCGTGCCTGATGTTCTTCTTCATCGGCGCACCACTCGGCGCCATCATCCGCAAGGGCGGACTGGGTGTGCCCGTGGTGGTATCGGTGGTGTTCTTCATCTTCTACTACATGGTGAACATCTCCGGCGAGAAACTGGCCAAGAGCGGCGAGTGGGACGTGGCCTTCGGGCTGTGGCTGAGCACGATGGTGCTGGCACCCATCGGCGCGTGGCTGACGTGGAAGTCCAATCAGGACTCCGCGGTGTTCAATGTAGAGGGCTACCAGCGCTTCTTCCGCAAGCTCTTCGGACTCCGACTGAAGCGCAACATCGTGCGCAAGGAGGTGATCATGAACGAGGTGGATGCCGCCAAGATGCTTCCCATCCTGGAGCAGTTCAGCACGGACTGCGCAGCTTACGAGCAGAGCCACAACCTGTGGAAGATGCCCAACTACTTCCGCGTCTTCTTCCGCTACGAAGCCGACACGGCGGTCATCGGTCTCAGCGACCGCTTGGAGGCCATCGTGGAGGAGTTGTCCAACAGCCGCGACAATCGCATCATCGGCGCGCTGAACGAGATTTCCATCCTGGCACCCGATGCCCACACACGCCCCTTCCGCAAGCCCACACTGAACACCATCATCGGTGTCCTGTTCCCCATCGGCATCGTGCTGTGGATACGCATCTGGCGCTACCGCCTGCGTCTGTGGCGCGACCTGGAGCAGTTGCAGAAGCAATGCAAGTACATTTGTGAGAGACTGAAAATGTAAACAACAAAAATATACGATATGAATCAAAACACACCAGAGACCTATCCCCTTGCAACCATCGACGAAGCCCTGGAGGACTTCAAGGAGGGTAAGTTCGTGATTGTCGTGGACGACGAGGACCGCGAGAACGAAGGCGACTTCATCATCGCCGCCGAGAAGGTGACACCCGAGAAGGTCAACTTCATGCTCCGCGAGGGGCGCGGCGTGCTCTGCGCACCCATCACCATCAGTCGGGCCGAGGAGCTGGAACTGCCGCATCAGGTGCAGGACAACACCTCGATGCTGGGCACACCGTTCACCGTAACGGTGGATAAGCTGGAGGGCTGCACCACAGGCGTCAGCGCCAACGACCGTGCGGCCACCATCCGCCATCTGGCCAACCCAGAGGCCAAGGCTGCCGACTTCGGGCGCCCAGGACACATCAATCCGTTGTATGCCCAAGACCGCGGCGTGCTGCGTCGCGCAGGCCACACAGAGGCGGCCGTGGATTTGGCACGACTGTGCGGACTGCAGCCTGCTGCCGCCCTCATCGAAATCCTGAATCCTGACGGCACGATGGCACGCATGCCACAGCTGCAGGAAGTAGCTGCCAAGCACGGCATCAAGATCATCACCATCCGCGACCTCATCGCCTATCGCCTGCAACGCGAGCAGATGGTAGAGGCAGCGCCCGAGGTGGATCTGCCCACCGCCTACGGCCATTTCCGCGACATCACCTTCCGCCAGATCTCCAACGGACTGGAGCACGTGGCGCTCATCAAAGGCGAATGGGAGCCGGACGAGCCGATTCTGGTACGTGTCCACAGCTCATGCGCTACAGGCGACATCTTCGGCAGTCAGCGCTGCGACTGCGGCGAGCAGCTGCATCGCGCCATGCAGATGATTGACCAGGAAGGCAAGGGCATCCTGCTCTACATGAATCAGGAAGGACGCGGCATCGGACTCTTCAACAAGATGAAAGCCTACAAACTGCAGGAGCAGGGCGAGGACACCGTGGAGGCCAATGTACACCTGGGATTCCGCCCGGATGAGCGCGACTACGGCGTGGGTGCACAGATCCTGCGCCAGCTGGGTGTCCACAAAATCCGCCTCCTCACCAACAACCCCGTGAAGCGCGTGGGACTGGAAGCCTACGGCCTGGAAATTGTGGAGAATGTACCCATTGAAGTGAAGCCCAATCCCTACAACGAACGCTACCTCAAGACCAAGCAACAACGCATGGGACACATGCTTCATTTCAACAAATAAGCAACGTCGGTTGATAGATATTAGGAATTTACGGACTCCTTGAAAAAAACTATCTACTTTTCACTTTTCGTCCTTAACTTTTCACTATCTTTGCACACGAAACATAAAACCCAATGATATGAACACTTTATCCGATCGTCTGAACCGCCTGGCCCCCTCGGCCACACTGGCTATGAGCCAGCGTAGCAGCGAACTGAAGGCTCAGGGCGTCGATGTGATCAACATGAGCGTCGGCGAGCCTGATTTCAACACGCCCGACCACATCAAGGCAGCCGCCATCCGTGCGGTGGAGGAGAATTACTCCCGCTACTCACCCGTCCCCGGTTATCCCGCGCTGAAACAAGCCATCGTGGAGAAGCTGAAGAACGAGAACGGCCTCACCTTTGCACCCTCGCAGATCCTCTGCTCCAACGGTGCCAAGCAAAGCGTCTGCAACGCCATTATGGCGCTGGTGAATGCTGGCGATGAGGTTATCATTCCTGCTCCCTACTGGGTCAGCTATCCGCAGATGGTGCTGCTGGCAGAGGGCACCCCCGTCTTCATCGACGCACCCATCGAGCAGGACTTCAAGATTACGCCCGCTCAGCTGGAAGCCGCTATCACACCCAAGACACGCGCCTTCATCCTCTGCTCTCCCTCGAACCCCACAGGTTCCGTCTATAGCAAGGAAGAGCTGCAAGGTCTGGCAGAGGTCATCGCCCGCCACGAGAACATCATCGTGCTGGCAGATGAGATCTATGAGCACATCAACTATGTAGGCAAGCACGAGAGCATCGCACAGTTCGAGAGCATCCGCGACCGCGTGGTCATCATCAACGGTGTCTCGAAGGCTTACGCAATGACGGGCTGGCGCATCGGTTTCATCGCCGCTCCCGAATGGATCGTAAAGGGCTGTAACAAGCTTCAGGGACAATACACCAGCGGCCCCTGCTCTGTCAGCCAGAAAGCTGCAGAAGCCGCCTACACCGGTTCCCAACAGTGCGTAGAGGATATGCGTCAGGCTTTCGAGCGCCGCAAGAACCTCATCGTGAAGCTGGCCAAGGAGATTCCCGGACTGGAAGTGAACGACCCGCAGGGCGCCTTCTACCTCTTCCCCAAGTGCAGCAGCTACTTTGGCAAGCGTGACGGCGACCGCGTCATCAATAACAGTACAGACTTCGCCATGTACCTCCTGGAGGTGGGACATGTGGCTACCGTCGGCGGCGACGCCTTTGGCAGCCCCGAGTGTTTCCGCATGAGCTATGCCACCAGCGACGAGAATATCGTAGAGGCGATGAAGAGAATTAAGGAAACATTAGCAAAACTGAAATAAACATGGACAAGAAACAAATAAAGACTGCGCTCATCTCTGTCTTCCATAAGGATGGACTGGAAGAGCTCCTCAAGAAATTGAACGAGGAAGGCGTGAAGTTCCTCAGCACCGGCGGCACACAGGCTTTCATCGAGAGTCTGGGCTACCCCTGCCAGAAGGTTGAAGATGTCACCACCTATCCCAGCATTCTGGGCGGCCGCGTAAAGACGCTGCACCCCAAGGTGTTCGGCGGCATCCTGGGTCGCCGCGAATTGGAAGGCGATCGCCAGCAGATGGCACAGTACGAGATTCCTGAGATTGACCTCGTCATCGTAGATCTCTATCCCTTTGAGCAGACGGTTGCCAGCGGCGCCAGCGAAGCCGACATCATCGAGAAGATTGACATAGGCGGCATCAGCCTCATCCGCGCAGGCGCCAAGAATTTCAATGACGTAGTCATCATCCCCAGCAAGGAGCAGTACAAGCCCCTCCTGGACATCCTCAATGCACAAGGTGCTGTCACCACACTGGCCCAACGCCGCGAGTTCGCCACAGCCGCCTTCGGCGTTAGCAGCCACTACGACACTGCCATCAACGCATGGTTCAAAAAGTAAAATCAATTAACTATGGGATTATTCTCCTTTACCAAAGAAATTGCTATTGACCTTGGGACGGCCAATACCATCATTATGGCTGACGGCAAGATTGCCGTTGACGAGCCTTCGGTTGTCGCCTTGGACCGCCACAGCGAGAAGATGATTGCCGTGGGTGAGAAGGCCAAGCAGATGTACGAAAAGACACACCCCGATATCCGCACAATCCGTCCGCTACGCGATGGCGTCATCGCAGACTTCAACGCCTGTGAGCAGATGATGCGTGGCCTCATCAAGATGGTCAACGTGGGACATCGCTTCTTTACGCCCAGTATGCGAATGGTTATCGGCGTCCCCTCCGGCAGTACGGAAGTAGAACTGCGTGCCGTTCGCGACAGCGCTGAACACGCTGGCGGCCGCGAGGTCTATCTCATCTACGAGCCTATGGCTGCTGCCATCGGTATCGGCCTGGACGTGGTAGCACCCCAGGGTAACATGATTGTCGATATAGGCGGCGGTAGCACCGAGATTGCCGTCATCTCCCTCGGCGGTATCGTAGCCGACAAGAGCCTCCGCATTGCGGGTGACGACCTCACCGCTGACATTCAGGAGTACATGGCTCGTCAGCACAACGTCAAGGTCAGCGAACGCATGGCTGAGCGTATCAAGATACACGTAGGTTCTGCGCTCTCCGAGTTGGGCGAGGATGCCCCTGAGGACTACGTTGTTCATGGTCCTAACCGTATTACGGCGCTGCCTATGGCTGTTCCCGTCTGCTATCAGGAAATCGCGCACTGTCTGGAGAAGACGATTGCCAAGATTGAGACTGCTGTCCTGAGTGCCCTCGAAGAGACGCCCCCTGAGCTCTATGCTGATATCGTGCACAACGGTATCTATCTCACAGGCGGTGGTGCCCTGTTGCGCGGTCTGGACAAGCGACTCACAGACAAAATCAACATCCCCTTCCACGTGGCAGAGGATCCGCTACGCAGCGTAGCACGCGGCACGGGCGTGGCTCTGAAGAACATCCGCAACTTCTCGTTCCTCATGTAATCCCGTCGGATGCGCGCATTATTAGACTTCTTAACCAAGTATCATCATTGGTTGATATTAATTGTTCTGGAAGGGTTTAGCTTTGTGCTGCTCTTCCAGTTCAATCATTATCACAACAGCTTGTGGGTGACAACCGCCAACAATGTGGTGGGCCGCATCTATGCTTGGGAAGAGAATGCCTTGCGCTTCATCCATCTCGGCGAAGTCAACGAGGCGCTGACGCAGCGCAACTTGACCCTGGAACAAAATAACGAGGTACTGTCCGAGCGGTTGGCGTTGCTCACACATGACACCACCTATGCGGAGCGCATCATGGCCGAGCGGATGACTGGTATCACACTACAGCCGGCACACGTCATCACGAACAGTGTCCTGCGCCGCAACAACTTCATCACCATCGACAAAGGTGAGGCGGACGGCATCCTACCTGAGATGGGCGTCATCTGCGGCACAGGCATCGTAGGCATCGTCTATATGACCTCGCGGCACTATGCCATCGTGCAACCGCTGCTGAACAGCCGCTCCAACATCAGCTGCCGCCTGCGCGGCTCTTCCTATTTCGGTTATCTGCGATGGGAAGGAGGCAGCCCACTCTACGCGGTACTTGACGATATTCCCCGTCATGCGCGCTTCAAGGTTGGCGATTCGGTAGAGACGAGCGGCTTCAGCTCGGTCTTCCCTGCCGGTATCTTCGTGGGTAAGATCAGCGCCATCGAGAACAGTTCCGACGGACTTAGCTATCGGCTGAAGGTGCATCTGAGCACCGACTTCTCCCGCTTGCAGAACGTGCTTGTAGTCACACAGGAGTTCCATCAGGAGCTACACGATCTGGAAAACAATGCGGACTCCGTAGCCAGCCTCTAAACGTTAAACATCAATCTACTGCCTTTAGCAGCGCCTAAAAAAATGCTCATCACACTCATACAGCGACTGATATGGATGCTGGTCCTCGTGGCGGCACAGATGCTCGTGTTCAATCACGTACATCTCTTTGGCTATGCCACGCCCCTTCCTTTCGTCTATCTGCTGTTGATGTTCCCATTGAACACAGAAGTGTGGATGAGTCTGTTATGGGGCTTCGTCTGCGGACTGCTCACGGATATCGGCGCGCTGACACCTGGCGTGGGCGCTGCAGCCCTGACGCTGACAGCCTTCATTCAGCCCCCACTACTGAAGCGTATTGTCCCTGACGATGCTGTCGAAGATCTGACACCCAATTATTCCACGCTGGGATTCTTCACCTATGCCCGCTATGCAGCCATCATCACGGGGCTCTTCGTTGTCGTTTATTACCTCGTGCTGGCATTCAGCTTCCACAACATCGTGGACTGGGCTATCTCTTGTGCCAGCAGCTGGCTACTGACGTGGCTGCTCTGTCTTGTTTTTGAAGGTTTCCGCAAGACCAAGAAGAAGATTTAATCATGAACAACGAGGACTTTCATCTTGCAAAACGCAAATATGTGTTGGGCGGTGCTGCCGTCCTCATTGTCGTGGTGTATATCATACGCCTCTTTGTGCTGCAGATGACCTCCGACGACTACAAAATACGTGCCGACTCCAACGCGTTGATGCACCATGTTCTCTTCCCGGCTCGTGGTGCCATTACCGACCGCAATGGCAAGCTACTCGTTTATAATCAGCCGGCTTACGACATCACGGTTGTCATGCAGGAACAAATCGGCGTTGATACACTGGACCTCTGCGAGAGCCTCGGCATCGACACGGCTTGGTACAATCGGCGTATGGCAGAGATTAAGGACCGCCGGCGTAACCCCGGCTACTCGCGCTACACACAGCAACTGTTCATGAGCCAGCTGTCCGTGGAGGAATTCAGCAACTTCCAGGAGAAGTTGTTCCGCTTCCCCGGCTTCTACATCCAAAAGCGAAGCATCCGTCAGTACGCCTACCCCTATGCAGCCCATATCCTGGGCGACATCGGTGAGGTCAATCCCTCGGACATCAAGGAGGATGACTACTATCGTATGGGCGATTACATCGGCAAGCAGGGCGTGGAATGCAGCTACGAGAAACAGCTGCGCGGCATCAAGGGCTCAGAGATTCTGCTGCGCGATGTCCACGGGCGCATCAAAGGACGCTATCAGAACGGACTCTTCGACCAGCAGCCGACACCCGGAAAGAACATCACCCTGAGCATCGATGTCGAGCTGCAGAAGTTAGGCGAACGACTCATGCAGGGTAAGTTAGGAAGCATCGTGGCCATAGAGCCCTCTACGGGTGAGATTCTGTGCATGGTCACCTCGCCGACCTACGATCCTCGTACGATGGTAGGGCGCCAGCGCGGTAAGAAACATCAGGAACTCTCGCATGACCCCATGAAGCCGCTACTGAACCGCGCCATCATGGGCACTTATCCTCCGGGCTCTACCTTCAAGACCTCACAGGCGCTGACATTCCTTCAGGAAGGTATCATCACGCCAGAGACCGCTTATCCCTGTTCACACGGCTTCCGTTTTGGAAGCCTGAAAGTCGGTTGTCACGGCCACGGCTCTCCCCTCTCCCTCATCCCCGCCATCGGCACTTCCTGCAATGGCTACTTCTGCTGGGGCTTGTACAATATGTTCAACAACCGCAAGAACTACCACACTGTGCAGGAGGCTATGACAACGTGGAAGGATTACATGGTCAGCATGGGCTTCGGCTATCGGCTGGGCGTGGATCTGCCAGGTGAGAAACGCGGCATGATACCCAATGCCGACTTCTACGACAAGGCCTACAAGGGCTCATGGAACGGCCTTACGGTCATCTCCATCTCCATCGGTCAGGGCGAGGTTACACTCACGCCGTTACAGATAGCGAATCTCTGTGCCACGATAGCCAACCGCGGGTGGTTCATCACACCGCACATCGTCAAAGAGATTCAGGACGACCAAATCGACTCCATCTATACACAACGGCGCCACACGATGGTATCACCAGCGAATTACGAGGTGATCTGCAGCGGTATGCAGCGCGCTGTAGAAGGCGGAACATGCCGCTCGGCCTACACCACGCAATATGTCACCTGCGGCAAGACCGGTACGGCTCAGAACCGTGGACATGACCACTCCGTTTTCATGGGCTTTGCGCCGCGCGAGAATCCTCAGATTGCCATCGCCGTCTATGTGGAAAACGGTGGTTGGGGCGCTACTTATGGTGTACCCATCGGCGCATTGATGATGGAACAGTTTATTAATGGGCAACTCTCTCCCGCCAGCGAGGCCAAGGCAGAGGTGTTCGCAAACAGAACGATCAATTATGGCGACTACGTCCGATAAACAAAAAAGCATCTTCCGCAGTATCGATTGGCTCACCATCATACTGTACGTTTTGCTACTGAGTATGGGCTGGCTCAGTATCTGCGGCGCATGCTACGAGTATGGTGACCCTCGCGACTTCCTCTCGCTGGCATCAACGGGGACGCGTACGGGTATGCAGCTCGTATGGATTGCCTCGTCCATCTTACTGGGATTTATCGTGATGATGACTGACGACCGTATCTTTGATACCTTTTCCTACATCATCTACGCGGCACTGATGCTCCTACTCCTGGCGACGCCGTTTCTGGCTCACGACATCAAAGGGTCGATGTCCTGGATCAAAATAGGTCCCTTCAGCCTGCAGCCGGCGGAGTTCGCCAAGTTCGCCACCGCTTTGGCCTTGGCCAAATTCATGAGTAGCTACGGATTCAAGCTCGAAGGGTCGTGGAAGAATATGGCGGTAAGTATCGCCCTCATCCTCCTGCCGATGGCATTGATCGTGATGCAGAAGGAGACGGGCTCGGCACTTGTTTATCTCAGTCTCTCCCTGATGCTCTATCGCGAGGGACTGCCAGGCTTCGTCCTCTTTCTGGGTATCGCAGCAGTATCCTATGTTGTCGTGGGGCTGCGCTTCTCTGAGGATCCCTTGCTGGGCGGCCTGATCAGTCTTGGCGATGTCCTCGTCACGATATTAGTGCTGATCTTTTCGCTCATCCTCTATTATGAATATTGCCGTCCGGCTGCTATCCGTGAGTCGCTGAGTGCCGAACGGAACTTCGGTTCTTTCCAAAGCCTGCAGCGCCTACGCTATTTTTACCTAGGCATCTTCATCGTTGGTTCTGTGGCCTTGCACCTATCTGCCAGCACCTTAGTCGATCACCTTGCTGAGCACCAGAAAAACCGCGTCTATGTGCTTCTGGGCTTACGCGATGACCCCAACGGTATCGGCTACAACGTGAATCAGGCGAAGATTGCCATCGGCTCCGGCGGGCTCGAAGGCAAGGGTTTCCTCAATGGCACGCAGACAAAGCTGAAGTACGTCCCTGAGCAAGAGACAGATTTCATCTACTGTACCGTCGGCGAAGAACAGGGCTTCATCGGAGCCTCCGCCGTCCTGGTATTTTTCCTGCTGTTGCTACTACGCATCATCCATATTTCAGAGCGCCAACCAACTGCTTTTGGGCGCGTCTATGGCTACTGCGTCTTTTCCATCATCCTCTTTCATCTCGTCATCAATATCGGCATGGTGCTAGGCCTGATGCCCGTCATAGGCATTCCCCTACCCTTCTTCAGCTACGGCGGCAGTTCGCTCTGGGGCTTCACCCTCCTGCTGTTCATCCTGCTGCGTATTGATGCCGGGCGAGTCCGTCTGCTGCACTAAAATAATGACGAATGACGAGTCGTGACTCGTCATTCGTCATTCATATTAGGTATCGATAATCAGTACTTGAAATTACCTTGGACAGTTCCACCCTGACCTGAAACGAAGGTGTTATCAAGCTTGATGCCTTGACTCTTCGAGCCGGTATTGGTCACCGTGAGGGTACCTCCTGTAGCCACCAGCGTGGTAGCACGCACGCCACGCGCTTTAGCTCCAGTCGCAGCGACCGTCGTTGTACCGCCGGCGATGGTCAGTGTCTGATCTGCCTTCAAGCCCGTCGCACGATTTTCCTCATCGGTTGAAGGATCGGTATAGGTACCGGCTGCCACGGTAACGTTGATCGTGGGCGACGTGGTACTCGTACCTATCGTGAGGTTTCCGTCGCTGGCGATTGCCTTACTGCCGAGCGCAGTGGACGTAAGGTTGACGGTGATGGAACCTGCATTGATATACATTTGAGGTACGATGGATGTATTGTTCTCTGCGGCGTCAAGACGAATACCTTTGGTGTCTTGCGCTGACATGGTCAGGTTAATACTACCGCCATTCATGATGAACTGGCCGTTGAGGGATTCGTCTGAGTCGGCATCGGTCTCTACCTGAATACCGTCTGCACCGATATTGTTGAGCGTGACGGTACCGCCGTTCATCTCCAGGAACTCGCCGCAGTGGATGCCGTCGGCTGCAGACTTGGCGATGTTGATCTTACCCACGGAAGACTTGAACTGCAGGTATTCCTTACTTGCCAGCGCGTGACGCGCATTACCCGTAATCTTCAAGTCTCCACCGCCTGAAATCTCCAGGTGTCCACGGCAGTAGAGCGCTGCTTTCTGCTCACCGCTGGCAGCATCGCTGAGGCTATTCGTGGTACCGTCCTCCAACTTGAGCTTGACGCGCTTACCACATTCAATATCCACGGCAGCTCCCTTCGACGAGGTGATGTTCAAGCCACTGAACTGGAACGATGTCTTGTATGTACCATTATAGGTGAATGAGCCATCGGTAGTGGAGCCGCTCAGAACGAACAGGAATTCGCCGGTCTCATCGGTATTGGTGATGGTAACGTCTGCGCCTACGACGTTGTACGCTATCGCATCTTTGAGCTTATCGTCTATCGTCACCTCGGCAGTAGTCCCCTTCCAGGCAATGTGGATGGTGCTATCTACAGGTATCACGATCTCTCCAGTGTCTGCGGGGATGGTATCTTGTCCTGTAGTATCTATCTGAGTCGTATCTGTCTTAGCGGTGTCAGGATTGCTCGGATTGACCGTCGTGGTATCCGTGCCATTGGGGGTGACGGAATCTTCCTCGCCGCAACCTACCAGAAAGCTGGTTGTAGCGATGGCCGTCAACAGGAGATAAGGAATGATTTTGTGTTGCATAATCTTATATGAATAAACAGTGAATAAACAGTGTGTATAAAGACAATGTGATTAGAATTTGTATTTATAGCCTACGCTGACTGCGTGTACATTCTCGTCGCCGTCATCATCGTTTTCATGTGTGAAGATGTAAGCAACGCCTATCTCTGCGACCTTGGAGACGCTGTAGTCAACGCCCACGCTGGCGCGGATCTTATCGAAATGCCAGTCTTCGCGCAAGTTGTTATGAATCTCGGCAGAAACGTATGGCTCCCAGTCCCAGCCTTTCTTGTCAATGGCAAATTTCAGACGGGAGCGCAGCAGGTGACGGTTCTTGGCACTCTTTTCCTTGATGGTCGTCTCAGGATCTTCCCAATCGACGATGTTGCCTGCCGCGTCATAGCTGTCAGCGCGGTATTTCGTGCGCTCAACGCTGCGAGCCAGCTGATGGGTGTACTGATAGCGCTCACGCAGACTGATGCGAAGCGTTTTCCAGAAGCGTTTGTCTGCGGCTATGTCGAAGTAGGCACGATGACGCGGCGTCCAATGCTCGGCATCCACATTATAGCCGTTGTAGAGCCCTGAGCTGCTGTAGTGCGGCGTCGTCTCCTCCAAGAAGTGCTTAGTCATGAAGATATAACCCGCACTCAACTTGAAATACTTACTCAACTTGCGGCTAACACCCAGCCCTACGTGGAAACGGTCAAACTCGTTGAAGTCCGACGTGGTGCGGTAGCCGGCCTCCGCGCTGACAGCCCAGTCGTAGGGCAGCACTTTGGTCAGCTCCAGATCCTGCCACAGGCCGCTGGTGGTCTGCGTCTCCTGCGCATAGGTACACAGCGGGAGGAAACTGAGCAGTAAGAGGTATCGGGAAACGGTATGCTTCATAAGAGTTGATTTACATTTCCTTTGGCATACGACCGTAGCGGGCGATGCTGTTGCCCACATCAGAGGGATCATCATAGAAGATGCGGATGAGGGCGCTGTCTTTGAGATAGTCCAGCATGCCCACTTCGATGCGGGTAATCTTCAGGCCCGTGCGCTTCTCGAGATCGGCTTTCAGTTCCTCGCGCTTCGCGGGCGTGATGAGGCTGACATTATCATAGCGGATGATCTTGGAGCACTCTTGGCTGATGACCTTGGAGCTCTCGAAGAGGGCTGCCATACAGATGAAAGCCAAGTTCACGAAGAGGATGGTGATGATGCCAACGCCATCCCAGTAGTCGGCCTTCGGGTGGTAATCTCCATGCGCCAGAGCGTTAATGACGCTGAGGGCGATGAGCATGAACAGATAGGTCATTTCGCGGATGGGCACAGCCTCCGTGCGGAAACGCATGATGCCGAAGATAGCGAACAGACCCATGGCGGCTCCAAGCTGCATGCCACCGCCGTCCATCAGGCTCACCAGCAGGAAGATGCTCATCGACATCAGGATAAAGATGAACATGTAATCGCGCCGATGACTGCGCGGGAAGTAGTACTTGCGCGCAATGATCAGCACCACGGCCAGGTTGATGAGGAAACGGAGGATCAGCGAGATGAACTGCTGGGGATCAAACAGCGTGACACCGAAGAGATTGCCAATCGCGTAGTTAATTTGTGTAAAGTCCATGATTTTGTATTATGATGATTCAGATTTTCGGGAAGGAGTTACCTACATATTTATGGATTCTGACCAGCTTTTCGTTGAAGCAGTTGCGTTTCAGGTGTGCGTTGGTCATCACACTGCCAATACAGTATTTGGAGAAGCCGGAGGTGTGGATGCGCAGTCGCCGCAGCAACTCCAAGATGGGGGAATAGACATTGCCGTCGCGCTTCAACTCGATGATGACCAAATCGCCGGTCTCGGCATCTTCGTTGGTCTCATAGTTGTGGAAACAGACATTGAAATCAATGGTGAGGCGCTCTGTCTTACCCATATTCACAAGGGTGATGCGCTGGAAGCGGTTCTGCACGGTGGGATTGACATCGTCCATCGTCTCGCCCGTAAGCTGTTGCGTAAACTCGCTGCCACCCGCTTCCTTGATGACTTCGCGGTCGTGGTCGGGCACCGTGATGCGCTTCTTCTTCGTGCGACCGTGATTATTCTTGGTCTTCACCTCCAGGAACGTGAGATCGCTATCCAGATAAGTGCGCACACGAATCTTCTGGCGTGGGGCACGGCCATTGTGATGCTCCAGATAAAAGCGATAGTCGGGAGTGTCCCAATAGACGGTACGATAATTGGCGATACGCGAACCGTTAATCTCCTGCGCATAGTAATTGCCTTGCGCCAGCTCCAGCAGCGCCGCCAGCTTCTGTTTGTTGGTCACAAACTTCGTATCGGTACGGTTCATGAGCTTGATGCCGCTCATCTCGTCAAGTGAGATGGGAGGCAGCAGATCGAGCCAGTGTTGAATGTCATGGTCTGTCGTGCTCATCACATGGAAATTGTGCATTTTTCGGGGCAAAGATAGGGAAAAGATTAAAGAATCAAGATGAAAGACGGCTTTTTTTTACGTTTTTCGTACGTTTTTTCAGTGAAATGGCTTGTTATTTCAGCCAAAGTCCCTATCTTTGTCACCGCAAGCGGCATAATAGCCGTCTTCTTCAAGCAGTCAATCAAGTTAACACTAAACAATAACAGATATGGCAGACAAAAAAGAAATCCTCTCCGCCGCCGAGGAGCGCATGGAAGAGGCCGTGATGTATCTCGAAGATGCACTCTCACACATCCGCGCAGGCAAAGCCAATGTGAGACTACTCGATAACATCCGCGTGGACAACTACGGCGCCATGGTGCCCATCAACCAGTGCGCAGCCGTCAACACACCCGACGCACGCACCATCGCCATCAAACCTTGGGACAAGAACATGTTCAAGGTCATCGAGAAAGCCATCATCAACAGCGATCTAGGCATTATGCCCGAGAATAACGGCGAAATCATACGCATCGGCATACCGCCCCTGACCGAGGAGCGCCGTAAGCAGCTCGTCAAGCAGAGCGGCAAAGAAGGTGAGCAGGCCAAAGTCAGTGTCCGCAACGCACGGCGTGACGGCATTGAGCAGCTGAAGAAAGCCGTCAAGGAGGGCCTCAGCGAGGACCACCAGAAGGACGGTGAGGAAGAGCTGCAGAAGATGCACGACAAGTTCATCAAAGAGATTGATGCCCTCCTCGCTGCCAAAGAGAAGGAAATCATGACCGTATAGGATGACAGGTCTTGTCATTCGCAATACAGGGAGCTGGTACGACGTCCGAACGGACGACGGCCAGCTCTTTACATGCAAGGTGAAAGGCAACTTCCGACTGCGCGGCATCCGCAGCACCAACCCCGTAGCCGTCGGCGACCGCGTAGAGTTTACCCCGCCCTCCACGGGAGGGGTTGGGGGAGGGTCTTTCATCACCGAGATTTTGGACCGCCGCAACTACATTATCCGGCGTGCCTCCAACCTCTCCAAACAGAGCCACATCATTGCCGCCAACGTGGACCTCGCATGCCTCGTGGTCACTATCGCACACCCCGAGACCAGCACCACCTTCATAGACCGCTTCCTCGCTTCCGCCGAGGCCTATCGTGTACCTGTAGCCCTTATATTTAACAAGATAGACCTCTACACGGCCGACGAGCAGCGTTACCTCAACGCTGTTATGAACCTCTACCGCACCCTCGGCTACCCCTGTTTCCCCGTCTCTGCCGAAACAGGCGAAGGCATCGAAGGCCCGGAGTCAGGCTTGAGGCCCTTCCTCATGGGCAAAACCACCCTCTTCAGCGGCAACAGCGGCGTCGGCAAGAGCACCCTCCTCAACCGCCTCATCCCCGAAGCCCGTGCCAAAACAGCTGCGCTCAGCGAAGCCCACGACCAGGGACTACATACCACCACCTTCTCCGAGATGTATGACCTCGAAGGTGGCGGATACATCATCGACACCCCCGGTATTCGCGGCTTCGGCACCTTCGACTTCGAGCGCGAAGAGGTCTCCCACTACTTCCGTGAAATCTTCCAGATTAGCAGCGAATGCCGCTTTGGCAACTGCACCCACACCCACGAGCCCGGCTGCGCCGTACTAAAAGCCCTCGACAATCACGAGATTGCCGAGAGCCGTTACCGTTCTTATCTCTCCATGCTGGAAGATGAGGACGAAGGGAAATACCGTGCAAAAATCTAATCCCCCTTTCTTACCGTTCCCTGTTATACCACAGGGGTGTCTGCCTCCACCTCACCGCTCTTGAATGTCATGCGGTAGATTCCAGCGCCTAACAGCTTTAGATAGGCCGCGAAGCTGAACTCATAGGACTGGAAATCGGAGCTGACGAAACCATTCTCGAGCAGGAATGGATAATCTTTTGTTGTGGGATTAGAGCCCGCTGCCGGGCCACGTTGCGTCATCGTGATGTAATCAACACCTTCGCCGAAGATCCAGTCTGTCTGCTCCTGATTCACTTCCACAGAAACTGCTTTGGAGAACGTATAGCCACGCTCGCTCTTTGTCATCGTGACACCTTCCAGAGTAGCTGTACCCCACGTAGGGCTCGTATAGACAATATCAACCGTATTGTCATCTACCTTTTTAATCTCCAAGCTCTCCCCCGGCGTCTTGATGGGTGCGCCATGAACCGTGGCCTTGGACCATCCAGCATACTGCCCGTAAATGGTCGTTCGCTGATTGTCTGCAGTCTGTTCTGTTTTGGGTTGAACTTCGTCAGCATCATCGCCACAACTTGCGACAAAGCCAGCACTGCACAAGAGTGTGAGTGCCAATGAAAAGAATTTCTTGTTCATTTGTTTTTGAATTTGAGAGGTTACCAATTTGTGTTTGTTCTCTGATTTGCGACCGCAAAGGTACGCAAAAATACGGAGAAAACCATCATCCGGATTAGGTATTTTCACGTTTGTAGGTCAAAATACCTAAAAATAATGGTAAGAAGTCGCCAATTTGTATTATCTTTGCAGCCGTAAAAGAAACAAGGACCACAAATAGTATGCACTATCTACTCGCCGCCCTCCTCGTGTGGGGAAGTCCTGATGCGGCCGATACACTTCGTACCACGGACATTGAGGAAGTGGTCATCGTATCCACCCCCAAGGAGTCTGCCCGCCTGCGCCAACAGCCCCTCGCCTCCACTTCATTCTCGCAAGATCAGATGCAGGAGCGAGGCATCGCTGATGTCACAGCGCTCACAGCCCATGTCCCCAACCTGTTCATTCCGGCCTACGGATCACGTCTCACCACTGCCATATATATAAGAGGTATAGGCACGCGCACGAATACGCCCTCAGTGGCACTCTATGTGGATGGTGTGCCGCAAGTATCGGCAGCCAGTTATGATTTCAACTATGCCGGCGTTGACCGCATTGACGTGCTTCGTGGTCCACAGAGCACGCTCTACGGTCGCAATTCCATGGGTGGTGTCATCCGCGTCTTCACCAAGAATCCGATGCACTATCAAGGTACCGATCTCATCCTCGGCGGCTCACACACTGCCGATGGTCGTGGAGCTGGCGTGGGGGCTCATGACGTAAGCGTCACCCACTACCATCGCGTCAACGACCGCTTTGCTTTCAGTGCGAACTTATTCGGGCTGCACGATGGCGGCTATTTCCGCAACCTTGCCCGCGATGGGGAGTATATCGATGATCAAACCAATCTTGGTGGCCGAATGCGTTTTGTTTTCAAGCCCACAACGAATCTCCATTTTGACCTCACCGCCTCCCACGAATGGTTGAGCCAAGGTGGCTACCCTTATGAGTATCGTGGGGCTGTTGGGACACCCTCTACGCCAGATCCAACCACGGAGGTAGGAACCATCGCCTACGACAATCGCAGCGGCTATCGCCGACACCTCACCAACGTGGGACTCACAGCCGAGCGACGCTGGCAAAGGGCCACGCTCACAAGCGTGACAGGATTTCAGCACCTACGCGACCAGATGGATATGGACCAGGATTTCACCTCCATAAATCTCTATACGCTCCAGCAACGACAACTCACAGCCACCCTTTCCGAGGAGCTGATTTTAAAGAAAAACGTCGGTCTCGCAGAGCTGCTCAACCCGTGGCGCACGACCTACTCTTGGCTTTTCGGAGCCTCTGCTTTTCACCAATGGGCACAAACAGAGGGACCCGTCGCCTTCCATGAGGACGGTCTCAGTTGGCTCAACGGCCTCATCAACCGGCAAGGTAATATCCACCTGCCCACAATCACCAATTATGATGCATTAGGTAATCCGCAATACACCATGAATTTCGTCTTTGACAACGAGATTTATGGATCCGACCTCGCCTTCCCCGGCACATACAAGACCCCTACCACAAACACGGCCCTCTTCCATCAGAGCAGTTTCGACAACCTCTTCGGGCTTTGGGGCCTTTCGCTAACAGCTGGTCTGCGCATGGACTATGAGCAATTCAGCCTCGACTACAATCCATGCTATACTTTCACCCATCGCTACGGTTTGGGGGGACGCCTCACCTACCCTGACGGTTCCGTAAATAGCGGAATGACACTGGTTCCTGCACGCGAATACACCGTTACAGACGGTCTCGAAGGCACGCTCCAGAACAGCTACTTGCAGCTCTTGCCACGTATAACCTTGCAGTATGCCTTCTTCGCCACCGATCAAGACCAACGCTCCACCGTATATGCTTCCGCCTCACGCGGATATCGCTCCGGCGGTTACAACTTCCAGATGTTCAGTGATCTGCTGCAAGCACGCATGCAAACAGCCATCATGAAGAACGTAGCCAATGCCACCGTGCCTGTGGTAGATGCTGTCACCACGATGCCCGCAGACGTAAAGCAAACCGTTCGCACAATGCTTATCCAGATGGGTACACAACAACCGACAGACGTAGAGGCTGCCACGTGGTACGAGCCCGAGAGTTCTTGGAACTACGAGGTCGGCACCCATCTCAACATCCTTGGCGGCCGCCTCACTGCCGATATTGCCGCCTTCTGGATGGATACACGCAATCAACAAGTTTCCAAAATGTCCGCAGGTGGTTTGGGACGCGTCACGGTTAACAGCGGCCGCAGTCGCAGCCTCGGTGCAGAGGCGGCTGTGCGTGCTGCCCTCACAGACCGACTTGCACTCCACGCTTCCTATGGCTATACGGAAGCCCGCTTCCGCAATGACGATCAAAACACCTTCGTGCCCTTTATTCCACGCCATACATTCTCCATCGGTGCCACCCAAGAATGGCCACTCAGCGGCACTACTGGCGACTATCTTACCTTCCATGCCGATTACCGCGGTGCAGGACGTATTTATTGGACGGAAAGCAACAATGCCTGGCAGGATTTTGCTGGAACCCTCAATGCCCGCTTCGCCTATCGCCATCCTCTGCCCCACAAGCGCGTCAACACATCATCAGACGCAGCCCTCGACATGGAACTGGCCTTCTATGCCCACAACCTTCTAGGGACTCGCTACCAAACTTTCTATTTCGAAACCATGCAACGCGGCTTCGCTCAATACTCACGCCCCGCAGAACTTGGTTTCCAGCTCCGCTTCCGCTTCTAGTTCAAGCCCTCCAAATAGGCGATAGGGTTTATCGATGCAACACCGTCTTGTGACCTTCGCGAATAATAAGTCCGCGAGTTGGAAGATGGTGAAGCGGACGACCACCGAGGTCGTACATGCGAGAGGTACTGTTCAAGGCAGGAACCTGCGGAGCATCATCAATGCCAACGGAATCCGTGAAGCGAACACGGATTTCAGTAGGACTGTTCCACTTGTTTGTGCTGTTGCCACTACAGAGGAGGCGAACATAGCGGGCATCAACAGGGTTGAAACGGTAGCGCTCCATCTCGTTGGTGAGACCGCTACTGGTGAGATCACCAGTAACATCAGTCCATGTACGGTTATTAGTGGAGGTCTGCACCTTGAAGTAGAATACACGCTGGCTGCCATTGTAGAAAGCGACATCTACCGCATAGACACCCTTCACTGCCTTCAAGTCGTAACGAATCCACTGACCATCACCCTCTTGACTCCAACGGGTGGAGAGGTTGTTATCATTGGCATTGGCGTGAGGATTCCCATCTTGTGAGCCACTGGAATAGACGACCACTCCTGTTTGCTTGCCTGTAAGAGGCACTGTACGCAGGATGGTACGATGCTGATTCTCTGCCATTTCACCGCCATCGGCGCTTTTAATATCAACGACAGAGAGGGTGTAAAGACCATAATCCAAAGGCTCGGCCAGAGTAATGGTGACGGTGCCATCCGCTGCCACATCAATGTCAGAGGCATCCACGGGAGTATCAGTACTCATATAGGGATCACCGCTGATGGCTGAGCGCAGGAGATAATTGGTGGCTAGAGCAGCATCCTCTGCATTGGGCAAAAGATTGAAACGCACGACGAGGTGAGAGTCGTCCGTTAAGGTGGCGCTACTCAATCGCAGCTTTGGCAGAGAACCTGCATCAACAGCCAATCGGCTCATCTCAGAGGCTGCCAAGAGGTAGGCACCTACTCCGAAATCATGATAGCTATTGGCGTTGACAGTTGTTCCTGGGCTGGCACTCTCGCCGATGGGCTGAATGTAACCCACCGTACCATCCTCCTGAAGGGCAATGGTAGAGAGATAATTCCAGGCACGCTCCAACGTGCTACCATATTCGAGATCTGAGAGGATCCCATTGCGAATACCCCAAGCATAAGCGAACATATTGAGGGCTGTACCGCTAGTCTCACGACCAGGGGCCTGAGTCGCATCAAGGAGGGAGCGAGTCCAATAGCCCTCTTCCTGCTGACAGTCTTTCAGGGCTGCTGCCATCCGACGATAGTAGGAAATATACTCATTGCGATGTATATCTGTCAGTGGCAGATCACTCAGCACCTTAGCAAAAGCGGCAAAGATCCAGCCATCGCCTCGCGCCCAGAAATCCTTTTTGCCGGCAGTCGTCTTGTGGGCAGGATAGACATATTTAGCATCGCGGAAGTAGAGCCCAGTTGCCTCATCGTACATGATTGAATTAGCATACTGCCAATAATCATACATCTTGTCCAAATAGTCATGATTACCCGTGATATGGTAGAGTTTGGTCATGATAGGCATCACCATGAACAGGCCATCGACCCACCATAGGTAATCGCTATTGGCCGTACCGATCTCGTAGCTCATGACCTCTAATGCACGTTCAATTTTCTTCGAATCTGGCGAAGGATCAAGATGATAGAGATCGGCATAGACCTGGAAGCACACCTGATTGTCACCAAAGAGTACCCAGTCGGCACCTTCGCCATAAGTAGTATATTTCCAACGACTTTTGTCGGTGCCTGTCGCGCCCCACCAGTTATTTTTGTTGGCCCACGCCGTAGAATAGTTTAAATATTGCTCATCTGAGGTAACGTCGTAGGCTGCCATATTGCCGATGTGATAGACGGCACGATTCCAGAAGTAATCGCCATGCGTAGGATTCTTGGCCTGCCATGTCTGATTGACGAGATTAAGAATGCCGAGCACATCGTCCTTTTGTGGCAACAACCGCATAGAGGTGAGTTCGAGAGGATGCTCAGTAGCCTGCTTGAACTGCGTCAGCGCCTCAAACCATGCTTCGTCACTATCATAGCAGCCTTCGGGGAAGATGGACCATCCGCCGCCGAAATAGAAGGTCAGTTCTGTACCAACGGTATAATCTAGGGTGAGGCAGAGATGGTCGTCGATGACTTCGGTCATGACGGTTTCCGAGGACGTCCCCGAAGGGATGTAGGCTCCCTGGAAGAAGCGGGCACCAGCGCTGGTGATACTTCCCTCACTCTTGGCCTCGGCCCATCCCACGAGCCCATTGACATCGGTGAATGCGTTACCTTCCACGAGGTGATTCATGTCTGTATGCTGATAGACAGCTACAGCGAGACGAAAGGTCTTAGCAGGGCCGTCGAAGCGCACCGTGGCCTTGTTCAAGAGGGCGCCAGCGGTAGTCTCCACGGTAAGCGTCTTCGTGTAGGTATCTCCATCTATGCTGACATTCTCATGCTTAGCTGTGAAGCCAGAACGAAGTGCCGCCTGTTCGTCTATTGTACAAGTTGTATAGGGATTATGCATCTGCAGATGTCCGCCCACAACGACAGCCGTTCCACCACAGCCAAGGCGTTTACCATTGACGGAGTAGGCATCAACACCGTACTGGCTCTCATTGTGGTAGTTGGAGAGGCCGTACATATCATCGATAACGGGTATCGCTTTCTTCTTGAACCACACATCAACGCCTTGGGCCGTGTTTGGCTCATTCTTAAGAAGAACGGTGCTATACATACGATAGGCGCAGAGGTCGTTTTCCCATGCAATATCAGCACGGGAAGAAGGACTCTTGACGGCTGCATAAGTCAACTTAGTGGGTGCCACAGGAGTACCTTCGTGCAGGACATAGCCGGCGGTGGCACCAGGAGAGACGTTAGCCTGAAAACGGATGGTCTGAGCATCGACGGCTTCAAAAGGCACCTCGCTTCCAGCCTCATCGAAAAGTGAGCTTTGAGTCAGATCCGTACCCTCGGGTACCACGACTTCTACGGTTTCACCGCTGCGCTGAAAGGCGAGTGTGTTCTTGAGGCGAAATGTGAAGTCGGCCGCCATCGAACCGACTGAGCCTTTTAATAAACAAATAATAAATAATATATTATAATAGGTGCGATGGGAATACCTCTTTCGGCTCCCTGCTTTTACATTCCGGGATAATTCACACAGCTTTTTCATGTCTATCATTTATTATTTGAGACAAAAAAGGTGTTGAGAACGGGATATCTCAACACCTTTTACTTATAGATATTTAGTCCTTAATCAGGCAACGGCCAGTCATTGCGGCGGGTTGCTTCAATCCCATGATGTGGAGAATGGAGGGAGCAACGTCGGCAAGGATACCGTCCTCGACCTGAGCCTGCTTATTCTCCGTTACATAGATGAAGGGAACAGGATTGAGTGAATGCGCCGTATTGGGGGTTCCGTCGGGGTTGATGGCGTTGTCGGCATTGCCGTGGTCGGCGATGATAATCACCTCATAGTCCTCGGCCTTGGCTGTCTCTACCACCTCGTTGACACACTTATCAACAGCCACAACAGCCTTTTCAATAGCCTCATAAACACCCGTATGACCCACCATATCACCGTTCGCAAAGTTGACCACGATGAAATCGTACTCCTGCTTCTTGAGGGCATCAACCAATTTATCCTTCACCTCGAAGGCGCTCATCTCGGGCTTGAGGTCGTAGGTTGCCACCTTGGGACTTGCCACGAGGATACGGTCTTCACCGTCGTAGGGTGCCTCGCGACCGCCATTGAAGAAGAAGGTGACGTGGGCATATTTCTCGGTCTCAGCGGTGTGGAGCTGCTTGAGGCCCTGACGCGAGATGAATTCACCCAGCGTGTTCTCCACGTTCTCCTTGGGGAAGAGGATGTGCACGCCCTTGAAGCTGGCATCGTAGGGAGTCATGCAGTAGTACTGCAGGCCGGGGATGGTCTTCATGCCCTGCTCCGGCATATCCTGTTGGGTCAGCACGATGGTCAGTTCCTTGGCGCGGTCGTTGCGGTAGTTAAAGAAGATGATGACATCGCCTTCCTTGATGGTTCCGTCCACGTTGGCATTGTTGATAGGCTTGATGAACTCGTCGGTCACGCCGTCGGCATAACTCAGTTCCATCGCCTCCACCATATCCTTTGCCTGAACGCCAGTGCCGCTGATGAGGAGGTCATAGGCAGTCTTCACGCGCTCCCAACGCTTGTCGCGGTCCATGGCATAGAAGCGACCAACGATGCTGGCAATCTTCACGCCAGTCTCATCGCACTTCTCCTGCAACTGCTTGATGAAGCCTACGCCCGAGCGCGGGTCGGTGTCGCGACCGTCCATGAAGCAGTGCACATAGGTCTCGCGCACCTTGTAGTGCTGGGAGATTTCGCAGAGCTTGAAAAGGTGGTCAAGGCTGGAGTGTACGCCACCGTTGCTGGTGAGGCCCATGAAATGCACAGCCTTGCCCTCACGTACGGCATAGTCAAAAGCGTTCTGGATCTCCTTGTTCTGGAGGATGCTGCCATCCTTACAGGCGCGGTTGATCTTCACAAGGTCCTGATAGACGATGCGGCCGCCGCCGATATTCAGGTGGCCCACCTCGGAATTACCCATCTGACCGTCGGGTAGACCTACGTTCTCGCCACAAGCGAGGAGTTGGCTATGGGGATAAGTTGCGTTAAGATAGTCCATGTAAGGGGTCGGTGTCTGATAAATGACATCACCTTTTCCTTTGTTGCCGATGCCCCATCCGTCGAGGATCATCAGTAGTGCTTTCTTTGCCATAATCGTATATGTTTTAAAAGTATAAAATCAAATTGCGGGTGCAAAGGTACGCATTTTATTCGAAATCAAGGTCATTTCTGAAAAAAAACGCATAGGGAGAGCGTGAATGAGAGAGTTTTTACTTATCTTTGCCCCACAAAAGCACCACCAAGGAGGAGGTAGATACGTCATTGCCCCTTGCAGAACGCCCTGACATTACGCAAAAACCTTTCCTAAATCCTTAGATCCTTAGCGTCCCACGACATTCACGCGTCCGCCACCGAAACCGCCGCCAAAGCCGCCACGATTACCGCCACGATTACCGCCACGGCCACGATCAGGTCGTTCGCCAGGACCGCCAGGACCTGGGAAACCTTCCATCTCGCGACGTGCCTCCTTATTACCAAACAGGCTGAAATTGTAAATGACATGGACCATGGCGTAGGAATTGATGGCATTGGACCAGCTGTCGCTACGCTGCATAGCGCTGATGGCACGGCTGATATTGGAACGCTCATGCAGGATGTCGTACCATTGCAGAGAAACGGTCAGCGCATTCTGCTTTAGGAAACTCTGTGAGAGTTGCGCATTCCAGATCAGTTCATTGGTATTCATGCTCGCATCTTCGTAGCCACGACGGCTTTCCTGCGTAATATCCGTGGAGAAGCTGGTGCCCCAAGGACAGTTGATCTGGAAGTTACCGCCATAATTGAATGACCACGTATCGAGATTGGCACTCTCGCGCACATCATTACGCGCAAAGGTGTAGTCCAAACCTCCGTTGACACCCACCTCGATCAGGTCATTGCGATAGTTCAGACGGATGTTATCACCAATGTTTGTCTGACGCGTAACAGATTTAACGGACTCCGAAGCCTGGTTCAGGGTCATGTAACCGACGCTATTAAGATAGTTAAGTCTCAAGAAGGTGTTGAAGTTCCAGTACTTGCCCGGGTCAATGGCCGTATTGAAATTTCCCATCATGCCGGCATCCCAGTTTCCGTCAATATTCTCAGGTCGCGTCTCGCGCTTACCCGTCGTGAGATCATAAGTCGTTCGGTAGGAGATGCTGTTATACGTATTGTTGAAGTACAAGCGGGTGAACCAGCCCATCTGCTTCTCGACGAGGTAGTCGTTATAGTTGATATTGAAGCGGTTGGACCACGAAGGTTTCAGACCGGGGTTACCATGGCTGACATTCAGCGGGTCGCTGGTGTCATCCACATCGAGCAGCTGTGTCATTGAGGGTTGTCCCATATTGGCGTTGTAGCGGGCACGCAACTGGCCGGTATTGGAAATCTTCCAGCGGAAGTCCAGGCGAGGCGACCAGTTGAAGATATGACGCGTCACGGTCGTATCCAACTTATTCTTGGCGTAGTCCATGTGCGTTGTCTGCGGCTGGAAACTCACACCGGCATTAAAGGAGAGGTCACCCAACTGATAGCGGAACATGATGCTCGCATCGTGATTGTACACGTTATAAGTGGCGTACTGAGAGTTCTGGATATTTTTCAGACCCATCAACAAATTATCATCGGGCTGGTAACCAAGCACCAGCTCCTGAATAATCTCAGCATCGGTCTTTCCGCCCCACATATAAGCATACTCTGCCTTCGTCAGCAACGAGTCGATACTGTACATGGAGCGATCGCTGTCCGAGTAGCGACGCTGGAACTGATAGCTGAACTGCAAGTTGGCGTTCTTGAAAATGGGCTCGCTATACGATCCGCGAACACGCCAGTTCCAATTCTCTGACGGCGACTTTGTGTATTGGTTCGTGAAGGTGTAATCCTTACCGCCAATGGGGGTCTGATAGTAGTTCACTAAGCTACGGCTGTAGTTATTGCTGGTACTCTCACCGATGCTTCCGCCCAAATCAAGGGTAACGTTTCGTCCAGCCTTGCCCAGACGGCGATTAATCTGCAAAGAGCCATTCACGTTATAGCTGTGGCTGTCGCTCATGTTCTCACGCTGATTGCTGTTCACGAGAATGTCTTTGTACCGGAGCGTCGTTCCGTCATCTGCCAAGCGACCGAACTCATCCAGCGGAGTCGTCATGCCCGCCTCGTAGGGACTGTCATTGAAAGTTACACTCCGACTGTTGCCTTCGTTGTCGCCGGTACTATATGAGTAAGCTGGTCGGAAGATGATATTCGTCATAGAATCCGGTTGCCATTCCATACGGAAGTCTGAGTTGACATCCTTATTCTTACTCAGGCTCTGGCTCATACTATTCACAAACTGCGAAGCCGTAGAGGTCAGGAAGAACTCACTATTGCTTTTCGTCTGCACATCATTCTTTTGGAAACGATAGCGGATGTTACCGCCAACCTCAAATCGACCGGCCTCGTTCTGCTCCTTATTGTTCTTCCAAGCCATATTGACACCAGGATTGAACACCGTAGTAATACCATTGCCACCACGTCCCCAACCGCCAAAACCTCGGTCGCCGACATTATTCCACGAGCCGAAAAGCGCGAAGTTCATGTTATCCGTGAAGCGTGTCAGGTTGAGTTTTTCCGCAAAACGCTCCTCCGTACCATAGGCGAGATCCACATTGAGATTCCAGCCCTTCGTCATACCCTCTTTCACTGTCAGATCCAGCACGGTCTCTTCCTCACCATCATCAATACCCGTGACGCGCGTGTAGTCGCTCTGACGGTCATAAGCCTTCACTTTACTGACTAATTTGGCAGGCAAGTTCTTCAGCGTCATCTGTGCGTCGCCCCCGAAAAACTCTTTCTTATTGACCAGAATCTTTTTGACCTCCTTACCGTTAATCTTGATGGTACCCTCCTCGGTAATCTCAGCACCAGGGAATTTCTTCAGCAAGGCCTCGAAATTGGAACCCTCGGGAATACGGAAAGCGTCAGAATTATAAATAAAGGTGTCTGCTTTCACCTCCATTTGAGAGGCGCGAGCCGTTACCTCTGCCTCTTTCAACATTTTGGCCTTTTCAGACAACGTAATCTCACCAAGAAGAATCTTTTTATTATCTTTGGTGATGGAAATCGGTTTAAAGACTGTATTAAACCCGATATATGAGGCGCGAAGAAGATAGTCACCAGCCTTAACGGAACCTATACTGAATGTGCCGTCAGCCTTCGTCTGCTGACCAGTGACCTGCACACTGTCCAATTGCATGATGACGATTGTGGCGCCTGGAAGCGGCTCACCTGATGTGTCAATGATGGTACCAGAAACAGTGCCCTTTTGGGCAAACGAAGTAATTGCGAGAAGCGTTGCTACACATGTAGCGAGAAAACGATGTATCATTTTTTATTTGCGTGATTTTCTATGGTAGACTACGTTGCTCCCTGTTCCGTTTAACAGGATGCCATGTTTTTAACGTTTTTTGGGGGAGTTCAACCTCAGAGAGTAGCCAACAACGTCAGGTATATGATTACGGCAGGTATCACCAGCAGACTGCTGTCAAAGCGATCCAACATGCCACCATGACCAGGCAGTATCTTGCCACTGTCCTTGACCCCTAACTTACGCTTGAAGAGGCTCTCAATCAAATCGCCCCAAGTGCCGAAGACGACAACGATGAGTGCAAAGATAGCCCATTCCACCGAGGACAACGATGTCAGATAGTGGGCCATCACCTGCGAAGCAGCCAATGCCAGCACACCACCGCCGATACTTCCTTCCCAAGTCTTTCCAGGTGACACACGTGGAAACAGTTTGTGTTTCCCTATCAAAGATCCTGTGCAGTAAGCGCCCGTATCGGAGCACCAAAGGAAAATGAAAACACCCATAATCAGCCATTGGCTGTCAGGTGAGAACATCAGAAGGCTCAGCAACGAAAACGGTAGAGCAATATAGATTTGAGCCAGCATCGTAAATGCCCAATTCTCAATGGGTCGCTCGCGTTGCAAGTACAGTTCTTCAACCAGCAGATATATGATACTCAACAACCACGGCACAAACAGTGCTACAGCAGAAGAAACTCCTGCCGCAAATCCATAAAGCGCGGCAAAAAGGCAGCAAGCGGCCATCGTGGTAATCAAACGATTCACCTGCACGTTCGCATGTTCGTTGACGAGGCCTGTGAATTCCCAAACGCTCAGCACAGTAATCAGTGCGAACAAAACGCCGCAACTGATGGGGCTATACAAGATGCCACCGACCATCACGGCGACAAAGACGATGCCCGTAAGGGCGCGAATAATCATATTCCTCATGACTCGTTCTCTTCTGGTTGTTGTTCCGGTTGTTGTTCTGTCGGCTCTTCTGCTGGCTGTGATTCATTCTCCATATCGAGTAATTCTTCGGTACGGCTCACCCAAGGGCGCTTACCAAAGATTTTCTCAACGTCCTCTGCATAAATGACTTCGCGCTCAACCAACAGGTCTGCGAGGGCCGCATGACCTTCGCGTTTCTCCAGCAGCAACTTCTTGGCACGCTCATATTGCTCGGCAATCATACGCTTGACCTCTTCATCGATCTCCTTGGCTGTTGCCTCAGAATAGGGGCGCTGCCATGCATATTCGTTTTGGTTGTAGTAACAGAGGTTAGGTAACGAATCACTCATACCCATATAGGCAATCATGCCGTAAGCCTGCTTGGTAACACGTTCCAAGTCGTTCATGGCACCACTGCTAATGTGCCCGGTGAAGAGTTCTTCCGCTGCACGTCCGCCAAGGGTGGCACACATTTCATCCAACATCTGCTCCTTCGTGGTAATCTGACGCTCCTCTGGTAAGTACCAGGCGGCGCCGAGTGCGCGACCACGCGGAACAATCGTTACCTTTATCAGCGGATTGGCATACTGCAGGTTCCAGGAAATCGTAGCGTGACCGGCTTCGTGAAGGGCTATGGTGCGCTTCTCCTCTTCCGTCATCACCTTGGTCTTCTTTTCCAAACCGCCAACGATACGATCTACCGCGGCGATGAAGTCCTCTTTGCCTACCGATTGTTTCCCGTGACGGGCAGCAATGAGGGCTGCCTCGTTGCAGACATTGGCGATATCAGCGCCACTGAAGCCAGGAGTCTGACGTGCCAACAAATCAATATCCAAAGAACTATCTATCTTGATAGGCTTCAAGTGCACCTTGAAAACTTCCTTACGCTCATTGAGGTCTGGAAGATCCACATGAATCTGGCGGTCGAAACGACCCGCACGCAACAAGGCTTTGTCAAGAATGTCTGCACGGTTCGTCGCAGCCATGATGATGACACCGCTATTCGTGCCGAAACCGTCCATTTCAGTGAGCAACTGATTGAGCGTTGATTCACGCTCGTCATTGCCTCCCATCATGGCGTTGTTGCCACGGGCACGTCCCACGGCATCAATCTCGTCAATGAAGATGATACATGGTGCCTTTTCCTTGGCTTGACGGAAAAGATCTCGGACGCGGCTGGCACCAACTCCCACAAACATCTCAACAAAGTCTGAGCCGCTCATGGAAAAGAACGGGACATCAGCTTCGCCCGCCACCGCTTTTGCCAGCAAGGTCTTACCTGTACCCGGAGGGCCTACAAGGAGAGCGCCCTTAGGTATCTTACCGCCCAGGTCCGTAAACTTCTGCGGGTTCTTCAGGAACTCGACAATTTCCTGCACCTCTTGTTTGGCTGAGGCTTGACCAGCAACATCTTTGAATGTGATCTTCGATTCGTTTTCACCGCCTTTCTCCACGAGTTGTGCGCGGGAACGACCGACATTGAAGATGCTGCCCATACCACCGACACCGCCACCGCCGCCCATTCGGCGCATGATGAAGATCCACACGAAGACGATGAGCAGTAACGGGAAGATATTCCAGAACACCTGCATGAAGGTGTCATTGCTGCGTTTATAGCTCAGTTCACCCTTGAAATTACCCAATTCCTGTTGCGCTGATATAAACTCATCAAGCTTATCGGCCGAAGGATACTCTGCTTGTACGAAGGGCTGCTTGCCAGTCTGCTCAACGCCAACCTTGAAAACATCACGGATGCGCTCTGGCTTGACATACATGCGAACAGAACCATCGTCCTTGTTGGCGACAATTTTGTTAGCATAGCCAAGCTCTACATATTGCTTGAAAACCGTATAAGTCACCGATTTAGAAGCTGCGTTGGAGCTGTCTGCATCACCACCGGCAAAAAACAGATACCCCAATCCAATGGCAATCACGATATAAATCCACGTGAAATTCATCCGTGGCATCTTGCGATTACCCTTATTATTATTCTGGTTCTGATTATTCATATCTTAATCCAAATTAGGAATCTCTGTAATAATTGCGTCAGCCCAAAGATGTTCAAGGTCATAAAACTCACGCGCCTCGGAGAGGAAGACATGTACAATCACGTCGCCATAGTCCATAGCCACCCATTGCGCGTTACGCAGGCCATCAATGGCCGTAGGACGTGCGCCGCAACCCTTACGGGCAAATTCTTCGACACTGTCAACGAGTGATTGGACATGAGAAGGCGAGTTGCCTGTACAAAGTATAAAAGCGTGGCAAATAGCATCTTCTATGTCAGAAAAATCGACGATGGATATTTCATGACCCTTCTTTTCCTGAAGGCCTGCTTGAATCTGATCAATTAGTTTTTCTGTCTGAATATTCATTATTTATCATTATAGTGGGTGCAAAGATACAAGTAAATCCCCTGAACAACAAAAAAGAGCACGAAAATTTGTTTTTTTTAGGGAAAAGTTTGCAGGATTCACAAAAACGCTCTACCTTTGCACCCGCAAATCAGAAATGAGATGCAAAAAGTCGATTGGGCTATGGTGTAATGGTAACACTGCAGATTCTGGTCCTGCCTTTCCTGGTTCGAGTCCGGGTAGCCCAACCAAAAGGAGGTTGTTCTCAATAGGACAGCCTCCTTTCTTGTTAGAAAATTTGTACTCAACATCAGCAATGCTTGACGACTCTCCATATTTCAAACTGATTGAGTTGGACGAAACGGTATCCACCAATACCTTTCTGCAAGGTTACCGACCAGCACAGTTAACAGACATCACCCTCGTGACCACTGAATATCAGACCGCAGGACGCGGGCAGCGTGGCAACAGCTGGGAGTCTGAGCGGGGGAAGAATCTGCTATTCAGTATTTTAGTGCAGCCCACATTCATTCCGCCGCAACAGCTCTTCATCCTCTCAGAGGCCATCGCTTTGAGTATTCACAGCGCCATCGTACAGGTACTGGGGAACAACGCATCGGATGTTACGGTGAAATGGCCTAATGACATTTACGTGGGCGATCACAAGATTGCCGGCATACTGATAGAGAACGACTTGCAGGGCTCCAAGATTAGCCGGGCCATCATAGGCTGTGGCGTGGACATCAACCAAGCCTCATTCCAGGAGCCTTTGCCAGGGCATCCCACACCTGTATCATTGTTCCAACTGACGGGACAGACCGCAGAGCGAAGCTTGATATTGGGCGAGATTGTAGAAAACTTCAAGAGACATTATGCAGCACTTCAAGGGCACTTTGCCTCAGCCGTTGAAGCGCTACACCAAAGATACGTCGCTACGTTGTATCGTCGTGAGGGCTTCCATTCCTTCCACGATGAGAACGGAGATTTCAAGGCGGAAATCGCGGATGTAGAAACAACGGGGCACCTTGTCCTGCGAGATGAACAAGGCGCCCTGAGACGTTATGCATTTAAGGAAGTATCCTACCTTTAGCTTTCCTTTTATTTACGGTAATATCTGATAGGAACCGCCCTTTTCCGTAGCGAAGGTGCGGAGTTCGCCATTGACCATCACCTGACAGTTGCCGCCTTGCTGGCTATGAATCGTGGCCTCTGTGAGCACACCCTTAGCCCATTTAATATCTACTTCAAAGCCACCACGGGCACGCAGTCCGCGTACTTCGCCCTCCGGCCAGAAGACGGGCAGTGCAGGCAGCAGGCGGATGAATCCCTCGTGGCTCTGAACAAGCATTTCAGCGACACCCGCAGTAAAGCCGAAATTGCCATCAATCTGGAACGGCGGATGGGCATCAAAGAGGTTCGGATAGACGCGTCCAGCGGCATTGCCACCACGTCGCGAACGATTCGAAGACACGAGGTTCAAGAGGGTGCGGATCATCGTATAAGCATGGTCACCATCCAAGAGACGCGCCCAGAGGTTCAGCTTCCAACCGATACTCCAGCCCGTAGCGTCATCGCCGCGGAACTGCAGCGTGGCACGACACGCGCGGAACAAATCCGGCGTGCCGCTGGCTGTAATCTGGCGGCTGGGATAGAGGCCATAGACGTGAGATACGTGACGATGGTGATCATCCATCCCGTCCACATCCTCCAGCCATTCCTGCAGCTGTCCAAGACGTCCAATCTGCATCGGCGGCAGTTGAGCCAGCGCCTGCCTGAGCGAATCCGCGAATGCCTTATCGCGACCAAGGACCTCAGCAGCGGCAATCGTCTGCGTGAAAGCATCGCGCACAATCTGATTATCCATTGTTGGGCCCGCGCAAACCGTAGAGCCGGCGAACTCACCTTTCGGTCCGTGTTCTGGCGAGAGGGAGGGACAGGTCACAAGCCATCCATATTTGGGATGCTTGACAAGGAACGACAGCAAGAACTCTGCAGCGCCACGCATCTCAGCATAGTGCTGTTCCAGGAAGGAGCGGTCCAGCGTATAGAGATAATGCTCCCACAGATGCGTGGTGAGCCATGCACCACCCATTGGCCAGGCTCCCCAAGCAGGACCATCCATCATTCCCGTGGAGCGCCAGATGTCCGTATTGTGATGGGCCACCCAGCCCTTGGCGCCGTACATGACGCGGGCTGTCTCCTGACCCGTTTGACTGAGGTCGCGAATCATATCAAAAAGCGGTGTTGCCATCTCGCTGAGGTTACAGACCTCTGCGGGCCAGTAGTTCATTTCCGCATTGATATTGATGGTATATTTGCCATCCCAGGGGGCGACCACGTCTCTGTTCCAGAGGCCTTGCAGGCCAGCAGCCTGTCCTCCGGGCTGAGACGAAGAGATGAGAAGATAGCGGCCATAATTGAACATCAGCACGGCCAAAGAGGGATCTGTCCGTCCTTCAGCGAAGCGCTGTACACGACGGTCTGTCTGCATTGTATCGACCTCCGCAGGCGAGCCCTTCAGACTGAGGCTCATGCGGTTAAAGTAACGCTGATAGGCCTCGGTATGCTCGGACAGAAGTTGTGCCCACGGCTTCTTCTGAACAGGTTGCATCATCGCCTTCACGCGCTGGGCAGGATTGCCGCTTACGTCATGATAGTTGACGAAATTGGTTGCCGCCGCCACAAAGATAATGGCTTCTGTGGCTCCCGTGACGGTCAACGTAGAGTCGGTCAACTGCTGCCGCCCGTCGGTGAGGCGGACACGCGTCTCGGTTCGCATATCAACCACGCCCTTGACACCTTCATGGTCACTGCTGCGCCCAGTCATAATCAGCGCCTTAT
Source organism: Bacteroidaceae bacterium (assembly GCA_024698925.1). Classification (GTDB taxonomy): domain Bacteria; phylum Bacteroidota; class Bacteroidia; order Bacteroidales; family Bacteroidaceae; genus Physcousia. The sequence continues at coordinate 7,681 of JAILQO010000016.1, read as the reverse complement.
CTTTTTGTGAGCGCTGGATGGGAAGGGGCGACGTATAGCGGAGTGTGAAGTTGAGCTGACGGGGTTGTGAGGCAGTCATGCGTATCGCAATCACACGCTGCGGCAGCGAGGCGATGACCTCACGGGTGAAGGTAACGCCAGCTCCATCTGTCCACGTGGTCCGCGCCACCGCGGTGCGCAGATCCAGCGAACGCTCATACTCCTTGACCGTATTTGCGGGGGTTGAAGCATCTATGCGGAGGCTGCCCAATGTCTGGAAGGGCATACCATTCTTGCCCGTCATGAAGGTCCTGTCCATCAGGCGCTGTGCCTCATCATTCTTGTCCTCAAAGATGAGTTGACGGACACGCGGCAGCGCCTCCAGGGCACGGGGACTATCGTTGCGATGCGGGCCACCGCCCCAGAACGTGCCTTCATTCAGTTGCAACTCCTCGTGATCCACGCCGCCATAGATCATGGCAGCCATGTGACCATTACCAACAGGCAATGCCTCTACCCACTCGTTGGCTGGCTGATAGTAGCGCAAGAGGGTTGAAGCATCGTCAAATACGCCGTCAGCTTTCGACGGCATCACCACACTCACTGCAGCCACGACCGCAATGAGCGCTTTCTTTTTCATGGGAATATTCATATTAAGATAAATGATTTGTGGTTGTGTATGATTCCGCTTATTCGTGCACGAGGGTACCTATAGGCTCGCCGTTGATGACGCGACGGAGATTGCCATAGACATCCATGTTAAAGACGTAGATGGGCAGATGATTCTCCTTGCACATCGTCGTAGCCGTCAGATCCATGACCTTGAGGCCACGGGTGTAAACCTCGTCAAATGAAATCTCGTCGAACTTGGTGGCTGTCGGGTCCTTCTCGGGATCGGCCGTATAGACACCATCCACGCGTGTACCCTTGAGCATCACATCTGCCTCAATCTCAATACCACGTAACGACGAACCGGTATCTGTCGTGAAATACGGATTACCCGTACCAGCACTCATGATGACGACCTCGCCTCGTTCCATGGCCTCAATGGCCTTCCACTTGGTATAGAACTCACCGATGGGTTCCATGCGGATGGCTGTGAGAACACGTGAGGGTACACCGATGGCGCCAAGGGCCGAGCTGAGTCCGAGGGAATTGATGACGGTTGCGCACATGCCCATCTGGTCACCCTTGACACGGTCAAAGCCCTTGCCGGCACCGCTCAATCCACGGAAGATGTTACCGCCGCCGATGACGATGCCTATCTGGACGCCGAGTTCATGGATTTCCTTGATTTGCTGAGCATATTCCGCCAGGCGCTTCTCGTCGATGCCATAGCGCTGTTCACCCATCAGGCTCTCACCCGACAGCTTGAGAAGTATTCTTTTAAACTTCATTGTATGATCGTTTTGTAATTAATTCAATTTGAACTTCCAAGCGACCATCGACAACGCAATGTACCACAGGATAATCATCGCGATGGCTGTGGGATCTATGCCCGTCTTGGCATCCAGGAAGAGGGGAAGGATGAGGAGTACGCCGAAGAGGAAGATGAACTTCACACGATTGTTCTGCCACGTGAAATCCTTGAATTTCAAAGCGAAGAGAGGAATTTCCGCAATCAGGAGGAAGCAGAACATCAGCATAAAGAGGAAGAGGAACACCGCATTGAAGCGAGGCGAAGCCAGATAGGCTGGCTGCCCTACGATCAGGGCACTCCAGAACAGCGCATTGGCCGGTGTGGGCAAGCCGATGAAGCTGGTTGTCTGACGCTCATCGAGGTTGAACTTAGCCAGTCGTAATGCGGAGAAAGCGGCCATCAGGAAAGCCGTGTAGGGAAGATAGGCCTGCACGGGTTGCAGCCATTCCGGATACTGGACCATTCCAAACGCCTGAAACAGCATCGCCGACGGCGCAACGCCGAAGGTAACGACATCTGCCAGCGAGTCCAGTTCCTTGCCGATGGGCGAACTGATGTGAAGGGCGCGTGCAGCCATCCCGTCAAAGAAATCAAAGACTGCGCCGAGGATAATCATGAGGAACGCCCAATGGAAATGGCCATGAAAAGCGGCACCCGTTGCCATGCAACCGCAAATCAGGTTGCAGCAGGTGAGGGCGTTAGGGAAATTCAATAACATTGAAGGATTTTTCTGTTTTGACGATTTACAATTTAGCAATCACCGTCTGGTTGCCTGTGGTCTTCCGTCCCACCTCTACCAGCGGAGTTGCCGTAAGTGGCAGATAAACGTCCACGCGTGAGCCGAACTTGATGAAACCAAGGTGCTCATCTACGAAACATTCCTCGCCCTCGCTTGGGTAAGTGACGATGCGCCGTGCCATGGCTCCCGCCACCTGACGCACGAGCACTTCAGTGCCGTCGGCGCCTTCAATGACGATGGTGGAGCGCTCATTGTCCGTGCTGGCCTTGGGCAGCCATGCAGCCTGGAAGCGGCCATTGTAGTGGCGCACAATCTTCACGACACCGTCAATCGGTATCCAGTTGGCATGCACATTGAAGAGGCTCATGAAAATACTGATCATGAGGCGACGGTCGTGGAAATACTCGTTCTCGTCCACTTCCTCCACCACGACGATGGTTCCATCGGCAGGTGCCAGCACCAGACCTGTGGGGTCTTCCTCGAAGCGCCGGATGGGGCAACGGAAGAAATTCACAACTACGAGATACACGGCTGCAAGCAGTCCACTAACGAGGTAGAACCAGAAACTGTCAAATCCAAAGCCGTACCCAATCAGACTGCAGAATGCAACGATGAGGACGGCACCGAGGATGAGTGTAGTCGTTCCTTCACTATGAAGCCGGATGTTACGTCTTATGCGTTTTAAGGGCTTTACCATGTGCAAAAATGCGTCAAAGTATCACTTTTTCCCGACAAAAGTAGTCATTATTTATTTTGTTGCAAAAAAAATGGCATCTTTTTTGGCAGTTCGGCAAAAGAAACGTACTTTTATCCCCGTTTTTAGAGCTTATGGGAAAATTTGTTCACCTTCACGTGCACTCTCAGTACTCGTTACTCGATGGTCAGGCCAGCATTTCAGGCATGGTTGAGAAAGCTATCGCGGACGGGATGCCTGGCATGGCCCTCACGGACCATGGCAACATGATGGGCATGAAGGAATATTTCAACTATGTCAACAAGCGCAACAAGGCGCTGAAGGCTGAGGGCAAAGAGCCTTTCAAGCCCATTTTCGGCTGTGAGATGTATGTGGCAGAGCGCACGCTCTACGACCGCAACAAAGACCTTGACGGCCGCAGCCACCACCTGGTCGTTCTCGCCAAGAACGAGCGGGGCTATCACAATCTGATCAAGCTGGTTTCCAAGGCATGGGTCGATGGCCTCTATTACCACCCCCGTACCGACCATCATGAACTGGAGGCGCACCATGAGGGCCTCATTGTCTGCTCGGCCTGCCTGGCAGGTGAGGTACCCCGCAAGATTCTGGGCAAGCACTATGACGAGGCCGAGCAACTGATACTCTGGTACAAGAGCGTCTTTGGCGAGGACTACTACCTCGAGTTGCAGCGCCACCAGGTGACGGACCCGAACATCATCGCCAACCGCGAGGCCTACCCCTTGCAGCAGGAAGTCAACCGTTTCCTCTTGGAAATGTCCAAGAAGCACAACATCAAGGTGGTGTGTACCAACGACGTACACTTCATCGATGAAGAGGACGCCGAGGCCCACGACCGCCTCATCTGTCTGGGCACCAATGCCGACCTCAAGTCATCCGACCGCATGGCCTACTCCAAGCAGGAGTGGTTCAAGACCACTGCCGAGATGGCCGAGGTGTTCAAGGACGTCCCCGAGGCGCTGGAGAACACGCTCGAGGTGCTCAGCAAGGTGGAAACCTACAGCATCGACCACCGTCCCATCATGCCCAACTTCTCGATCCCGTCCAGTTTCGGCACGGAGGAAGAATATCGCCAGCGCTTCACGGAACAGGACCTGTTCGATGAGTTCACGCGCGACGAGAACGGCAACGTAGTCATGAGCGAAGAGGAGGGACAGAAGAAGGTCGACCAACTGGGCGGCATCGACAAGCTCTATCGTCTGAAGCTCGAAGCGGACTATCTGCGACACCTTACTTATATAGGCGCGCGACGCGTGTACGGGGAGGAGCTCAGTCCCGAGATTGAGGAGCGCCTGCGTTTTGAGCTGCACACGATGAAGACGATGGGTTTCCCCGGCTACTTCCTCATCGTGCAGGACTATATCAATGCCGCTTTCCATGAGTTGGGCGTGAGTGTCGGCCCCGGCCGTGGTTCTGCCGCCGGTAGCGCCGTGGCCTACTGCCTGGGTATTACCAAGGTGGACCCCATCAAGTACGACCTGCTGTTTGAGCGTTTCCTTAACCCCGACCGTATCTCCCTCCCCGATATCGACGTGGACTTCGACGATGACGGACGCGGCAAGGTGCTGTCATGGGTGACACAGAAGTACGGCGAAAACAACGTGGCCCACATCATCACCTATGGCACCATGGCCACCAAGTCGGCACTGAAGGATGTGGCGCGCGTTGAGAAAATACCCCTTGACGTGGTCAACGCGCTGGTCAAGGCCATCCCCGACCATCTGCCCAAAGATGCCGACGGCAAGGAGCCCAAGATGAGCCTCAAGAATGCCCTCATGAGCGTTACGGAGTTGCAGGAGGCTGCCGCCTCCCCCGACCCCGCCCTACGCGACACCATCCGCTATGCGCAGATGCTGGAAGGCAACATCCGCAACACGGGCGTCCACGCCTGCGGTGTTATCATCTGCCGCGACGACGTCAGCGACTGGGTACCCGTCAGCACCGCCGAGGACAAGGACACGGGCGAGCGCATCCGCTGCACGCAGTACGAGGGCTCTGTCATCGAGGACACCGGCCTCATCAAGATGGACTTCCTCGGCCTCAAGACCCTCAGTATCATCACCGAGGCCCTGAGCAACATCCGCGAGAGCCTCGGCATCGAGGTCAGTATCGAGGATATCGACATCGAGGACCCCGCCACCTACCAGCTCTACTGCGACGGCAAGACCGTGGGTACTTTCCAATTCGAATCGGCCGGCATGCAGAAATACCTGCGCGAACTGCAGCCCACCACCTTCGAGGACCTCATCGCCATGAACGCCCTCTACCGACCCGGTCCGATGGACTATATTCCCGATTTCATCGATAGAAAACAGGGACGTAAGCCCGTGGAGTACGACATCCCCTGCATGGAGAAATACCTCAAGGACACCTACGGCATCACCGTCTATCAGGAGCAGGTCATGTTGCTCTCCCGCCAACTGGCCAACTTCACACGTGGCGAGAGTGACACGCTGCGCAAGGCCATGGGTAAGAAACTCAAGGACAAGCTGGACCACCTCAAGCCCAAGTTCATCGATCAGGGCACCGCCAACGGCCACGACCCCAAGGTGTTGGAAAAGATATGGGGTGACTGGGAGAAGTTTGCCTCCTACGCCTTCAACAAGAGTCACGCCACCTGCTACTCATGGGTCGCCTACCAGACCGCATGGCTCAAGGCCAACTACCCGGCCGAGTACATGGCCGCCGTCATGAGCCGAAGCCTCGATGACATCAGCGAGGTCACCAAGTTCATGAGCGAGTGCAAATCGCTGGGCATCAAGGTGCTCGGGCCGGATATCAACAAGAGCCGCCAGCGCTTCAGCGTCGATGACGAGGGTAATATCCGCTTCGGCCTCGCCGCCATCAAGGGCCTTGGCGAGAGCGCCGTGGAATCTTTGTTGAAGGAGCGCGAGAAAGGCGGTCCCTTCAAGGACATCTTCGACTTCCTGCAGCGCGTGAACCTCTCCAGCGTCAAGCGCAACGGCTTCGAGAGCCTCGTCCTCAGCGGCGCCCTGGACAGCTTCCACCACCTCACGCGCGACCAGTTCTACGGCATCACCGCCAAAGGCGACCTGTACCTTGACGCCCTCATGCGCCACGGTATCCGCTATCAGGAATCCAAGCAGGAGGCCGCCAACTCCCTCTTCGGCGACTTTGACAGCGTGGAGATTGCCACCCCGCAGCCACCCGTCAGCTATAAGCAATGGACCCTGCTGGAGCGCCTCAACAAGGAGCGCGAACTCGTGGGCATCTACCTCTCTGCCCACCCACTCGATGACTATGCCCTGATCCTGCAGAACGTCTGCTCCCTGCATGTCAACCAGTTGGCCAACCGCGAGCCCTTCCTGAATCAGGACGTCACCTTCGGCGGCATTGTCATTGCCGTGCGCAAAGGCATCGGACAAAGTGGCAAGCCCTTTGGCATCGTCACCCTCGAGGATTACTCCGGCACAGGCGAGCTGCCCCTGTGGGGACAGGACTGGGTCAATTGGGGCAAGTACATGGAGATTGGCAGTACCATCTTCGTCCGCGCCCGCGTGCAGCCGGGTCGTTTCAACCCCAATCGCATCGACCTCAGCATCGGCAGCATCGATTATCTGTCCGAGGTCAAGGACAACCTCATCGGCAGCATCACCATCAACGTGGGCCTTGCCAAGTTCTCCGAGGATCAGGCCCTGTCGCTCAACGAGCTGACCAACGACAACAACGGCAACGTCACCCTCTACTTCAACATCATCGACCCCGAGGGGCGCCAGAACCTCAAGCTGCGTTCCCGCACCAAGACCATCAATGTCACGCGCGAACTGATAGATTATATCGAGAGTCAGGACAATCTGTCGTACTCCATCAGTTCCTGACCCTGCCAGACCACCTTTGGCACAAGTTTTGCATGACGATCAATCGTGAGACTATACATCAAATCATATTCATATTCATTAAAAACAGAAAACAACTATGGCATTAGCAATTACAGACGCCAATTTTGACCAGCTCGCTGCCGAGGGCAAGCCGATGCTCGTCGATTTCTGGGCTACATGGTGTGGCCCCTGCAAGAAGATCGGTCCCTACATCGAAGAACTGGCCGAGCAGTACGCCGGCAAGGCTATCATCGGTAAAGTCGATGTCGATGAGAACGACCAGCTCGCCATCCGCTTCGGCATCCGCAACATCCCCACCGTGCTGTACATCCGCAACGGCGAGGTCATTGACAAGCAGATCGGTGCAGCCCCCAAGGCCGCACTCGAAGCCAAGCTGCAGAGCATCCTCTAACACACAACCCATTGTCCAACAACCATTCCTAAAAGAAACTGAATCATGGAGTCCGAAGACCTTTTCATGAATGATGCCGCCGATGACCTCCAGTGCGTAGAGTTCATCCGGAGCTATCTCCCGCAGGACGTGAAGGACCGCTTCACGGACGACGACCTGTTCTACTTCATCGACCTCCTCGCCGACTACTACGTGGAGAGCGGGCTCCTCGATCAGGAGCCCGATGCCGACGGCTGCGTGGAGTTAGACACCGAGGCGATTGCCGCGGCCATTGCCGAGCGCGCCAAGAAAGAGCACTACGGCGACTTCTCGCCCGAGGACCTCATCTGGGTCGTACAAGGCGAACTCGAGTACGGGCAGGAAGGTGAGGACTGACACGTTGTCACCATCACACACCAAGAGGCTGTGCCACCATCAAGGAGCACAGCCTCTTTTTTAGGTGGCACCGTCACCTGCTGGCGCTGTTCGTTCTTCTTGCCGACGATCACCTTGCGTACGATCTTCTTAATCTGAATTGTTCCCATAGTTGTTTAGATTTTAGTTGTTTAGATGAATAATTGTGTTGACTTAGTGTAGCGCT
>JAILQO010000039.1 GCA_024698925.1 Bacteroidaceae bacterium | reverse complement strand
TGCTGATAGCCGCCGCGCTGCTGGCCGTAGCCGCCTTCGCGGGGCTGGCCGTAGCCGCCCTGCTGACCGTAGCCTCCGCGCTGCTGACCGTAGGCGCTGCGCTGCTGGCCGTAGCCGCCTTCGCGGGGCTGGTAGCCGCCACGGGGCTGATAGCCGCCACGGGGCTGGTAGCCGCCACGGGGCTGGTAGCCGCCTTCGCGGGGCTGGTAGCCGCCACGCGGCTGGTAGGGACGCTGCTCCTGACCCTCCTCGACGGCGTGGCCGGAAGCGTCGTAGTGGGGACGGTAGGCGCGGCGCTCGCCTTCGGCATTGCTGCCGTAAACGGGGCGCTGAATACGCGGGCGCGGGGTGCGGCCCTGTCCATAGCTTTTGTTGGGATCGTGACTGTAGGCGGGTTTGAAACCTTCACGGTTTTCTTCTTTACCCTCGCTGGCGCTGAAATTCTCGCGCCATTTCTCATCGTTGTTTTCCATTGTTTTTTTTCTTGAATAAGATGTGAATGATTGGTGTTTACACTGAAATAATAAGGTGATGACGGACTTAGATGCCGGTGTAGTTCTCGGGCGTGATCTGACGCAGTTCCGCCTTGACGGACTCGCTGACATCTAATGTCTCGATAAATTCGGAGATGCTCTCGTGGCTGATGGCGGCACCCGTGCGGGTGAGGGCCTTGAGCGTCTCGTAGGGGTTGGGGTAGCCTTCGCGGCGGAGGATGGTCTGTATGGCTTCGGCCACGACGGCCCAGTTGCGCTGGAGGTCGGCCAGCAGGGCCTCCTCGTTGAGGAGGAGTTTGCCGAGGCCCTTGAGGGTGCTCTTGACGGCGATGACGATGTGGCCGAGGGGTACGCCGACGTTGCGGAGCACGGTGGAGTCGGTGAGGTCGCGCTGGAGGCGGCTCACGGGCAGCTTCTCTGCCAGGTGGGCCAGCAGGGCGTTGGCCACGCCGAGGTTGCCCTCGGAGTTCTCGAAATCGATGGGATTGACCTTATGCGGCATGGCGGAGGAACCTACCTCGCCGGCCTTCACGCGCTGACGGAAATAACCCATGGAGATGTACTGCCAGACGTCGCGGTCGAGGTCGATGATGATGGTGTTGATGCGGCGCAGGGCGTCGAAGAGGGCGCCGAGGCTGTCGTAGTTGGAGATCTGCGTGGTCCACTGCTCGCGCTCGAGTCCGAGCTGCTCCGAGACGAAACGGTTGCCGAACTGGCGCCAGTCGATGTCGGGGTAGGCCACGTGGTGGGCGTTGAAGTTGCCCGTGGCGCCGCCGAACTTGGCGGTGACGGGACACGCCTTGAGGAGGTCGTACTGCTGCTGGAGGCGGTAAACGAAGACCATGAGCTCCTTGCCCAGACGCGTGGGCGAGGCCGGCTGACCGTGGGTTTTGGCCAGCATGGGGATGGCAGCCCAGGTGTTGGCCATCTGCTTGAGCGTGGCGATGAGCTCGTCGAGCAGAGGGCTATAGACGTTCTCCAGCGCTTCCTTGATGGAGAGGGGAACGCTGGTGTTGTTGATGTCCTGTGAGGTGAGGCCGAAGTGGACGAATTCCTTGTAGGCGTCGAAGCCGCCGATGGCGTCCATCTTCTCCTTGATGAAGTATTCCACGGCCTTGACGTCGTGGTTGGTGATGTCCTCGATCTCCTTGACGCGTGCGGCATCGGCGGGCGAGAAATCGTCGCAGATGGCGCGGAGGGGGGCAAAGAGTTCGCGGGGGAAGGAGGCGAGCTGTGGGAGGGGGAGCTCGCACAGGGTGATGAAATAGGCGATTTCCACGCGTACGCGATAACGGATCAGCGCGAATTCAGAGAAATAGGCATCCAGCGCTTCTGTCTTCTGACGATAACGTCCGTCGATGGGCGAGATGGCTGTGAGGGGGGTAAGGTGCATAGCAGGTAGGGGAGTGAGTTTGTGAGTTTGTGAGGTTGTGGGCGGGGGGGAGTATGGCGGACGAACCGCCATATACTCAACCCACAGAGGGAAGACGGGCGCTTGAGGTGTCAAGCGACCGGAGGTCGAATGGAGGGGGGAGGGAGGGGGAATGATGGGGTGAGGCCGTTGTTGAGTGTTCTTGAAGGGGGAGGGAGGGGGGAAATGGGGTGGGGCTGACGTCCGCGACGACGCGGACGAATAAGACCAAAAGGATGGAACTGAGAAATTGAGGCGACGACGCGGACGAATAAGACCAAAAGGATGGAACTGAGAAATTGAGAGGGCAGCCGTTGTTGGGTGTTAGGGGGCTGAAGAGTGTTTTTATTGTTTCTTTTGACAGTAAAATGGTATGTAATGTTCTTGTCTTTGCGCTTTCTCCCGAAAGGCAGGGCAAAGATACGGTTTTCTCTTGGTTCGGCCAAATAAAAGATGGAAAACTTTTGCCGACGCGCCAACTCCTTGAGGTTGCGCAAGCGTGGACTGCCGCCACGGGGGCGGAAAGGGATTTATCGGGTCAGGGAGAAGTTTATCGGGTCAGGGAGAACTTCATATTGAAACCGAAGTCCTGGGTGATGGTGGGGTAGGAGGAGGAGGAGAGCAGCGGGTCGTTGCGCTGGAAGTCGTAGTAGAGGGAGAAGGTGACGTAGCGGCTCATGGTGTAGTCGGCCTGGAAGGAGGCCTTGATGGCGCGGTTGCCGCTGGTGGCCTCGGAGAGGGAGGTCTGGATATTGCGGGTGATGGCGTCCTGGTTGCGGAAGGAGAAGTCGAAGCGCAGGTTCAGGTCGTGGGCGAAGTTGCTGCGGCTGTTGCTGCGGCTGGCGTTGGAGCTGCTGCCTTTGTTGCCCTGGGCGTTCTTCCTGTCGTCGTCGGCGTTGCGGCTGTTGCTCCTCTTCTTTGCGGCGGCGCGCTGGCTGCTGCTCTTCGTACCGAAGAGACTGTTGATCCTGAAGTCGTTGATCTTATAACCCCAACCCAAGACCATGTCGGTCGAACTGGCCTCGTTGATTTGCGCGGAAGTCATGGAGAGGGTGAGCACGCGCGTCTTGCGGTACTCCAGTTTGAGCGTCATATTGTTCTGCAACGTGGCGTTGAGGCCGATGAGCGGGGAGAAGGCCTCGTTGATGCTCACCGTGGAGATGTCGTACATCGACGAGGGGGAGTAGGTGCCCGTGGTGGTGTTGAGGACGTAGCCCATATCGGAGCCGTGCATATATTCAACCCAGGAGGAGTAGGTGTTGTACGACCCGACGGCATAGACGCTCTTGTAGGCGTGGGTGAGGGTGAGGCTCTTGAGGTGGTCGCGGATCCAGGGGAGGTTGGAGAGGCCTTTGTAGGAGAAGCTCCAGTTGGGGAGCATGCGCGTCAGGGCCGGGAAGATGTCGAGGCTGACGCCGTGGGCGCTGCCGCCGGTGTAGGCCGCGAGGAAGGCGGGGATCATCACGTCGGAGCTGTAGAGGTCCACGGTGCCGTTGGCGGGGTCGAAGGTGCCGCTCATGCCGGTGAGTTCGGGGTAGGTAGTGCCGGCGTAGCGCGCCTCGACGCGCTGCTGGATGACGGGCAGGTAGTTCTGGAAATCACGGAAGGCCTGACTGGTGTAGCCGTTGCCGGCGTTGCCGCGGCTCTGGAAGGCGGTACGCAGGCTGATGGTGGTCATGTTGAAGGTACCCGTGCGGGTGGTGGGGTTGCCGATGTACATGTACTGGATGCTCTTGGCATTGTTCTCCGTGCGGCTGGCGCTGAGGTCGATCTTCAGGTCGGGCAGGGGCTCCAGGGTGGCCTTGAGCTGGAAATCGGACATGGTGTTGGTGGTGGCCGGGGTGGCTACGCTGTCGTTGTTGAGCAGCCAGCCGCGGTCCTGGGCACGGTCGATGTAGTCGTCGCCGACGAGACCGAAGGCGAAGTCGAGGCCGGGGGACATGGCGCCGCTGAGCTTGCGCTGACCTAACATGTCGCCGACGTTAGGCATAAAGCCGGGCAGGGCGAGGGCGTAGGTGTTGCGGTAGCTGACGCTGACGTTGCGCAGCATCATGAGGAAACGGGCTCCGGCCTGCGCCCACTGGTACCAGTTCTGGTCCTCTAACTTGGGCTTGGCGACGACGTTGACGCGCAGCTTGAGGGGGGCGGGGGCGAGGGAGGCAGCGGCGGTGGCGGTGCCGAGGGCGGCAGCGGTGCTGTCGAGGGGGGCAGCGGTGCTGTCGAGGGCAGCGGCGGCGAGGGCGGCAGCTTCCTTGCGGGCTTTTTTGGCGGCGGCGCGGCGGGCTTTCTCGGCGGCGCGGCGGGCTTTTTTGGCGGCGACGGCGAGGGCTTTTGGCGGCAGGATGCGGATGGTGTTATCGTCGATTAACTTGTACTTGATGTTGTAGGTTCTGCCGTGTTCGTCCTTGGCGGTGACGACGATGCGCTTGCTCTTCTGTCCGTGTTTGACTTCAATGGCCGAATCGGGCAGGAGCACGACTTCGCCGGCATAGCCTTTCACCTGTTTCTTCTGGTTGGAGACGCCCTTGGCGTTGGTCTGCGCCTTCAGCTTGGACGGGTCGGAGAGCGCTTTGAGTTCGGTGCTGTCACCGGCGGCTGCTTTCTTCTGCGCCTCGGCGAGTTTCTTGGCGGCGGCTTCCTCTTCCTTCTTCTTCGCCTCCTTCTCCTTCTTTTTGGCCTGGTCCTTCTTGCGGCCTTCGCTCTTGATGGTCGAGGTGGAGAAGCGTTTGTTGGCGTCCTTGAGGAATGCGGAGTGGTTGTAGAGCGTTTCCATGTTGAGCTTGCCGTTGAGGTTGACGGCCCGCTGCGTGTTGACGGTATTGCCGAGCGTGCTGCCGTCCTCGAGTTCGGCGCCGCGTTTCCACGCATAGTTGCCCTGATAGGAGCCGTCGACGGCTACCCAGTCGAGGGCCGGAATCTTTTCGAGCGGCACCTTGTACGAAGCCTGCACGCTCTGCGTGTAGTCGAGGGGCGTGCCGAAGCCGCGTATGCTGTGCATCACGCTGTCCTTCCACGCCGTATAGCTGTCGGGGTAGAGCGCTTTGTTGACCGGGGTGTAAGGCTCCTCAATCTCGGCATGCGTACCACTCTGGAAGTTGAAGTGGAGCGCCTTGGTGAGGTCCCATCGCAGGCTGAACTCGCGGTTCCAGAGGAAGGAGGGCGTCCATCGCACCGGGATGGCGTTGGGCGACTCGAGGTTCTCCATGTCGCGCTCCTGTATCTCGTAGTAGCTGCGGGCGATGTCGGTGTTGAAGGTGATGCTCTGCGGTACGAAGTTGAAGTTCTGAGCCTTGACCAAATCCAGCCATTTCGATTTCGACTTGAGGTTCTTGAACGGCTCCCACGCCTTCCAGTTAGGCGACCAGCTGTAGTTCATGCCGCCACGCCAGGTCTTCTCGCTCTCATAGACCGTGGTCTCGCCCACGTTGTGCGAGTTGGTGTGGCTGTAGTTAAAGGTGAAGTTGGCGGGGTCGTAAGGCATCGGATGCTTGCGCGTGCTGATGTTCAGCTTGACGCCGCTGAGCGAGAGGTTCTTGGTGACCTGCTTCTGCATCGTCAGGCTGGAGAGACTGTCCTTCTCCTGGCGCGTGGTGAGCGCGTCGAGCGCGTCGGAGAGTTCCATGTCGGTGTCCAGCGGGTTGTACTTGGGCTTGACCGTCTCCTTGGCATAACTATAGTAAAGCGGCATATTCAGTTTGGCCTTAGGCGGGAGCAGTTTGCCCAGGTCCATCTGCGTCGTGATGGTATATTCGTAGGTGTCCTCGTTGCTCCGCTCTGCCACGCTCTGTTCGATGCCTCCGAAGCCCGCCTTCTCGATGTGTCCCTGAAGGTTGACCGACCCGAGGTCGGAGAGCTGAATATTGAGCGCCGCCTGCGCCGCCCATCCACCTTCGTTGGAGAACTCCTGCAAGCGCAGTTCGTTGGCCCAGACCTCCACGCTCTTGAGCGTGCGACCGTTGTTGCGGATACCGATCATGATGGTCTTGACCTCGCCGAGTGTGGGATTACCCATAACGCTGATGCGGTTGCTGGGGTTGTCGTTGTCGAATTCGCTGTATTCCACGTTGTAGCTGGCGTTGTTGAGGCTCTTCTCGTGGTTGCGGTTCTTCTTGAGTGCGGTGAGTTTGGCCAGGTCGATGTCGATCATATTCTCCTGCGGCCAGACGGCCCGGCAGTCGCGGGCGTTGTAAGTGTCGTAGTCAGAGCGTTGCGGCGTGAGGGTGAGCGGCACCTCGTACTCGTAGTAGTTGCTCTTGTAGTCGGAGCCCAGGCGGAGGAACACCGATGTCTCGCCGTCGGTGAGTTCCGTGACGTCGTTGGCCAGGGCGTTGGCATGGACGTACATCTGCAGGTGCTTGTACTGCCGCATGTCGTAATTGCAGTTCTTGAAGACGGCCCGCGCATCGCCCGGGGTGAGGTTCTTGGCGATGAGCGAGAGCGCCTGTTCGTTGCTCTCGACGAGCTGACTCTGCGAGGGGTCGGTGACGCGGCTGATGCCCGGGGGCAGCACGTAGTTGACCGGCTGCTTGTCGTTGTTCTCCTCGATGTTGACGGCCCCGATTTCCAGCGTTCCGCCCACGGAAGCCGCTTGTCCGGCATAGAGCGACTGCTCGTAGCCCCGCCAGTCGGCCTGCACCAGGTCGAGCGTGGCGAAGCGCAGGATGACCGGTTTCTCGAAGCCCGTGAGGTACATGCGGATGAAGCGTATGGAGTTGAAATCGCTGATGCCGCCCACGGCGCGCTCAAACTCCTCGAGCGGCACGCGGAACTGGAACCAGCGCTCAGGCTCCTTGTTGCCGTTGCGCAGGTTGGCCGTCAGGTGGCGGATGTCAGAGATGAAATTGCGGCCGACGACGGTGTCCTGCGGATGGATAGAGATATGATACTGATAGTATTTCTCGTACTCGTTGAGGGTATAGTCCTGGTTGATGTCCTCGCAGTCCGGGGTCGTCTTGTAAGCTGTCTCGTAGCTCTCGGGGGAGTTCTCCGTGTCGGGCGAGTTGCCTTCTGGACGGTTGATACGCTTGTAGCGGTCCAGGATGCTGACTTGCTGGGCATCGAAATCCGAGCCGCGATAATAGTGGTAGTCATCAGCGGCTGGGTCGGCAGCGATGCTGTCAAACACTTCGGGCGACACCTTGCCTTGAATACTGCTGAGGAACTGCTGATAGGCTCCGTAGCTGCGCTCCTGCTCGGAGGTCAGACCGTTCAGACCGAGGTCTTGCTTCACGCGCGCGCCACTTTCATTATTGAACGCGTAGGTGACGCTGTTGCTGGTAGGAACGCGACCCCATACGGTTTCTTCGTAGTACGTTGGGTTGTCGTCGAGGGGCAGTCCGCTCTCGTAGAATTTCTTACCGTCTTTCAGGACATCCTCCGAGACTTCGCCGAGGTTGATGTACAACTCGCCGCCATAGCTGTTGTCGCTACCCGTATAGATGAAGGGATCCATCATCCAGAACTCCAGGTACTCAATGTTTTGTGCCTCGAAATCCGGATTGTCCATCTTACGCATCATACCGCCCCAGTTCTGTGCCGGAGTCTTCAGGTGTCCGCGGCTGTCCAGATCGGGATTGAGGTTGTAGGCACCGCGCTCGGAGGGGTAGTAGGCGAGGTTGAGGACATTCAGCGAAGCCGCTTCGGAGTAGCTGGTCTGTGACTTGTTGGGATAGAGCTCACGTTCATAGACCTCGCGGACGTAGTGGTTCGAGAGCTGTGTGAGGTCGCTCTTGATATGCGAGGGTGTCAGCGAACTGCTGCGGCGCGTGAAGATGGGGTCGATGTAGTACCATGAGAGGAGGGCACGTTCGTAGCCGCTACGCACGTCGTTCGTAAGCTTGGAACCGGCAAAGGGCTTGGGCACGGACGATAGCATCCATGCCGTAGGCTGCGAGATGCTCATTCGGTTCTTGGTGTTCTCAAAGTCATCCATGTAAGAGGCACTGCCTTGAACCTGATGATTCTGCCCAGCTATGAGCTGGGCAAAGTCGCCGCTGAACGCAATCTGCGAAGGTGCCGTGAAGTTCAGGAACGGGATGGCGTTGAGCATGTTCGTCAGCCACTGGCTCTCCTTCTTCCAGTCCATGTGCAATCCCCAAAGTGTGTTCTTCAAGGGTTCCTCGCCGAGATTCACCTTGGTGGTCATCGGCTGCTCATTGAGGTACTGGAAGGTACCTCCGATGACGAAGTTCTTGGAGAATTCATAGTCCCAGTTGACACCCAGCATCGTCTTGCGCTGCATGCCGTACACATCGTTACTCTCTACGCTGGCGTTGATCTTTGTTCCTGCGTCAATCAGGCTTTGATTGAGGATATAGACAATACCCATGGAGTAATCGACACGGTAATCGACATTCTCCGTTAGCGTGACACCACCAGCCGTAACCAGTACGCTTCCCGGGGCGATGTTCGTGGCGTCAAGGCTGATTTCTGCACCGTTCGTGCCCTTGTAGCGGCCGGCGAGCATGAATTTGTTCTGTTCTGCAATCTGTTTGGCAATGGTCTTGGTGGAGTCGTAGAGGGCGTCGAAGCAGTATTTGTCGGCAATGGCATCGTTCTTGATCCATGCACGCAGATGGTCGCCAAAGGGCTCTGCGACAGGGAAGATAATGCGGCCTTTGGAGATGGTGTAGCCTTCGATATAGTCGAACTGTCCGTCGGCGTTGGCGCGGTTGTTGTTGTCCAGGCGGTCCAGATTCATGGCGCGGAGCAATGGCGTTGTTTTCAAGTTGCTCTCAGGTAGATAGGTGAGATAGACGCCCGTGGAGTCGCTTTGGTATTTCACGTCTAAGCGGAATTTCTCGCGCTGTGTGGAGGTGGCACCGAGATTATAGACGTTCTTCATCATCAGCGGCCAGTTGCCCATTCGTGGCGAACTGGTGGTGCTCTTGATGGCTTTCACGAACAGGCATTGCTTGTTGTCCGTGAGGTCGCTGGCGAATTCACCCACTTGGAAGGTCTGTCCGCCCTGCGTGTATTCATAGGCAACGGCCAGTACCTCGTCAGGCTCCAGTTGTGAACTCAGCGAGATATATCCGAGGGCGCTGTTAAGCGTGTATTCGCTGGATGAGAGCAGTCGTGCGCTCTGTAGCTTCTCATAGTCCGTACCGCCTTCAATGCCTGAGATGGCATCGAGGGTCGTGGTGGCCAGACTGATGTCACGTGCATCGGTGTATTGGTTCACTACATCGTCATAGAGGGTGTTGGCGCGGTTGTATGGATTGGTGGCGCTACCGGTACGTCCCCATTGGGAGTTGATGATATGTTCTGTCTCGCCCAAGTCCGTGAAGGCGATGAGGTTACGGTTGTTCTGTGTAGAGGGGTTCTTCTTGTTGGTCACCCACACCTCAATGCGCTTGATGGTGATACCGCTGGCGATGGTCGGCAGCGTCTTCATCCATCGGTCGTAGTTGTCGCGGAAGTAGTGTCCCAGCCAGTAGTGGCGGTTCTCCTCGTAGTCGGCAGCGGAGATCTCGTAGTTCTGAGTCTGCGATCCGCCTTTACTGCTGACGCTCTTGGAGGCCGAGTTCTTCTGGCTCACCACCGTCTGTAGTTTCAGCTTTCCGAACTGCAGGTCTGTGCGCAGACCGAAGAGACTGGAGATGCTGGGTATGAGTGTGGAGTTCGAGGGCATCGACACATTTCCCGCTTCTACCAGCTTGATGATTTCATCCTCCTTGCCGTCGTATTTCAACTTCATCTGCTGGGCATCCACATCGAAGGTTGCCTCCGTGTTGTAGTTGATGTTCATGTTCACCTTGTCACCCACCTTACCCGTCACGGACAGGTTGATCTTCTCGTCGAAGTCAAAGCCCGTAGTGCTGCGTCGGTTGGCGGCTAGTGAGGGGTTGTCTGTCTTCTTGAGGTTCAAGCCGACTTTCAGTTCCGCAGAACCTTGTGTCTTGATATTGACGCCACCAGGGCCGAAGATCTTCTCTGCCGGTCCCAGGTCAAAGTGCATGTCGGTGAAGTCAAACTTGCTCTTGCCAGCTGTCTCGTAGCTCTCGCGGTTCTTCTGACGGTAGTAGGCGCTGTTGGATTGCTTGAGTTTCCACTGCTGGAACTCGTCCGGCGTCATCAGGATTGGTGTGTTCAGGTAACCGCCATTGCCCAGTTTCATACCCACGCGGTAGTTGCCGGTGATAGAATCCAGCTCCTCCGTCTGCTTCAGGTTGTCAGGCAAATGGAGTCCGATTCTTGTGGTATCCAAGTCCTCTACCGTTTCAGGTGCTGTGCGCTGGGGAGTGAAGCGGAGAGAGTCCTTTTGTGCAAAAGCAGCAAAATGAAAAGTGAAAAATGAGAGAGTGAAAAATAAAAGAATCTTTCGCAAGCTGTTATGCCTGCGGAAAATATTTTCTAAAAGGAAAACCTTATTTTTCACTTTTCACTCTTTCACTTTTCACTCTTCAGAGCATCTTCAACGCCAACTTGATTACCCGTTCCACATTGGCATCCGGCTCCGCGCGCAGGATAGCCAGTACCGCTTTCTGTGAGGGGGCGGGGGAGAAGCCGAGCATGGTCAGCGCGGCCACCGCCTCGTCCTGTACTTCTTTGTTGGCTGCTGTTACGGGCTGTGCCGAAGGCGCTCCCGCAGCAGCATCGATGCCGAGGGCTACAATCTTGTCCTTCAGTTCAACGATGATGCGCTGTGCCGTCTTGCCGCCTACGCCTTTGGCGGACTTCAACAGACGCTCGTCGCCACGACTGATGGCATCACACAATTCGCGTGGTGTCATGGAACTCAAGATGACGCGGGCGCTCTGGCCACCGACACCGCTCACGGTGTTCAGCAGCAGGAACAGCTCGCGCTCCACTTTCGTGGCGAAGCCCCATAGCTGGTAGGCATCTTCACGGATGCTCTCATAGACATATAACTTCACATCGCCACTCAGACCCTGAATGGCGGTGTACGTGTTGAGGCTGATACTCAAGCCGTAACCGACGCCATTGGCGTCCAGAACGGCGAGGGTAGGAGTGAGATCAGCAATGGAGCCGCGGATATATTCAATCATAGTTCTTGCGCGTATTTTTAAGCATAACCTTATTAATAACGCGCGCAAGAGCCGTTTATTGTGTAAACGGTATAAACTTTATTCATTAAATGTTGACTTCTCGCTTAGGGCACCAGATAATCTGCCAGCTTGCTCTTGGCGCGTTTCAAGCCGATGGCGATGCCGAGGGCGTTCAGTCGGGCACCCTTCAGCGAGGTGTGGGTGTGGTCTCCGTAGTAATAATTCTTCGCAGCTTCCTGCCCAATACCGTCCAGCGCATCTGCGGTGATGTTATGGAGATCTACCAGCGTCGTTCCCGTCTCTTCGGCTACGGCACGGTACCATTGCCCGTAGCTGTCGTTGCGGCGCTCTATCTTACCGTCGGGCCATTCGTTGCGTGGCGTCAGGCTGACCAGGATGGGTGTAGCACCTTTCTCGCGGCAGTCATCAATCATTTTCTTGAGATACCAGCCAAAGCTATAGACCACCTCATTATAGGCCTCGTTCTGCAGTACGACACGGCTTACGCAGCTTGTATCTGCTACGCCAGGAATGTCTCCACGGTGCTTGCCGCGATGCAGCTCGCCGATGTCGTTGTGCCCGAATTGGATGAGTACGAAGTCGCCAGGCTGCAGGTCGTTATACACCTTCTCCCATCGTCCTTCGCGCAGGTAGGTGCGGCAGCTGCGTCCTGCCTGTGCGCAGTTGATATAGGTGATTTTATTCTCATCGAAGATGCGCCAGGCCTGCGAGCCCCAACCCCACATTCCTGTGGAATCTCTGTCCGTATTCTTCACAGTGGAATCTCCCGTGATAAACACGACGGGCTTTCCCTTTTCGCGCTTAACGCCCGTTGTGGGCAAGGCGATATTCTGCA
Organism: Bacteroidaceae bacterium; assembly: GCA_024698925.1. Lineage (GTDB taxonomy): Bacteria > Bacteroidota > Bacteroidia > Bacteroidales > Bacteroidaceae > Physcousia. The sequence goes on along the minus strand of JAILQO010000039.1, from coordinate 75,430 downwards.
TCATGGCCTGCAGCGGTTTCAGCTCAGGATGCTGGCATGCCATGATACCTTCGGCGGCGTTGCGCGCATTCAGTTCAGCACCGAACTTGCTCGTGTGGATATTGTCGAGATAGAAGTGGTAGTTCAGTTTCCAGGATGACATCTGCTCGTACTTCTTAGCAGAAATCTCGTTCAAATCAATGAACGGCACATTCAGTTCCTCCGCGATTTCACGAGCCCAGCCACCAAACGTATCTGCTACGCGCACCGGCTCCCAACTCCCCTCTCCCACGAGAGAGGGGTCGGGGGTGAGGCTTCTTTTCCTCGGCGTCAAACTCATCAGGATGGGATGTGCTCCCAGCGCCCTTGCCTCTCGCACAAAGCGTCGCATGTACTCGCCGTAGCTATATACCGTCTCCGTCTGTCCCTTGTTGGGCCCTTCCTTGAGTGTTACGACCAGCGTGTCCGTTGCCGAGATGCCACGTATGGTGGCACGACAGCGGCCACTGTCGAAGGGGCCATTGTCGTTATGTCCCAGCTCAATGATGACCCAGTCACCAGGCTTGATCCCCTTCTTCACGTCGGGCCACAGCTGGTTGTAGAATGTACGCGAGCTGGTGCCGCCTAACGCCTGATTCTCCACGGTGATGCGGCTCTCGTCGAAGTATTGATGTTCATAAAATCCCCATCCCCACTGACCGTTGTCGCCATTGCCCTTGGTGCCCGTGCGCATTGTGGAATTGCCGACCAGGAACAGCACGGGGTTGTCACCCTTGCGACTGCTGCCCGCCTGCGGTCTCGCTGTCTTCACCTTCTCCAGGCTGTCGAGGGTGAGGTCCACGACCTTGTTCACATCGTCCATGGGCTTGTATTCATTCTGCTGGGCTTGCACAGCAGTGGCGCTACCGATCGCCATCAGTGCGAATAGAGATAGAAAGTGCTTTCTCATATCATCTTTTTGTTGAGTTTTACGGCCGCAAAGGTACACTTTTCTTTCTGAAACGCCAAAAAAAGGCCTACGGAAAGTTGTCGTTTCGTGCTTGCGCTCTTGGATATTTATACTTCCTCGCAGTCTAATGTCACCTTCACCAACGGTCAGTACTACGATATTACGGTGTACATGACGCCGGAGTCATAAATAACCCCATCTCGCATCGGAGCTATCCCGTTGTGAGAATAAACAGGAGGGCGGCGTTTCCGTTACGACGGATGCACCGCCCTCCTTTTAATTTATAACAGCTAACATACGCATCCCCGATGGTCCGTGGCATGAGGACTGGTGGTAGCGAGGGACAAGATGATTGACTAGATGTCAATCAGCCCCGAGCGGCCGACGCAGACCTCTTCTGCGAAGGGCGGGAATGGTTCTGTAGTGCAGGGGAAAGACGGGTATCAATCAGGTCGGAGCTAAAGGCGGGTCAGGTCGGAGCTGATGGCTGGTCAGGTCGGAGCGGATGAAAGACCGTGCTTTTAGTCTGAAATACGAGGTGTGTGCGCGAACTTTTGCATTTTGATTTGGCTGGAGGCAAATGATTGTCTGCCTCTAGGCGCACAATCATCTGCCTCAAGGCACGCGATGGTTTGCCTCCAGGGCCGTTCCTAAATGAGGTAACTAAATGCCCCGTTTGAGGCGGCTTAATGCCCCATATTAGGTTGACCAATGTTCCCATTAAACCTTAAGGTTCTTAGAAAAAGAAGAGCGCCCTGCAACGAGTGTTGCGGGGCGCTGTCTTCTGGAGGTGCCTAGCAGATTCGAACTGCTGTAGACGGTTTTGCAGACCGTTGACTAAGCCACTCATCCAAGGCACCATTTTGGATTTGCGGTTGCAAAGGTACGTCATTTTTTTGAATTAGCAAGCCTTTTACACAACTTTTTTCCATTTTCTCCGTTATTTATATAAAATGACCCTTTGATAATATGCCTTTTCAGATGAATTCGATTCATACATTCCTCTCTTCGGCCTCCATCACGAAGGACGGCGATGCTTTGCTCGTGGCACTCAGCGGCGGTGCTGACAGCGTTTGCCTGTTGCTGATGCTGCATGAACTAGGCTATCCCGTTCATGCGCTGCATTGCAATTTTGAACTGCGTGGCACGGCCAGCGATGCGGACGAGGCGTTTTGCCGTCGCCTGTGTCGTGCTCAGCAGATACCTTTGAGCGTAAAGCATTTCCGGACACGTAGCTATGCGCAGCGTCATGGCGTCAGCATTGAGATGGCGGCGCGCGACTTGCGCTATCAGTGGTTTGCCGAGGTGGCTGCTGCGGAGGGCGCACAGGCGTTGTGCGTAGCGCACCATCGTGATGACAATATCGAGACACTGCTGATGAATCTGGTGCGTGGCACGGGTATTCACGGCCTAACGGGTATCAGACCAGTCACGGAACTGAAGCCGGAGACGGGGAAGACGCTGAAGGTGGTCCGTCCGTTGCTGGCGATGTCGCGTGTGGAGATTGAAGCGTGGCTGACGGAGCGCGAGCAGACGTGGGTCACGGATGCCACAAACCTGGATCCTGATGCGGCATTGCGCAACAAGATACGCTTGCAGCTTCTGCCGCTGATGGAGGAGATGAATCCGCGAGTCCGCGAGACATTAGCAGAGACGGCGGTGCGCCTCACAGAGGCCGAAGCGCTGTACAATGAGGCAGTGGAGAAGATTCAACGTGATGTGCAAGGTGCTGACGGTAGTCTCTCCGTGGCGGCCTTGAAGCAGGCTACGGCATCGCAGACGGTGCTGCACGAACTGCTGCATCCGCAAGGATTCACGCCTGAGCAGGTGCGTGAGGTGCATGAGACGATGGAGGGTGACTCCGGTAAACTCTGGGAAAGCCGAAAGGGGAACAGGTTGCTACGCGACCGCGGACGACTGCTGATGCAGGAGGCCGCACCATCCGATGCTGCCGCGAAGGCAGCAGATGGTATCTTCTTGCCGTTGGACGGTCTCTACGAGGGACCGCACGGGCTACGCCTCCTGATCCGTCGTCAGGCCATAGACCCCACGACCTACGAGATTCCGCGCGAGGCGCAAACGGTGTGTTTCGACTTGGAAAAACTGACGTTGCCGCTGTGCCTCAGACCCGTGCGCGAAGGTGACCGCTTTCAGCCCTTCGGGATGGCAGGCACACGCTTGGTGAGTGACTATCTCACGGACTGCAAGCGCTCGCTCTTTGAGAAGGAACAACAGTTGCTGGTCATCAGCGGAGAGCGCATCGCATGGGTCACAGGACTCAGGGCGGCGGCCGGCTATGAGGTGGACGAGCACACGCGCCATGTCATGACGCTCACGTTGCTGTAAGATTAAGATTCCTGAGAAAGGACGCTGACAAAATCGCTGAGGTGGGCATCAACGTAGAGTGCAATGGCTGCGGTGATGTCCTCCTCGGCTTCTACAAACGTATCGTCGAGGTCATCGAAGGCGGGATATTGCTCAAACAATGCCATGAACTCCTCGTCGGAGCACGGACGCGTAAGCTCATCACCATATTCCTCGAAGAGCTTGCGACCCTTGTAAATCAGCTTGGAAAAATCGTGTAAGGGATTGGGCCCTTCCAGCGCTTCGCCCCACAGACGGATGGCCTTGGCGAAGGGATTGAGGAAGATGAAGGGACCATAGCCATTATGGATGAGCTGGACAAAGCCGCCGTCCATCACTTCCTTGCGCAGGAAATGATAGGCGAGGAGTGTGATCTGATCGCCATTGAGGCGGGACATGCTCTCGGCGTTCAACTCGCCGCCAATGGCATCGAGAATGGCATCGGTAATGCGCTGCAGGAACGAATCCATGCCTGCTGCGGCAGCCTCTATGATTTGGGCCTCGGGGATGGTAGGTAACTTCATCTCTTAACGATTTATAGTTGTCCGATATCTTGGTTCAATCAAAAAACTTAGGTTTGTTCGCGCGGGCCTCTTCCAGAGAGTGCGTGGGGGCTGACGGCGTTGCGGCTTGGGCGCGAAGGGCTTCCTGCTCAGCGGCAAGGGCGGCTGTGGCCTCGGCTGCGGTGTCGGGGTTGAGGAAGGGCGCTGCCAGAGGGACGTTCTGCGAAGCATCGCAGACGTGAAGCACAGGACCTTCGTAGGCGGGTGCAATCTTCAACGCCGTGTGGAGGGCACTGGTCGTGGCACCGCCAATCAGGACGGGGACGCGTATGCCGGCTTGCCCTAACAGATGAACGGTGTGCACCATTTCTTCCAGCGAGGGGGTAATCAGACCGGAGAGGCCAATCACATCGGGGTGCAGCTCCAACGCCTGGGCCACAATCGTCTCGGCAGGTACCATGACACCCAGGTCGATCACCTCATAGCCGTTGCAGGCCATCACTGTAGCCACGATGTTCTTGCCGATATCATGGACGTCGCCCTTCACCGTGGCTACAAGGATTTTTGGGGAGGACGCCGAGGAACTGGTGTTACGGGTCAGGTGCGGTTGCAGGATATCTACAGCACGCTTCATGGTGCGAGCGGTCTTGACCACCTGCGGCAGGAACATCTTGCCCTCGCCGAAGAGACGGCCCACGAGATTCATACCTTCCATCAAGGGACCCTCGATAATGGCGAGTGCCGAGGGATATTCCTTTAGCGCTGCCTCCAAATCGGCCTCCAGCGTATCTGTCATGCCGCGGCGAAGGTCGTCGATGAGACGGGAGGGAGTAGAATCTTTTGCAAGCGGCAGTCCTTCAGGTTCAAAAGTAACCGTTCCCTCCCTTACAGGGAGGGCGGGGGGAGAGTCTATCAGCCGCTCACAAGCGTCCTCGCGGCGTGCCAGAATCGCGTCTTCGATGAGTGCGAGGTGGTCGGCGGGGATGTCTGCGTAGGTAACGGATGTAGCGGGGTTGACAATCGCCATATCCATACCCACCTGACGAGCGTGATAGAGGAAGACGGCGTGCATCGCCTCGCGCAGGTAGTTGTTGCCGCGGAAAGAGAAACTGAGGTTGCTGACACCGCCGCTGACGTGGGCTCCGGGCAGATTCTCCTTAATCCACTGCGTCGTGCGGATGAAATCTAAGGCGTAGCGGTCGTGCTCAGGCATGCCTGTAGCAATGGCCAGGACGTTGGGGTCGAAGATGATGTCCTCGGGCGGAAAACCGACTCGTTCGGTCAGCAGTTGATAGGCGCGTTGGCAGATTGCCGTGCGGCGTTCATAGGTGGTTGCCTGACCTTTCTCGTCGAAGGCCATCACGATGACCGCAGCACCCATACGACGTAGCTCGCGGGCATGGTCCAGGAAGATGGCTTCACCTTCCTTCAAGGAGATGCTGTTCACGATACACTTGCCCTGCACGCAACCTAAAGCCGCATGTATCACATCCCAGCGGCTGGAGTCAATCATGAAGGGCACGCGGCTGATATCCGGGTCGGCAGCGAGCAGGTTGAGGAAGTGGCACATCTCCTCATGCGTGTCCAGAAGACAATCGTCGAGATTGATATCCAGCATGAGGGCGCCGTCTTCCACTTGCTTGCGGGCAATGCCTACGGCTTCGTCGTAATTCTTCTCCTTGATCAGGCGCAGGAACTTGCGGGAGCCTGCCACATTGCAGCGCTCGCCGACATTGATGAAAGCCACGTCGGGAGTGAGGTGAAGCGGCGAGAGGCCGGAGAGCGAGAAGACGGGGTCGTGGGCTATCTCTTGCTTGCGCTGGCCATGGATAGCCAATGACTTCTCCTTGATAGCCCGGATATGCTCGTCCGTGGTGCCGCAGCATCCTCCGATGATATCTACGAGTCCCTCCTCAAGGAAGGGTTGGATATGGGTGGCCATCAGCTCGGGAGTCTCATCGTACTGACCGAGTTGATTGGGGAGGCCGGCGTTGGGATAGGCACTAATATATATAGGTTCGCGCGCGAGGAGCGAACGGAGTTCACGAAGATGCGGAAGCATCTCCTGGGCACCGAAGGAGCAGTTGAGACCAATGCTCAATAACTGTGGTGCGTGGCGCACGGAGATGATGAAGGCTTCTAATGTCTGACCGCTGAGCAGGCGTCCTGCCTTGTCGCTGACGGTAGCACTGATCATCACGGGAACGGTGATGCCCGTTTGGCGCATCGCCTCGTCGGCGGCATAGATGGCGGCTTTGGCGTTGAGTGTATCGAAAATGGTTTCGATGAGGAAGGCATCAACACCGCCTTCGAGGAGCGCTGTCATTTGCTCGAGATAGGCGTCGGCCAACTCGTCGAAGGTGATGGCGCGCAGTGCCGGATCGTTGATATCCGGACTCATGGAAAGGGACTTGTTCGTGGGACCAACGGAGCCTACGATGATGTGTCCTCCTGCTTCGCGTGCAATACGGACGGCAGCATGATTGATATCACGGACAAGATGCTCACAGCCGTAGTCGGCCAGCGAGATGCGTTGTGCGTTGAAGGTATTGGTGGTAATGATGTCTGCACCCGCCGCGAGATAACGACGGTGGATATCCGTGATGATGTCCGGGCGTGTGAGGCAAAGGAGATCGTTGTTCCCCTTCTGCTCAGCCGGCAGGTCGAGGAAGGAACCGCGATAGTCGGCAGCGCCAAGGCTGTAGGACTGAATCATGGTGCCCATGGCGCCGTCGAGGATGAGGGGTCGCTGGGCTGTGAGGAGTGCTTGGCGAAGGGTGTCGTGTTTGGTCATCGCTTAAAAGTTGTGTTTGAATTGGCGGTCGATGGCGCGACGGTCCTCTTTCTCCTTGAGGGTCTCGCGCTTGTCGTAGGTGTGCTTACCGCGGGCCAGATGGATGTCCAGCTTGGCACGTCCGTTCTCATCTATGAACAGGAGCGTGGGCACAATCGTGAAGCCCGGACTCTTGGTCGCATTCTGGAGACGTGTGATCTCGCGACGGTTGAGCAGTAACTTGCGGTCCCGGCGTGCAGCGTGATTGTTATAGGTACCGTAAAAATACTGGGCAATATTCATGTTCTTGATCCACACTTCGCCGCCGATGATGGTACAATACGTATCTACAAGACTGGCCTTACCGAGTCGGATACTTTTGATTTCCGTTCCGGTGAGGACGAGTCCTGCGGTGTATTTCTCCATCAGGTAGTAGTCGAACTCCGCCTTGCGGTTCTTGATGTTGATGGTCTTTTGTTTTTCTTTTGCCATAGTTGAAAAAAAGAAGCCCAGCCCTTGCGGACCGGGCTTATGGGTTTAGCCTGTGATGGCCGCGCAGTTGGTGTGGCGCGGAGGTGTTGTCAGACCTCGCCGTAGGCAATCATCTTGATGGCTGTGACGGCGCATTCAGTACCTTTATTGCCAAGGACGCCGCCGGTGCGTGCTTCCGCCTGCTCGGGTGTGTTGCAGGTCAGGAGGCCGTAGATGACAGGCATCTCACCACGTAGGTTCAGCTCTGCAAGACCTTGGGTGGTGCCCTGGCAAATGTAGTCGAAATGGGGCGTGTCCCCACGAATCACGCAACCGATGGCGATGACAGCGTCGAGCTCCAAGTGCTCCACCATCCACGTGGCACCATAGACGAGTTCGAAACTACCCGGAACGTGCTTGACGATGATGTCCTCAGCCTTGGCTCCGTGTGTCTTGAGTGTCTCAATGGCGGCATCGGCCATGGAGTAGGTGTAGCGGTCGTTCCAATCAGCCACGACGATTCCCACGCGCATCCCCTCAGCAGAAGGAACGGTGGTGGCATCGTAGTCGGATAGATGGTGATAAGCTGTTGCCATTACTTGTTGGGTGATCTGGAGGATTAACTTATTTGCTGACGCGCTCGATGTACTTGTCAATCTCCTGATAAGCCATGGAGTTGACATAGTCCTTCTTGATCTCCTTGTAGAGCTCAAGCGCCTTCTCGGGCTTGCCCTCAGCCTCGTAGAGTTCACCAGCCTGAAGGAGGAAGGTGGGGGTGAGGCTTGCGTTGTCAGCAGTCTTGGCAGCCTTCAAGAGTGTCTTGATCGCCTTGTCGTTTTGGCCGAGGTTGGCATAGACATTACCGAGGGCTGCAATCGCAGCGGGAGAGATGATGGCATCGTCCTGCAGGCTGAAGTCTTCAAGCATCTCTGCAGCTTCCTGCCATTTGTCAGTCTGTGCGTAGCAGATGCCGGCATAGAGCTTGGCCAGGTTACCAGCCTTGGTGCAACCGTAGTCGTCGATGACCTTCAGGAAACCGATGCAACCCTGACCGTCGCCATTGAGGGCCTTGTCGTAGTTGTCAGCCTGGAAATAAGTCTCGCAACGGAACAGTGCCTCGTCAGCCTTCTGTGCACGGGGCTTGCTGATGAATTGTACATAAGCGATGATAGCAGCTGCGATGATGATGATGCCGCAGATGCCATAGACGATGTGCTTCTTGTACTTGTCAATGAATGCTTCAGTTTTTGTAACAGCTTCGATGTTCTCGACAGCTGCATTTTGTTGTTTTTTTGCCATTGTAAATATTGTTTTTTATGATTAATTCAGAGGTCGCGCGGGCGCAAAGCTCGCAAAAAGCGTTGCAAAAGTAGTTAAAATCTTTGTGACACTCAACTTTTTTGCGCATTATTTCATGTTTTCCACTATTATTTAACTACCTTTGTGGCGCTTTTCACTGAAAACGCACTCCTGAGTTCATGATTTTACGTCAATTATCCATCCTTAATTATAAGAATATCCGACAGGCGGACCTGTCGCTTTCGCCGAAGATGAATTGTTTCATCGGGCATAATGGCGAAGGCAAGACGAACCTGTTGGATGCCATCTGTTTCCTGTCGCTTTGTAAAAGTTCTACGGGTGGTATGGATAGCCTCTGTATTCATCATGATGCCGATTTTGCTGTCTTGCAGGGGATTTATGAGCATGAGGATGGCACTCCAGAGGAAATTTATCTGGGGATGAAGCGGGGTGTAAAGAAGCAGTTGAAACGCAACAAGAAAACCTACCAGCGCATAGCTGAACACATTGGACTGATTCCTGTCGTGATGGTGTCGCCTTTGGATGCGATGCTGATAGCTGGCGGCAGCGAAGAACGCCGCCGGTTCATGGACGTCGTCATCTCCCAGACCGATCGTCGCTATCTGGATGCCTTGATGAATTACAATAAGGCCCTGCTGCAGCGCAATGCGCTACTGAAGATGGAGGAGCCCGGCCCTGATCCGGACTTGCTCTCGCTGTGGGAGGAGGAGATGGCGCGTTATGGACAGGTCGTGTATGAGGCGCGTGAGCGGTATGTACAGGCTTTCACACCCATCTTTCAGCAGTTCTATGCGCAAGTGAGTCTGCAACGGGAAGAGGTGGGCTTGCGTTATGTCTCACATGCCCAGCGTGGTGCGCTATTGGATGTCATCCAACGCGACCGTGCCAAGGATCTCGTGATGGGCTATTCGCTACATGGCGTGCATAAGGATGAACTGGAAATGACGCTGGGTGGCTTCCCGATCAAGCGCGAGGGGTCACAAGGACAGAACAAAACCTATCTGATTGCCTTGAAGCTGGCACAGTTTGATTTCCTGAAGCGTACTGGCAGCCAGACGGCACCGTTGTTGCTGCTGGATGATATCTTTGATAAACTCGATGCTGACCGTGTCGAGCAGATCGTGCGACTTGTAGCGGGTGACAACTTCGGACAGATTTTCATCACCGATACCAATCGCGACCATCTGGACCAGATTCTGTCACGGATGGGTGGCGACTACAGATTGTTCCACGTGAGTGAAGGGAGGATTGAGGCATGAGACAGCAGAAGGCAGAAAACATAGGGCTGCTGGTTCGTCAGTTCCTGCGTGAAGAAGGCTTGGAAACGCCCTATAATGAGTATCGGCTCATTCAGTCGTGGCCAGAGGTGATGGGGGAGGCTGTAGCACGATATACGCGTGATTTACAGATCCGTAATCGCGTGCTATATGTTCGTCTGAACTCCTCGGTAGTCCGCAATGAGTTGATGATGGGGCGTAGGAATTTTGTGCAGCGCCTGAACCAGCATGTGGGGGCGCAAGTCATCGAGAATATCATCTTCTGCTAAGGCTGTTCTTAGCAGATAATGGCATCCATGACGATGTCGTGAGGCTCGGCGGGTAATGCGTCGAGAAGCTGGAACGGCCAGCAAATACCTATTTTATATACGTGTGGTAAGCGGCAGAGCAATCGGTCGTAGTAGCCACGTCCACGTCCCAGACGTTGTCCCGCTGCTGTGAAGGCTACGCCAGGCACGATGGCGAGGTCGATGGCAGCATAGTCTGTGAAAGCCGTACCTGTCGGCTCCATGATGTGGAAAGCGCCTTCCGTGAGATTTCCTGCAGCCTTGTATTCGCGTAGCTCCAGGTCGTCGCCGACGACTACAGGAAGCAGTACGCGCTTTCCCGCTTGCACCGCCTGGGCAATCAGCTCGCTCGTGTCAACCTCATCAGGCAGGGCATGGTAGAGGAGGAGCATATTGGCCGTCTGCCACTTATCCAATTGGATGATGTGCTGAACGATGTCGCCCGACAAGCGCGCCCGCTCCGGAGTGAGGCAGGCGGCTTTTAGGCGTTTGATGGCTTGTCGTATGTCAGTCTTTGTCTGCATCTTCTTGGGGCTCAGGTGCCGTCGGTACAGAGGCACCTGCCTCGAACAATTGTAAGGCGCGTTGGACGGCACGGTCGCTCTTGGATAGGTATTGCAAACGCCAGCCTTGATCCTGAGCATTGTAGATGATATTGGATATCAGGCTACGCTCAAAGAGCGGCGCGCTGCGTTGCAGCATCAGATTGCGCCGTTTCAGTCCATGCTGTTCACCATACCGTGCAAACTGTTCCAGAAGGTTCTGGCGTTTCAGCCATGCTTCCATCTCATCGGCATTGCGGAAACGCATGAGCTGCGCGCGGTTCTCATCCGTGAAGAGGAAGGCAAACTGGATGGTGAGCCCGGAGAACTGTGCCTCCTTGAAATAGCTGGTGTAGAGCGTAGTATCCTCTGGAATGAAGATGTCCGGCATGATACCGCCACCACCATAGACGATGCGTCCAAGACGTGTCTTGAACTCAGGACCGTCCTGATGGATGCTGTCGGCAGAGAAGAACTCACCGCGCTCATAGCGTGCCATGAGGTCGTTCTCGTATTCTTCGCCGTGCCCTTTTTCGTAAGGCTTTTGAATACTGCGTCCAGAGGGCGTGTAGTAGCGTGCAACTGTCAGGCGGACGACGCTGCCGTCGCGGAACTCAATCGGCTGTTGTACAAGGCCTTTACCGAATGACCGGCGACCGATGACCGTGCCGCGGTCGTTGTCCTGGATGGCACCGGCGAAAATCTCTGAGGCGGAGGCTGAGCCTTCGTCCATCAGCACAATCAGCGGCAACTGCTGGAAGGAGCCGCGCCCATCGGTGTAGTATTCTTCGCGAGGTGACTTGCGTCCTTCTGTATAAACTACCAGCTGTCCAGATGGCAGGAATTCGTTGACCATCATGATGGCCGTCTGCATATAGCCTCCGCGATTGCCGCGCAGGTCAATGACAAGATTCTCCATCCCCTGTACGTTGAGCCGTGCCAGCGCCGTCAGCATTTCGGGATAGGTATTCTCACCGAAGCTCTCGATAGAGATATATCCGGTCTTCTTGTTGAGCATGAAATATGCATCCACACTCTCTACGGGAACATCGCCTCGTACGACAGTCATCTCAATAGGCTTTTTGTGGCCCGTCCTCACGATGGTGAGCTTGACTTTCGAATCCTTTGGACCGCGCAGCCGCTTGAGAATACTGCGGTTTTCGCACCCGATAAGCGTACTGTCATCGGCTGCGATGATGCGGTCGCCGGCAAGAATGCCCACTTTCTCTGAGGGGCCGCCTTTGATGACGTTCATGACGTTGACGGTATCTTTCTGCACCGTGAATCGCACGCCAATGCCGGAGAATCGTCCCTTCAATTCTTCGTTGGTCTCCTCTGCATCACTGGCGCTGATGTAGCTCGAGTGGGGATCCAACTCTGAGAGGATTCGTGGCATGGCATTTTCTACAAGGTCGTTGACATTTACGGTGTCAACGTAGTTGTTGTCAATGATTTGCAGCAAGTAATTCAACTTGTTGCTGCCCGTGTTGATGATGCTAAGGCGATTGCCTGAGAAGTGGTTGGCATAGAATAAACCGATGCCAATGCCAAGGATCACAGCTAATGCCAGCAAAAAGGGCACAAGACGAGATTTCGTGTTCATTGCTGTGTCTTCTAAAAATTATTCGTAGCCTTCAATGGGCATGTGTTCCACCTCAATGCCGGCGCGGCGCAGAAGGTCTATACCGTCCGTGAGGCGATAGGAGCGTGCGAAGACGACGCGACGAATGCCCGACTGGATGATCAGTTTGGCGCATTCAATGCAGGGAGAGTCGGTTACGTAGAGTGTAGCGCCCTCCGAGTTGTTGCCAGAACGGGCTATTTTGGTAATGGCGTTGGCCTCGGCATGAAGCACATAAGGCTTGGTTACACCATCCTCCTCGCAGATGTTCTCGAAGCCTGAAGGGGTGCCGTTATAACCGTCGCTGATAATCATTTTGTCCTTGACAACCAAGGCTCCTACTTGCCTACGTTGGCAGTAACTGTTCTCGCTCCATATACGAGCCATGCGCAAATAGCGCTTGTCCAATGTTGTAGCGTCTTTCATTATATTGTGCTTTTATCTCTATTTCTTAATCCCATTTCTCTTCAGCAGCGCATCTATCGTGGGCTCCTGTCCGCGGAAGCGTTTGTAGAGCGTCATCGGATGCTCTGTGCCACCCCGTGATAGGACTTCGTCGCGGAAACGCTGGGCGGTGGCGCGGTCAAAGATGCCGTTCTGCTTGAACAGCGAGAAGGCGTCGGCATCTAACACCTCAGCCCATTTGTAACTATAATAGCCGGCTGCGTAGCCTCCAGAAATAATATGTCCAAACTGTACAGTCGTGCATGTGCCTGGCACTTCCTCAAACAGTTGCGCACGCTTCCATGCCTCATGCTCGAAGGTGCGGATGTCAGCCTCAAAGGGCTCGGAAAGCGTATAGTAGGCCATATCCAAGAGCCCGAAGCTCACCTGGCGGATGCAGGCGTAGGCCACCTGGAAATTGCGGCTGGCGATGATGCGGTCAATGTACTCCTGTGGAATGGGCTCGCCTGTCTGGTAGTGGCGTGCAAAGGTATTGAGGAAGTCTGGTTCTACAGCGAAATTCTCCATCAACTGCGACGGCAGTTCCACAAAGTCCCAATAGACATTGGTGCCAGATAGCGAGGCAAAGCGCGAATTGGCGAAGATGCCATGCAGCGCATGACCAAATTCGTGGAGGAACGTCTCCACCTCAGCCAGCGTCAGCAGTGCGGGCTTCGTCTCCGTAGGCTTTGTGAAGTTCATCACCAACGAGACGTGCGGTCGGCTGTTCTTCCACAACGACGGGTCTTTGGGATCGGGACAGTTGTCCTCGGGGCCTATCCATTGTTCCTTGTAGCTGGTCATCCATGCGCCACTCTGCTTACCCTTGCGCGGGTGAAAGTCGGTATAAAGGACGGCGAGGAAACTGCCATCTTGGTCTAACACCTCGAATGCTTGGACGTCAGGATGATAGACGGGTATATCCTTGTTCTCGCGGAAAGTAATCCCATAGAGGCGTGTAGCCAGCCCGAAGACGCCTTCCTTCACACGTGACAGTTCCAGATAAGGACGCAACATCTCTGCATCGATGTTGTAGCGCTCCATTTTAAGCTTATGACCGTAGTAGGAGAAGTCCCAGGGCTGCAACGCAAAGTCGTCGCCTTCGGTCTTCCGCGCCATCTCCTCTATTTCCTTTAATTCTTTGCGCGCGGGCGTCATGTATGCGTCTAAAAGCTGATTCATCAGGTGATAGACGTTGTCGGCGTTCTCTGCCATCCGTTCTTTGAGAACATAGTCTGCAAAGGTCTTGTAGCCCAACATCTGTGCGCGCTCGCGCCGTAAGTTGACAATGCGTTGTACGATGGCCTCGTTGTTATATTCATTCTGTTTGATGCAGATGGTGTTCTTGGCCATATACATCTGGCGACGCAATTCGCGATTGTCGGCGTAGGTGATAAAGGGACCGTAGGATGGAGCGTGGAGGGTGAATAGCCATCCCTCTTTCCCGTGCTCCTTGGCAGCCAGCGCTGCGGCCTCACGTGCGGAGTCGGGCAGTCCGCTCAAATCCTTCTCATCGGTGATGTGCAGTTTATAGGCGTTGGTTTCCTTGAGGTTGTTCTGTGAGAATTGCAGCGTCAGCATACTCATCTCGTTGTTAATCTCGCGGAGTCGCGTTTGCTGGGTGTCGTCAAGGGCTACGCCTGCACGAATAAATCCATCATAGGCCTTTTCCAATAGTGTCGCTTCCTCGGGCGTGAGTGGGCGAGGAGAGGGGCCTTTGGTGTCTTCGGTGGGGTGGTACTGCTCATAAACGGCTTTCACGCGTTCAAAGTAGCGCTTGTTGAACATGATGTTGTTGGCGTGTTCCGTGAGGATGGGTGACATCTTTTGTGCCAGTGCATCCATCTCGTCGTTCGTTTCTGCCGAAAGCAGGTTGAAGAACACCTTTGTGACACGTTCCAGCAGATCGTCGGGTGTCGTTACGGCAATCGTGTTGTCAAAGGTTGGTGCCTCGGGATTATCGATGATACTTTGAATGAAAGCCTCGTCCTGACGGATGCCTTCCATCATGGCTGGTTCATAATCTTCCAGCAAAATCTCATGGAATGGCGCCGTCTCGTGTGGCGTGTTGTAATGCTTGGTATAGAAAGGATTATTATGCATTGATTAAAGTTTTGCTTGTAATAGCTTCTCGAAAGAAGGAACGATGATGCAGGTGCGCTGTAACTCAATAAGTCCGCCTCGCTGTAGTTTGTGGAGCGCCTTGGAAACATAGCGATAATCTTCGCCCAAATAGTCGCCAAGTGTGTGCTGAGAGATGTGGAACAACTTACGGCCGGCGGGGTAGGAGGTGTGTGTCCTCAGGAACTGCACGATGCGCCCTTCCAAAGAGTGGCGAGCGGGTTGCCACATGGGTTGCCGTTGGCGGGCGATGGTCGCCGAAAGCAGGTTCAGTACATTGATGCGAAACACCTCGAAATATCCTGTCAGCGCCGCGATGGTGCGCTTATCCACTCGTAGCAGACGTGTTGTCGTCAGCGCCCTGACGGAACGTTGCTGGGTGCGGTGGATGCCATAAAGTGTTTCCACACCAATGACGGTCGGCACATTCAGCGTCTCCACCACATACCAACTGCGGTCTGCAGCATAGGTGACGCTCTCCACGCGTCCTTCCAACACGAAGGTGACATCTGTACACAGGGCATCCTGTTGAACGATGTAATTCTCCGCTGTCACTGTCTCGAAATCCAGATGGGTGGATTCCAAAATGCGTGTCAGGTCGGAACGGCTCAATCCCTGAAACAAGGGTAGTGCCAACAGCGTATCAAACATCGATTGCTCCATGCCTGTTCGTCAATTTGCGTGCAAAAGTAATACGAAAGTCTGTCAAAAGCAAAAAAACGACTGCCTTTTTGATATATTTTATGCCGAATAGCTTGCGAGTTGCAATATTCTTCATACCTTTGCACGCAATTTTAGGAAATTATAGACTTTCTAACGGGAATTGAACACGACCATGATAAAGACAAAACAATATCTCAAGCAGTGCAAGATAGTCTTGTCGCTGCTTCTGCTGTTCATCGCTGAAGGCGGGGCAGCACAGGTCCTTACGGACACCACTTATGTGTATTTTACGAGATCGAAGCGCCTTGACGTTTATCCCCCATCTGTGGTGAAGGATTACAAGCGCACTTCTAAACGTGTGACGATTACCACGACGGACGGCGAAGCTCATGTATATCGCCTCTCGTTGATAGATTCTATCACGACTTGTCCGCCCGACAGCCTCCCCCGGATTACCTCTTTTAAGTTCAATAATAAGTTCAATGATCAGGTCTTTACCGATGCCATTGGCGAGATTGAGGGTGATAGTCTCATCCGAGTCACGGTGAACGCTATCGGTAAGTATCTGACACCCTCTTATCAGCTTTCGGACAAACTCGCAGTGGCTTATGTTGATAGCTTCCGTCAGGAAAGCAAGGAGTCCCGTCTGCGCTTCGATAAGCCCCTCTATTTCACCGTAAGTCGTCCCGGCTGGCAGATAATCGGTCGTAAGAAGTCGGCTGAACCCGAGGTGCCGGTAGATCCGGTAGAGGATGTCGTGACGCCTGTCTCGCTCACGGCAGAGTGTCTTTCTACCAATGCCCCCTCTAACTATCCTGACAGTGAAGGACTTGACAAACTCCTCGATGACGACCTCTCCACCTTCTTCCATAGCACGTGGGGCTCTGGTGACTATGAGAAACTTCCAGAGGATCAGAGCGCTTACCTGCAGGTGGAACTTCCCGAATCTCTGTCAAAGATACAGTTCAGCTTCACGAACCGCGGTACGAATAACTATCATGTGGTAGAACTCAGTCTGCAGGCCAGTAACGACGGGCAGTCGTGGAAGTCGGTGCGTAGCTTCAGTGCCGATGATGACAATCTTCCCACCGATCCCTCTGGTGTCTATGAATCGCCTACGATTGACCTTAGCGGTAGCTACAAATACTTGCGTTTTGAGGCCACTCAGTGTGCCCATAAAAATTATCTCGTTTGGGCTGAGTTCTCTATCTCTAAAGTCGAGACACCGACGCCAGTGACACCGACACCGCTGCCTAATGACCCTTCAGAGGATGAAGAATTGGAGTGGACACATTTTGGTCGCACCTACCGCGTCACCGTAGATTGGCCATCGGATCGCACCGTGATGACCCCTTCCATCTATATTGACATTGAAGACGGCGAGATCGTTACCAGTAAGGACTATTATCTGAACGCCACTTTCCGAATTGATGGCGCCGGCCTGTTCCCCGATATGGAAGAGACGCCTGTGCAGATTAAGGGCCGTGGTAATAGCAGTTGGAGTACTCCCAGCAGTTACTACGACTGGCGGACTGGCGAGTCTTACTGGAATGACCCCAAGAATCCTTATCGACTCAAGTTCGCGGAGAAGGTGAAGCCCTTTGGACTCACCAAGGGTAAAAACTGGGTATTGCAGGCCAACAAGCAGTCCAACTCCATGATGGCCAACGCCATTGGTATGAAGGCCGCCCATCTGATGGGCGCCGTCGCAGCCAATCACGTGGTACCCGTAGAGCTCTATATCAACGGCGAATACCGTGGTAGCTATATTTTCAATGAGAAAGTTGGCTTCTCTAACAACAGCGTCGATCTGGATGATGAGAGCCAGGCTTTCCTCCTAGAATTGGACAGCTACTCCGAGTCTGGACAGTTCCGAACTAAGAACTACAATTTACCCACGAATATCAAAGAGCCGGATTTCGACGATCCGAATAGCGATACGCAGTTGACCTACGAAGCTATTCAGAATGACTTCAATGCCTTTGTAGAGGATGTGTACATGAATCGTGAGCTCAGCAATTGGGTCGATGTGGAGTATCTGGCATCCTTCCTCTCGGTCAATGACCTCATCATCAACTATGAACTCATGCACCCGAAGAGTACCTATCTCTATAAGGAAAGTCTTTACGGCGATAGCCACTACATCTTCGGCCCTGTCTGGGATTTGGACTGGGGTTACGGCTATGAGTCGAACCACAACTATTGCCTCACGGGTGCTACGGACAATTTCTATAAGTATCCTGCACACACGTTTCGTAGTAGCGGCGATGGCAACGGTACGGAGCTTTTCTGGCGGAAACTACGCTATAATTCAGAGGCCGTGGATCGCGCCTACTTCTATCTGTGGACCAAGTTCATGACATTTGGTGGCATTGACGAACTCATAGATTTCTGCGATGACTACTATCAGTACGCCAACCCTTCCTTCATCCATAATGCGGACTTGTGGGGTGACGGCCGCAGTTATGCTGGTGTTGTCACAAACGCCAAGAAATGGCTTCGCCAACGCGCCAATGCAATCTATAAACAGTTGACGCCATACGATGACATTCTTGATGTATTGACGCCTCCCAAGGCATGGAAACCGTCCAAATCTACCTTGGACAACGACGACCCGGAAGATACAGATGGCATCCCTGCGATGCGCTCTGAGACCCTTTTCACGGTTTATGATCTTCGTGGCGTCCTGCTCAAGCGTAATGCCAATTTCCGCAATTGGCGTGACGGCCTTACTCCTGGCCTTTACATCGTAAATGGCCACAAGGTGATGGTGCGATAACCAAGTGAAAGATTCTTGTAAATGATAACGCCCCTGTCGTATTAGAGAACGGCAGGGGCTTTCTCATTTGTTAAATATATTAAAAGTGTTACCATTTCTTTAATCTTGCGCGCGCGAAGCTCATTATTTAATGCTACCTTTGTAGCGCTTTTGCAAACTAGACCTTACAAAACTACGTGATGACTCAAGTAATAACTCATGATGCTGTGGTGAAAGCCATTGACAATGAATGTGTTCGAGTGACGATTCTGCAGTCGTCGGCTTGTTCGGGTTGTGCTGCCAAGCAAATGTGCAGTAGTGCCGAGGCCAAGGAAAAGGACGTGGATGTGTTCACGGCCGATTCCGCCGTGTATGGAGTAGGGCAGAAGGTGAAGTTGGAAGGACGCCTCTCAGATGGGCGCCGAGCTGCAATCATCGCCTATGGTTTGCCGCTGCTGCTGATGTTGCCTGTGCTGTTCTTTGCCACACGTCTTTCGGGTAGCGAAACAACGGGTGCCTTATGGGCTTTGGGCTCAGTGGCACTTTACTATATCGTGGTTTTCCTCTTTTTTAGAGGGCTGCTCCAGCAACATTTCTCTTTCACCATTCGGAAAGTATGATATAACGAGCAACAATATTAAACAAATAACTATAAAACTCTAACTATTTATGAATGTAATTCTGATTGCAGTGATTGTTCTTGGAAGCATCGGACTGGTGGCTGCGCTCATCCTGTTCCTTGCTGGCAAGAAATTTGCTGTCCATGAAGACGAGCGCATCGGTAAAGTGGCAGAAGTGCTGCCCCAGGCCAACTGCGGCGGCTGCGGTTTCCCGGGCTGTAGCGGTTTTGCCGGAGCCTGCGTGAAGGCTGCTGACAAGGGCTCGCTCGAAGGCTTGCTCTGCCCCGTGGGCGGACAGCCCGTGATGGAACAGGTGGCTGACATCCTTGGTATGAAGGCCGAAGCCAGTGCACCGAAGGTTGCTGTCGTGCGATGCAACGGCACTTGCGAGAGCCGTCCCCGCATTGCTGAGTTCGACGGAGCCCAGAGTTGCCGCGTGCAGCAGATGCTGGGTTCGGGCGAGACGGCTTGTGCCTATGGCTGTCTGGGCTGTGGCGACTGCGTAGCAGCTTGTCAGTTCGATGCCATCCGCATGAATCCCGAAACGGGTCTGCCTGAGGTGGACGAAGAGAAATGTACCGCTTGCGGTGCTTGCTCCAAGGCTTGTCCGCGTGGCGTGATAGAAATCCGTCTGAAGGGCTTGAAGAACCGTCGTGTCGTGGTTCTTTGTAACAACAAGGACAAGGGTGCACAGACGCGTAAAGCCTGCAGCGTAGGCTGTATTGCTTGCCAGAAGTGCGTGAAGGTCTGCAAGTTCGAAGCGATTACCGTAGATGCCAACTTGGCCTACATTGACGCTGAGAAATGCAAGCTTTGTCGCAAGTGTGAGGATGAATGTCCGCAGAACGCCATCCATGCCTTCAACTTCCCGCCACGGAAGCCAAAGGTGGAGGCTCCCGCAGCGCCAGCTCAATCGTAAAATTGTAAATTGTCAAATTGTCAAATAATGAAGACATTCCACATAGGCGGTGTTCATCCCGCCGAAAACAAATTATCTGCTGCCAGTCCAATAAAGACTGCTGCAATCCCTAAGCAGGCTGTCTTCTCGATGTTTCAGCACATCGGGGCTCCCGCGGTGCCTGTCGTGAAGAAAGGCGACGAAGTGAAGGTCGGCACGTTGCTCGGCGAAGCTGGAAAGGGTCTCAGTGTTCCCGTTTTCTCCAGCGTCAGCGGTAAGGTCAATAAGGTTGATGTCGTGCTTGACTCAAGCGGTACACGCCGTATGGCCGTTGTGGTCGATGTTGAAGGTGATGAATGGGAAGAAAGCATTGACCGTTCCGACAAGCTCGTAACGATGAAGGATCTCGGCGGCATTACGGCCGAGGAGGTCGTGAACCGCATCAAGGCTGCCGGCATCGTAGGTATGGGTGGAGCCACTTTCCCCACAGGCGTCAAACTGTTGCCGCCTCCAGGCACGAAAGCTGAAGCCATCATTGTTAATGCTGTAGAGTGTGAGCCGTATCTGACGGCAGACCATCGTCTGATGCTCGAGAAGCCCGAACAGATACTCGTTGGTATTCAGCTCATCAAGCACGCTGTGAACTGCCCCCGCGCGTTCATCGGTATTGAAATGAATAAGCCCGATGCCATCAAATTGCTCACAGACCTGCTCAAAGAGAAGGCTGCACAGTACCCCGGTATAGAGGTTGTTCCTTTGAAGGTCAAGTATCCGCAAGGTGGTGAAAAGCAGCTCATCGACGCTGTTATCGGTCGTCAGGTACCAGCGCCTCCTGCATTGCCTATCAATGTAGGTGCCATCGTGCAGAACGTGGGTACGGTCTATGCAATCTATGAAGCTGTCACGAAGCGTAAGCCGCTCATCGAACGCATCATCACCGTAACGGGCAAAAGCGTCAAGAATCCCAGCAATTTCCTCGCCCGCATCGGCACGCCCATGCAACAGCTCATTGACGAGGCTGGCGGTCTGCCAGAGGATACGGGAAAGATTATCGGTGGCGGTCCGATGATGGGACGTGCGCTGATGTCGCTTGAAGTACCTGTCACCAAGGGCTCCAGCGGTCTGCTGCTGATGACTGAAAAGGAGAGCCGCCGCGGTGAGGTATCGCCTTGCATCCGTTGCGCCAAGTGTGTCAGTGCTTGCCCCATGGGCCTTGAGCCTTACCTCCTCGCTTCCTACACCCGCCTCAAAGATTGGGACGGCTGCGAGAAGAACGATGTCACTTCCTGTATTGAATGTGGCTCCTGCGCCTTTACCTGCCCCTCCAACCGTCCGCTTCTCGACAACATTCGTGTGGCCAAGCAGACCGTGATGGGTATTATCAAGGCTCGGCACATGGAATCAATTAGTAAGAAATAAAAGAAAAGAAATATGAAACCCATCATTTCCCTTTCACCCCACGTCCACGGTGGCGACTCGGTGCAGAAGAATATGTACGGCGTATGCATTGCGCTCATTCCTGCACTGGTTGCTTCGATTGTCTTTTTTGGACTGGGCGCTGCCATTGTCATGGCGACGTCAGTGGTAGCTTGCGTGTTCTTTGAGTGGGCCATTACACGCTTCATCCTTGGTCGCAAGCAGTTGACCATCTGCGACGGTTCAGCCGTACTTACCGGTTTACTGCTCGGCTTTAACCTGCCCTCGAATCTTCCTCTTTGGATTATCATCATCGGTGCCCTCGTTGCCATCGGTATCGGCAAACTGACGTTTGGCGGTCTTGGTACGAATCCTTTCAATCCGGCACTTGTCGGCCGCGTATTTTTGCTGATTTCTTTCCCTGTTCAGATGACATCATGGCCCGTCAGCGGTCAGATGGGCTATGTGGATGTGGAGACAGCCGCTACGCCGCTAGCCATCATGAAGAATGCCATCAAGACTGGTGATGCCAGCTTGTTGAACGATCTTCCTTCTTCCCTCGATATGCTGTTGGGACAGACGGGTGGTTCACTCGGTGAGGTCAGCGCTATCTGCCTGCTCATCGGTTGCATCTTCATGCTCTGCCGTAAGATCATCACCTGGCACATTCCCGTTTCAATTCTTGGTACGGTCTTTGTGCTCGCTGGCCTTTTCCACCTCATCGACCCCAGCTATGCTGATCCCACACAGGTGATTCTCTCTGGTGGTCTGATGCTTGGTGCCTGCTTCATGGCAACGGACTATGTCACATCACCCATGACGGCCAAAGGACAACTTATCTATGGTGTCGCCATCGGTGTGCTGACGGTGCTCATTCGTGATTTCGGCAGCTATCCCGAGGGCATGAGCTTTGCAATCCTTATCATGAACGGCTTCACTCCGCTCATCAACACTTATGTTAAACCTAAACGCTTCGGGGAGGTCAAGAAATGAAAAAGTTACCATCTACACTTCCCAATATGCTCTGTGTGCTGACCCTCATCTCGGTCATTGCCGCTGGAGCTTTGGCCTACGTGAATGAAGTAACGGCAGGTCCTATTGAAGAGAATAAAGCCCGCACGTTGGCCGAAGGTATCAATCGTGTGCTTGGCGTTAGCGATGCCCAAGTACAGGCTACGACTGAAGCCGAAGATGCCAATGGCAATCCGGTCACGATTTATGCGACTGATAAAGGCGTTGCCGTGAAGGCTATCGATCCCAACGGCTTCGGTGGTAAACTGACTGTGCTCGTAGGCTTTGCCGATGAAGGAACAATCAAGGGTTACACCGTGCTGGAACACGCCGAGACCCCCGGCCTTGGCGCCAAGGCAGACTTCTGGTTCCAGGAGGGCGAGAAGGGCAATATTATTGGTAAAAACCCAGGTGAGAAGGAGCTGACCGTCAGCAAGGATGGTGGCGATGTGGATGCCATCACTGCTTCTACGATCACCTCCCGTGCCTTCCTCCGTGCCGTCAATGTGGCTTTCCACGCTTATGCTGGAGCCTCAGCCGGCGCAGATGGCCAGACTGGTGCTTCTGTTCAGCAACAACCTAAAAACTAAGGAGGAACGATTATGAAATATTTTAAAATCCTATGGAATGGCATCCTTAAGGAGAACCCCACCTTCGTTCTTCTTCTTGGTATGTGCCCCACGCTGGGAACGACTTCCAGCGCCATAAACGGTATGTCGATGGGTCTTGCTACGATGGCTGTGCTCATCTTCTCGAATCTTATCATCTCCTGCATTAAGAGCCTCGTCCCCGACATGGTTCGCATCCCCTCATACATTGTGGTGATTGCCTCGTTGGTGACGGCTTTGCAGATGATTATGCAAGCCTTTACGCCTGAAGTCTATAAGACACTCGGCCTATTCATACCGCTGATTGTTGTAAATTGCATCATCCTGGGTCGTGCTGAGGCTTTTGCTGCCAAGAACGGGCCTGTTGAGAGTCTCTTCGATGGCATCGGTATTGGCTTGGGCTTCACCATCGCTTTGACGTTGCTGGGCGGCATTCGTGAATTGCTTGGCACAGGCAAGTTGTTTGGGGCCACCATCTACTCTGAGGACTATGGTATGCTCCTCTTCGTGCTTGCCCCTGGTGCCTTCATTGCCCTAGGTTATCTCATCGCAGTTGTTAAAAAAGTAGCAAAGATTTAAAGATATGGCATATTTACTCATATTCTTCTCTGCCATCTTCGTCAATAACATCGTGTTCTCGCAGTTCCTCGGAATCTGCCCGTTCCTCGGTGTTTCGAAGAAGGTTGATACGGCGCTCGGAATGTCTGCTGCCGTAGCTTTCGTGCTGACCATTGCCACGATTGTCACTTATCTGATTCAGGGCCTCTTGGAGAGCTACCATCTTGAATACTTGCAGACCATTGCCTTCATTCTCGTCATCGCAGCCCTCGTGCAGATGGTGGAGATTGTACTGAAGAAGGTATCGCCTGCATTGTATCAGGCGCTTGGTGTCTTTTTGCCCTTGATTACGACCAACTGTGCTATCCTTGGTGTCGCCATTCTCGTGGCACAGGGTACTTACAATGCACAGGGTCTGGAGCCCAACCTGCTGACAGGTGTGATCTTCGCCGTGAGCACCGCCCTCGGCTTTGGTCTTGCCCTCACCATCTTTGCTGCCATTCGCGAGCAGTTGGCTATGATGGATGTTCCCAAGGGGATGCAAGGTATGCCCATAGCCCTTGTCGTTGCAGGCTTGCTGGCGATGGCCTTCATGGGCTTCGGCGGCGTTGATAACGGCCTTGCGCACGTCTTTGGCATCTAAGCGTGGACATCAGTATCCTATCACTGGCCATCGGCCTGCTACTCTTGCTCATTCCGTTGCTGTTCTTGCGACTGCTACGGACGGGCTTAGTTCGTGCGACACTGATAGCTGCCGCACGGATGATTGTGCAGCTGTTCCTGATCAGTATCTATTTGCGCTATCTCTTTGAGTGGGACAACCCTTGGCTGAATTCACTTTGGGTGGTTATCATGGCAGTGATAGCAACGCATACAGTAGGAGAGCGGACACGCCTGCGTTGGCGCGTTGTGGCGATGCCTGCCTTCCTAAGTTTCGTTATCTCTGCGTTGCTGATAGGCTTCTTCTTCCTCTGCTTCGTACTCCAGTTGGATCATCCCTTCACGGCTCGCTATTTCATTCCCATCATGGGAATCCTAATGGGAAACATGTTGGGCGTCAATGTTTTGACATTGAGTACATTCTATAGCGGCGTTCAACGCGAACAGGCTACTTACTATTATCTCCTGGGTAACGGCGCAACTCGCTTCGAGGCTTGGTTGCCATTCATGCGCGAAGCTGTCATCAAGAGTTTTACACCTTGTATAGCCAATATGGCTGTGATGGGAATTGTGGCGTTGCCTGGTACGATGATTGGACAGATATTGGGTGGCTCGGCACCTGATGTCGCTGTGAAATACCAGATGATGATTGTGGTGATAACTATGTCAGCTTCTATGCTGTCACTGATCCTGGCGCTGTGGTTGTCCACACGTCAAGCCTTCGATTCCTATGGCCGCTTGCACGAGGTGATGAAACCATAGAGAATACAGATTGCTTATATACTTAGAAGCGAGTGCAGAAATTGACCTGAGCATCCATGTCTAAATGACTGATTTGGAGGTTCAGGTCATTACTATATCCTGTATAGCGGTGGTTGAATAGGAATGTGATAATGTAGCGGTCAAAGCTATAGTTCGCTGCCAAGCGTGTAAAATTGTTGATGCGAAAGCGTGCATGACCTGTATCGGCAGCTTTGTAAAACTCATTCCATTGTGATGTGTTCTGTCCATTGTCAAGATCGGTCTGATGTTCCATGTGGGAGTAGAGGGTGAACATCGGAACAAAAGAGGCATGGAATACCAACCGTCCGCCCATCAGCGCAAAGTTGTAGGCGTAACCGGCACCGAGTGAGAGCTGGTGTGTCTGGAAATGGTCGGAATTGGCGGGGAATGTCTTGTTGACGGAATAGTTCGTCTGGAAGTAATTAAGATAGACCAGCGGACTGCCTGCACTGCGCTTTTGGATCATATCCGAATAAAGGCCTGCCGCTAACGAAAATTTGCGATGGTTGAAGACATAGTAGCCCTCTGCCAGAAACGTTTGCAGCGAGTTGTTCTCCTGATTAATCAAACGGTTGCCGATGTTGCAGTCGCCTTCCATCTGGTGAAGATCTTTATAGCGCAGACGGAACCCCCACACGGAGCCGTTCTTGGCTAACCCAAGGGCAAGGTGGTATTTGTCCTGAATGGGGATGGGCAGCTCCAGCGTGAGTCCTTTCCAGTCAATGGCTACGTCAGCCTCGGCCTGTACGGAATGCGCGTTGATCATGTAGTGATCGTCATCTTGAATATCTGGTACGATGGTGTTGACGTTGTCACCAAAGAGTGGCATATTCATCCGATAGTTCTGCCAATAGACGTAGCTGCCGACATAGACTTGGTTCATCAGTTTGGGTACGGCCTGATAGCTGGAGTCTATCCCTGAACGCATTCCTTTCTCAAGCCAACGGTCGAACTGTCGGAACCAGTTTTCAGCATGTGCCGTGCCGATACCTGTCACTAATGATAGGCATAGCGCCATGCGGCGAAGAAAGGAATATGCGTGTTTAGGGCGATTCATTCCTTGACGGTGGAGAATATCTTGTATTGTCCTACAGAGTCGCAGATGAAATAAACTTGTAGCTCAGGGTGAGCGTCAAGCACCGCCTGCGCACGTTCCAGACCCATGACCATGAAAGATG
Source organism: Bacteroidaceae bacterium (assembly GCA_024698925.1). Classification (GTDB taxonomy): domain Bacteria; phylum Bacteroidota; class Bacteroidia; order Bacteroidales; family Bacteroidaceae; genus Physcousia. Next base: position 49,626 of record JAILQO010000039.1, on the reverse strand, counting down.
TGGCAAAGGCATCAGCCTCAGCGCAAGTGGGAGCCAATACGGTAGCCGAGAGGATGGACTGCTGGGCAGGATAGCCTGTGGCGGGGTCGATGGTATGGGCTATGCGACGGCCATCCTCTGTCGTATAGTAGTTACGGTAGTTGCCGCTCGTAGCCATTGCGCAGTCTGTGAGTGAGAGCACGGTTTCCAGTTCGTTGCTTTGGCTGGTAGGATCATCGATGGGCTTATTGACACCTACGCGCCAGGGGTTCCCCTTGGGATTCATCCCGCTGACGACAACCTCGCCACCGATTTCAACCATGAAGTTCTCAACGCCCTTTCGGCGAAGCACATTCGCTGCCACATCTACGCCGAAGCCTTTGGCAACGGCTGAGCAGTCCAGGATGATGCGTGGATCTTCCTTGACGAGGCGACCGTCTGATGTGAGTTGAACCCGCTCAAAACCGATGAGTTGACGCAGACTATCTACAGCTGCGCTGTCGGGCAGGTTACCGCTTTTGAAACCGAATCCCCATGCGTTAACCAATGGTGCGACTGTGATATCGAAAGCGCCGTCGGTAGCACGGCTTACTGCCTGACTAAGTCTGAAGACGGTACGGAATAGCGAGTCGGTGGTTACATCCTCGCCGCGATTGATGCGGCTGACTACACTCTGTGGATTAAACATACTCAGGCTTGAGTCCACGCGTTGGAGCGCAGCCACCACCTCGTCCTGAAGGTCTTCATGGGACTGATAGGTGATGTGGTAGAATGTTCCGAATATGGCACCCTCGGCTTCTTGGAATGGTGCGGGTGCATTTCGTTTGTTGATGATCAGGAAGGAAGCTATGACTAAGGCGAGCAATACCGGTATGTGCCAATTACGCCATTGGGACCGTGGCTCGTCAGCGGGTGTCAGAGGTGTCGTTTTAATAGGCTCGCCGTCCTCTGTAAAACGAGGATTGAGGGGATCGTTCATGTCTGTAGCTACTAAATGTCAAATAATATTTTAAAGGAACCTCCCCAACAACTGGTATCGTTAATTCCAAAGCCGGGGACATACCAGGCAGAGCCGAGCGTACTGCTATTCTCAACGATGCGGAATTTGATACGCACGTCCCATCCCAGACGGACGATGCTCCACAGGCGTGTCTCCAGACCAAAGACGACTTCTGCCCAGTGCTGGTTGCCGCTGAGGTTCGTGAAGTTCACTTCCTGCTTCGTGCCCCAGATAGGGTCGGCGAGAGGAGTGGCGGCATCGATGTCGTAGGTGAAATAGGAGAATCCATAGCGCAGGCCGGTGAAGAGGCGGTTGCCGTTGTGCTTCTTGGTGAAATTGTAGTCGCAACCGACACGGAAGAATGGCGCTCGCGTAGTAAAGTGATTGTCCAGGTCCTTACCTTCGTGATCCGCTTGTCCAATTCCCATCTCGAAGATAGGAAAGTATTTGTCCTTGAGATTCAGGCGTGCCATAGCCTCCAGCTGCATCCAGTCACTACCCAGAAACTGTTGGCCCAAGCCCAGCAGATTCGCGCCGACGGCGATACCGTCGATGAGCGGAACGGGCTTCTCCTCCTTGGGCGCCGGTAACTGTTGTGCTGTTGCCGTCAGTGCGGGCATCAGCGTCAACAGCAGAAGGCTACTCAGCAGCCGTGCGGAAATAAATCTGTAGATTCTCGAGGCCATCATAGTTAATCTCAGGATGATTGATGAGGATGGAGTCAATGAGGTTGTGCGAGGAACTGACGGCGGTAACCGTATGCCACATGTGGAGTGGGCAGGAGGGGTCGTCGAGGTGAGCCTGATTGGTCTTGCTGACATAGATGGTGTCCCTTGCAACCTGGCCCAAAGTATCTTTGAAGGTAAGCATAATCGAGTCCATTTCAGCGTAAAAACTGACGGGCAGTTTCATGCCGCTCTTATTGTATAGACGATTGATCAGCACGGAGTCAGCGCCAAGTGCTGTGACGGTCAGTGTATCAGCCACGCTCACGGCGTTGCCAGCGACAAATGGACCACCAGCCGTGCGCGCAGAGGCATAGAACCCATACACACATTCCACTGTATTGTTCAGCGGGCATGAGACATTGTCACATGCGAGGAGAAGTGGAAGCATGATTAGCCCCACCGCCCAGACGATTGCTCTTTTAGATCTCCTTCTCAATCTGGTAGTTGTTGCGTTGTTCTGAACTGCGGCTGATGAGGTCGCCGAGGAATCCTGCTACAAAGAGCTGTGTTCCCAACAGCATCATTGTCAGCGAGATGTAGAAGTATGGGGAATCGGTGACGAGACGGGCCGGGATACCGTTGGCGAGGGCATAGAGCTTGTTGGCGCCAACGATGATTACGGCTATGAAGCCGATGAGAAACATCACCGTGCCAAGAAGGCCGAAGACGTGCATGGGCTTCAGACCGAAGCGACTGAGGAACCATAGTGAAAGCAGGTCCAGGTAACCATTGACGAAACGGTCCAGTCCGAATTTGGTCTTACCATACTTACGTGCCTGATGGTGCACCACCTTCTCGCCGATCTTGTCGAAGCCGGCATTCTTGGCTAGATAGGGGATATAGCGATGCATCTCTCCGTAAACCTCTATGTTCTTGATGACATCGCGGCGATAGGCCTTCAGTCCGCAATTGAAATCGTGCAGGTTCTTGATACCGCTGACGCAGCGGGCTGTCGCGTTGAACAATTTGGTGGGAATCGTTTTCGAGAGCGGGTCGTAGCGCTTCTGCTTGTATCCGCTGACAAGGTCATAGCCGTCCTCTACAATCATGCGGCGCAGTTCGGGAATCTCGTCGGGAGAATCCTGAAGGTCGGCATCCATCGTGATGACGACGTCGCCTTCTGCCTTGCGGAACCCGCAGAAGAGAGCCGGGCTCTTGCCGTAGTTGCGGCGGAATTTGATGCCTTTTACTTCCGGATACTGGGCGCTGAGTTGCTCAATGACCGACCATGAGGAATCCGTGGAGCCGTCGTTAACGAAAATAATCTCATAGGAGAAGCCGTTGGCATCCATGATGCGCTTGATCCATGCGTGGAGCTCAGGCAGGGATTCGGCTTCGTTGTAAAGTGGGACAATGACGGAGAGATCCATCTATCAATGATTTTAAGTTGTTTCTATACTTGCGGTCTCTGTTTCGTCGCATCGGTCTTGGGACGCGAGAAGGAGAACAGCGCTGTGGGGAAAGCAAAGAGTGTGGCTAGAACCATATTCCAGAACAGAAAAGAGAATGCGAACTGCGTAGGCGTGGTTGCCAAGAGGGCTTGGAAACTCTCGTTCAGTATTTTCTCGCCGTCCTGGCCGGGCATCATTTGCCGCATGGCCTCGGCCATTTCGGGCTGTTGTATGATCTCGCTGAAGCTGCGCATCATGAGGCCATCGTCGATGTATGCCATATAGATGTACTGTGCGGCAGTGGTGAGGAGGGCTGCAGCCATGAAAGCCAGCCATGCCATCCGGAAAGCACGTCCAAGGGAAAGGGGTGCGACATTATCGCGGAAACCGCGCAAAAGGTAAATCATCTGGAGTAGGGAACTCAGCCCAAGCAGCAGTCCCAGATTACCGGCCAGCGGTTCTTTGAGTCCTAAGATAAAGAGTGCGAAACTGCCTATCCAAGATAGTCCGACCCACCATCCGTAGTTGGCGGCGTAGGCGCGCGTCTGGCGGCTTTCGCTGATTTCTTTTCTATTCTGTTCTGTCATTCTTTTGTCTTTGAGCCCGCAAAGGTAGTGATTTTTCGTTATTCAACGTCTATTTTATCACTACTTTCTTTCCTTTGAGCACATAAATGCCCTTTTGTGGCTTCGAGATCCGACGTCCGCCGAGGTCATAATATATGTCTTCCGTATCAGTCTTGGAGTCTTCCGTCAACGACTTGACGGCATCGGTCGTCTCCACGAGTTTCCAGTAGGACAACTCCTGCAGCTCGTTGTCAGCGATGGACAAGATGGCGCCAGTAGAATTGCCTGGGCTTTCAATGACTTTTCCAGTAGCTCGCGAGATGATTTGGCAGGTACCTTCACTATTCTTCACGATGATGAATTCTTGTGACTCATTCTCAGGGTCGCGCGGCAACTGACAGATCCTTGTACCTTTCTCCGTACCACCGTCTTTGACGGTCATGTACATTCCTGAGTCGTGATTCTGAATCGTATAGAATCCCCTTCCGATGTTTTTCACCTCGAAAATAAACGAGCGGCGTGTGGAGGTGTAGCGGCGTTGCTGCAGGTAGCCACCCTCGGTCTTATTATTATAGGTGTCCCAGCATAAAGCACTCTTGGCGTTTTGGATGAGATAGGTGCCGTCGTATCCACTGGTGCCAACGGGTTGGACGCGAATGGAAGAGATTTTGTTGCTCCAGTCGGAACCGACAAAGTCCTGGGTACGGTCAAAGCGCTTGTATGTTCCAACGAGTGCGCCGCTGTCGTAGCAGACAACACGATAGCCAGGGAGTATCTCAATTGACTCAATGTCATTATCACGAATACCCCAATCTGCCAGATGGGTCAGCTTGTAATCACCTACCGGAAGGCTGATGGCAAGGTCTTTAAAGTTTTTGCTTGCATAGAATGTGGCTACACCGCAGTCTGTGTGTAGGCGTTCCTTACCGCCAACTTCGTAGGTGGTCTGGGCGATGATGTTCTTACATTCGCTGTCCAACGCGAGCCATACGTAAGTGGTTCCCGTGTGTTGCGGCTCAAACCACATCGCGATGGTCTCTGCTGTATCTCGAGGAACAAAGAGTCCTGTGCGCATCTGCGCCTCGCCTGGGTTCTGTTCGTCCGTGCTGACAAAGATTTGGACCTCGGTGTTGATCTCGTCCCCTCGGTTGTAGATGGTGATATCTGCCCGTTGCTTCTCATAGACGAGGTTGTCACCAGGGAATACAAACTCCACTTTCTCCACATCAATGACGGGGTGAAGAATACAGTCGGTGAGTCGTTTGCTGGCGTTGAAAGTGGCTTCCAGATAGCGATGCCAGTCCCACACCTGCCAGTCAAGTTTGCTTCCACCTTTGCGTGATGCCAGATAGAGGTGATAGGTTCCTTCGGGTAGGCGGATGGAACTGATGTCAATGGATTGGTTGACCCATCCCCATCCGGGAGACAGCTTACTGCCATTCGTGGTCTGCGTGTATCTTGATATCAGAGAACCGTCCTCCTCGAGTGAGGCCAAAACGATATCGTAGCCCATATCTACGCTTGCTGTGGACCAGGCGTTATATGTCAGCTTGTTATTATTTAAAGCCATATTATTGAATTTCATCATGATGGGATCTTGATTGGGCTTTTCCATCTCCGAGGCGTGACGCCATCCGATAATGATATCCTGCCCCATGGAATAGCCGTCCTCAGTAGCTGCTGCTCCGTAGCCTGTGTTATCGCCAGGGTTGAGGATAGACAGGCGGAAATAACCGTTTGAGCCGCCGCCCCAGCCCCAGTTGATATGGAACAGACCGTCGGCATTAATGCCATCACAGACAAATGCATGACCTCCACTTGTCGTGGAACCTCCATAATACACAGGATGCCCTATCGCCAACTCGCTGACAATCATGTTCTCCCATTCTTCGATGGTGAACCTGTTACGTTCATAGTAATATACTTCATAGTCGAAGTATTTACGCAGGGCATCTTTTGCCGCACCTCCATTGGTGCCTGATCCACCAGGCTTGAATCCCATCTTCTCCGCTTGTGCCACATAGAGCATAAAGGTGGACATGACCTTTTCCGTCGTCTCGCTACCCGAGTAGCTGTTGCGCATCTTACTCCATTCTATATCCAGTTCTGGTAGTTCTGGCAGGGCGTAGATCTCGTCGTTGTATTTCCATGTATAACCAGGAATCTTAGTGGTTCGTGCCGGCCATTTGTGATAGAACATGACTTGGGCCGTAGCAGTTGCTACACAGCCGCAAGGCACGGACTGTCCATCTACCTTCGGGCATTGGTTGTTATAGGGCGTTCCTTGGTTCCAGGTTGTCTTGAGCAGTGGCTTCACCACGGGACGGTTGTCAGAGTAGTCTGCCAGATAGGCGCGCTTCGGTTCTTCCTGTAGTGGTGCGGCGACTACTCTATTGTCGAGATGCTCTATCTCTTCTGCGTAGAAATCCAGCCAGTAGCGTAGCGCCTCGGGTATCTCCTGTTCATTGAATGGTCCTTCTTCTGTGTAGCCCAGCACCTCTGGAGTACGGTCATCGCCGGAGATGATGACGAAACCGTTCTGGTCATCCAAATCAAAGATGTAATAGGGATTGGCAACCGTTTCCGTCTGTGCTTTGGCGCGTCGTAGCGCGCGATGTGGCTGCGACGTGGTGATCATGTGGCCTTTCTCGCGTGCAAAAGCGTAGGCACGCTGTTGTGCTTGCTTCAAACTGATGGGAGCTGCCATGAGCATGGTGCTTACGGCCAATAAAACCATCATTAAACAATTTCTTTTCATAGTATCTGTAGTTTTTTAAAATAGTGTGTTAGTCTTTAGAAAAATGTGCTTTTAGAACTCTACCACCGTGATGCCAGCGCCGCCGAACTGTACGTGCTCATCACGTGCGTCACGGACCGTTGGCACGGTCTTGAGGTATTGACGTATGAGTTGTCTGAGGATGCCTGTACCTGTGCCGTGCAGAATTCGCACACGTTGCACGCCCACTTGGGTAGCGTCATCAATGAAATGCATTATGGCGTTGAGGGCTTCTTCGCCTCTCATGCCTCGTACATCGATGTCTTGTTTGAAGGCAAGGGATTTCTCGCGCATCGCGTTTTGCGTCTCACGTCCAAGGAACGTGATGCCCGTGGGTGATTCCGCTTTCTTCGGTGCTTGTGCCGGAACGAGTCTGTCCACCTTCACCGTCGTCCTCATCTGTCCAAACAGAACCGTCGCGTTCTTGCCGTCAACAGAGAGTAGCTGTCCCACAGAGGTCTGGCCTTTGATGCGGACATAAGGGGAGGCACCACTTTCAATCCCTAGGGGTGATGCGGTTGTTTTCCCTTTTAGGGCAGCAACAGAAGCTCCCTCAGGGGCCGTATGGGGAGTCTCTGTCTTTCTGTTTTCTTTCCTTTCCTGCCGCTGCCTGATCTTTTCCATCTTGCGGGTAATCGCGTTGTCTTCCGTGTTGATATCGCTCTCTACGTTCTTGATCTTGAAATCGTCAAGTTGTTGGCGTACGCGTCGAGTCTGTTCCTTTTCGGCTTGCGCCTCACGGATTTCGCGAATGGTATTTTCGATGCGGGCGTTGGAGTCTTGCAGCAGCTGTTCGGCTTCCTCTTTGGCTTTGCGGAGGATGTCCTTGCGCTGGCGCTGCAGTTCGGCGATTTCCTGCTCGTAGCGGGCAATAGCCTGTTCCATCTGCTTCTCGCGGCTATGGATATTCTGTCGTTTGCTTTCCCAGTAACGCTTGTCGCGCACGATGTCCTGCAGCCATTTGTCCGCGTTGATATAATCGCGCCCTACAATCTCTGAAGCATCGTTGATGACCTCTTCCGGAATACCGATCTTGCGGGCAATCTCTACGGCAAACGATGAGCCGGGATTGCCGATTTGCAACATGAATAAAGGTTGCATCAGGTGACGGTCATAGAGCATCGCTCCATTGACGACGCCTCCTGTCTCTTCCGCAAAATGCTTCAGGTTCTGATAGTGTGTAGTGATGATGCCGAAGGTGCCGCATTCTACGTAACGCTTGAGGATAGCCTCTGCCATTGCACCTCCAATCTGCGGCTCCGTGCCCCCTCCGAACTCGTCGATAAGTAGGAGCGATGCGGGATTTGCGTGGCGCATCATCTGCTTCATATTCAGCAGGTGAGAGCTGTATGTTGAAAGTTCATCTTCAATGCTCTGCTCGTCACCGATATCCATCATGATGTTTTCAAAGATACCCAGCTGTGAACGTTCGCCGACGCTGATGGGCAATCCGCATTGGAACATGTATTGCAGCAATCCTACCGTCTTCAGGCAGACACTCTTTCCGCCTGCATTGGGACCGGAGATGAGTAGGATGCGACGCTGGCGGGTAAGTTCGATCTCTAGCGGTACCACTTTCTTACCATGCTTCACCAGTGATCGCTTGAGGAGCGGATGTACGGCCAGCGTCCAGTCGATGAAGGGGTGGTTGCGGATCTGCGGATTTGTGGTTGTGAAGGCGCCAAGCTGCTGTGAGAGTTTCGCTTTGGCGCGTACAAATTCCACGTCGGCCAGCATCTCGTAGCTCTCCATGAGTTGCGGCACCTGTGGCCTTACCTCATCAGCGAAAGCCATCAGGATGCGAATGATTTCGCGCCGCTCCTCACCTTCGAGTTCGCGGATACGGTTGTTCGCCTCTACCACCTCTTGGGGTTCAATGAAAACCGTCTTGCCTGTGGCGCTCTCGTCATGAACAATACCCTTGATTTTACGCTTGAGCGCGGGTGCTACGGGAATCACCAGTCGTCCGTCACGCATCGTCGGTGCAACGTCGCTCGCTACAGTCCCTTCCGCCTGCGCGTTCCTTAATATATGATTTAGGATGCGGCTGACGCTGCCCTCGGCGCTGGCCATCTCGTGGCGGATGCGGGCCAGCTCGGGCGAGGCCGTATCCTTGACCTTTCCGAACTTGTCCAGAATCTGGTTAATCAGACGGAGCAGACCAGAGCCCTCCCGTTGAGGGAGCGTAGACCTGGCGGCGACTAAGCGTGAAAGGGCTGGGTAGGGAATATCCGTAGGGCTCTCATCCGAGAGCTGGTTGCTCCCTTCGGTGGAGGTGGCTCTGAGGGTGTTCTGTATTCCCTCAATCGTCTCCAGCGAACGCTTGAAGGCAAACATCTCGTCCGTCTCCATGAATGTACCCTCGATGCGGATGCGTTGAAGGGTAGGGCGCAGGTCGTAGTAGCCCTGCTCGGGGAAGGAATCTTCCTCCTCCAGCAGACGTAGGAATTCGCCCACCTGTGCGTGTAGTTCGCGCAGCTGGTCCACGTCCGTGAGGAAGGTCATTTCGTCCACCCGTTGTTCACCCAGCGTGCTTAGGCATTGTTGCCGCAGTAGCTGGCGGATATCCGTCATGCCTATCTTCTCTTCGAAACGATCAGGGTAAATCATTCGTTTTTTTTGCTTTTTTCGGGGCAAAGATACGATGAAGTGCGTGAATAAACAAATTTATTGGACTTTTTCCGAGCGCGAGCTCCATCTTCTGAACTTGTCGCGACGACATGAAAATTGACAATTGTTAATGAAAACAACCTAAAAAATGACAAATGATAAGAAAGAAGCAAATTTTTCGTAAAAAGTTTACGCTTTTCCACCTTTGGGAATGAACTTTTTTGTACCTTTGCACGCGGAATTAGAAAAAATGCGTAAATCAGTCAGTATGCAATCTACCGCAATTCTGTTACTTCACTGCCCCGACCAGCCGGGAATTATCTCGGAAGTAACTAAATTCATCACTGATAATCAGGGTAATATTGTTTATTTGGATCAATACGTAGATCGCGAGGATGGCATGTTCTTCATGCGTATTGAATGGGAACTCCAGAATTTTCTCGTCCCCAAGCCCAAAATCAAGGAATATCTTTCAACGCTCTATGCACAACGTTACCAGATGACGTTCAATCTCTATTTTTCTGATGAGCGTCCGCGAATGGCCATCTTTGTCAGTAAGATGAGCCATTGTCTTTATGACCTGCTGGCACGCTACAAGGCAGGAGAATGGAACGTTGACATCCCATGCATCGTGAGCAATCATGAGGACCTGCGCTTCGTCGCCGAGCAGTTCAATATCCCTTACTATGTCTGGTCCATCAAAAAGGATCACTCCAACAAGGCCGAGGTGGAAGCCGCTGAGATGGAACTGCTGGAGCGCGAGCACATCACCTTCATCGTATTGGCGCGCTATATGCAGATTATCAGCGATGAAATGATCGAGCGTTACCCACACCATATTATAAATATACACCATTCGTTCCTGCCCGCCTTCGTGGGTGCAAAGCCCTACCATCAGGCATGGGAGCGTGGCGTGAAGATTATTGGTGCTACCAGTCACTACGTAACAGCCGAGCTCGATGCCGGTCCCATCATCGAACAGGACGTGGCCCGCATCTCGCATAAGGACACCCCAGCCAGCCTGGCCCACAAGGGTAAGGACTTGGAGAAGATTGTCCTCTCGCGTGCCGTTACCAAACACATAGAACGTAAAATTCTCACATACAAGAATAAGACCATTATTTTCAGTTAACAAAATTCGTCTAGCATTATGAAAAAGAACATGAAAAAAGTGCTTGTCTTGGGCAGCGGAGCCTTGAAGATAGGACAGGCAGGTGAGTTTGACTACTCTGGATCACAGGCGCTGAAGGCGCTGCGTGAGGAAGGCATCTCCAGCGTACTCGTCAACCCCAACATCGCAACAATCCAAACCTCCGAGGGTATTGCCGACAAGGTTTATTTCCAACCCGTAACCCCTTATTTTGTTACTGAAATTATCAAGAAGGAGCGCCCCGATGGTATCCTTCTCGCTTTCGGCGGACAGACGGCCCTCAACTGTGGTACGGAGCTCTACCTCAATGGTACGCTCAAGGAGTATGGCGTTGAGGTGCTTGGCACCAGCGTTGAGGCTATCATGAACACCGAGGACCGCGACCTCTTCGTGAAGAAGCTCGCCGAGGTCGATTTGAAGGTGCCCGTGAGCCACGCCGTAGAGAATATGGACGATGCCCTCAAGGCTGCCCACGAGATTGGCTTCCCCATCATGATTCGCTCTGCCTACGCCCTCGGCGGCCTTGGTAGCGGTATTTGCCCCAACGAGGAGAAGTTCATTGAACTCGCTGAGAGCGCCTTCACCTTCGCACCCCAGATTCTCGTCGAAGAGAGCCTCAAGGGTTGGAAGGAGATAGAGTTCGAGTGCATCCGTGACGCCAATGACCGTTGTTTCACCGTTGCTTCCATGGAGAACTTCGACCCCCTCGGCATCCACACCGGCGAGTCGATCGTTGTGGCTCCCACCTGCTCCCTCACTGAGGAGCAGGTCAAGATGCTGCAGGAGATTACCATCAAGTGCGTCAAGCACCTCGGCATCGTCGGCGAGTGCAACATCCAGTTCGCGTTCAACGCCGTGACCAACGACTACCGTATCATCGAGATCAACGCCCGTCTGTCACGTTCCAGCGCCCTTGCCTCCAAGGCCACCGGCTATCCCCTTGCCTTCGTAGCTGCTAAGATTGCGCTGGGCTACACGCTCGACCAGATTGGTGAAATGGGAACGACCAATTCCGCTTACGTCGCACCCTCGCTAGACTATATGATTTGCAAGATTCCTCGCTGGGACCTCACCAAGTTCGTTGGCGTTAGCCGCCAGATCGGTTCTTCCATGAAGAGTGTCGGCGAGATCATGAGTATCGGTCGCTCCTTCGAGGAGATGCTCCAGAAGGGTCTCCGCATGATTGGTCAGGGCATGCACGGCTTCGTCGGTAATGACCATGTTCATTTCGATAACCTCGACGATGCCCTCGAGAATCCCACCGACCTCCGCATCTTCGCCATCGCCCAGGCACTCGAGCAGGGCTACACCATCGAGCGCATCGAGGAGTTGACCAAGATTGATCCCTGGTTCATCAGCCGCATGAAGCACATCGTGGACCTCAAGCACCAGCTGGAGAGCTACGACAGCCTGGAGGCCCTGCCCGATGCATTCCTACTCGAGGTGAAGCAGGCAGGCTTCAGCGATTTCCAGATTGCACGCTTTGTCCTCAAGCCCCAGAGTGGTAATTTGGAGAAGGAGAACCTGGAAGTGCGCCGTCACCGCAAGCAGCGTGGCATCATGCCCAGCGTGAAGCGTATCCCGACTGTTGCTTCCGAGCATCCCGAGTTGACCAACTACCTCTATTTCACCTACACGCATGTTCCCGCATTCGGCAATCCTGTTGGCGAGAAATATACTGCAGCCCACGACATCAACTACTTCAACAACGAGAAGTCCGTGATTGTCCTCGGCTCCGGCGCCTACCGTATCGGTTCCAGCGTAGAGTTTGACTGGTGCTCGGTCAACGCTATCAATACGGCCCGCAAGCTGGGTTATAAGTCCATCATGATCAACTATAACCCCGAGACCGTCTCCACCGACTATGACATGTGTGACCGCCTCTATTTCGACGAGTTGACGTTGGAGCGCGTGCTCGATGTCCTCGACCTCGAGCAGCCCCGTGGCGTGATTGTCTCCGTGGGTGGTCAGATTCCCAATAACCTTGCGATGAAGCTCTATCGTCAGGGCGTGCCCGTCCTCGGTACCTCACCGGTTGACATCGACCGTGCCGAAAACCGTGACAAGTTCTCTGCCATGCTCGACAAACTCGGCATCGACCAGCCCGCATGGCGTGCGCTGACCTCGTTCGACGATATCAAGGAGTTCGTGGCCGAGGTGGACTATCCCGTCCTCGTACGTCCCAGCTACGTCCTCTCTGGCGCTGCCATGAATGTCTGCTATGACGAGGAGGAACTGCATCGCTTCCTTGATATGGCCACCGAGGTCTCCAAGGAGTTCCCCGTTGTGGTTTCCAAGTTCATGACCGAGACCAAGGAGATCGAGTTCGACGCCGTTGCCGACAAGGGCGAAATCGTAGAGTACGCCATCTCCGAGCACGTTGAGTATGCCGGTGTTCACTCTGGTGACGCCACGATGGTCTTCCCCGCTCAGAACGTCTATTTCTCCACTATCCGCCAGATGAAGAAGATTGCACGCAAGATTGCTGCCGAGCTCAACATCAGCGGACCGTTCAATATCCAGTTCCTGGCTAAGAACCGCGAGGTGAAGGTCATCGAGTGCAACCTCCGCGCTTCCCGTTCCTTCCCCTTCGTCAGCAAGATCCTCAAGCGCAATTTCATCGAGACCGCTACGAAGATCATGCTCGACGCTCCCTACCAGCGTGCTGAGAAGAGTGAGTTCGACATCGACCGCATCGGCGTCAAGGCCAGCCAGTTCAGCTTCGCACGTCTGCAGAACGCTGACCCCGTCCTCGGTGTGGATATGAGCTCCACGGGTGAGGTAGGCTGCTTGGGCGACGACCTCAACGAGGCCCTGCTCAACGCCCTCATCGCTACTGGCTACCGTCTCCCCAAGAAGGCCGTCCTCATCTCCTCTGGTGGTGTCAAGGGCAAGCTCGACCTGTTGGAGCCCGCCCGTCAGTTGGTCAAGAAAGGTCTGGAGGTCTATGCAACCGCCGGCACTGCAGCCTTCCTGAACGAGAATGGCGTCTTCGCCCGCAGCGTCAGCTGGCCCGACGAGGAAGATGACCAGAACGTCATCCACTTGATTGCCCAGCACCGCTTCGACCTGATTGTCAACGTGCCCAAGAATCGCACCAAGCGTGAGCTGACCAACGGCTATCGCATCCGTCGTGCCGCTATTGACCACAATATCCCCTTGATGACCAACACCCGTCTGGCCAAGGCCTTCATCGAAGCCTTCACCACGCTCGATCTCGAGGATATCAAGATCAAGAGCTGGCAGGAATACAATTCCTGATTCTCCGCTCCGTTCGGTTAAATAATGTACCCCCGCTGGTCCTTGTGTGAGGACTGGCGGTTTTTTTATGTTTAAGATAGGCTCTGGAACCTCTCCTTTTTGGGAAGCGTAGCTTCCTTTTTCTTCTAAGGGAAATAAAGCCTCCACCTCCCTTTCTTTTTCTTTGCTTCTTTCTTGTTCTTTCGTTTTCATGTTGCTCTCCTTTCTTGTTGTTTTGAGGTTGGACAAAAATGAGTTGAGGGTTGTAACTCAGTGCAAATTTACGCACTCGGTTACAAACCTGCAATTTTCCAGCTGCGCGCGCATTTTCGTGCGCAAAAATGCAAGATGGAAGGCAAAAATGATATTGCCTTAAGTAATCGCACCAAGAAATGTGCACATTTTATACCCAGAAATGTGCACATTTCTTACCCTAAAACCTATACATTTTTTATCCCCCTTGATTTAGCGACCTAAATTGACTGTTTATATGCCCATTTATGTCAATTTCTTTCTGAAACTGTGCACATTCGCCTCTGATGCTTCCTGTTTTCATTCACATTCAGCCTTGTGGCTGCAAAAAATAGGCTATCAAATGATACATAAAAGGTATATTACAAATAGGTAATCACATATAGGATTTATGGGAACATTGGTCAACCTAAAATGGGGCGTTAAGCCGCCTCAATTGGGGCATTTAGTTACCTCATTTAGGAACGGCCCTAGAGGCAAACAATCGCGTGCCTTGAGGCAGATGATTATGCAGCTGGAGGCAGACAATCATTTGCCTTTAGCCAAATCAAAATGCAAAGTTTCTATTTCGTCTGCCAAAATCAAGTGAATCGTTTCAAACAATCGATTGAATTGATTCATTGGATCGTTTGAATTGATGGACCGTTTTTACATGCCTTTTCCACTTATCTTCCAAACTTTTTGCTTTTTTTTCACTTTTTCGTCCAAAAGAGAATCACTTTCCCAACTTTTTCATATCTTTGCACCATGTTCGGGTAAAAACGACGATTAAGTGAGAGCAGAGTGTAGCTTGCTTCGACTCTGCAGAGTGGAAACTGGTCATCTAAATCCGGGCTGACATATTGAAAAAAGCATTCGCTATTATTTCGCGCATAGCCAAAAAGCCTCGCAACCTTTTATTGGTATAACAAGCATCGGAATAATAAGTGACAGGTAGCTCGTATGGAGTTTCCTGTTCCAGCTGTTAATAGTGATGCACACGTTTATGCGTGGTGCATATACAGCTGGACAGAGGTACCAATTGCGAGGCTTGCCTCTTGCTATGCGCAAAGTGCATCACGCTCTTTTTTTGCGCTATAGCGTGATTGATAGTCGGTGCAAAGAACTACTAACAAATATAATACGCAAGTTGTTGTGCCCGACACGGAATAGGGTATGTTCATTATGAAAAAGAAAACGTCTATGTGTTTATTTCTGCTCCTAAGCGTTCCCTTGTCATTAACTTCATGTGCAACAATTATTGCTGGAGGAAGTCCGAAAATTTCTATTTATGGCGATAGAAATGAGCCGGTAACAATTATAACAGAAAAAGAGGTATACAGCGATGTCAAATTGCCATATCAAGTAAAAGTTAGACGTCATAAGATAGATGGACAACGCATAATTATCAAATCTGATAAATATGATTATCAGGATATTATGCTTGAGAAAAGAATAAATGAATGGACATTTGGAAACATTGTCATAGGTGGCTTAATAGGTTGGGGCGTTGATTTGATTACTAATAGTGTAAGCAAACCCAACCAAACAAGATTCTATATTGAAGGAACAAAAATTCAGCAGACTAACAAATAATTATTTCAATTATCAAAAACAATTAATTATGAAAAACTTTATCATTTTATTCATTGCGACCTTTATGGTGCAGAACATCAGTGCTCAAGACGTTAAAAACACGGACGAGAAAGTTGTTTATGTTGATGAAAACGGTCATCAACTCAATAACTGGGAAATAGAAGAGCGAGGTGGAAAAATCAAAAGCGAGAAGAACAATATAATAAAAGGAATATTTGAGCTCGCGCCAAAACAGAAAAATTCGAAACAGATAACTGTTAAACCCATTCGCGGCAGCCGGATTACCACTTCTTCGGGTCTAGAAGCAGGGATGAATTACTATCTGTTTGAAGTCGTAAAGTGTGCGGATTCGTCTCTCAAGGGCAAAAATGTGGCATGTCAGGTTATGCTTACTCGAAAGTCGAATCTGTCTGGTGCTGAAGGTCAATTGGTGCTCCGCCCCCTGTATGTTGATAAAGACTCTGAGCAAATTCCTCTTGTGCCGAACGATATTTATCGTCGTGGGCTGAATAGAACGAATGTGAAGGAGTGGACAGCTCCACTGATTATTCCATTGTTCATTGCTGGCTCAAAGGCCAAAATATTACCTAACGAAGAAATTGTCATGACACTCGCAGAATGATAGAAAATATGAGCGAGTAATATTGACACCATGTATCGATACTCATATATATAATTGTAAGAAATAAGTATAAGCTCCACCCTTACCAAGAGCAGACGGCAGGGGTGGAGTATTTTTTAATAGAGTGACTTCAGCTGGTGGTGATTAGCCGATTGTCAGTAATATTGTACCTAACGGGACGAGCGAAGTTGATGGCCTTGCCGTCATAGACGGCTGAGACATCAATACCACGACGCTGGAACTCGTCGAAGAGGGCCTGATCGTGATAGGCACGCATACCAGTCCAGCCGGTGTTGCCGACCTGACTCCCCATCCGCTCCGACCTGACTCCCCATCCGCTCCGACCTGATAAAACCTATACATTTCTTTTGAAAATGACGGGTGACAGCCTGATTTCATAATTCTTCTTAATAATCTCCCACATCTGCTCGTAGGTGTGGGATTTTTTGTAGCTTTGCGGAGCAAAAGTCAAAAAGATATACAATCTATGGCGTTTGGGAAGACTACCCATTCATTTATCGAATACAAATAACACTAACAATGAAAAAGTTACAAATGAGGGGATTCGCAGCCGTCCTGATGTCGGTCGCGTTGCTGTCAATGGGGCTTGGCGCTTTTGCACAGGCGTCATCACTTAACAAACCATACGGCCCGCTACCTAGTAAGAACCAGTTACGGTGGCAGGAGATGGAGATGTATGCTTTTATCCATTACTCCATGAACACCTATACGGATCAGGAATGGGGCTTCGGCAACGAAGACCTCAGCCTCTTCAACCCCTCAGATCTCGACTGCCGTCAGTGGGCTCGTGTCTGTAAGCAGGCGGGCATGAAAGGCATCATCTTCACAGCCAAGCATCATTGCGGTTTCTGTATGTGGCCGTCGAAATATACGGAATATAGCGTGAAGAATACGCCTTGGAAGGGCGGTAAGGGTGATGTGGTGCGCGAGTTGGCGGATGCCTGCAAGGCAGAGGGCTTGAAGTTTGCGGTTTACCTCTCGCCGTGGGACAGAAACCACAAGGACTACGGCAAACCCGAATACGTCACCTATTTCCGCAACCAGCTGCGTGAACTGCTGACGGAGTATGGTGACATCTTTGAGGTATGGTTTGACGGCGCCAATGGTGGCGACGGCTGGTATGGTGGCGCCAACGGGCGGCGCCAGATCACCAAGGACTACTATGGCTGGCCCGAGACATTCAAGATGATTCGCGAACTGCAGCCCCAATGTGTCATCTGGAGCGATGCCGGCGGCGACCGCGGAGACCTGCGCTGGGTAGGTACCGAGGCGGGCAATGTTGGCGAGACCAACTGGAGCATGGTGCCTCGCGAGGGACGTCTGACCTACCAGTTGCTACACTATGGCGACGAGAACGGTGAACTGTGGGTGCCAGGCGAAACGAACACGAGCATCCGACCAGGCTGGTTCTACCACGAGACGGAGAACGAGCACGTGAAGAGCCTCTCCAAATTGATGGATACTTATTATAAGAGTGTGGGCCGCAATTCATGCCTGCTCCTGAATTTCCCCGTCGCACCCAACGGACGCATCCATCCTACAGACAGCCTGCGCGGCATCGCCTTTAAACGGATGATCGACGAAGTGTTTAAGAAGGGAGTGGTCAAGGAAGTGAAACGCCCGAAACTCAAGAACAGTTCTTACGTCCTTGCATTCAAAAAGCCTGTTGAGCTCAACCGCTTCTTGGCAGAGGAGGACATCGCGCAAGGACAGCGTGTGAAGAAATTCACGCTCGAAGCCCTTGTCGATGGTCAGTGGCAGCCGCTAAAGGACGAACTCGTGGAGAACGGCGACGGTCTTACCACCATCGGCCATCGGCGTATCATCTGCTTCCCGACGGTCAAGGCTACACAATTCCGCTTCACCGTTGGTGACGCTAAGGCCGAGCCCATCATCAAGAAACTGGGACTGTATCTGGCACCTGAAATCACGGCAGACATCGCTGACTCGGGCGAGAAGAAATCCTCTGGCCTGCACATCTTCTTCAGCTCGCCCAAGCAGTTGATGATTGACTGGGACACGGAGCAGACCTTTACCACTTTCCGCTACCTGCCGCCACAGAATACCCGCGACGGACTGATTACCCATTACACCCTTTGGGCTTCTACCGACTGGACGCATTGGACGAAGCTCGCTTCGGGCGAATTTTCCAACGTCGTCAACAATCCCATCTGGCAGACCATCAAGTTCCCTGCTACGAAGGCACGCATCATCAAGCTAGATGCCGATCGTCTGGCAGAGGGCGAGCGCATGGGCTATGGGGACATTGATGTGGAATGACAAATTACAAACGATGATTTGAACGAGGTAATATCGATCGTGAATGATGCCCTGTGGGGCTATGTGCTGATAGGCGCGTTGGTGGCGTGTGGACTATGGTTCACGTGGCGCACCAAGGGCGTCCAGTTCCGTATGGTGGGTGAGATGTTCAGACTGCTGACGGACTCGGCGACGAATGGTACCAGCAATCTGGACGACGCGAACAAGAATCATCAGCATATCTCTTCGTTCCAGGCTTTTGCCGTTTCGGTGGCAACAAGGGTGGGGACGGGTAATCTGGCAGGTGTGGCCACGGCCATCGCCATCGGCGGCCCAGGGGCAGTGTTCTGGATGTGGATGATTGCGCTGCTGGGATCGGCGACGGCGTTCGTGGAATCTACGTTAGGTCAGTTGTTCAAACAACGGCATAACAACTCGTTCATCGGCGGACCAGCTTACTATATTCAAAAGGGGTTGCATTGCCGCTGGATGGCGTGTCTCTTTGCCATCCTGCTGACCATCACCTTCGGGCTGTCGTACAACAGTATTCAGAGTAATACCATCTGCGGCGCGATGCACGAGGCATTCGGATGGGATCCGTTGGTGGTAGGCATCGTACTGACGATGGTGACGCTTGCCACCGTCTTTGGCGGCATCCATCGCATCGCCAACGTCAGTTCCATTTTGGTACCTATCATGGCGATAGGTTATTTCGTGCTGGCTGTCGTCATTATTATCATGAATATCGAGCATATCCCTCATGTGATGAAGGTCATCGTGACGAGTGCCTTCGGTCTGAAACAGGGCATTGGCGGCGCGTTGGGCGCTACGATCATGAACGGCGTGAAGCGAGGGCTGTTCAGCAACGAGGCGGGCGAGGGTAGTGCGCCTAACGTGGCGGCTACGGCTACCGTCTCGCATCCCGTCAAGCAGGGACTGATTCAGGCGCTGGGCGTGTTTACGGATACGTTGCTGGTTTGCTCGTGCACGGCGTTTATCATCCTGATTAGTGGCTTGTACGAGGTGCCCGAGTTGAATGGTATCGCCCTGACGCAGGCGGCCCTGAACTCCGAGATAGGCGCGCTAGGGCCGACATTCATCGCGGTGGCCATCTTACTCTTCGCCTTCTCCAGCATCATTGGCAACTATTACTATGGTGAGGCAAATATCCGTTTCTTGACCTCCAGCCGGACGGTGCTCACCATTTATCGTCTCTTCTCGGGCGGCGTGCTGGTGATGTTCGGTGCACTGGTGAGTCTGGAGATGGTGTGGAGCGTGGGTGACTTGTGTATGGCGCTACTGACGGCCTGCAACCTCATCGCGATTGTCACGCTGGGCAAGTATGTGTTCAGGCTGCTTGATGACTACCGCGCACAGAAACGTAGCGGCATCAAGGAACCGACCTTCCATCGCGGCCTGCTCCCTGAGATTGAAGCGGATATAGATTGCTGGGAATAAGGTGCTTTAGCGCGTTGTGGCGGGACGGACTGCACGGACACTTTTACCCCTATTGCGGTAATCGTAAGCCGTTGTGATGTGATAGTCGTGGCCGAAGCTAAGCACACACGCATAGAAAGACTTCTCGGGATAGAGCAATGATGACCAATATAAGCCACAGTCAGTCATACTCAAACTTTCTCCAGAGCGCTCTCCAGCAACAGGCAGGAAAATGCTGTTGCCATTTGAGGCTGTGACCTTATAGCCATTAATATTGTTGATTGTTACCCAAGTCCATGTGCAATTATCATTGAGTTCTGTCAACTCTTCAATCGTGGGCATCCGATAGGGTGATCCCATGTTGACGCGTGCGGCATCATCGCTAAGTGCCAGCGTCGTTAAATGATCGACCGTGCCGTATTCGCTGTCGGTACAGTATTTTGTCATGGAATCCCAATAGCCGTTGCACCATTTATAGTTTTCCCATTCATATTTGCTCTTCTCTGTGGTTTCACCCCATGCGTAGTATCCACCATGCTCCTCGGGAGAGGAGGCGCCAACGTTACAGCAGGCCCAACTCACGCTGAGACCGAGGTCAATCTGGTGGGGGTGATTGTTGTCTGGGCAAAAGTTAGATATATTATCCTGATTTTGGATCAATTCATCCATGATGTCGCGCACTGTTTTGCCGTCGAGCCGTTTCATATTCTTTGTAGCTGTGGATATATCACCATCTTCAAGGAACGTGACAGATGCGCTTCCATCGCTGTTTAGGATGATAATGCCTTCACGCGTTTCCGAGTATCCATCTAGAAAATAAGCCATCGTGAAGTGGCTACCGCTAATGGTATAAGTGAAACTGAAACCCTCTTCAGTTTTTGACCAATTATTATTGGCTTTTGCTTTGATTTCAGAAACGGTTCCTTGACCACCGGAATTAAATCGGATTACGGTGACAACTACCTTGTCAGTACTCTCCTCTGTGTAATACCATGAACCAATAATCTGTGTAGCCAAATCACCGCTGCCAACGTTTGTGGAAGACGAGCCATATCGCGAAATGGCGGGTTTATGATCGGTTCCAAATGAGTTCTCGTCCTGACAAGCTGAAGGGGTCAAGATGGTGACTGTATATAATAATAAGTATAGGATTCGTTGTTTCATAGGGCAGGCGGTTTAGAAGGACAGACGGAAACCTAAGCGAACATTGAAGCCGTTGGCCCAATTGGATATCTCGTTGGACACATCAGCGATTTGGGAGAATACATCGGACTTGGTGACAGCAAAGTCTATTTCTGGTGCAAGGTAAACACCAAAGGACCGCGTGATGGCATAGTCGGCACGAGCTCCAATGGCTGCTGAAAGCGCATAACCGCTGGATGTCTCAGTACTGGGAGTGGTATCATAGAACATATCGTCGCTATGGATGTTCAAGAGGGTGACGCCTACTTGAGGAGTCAGACGGAGACGGTCGTTCAGCAGATTGAAGCCATAACCGAACTTACCGCCAAAGCCCCAAGCTCTATAGTCGCAGTAATATCCAGTATTGGTGCTATCCAACCAATAGATATCATCGCTAAAACTTAAGCCATACAGGAATGAGGCTTCCATATTAAATTGATTGAAGTAAGCGCCAACGGTGGCATTGGCTGCCATCCATGTGCCCACTTGTGTGCCTACCATTCCGTAGAAGCAGGTAGGCTTTTGATAAGCAGAGCTGTTGGCTATAGCGGGCTTCTTCTCTTTCTTTGCCGGCTTAGGCTTTTGTACCTCGCTATTGTTTTGTTTCAGCGTAATATCCAGCTGCGTGGTCTGATTTTCTCTAATATCAAAAGTTTTTTTCTCAGCAGCGTATTGCGATTTGGAGAGCGTAGCAGTATGCTGTCCAATCACTAAGTTGTCAATCATCTTAGGTGTCTGGCCATAATTCTTACCGTCGATGGTGATGTCGGCTCCAAGCGGGCGTGAGGTAATGGAGAGTGTGCCTGTAATCGGAGTCGGTGGGGTGAGTGTGAAAGTGCGAGTCTCGTTTTCCTTGATGGTAATGGCTTGCACGCTGGTCTTATGATTCGCCTGTCGGCATTCTACACGATGCTGGCCACTCTTGAGGGAACCACTCCAGGAACGTGTGCCTTTTTTCTCACCATCAACATAGATCTCTGCGTCCGTATCAACCTGCAGGGTAATCATGCCGACATTGGAGCGTAGTGTCACTTCCTCAATATGCGTTTCGTTCTGACGGTTCAACGTGAGACGGCCCTCGGAAGGATAGAAATTCTCTGCTGCTACCCGATAGGTGTAGTTGCCTAAAGGTAAGCTCTTGGCCACCGAGCCTGTCTCGTCCACAGCGCCAAACACTTCTTCTTGCTCATCACTTTCGCTTTTTACCATGATGAACGCTTTGGCGGTAGTTGGCTGGATGCGGAACATCACCATCTGCAGATAGATTTGTGGTGCCGATACCGAGAGCTGCATGAGATATGTCGTGCCAGCTTCGATGGTGGTCTGCAAATCATATTTGTTGACGGAAACGAAGCCTTCGCGGCTGATGGTGACGGTCTTTGCATTCTTTTGCACATAGACCCATAGTTCTTCTGTCTCGGGATGATGGACAACAATACTATTCATCAGCCCGAAATCGAAGCGATAGCTCTGGAGGTCATCGTCAGGGAGATCGGATTTCACCTTAATGATGGCATAGAGCGAGCCGCTATCATCGGTCTTCTTATATTGTTCATTACGGGCAGTGAGCGCTAAGGCATCGCGATGGAAATCTGTTACGCGAAACGTCCGTAACTGCTGCGCCAGGAGGGGAGACGTTTGTAAGAGGAATAATATGATTAGACCTAAAAGGCTTTTTATTCTCATATGGAATTCGCTTTGGCGTATTATATATATAATTAATGAGTAAACTATTTCGCGACTGCGCGGACGGTATGGCCGTCTATTCGACCGCAGACCTCGCTCCTTTTCCCGTCTGCATCAAATTCAACGATTTCTGCGGTTTCTGGACTATAAGAGAGGGAATTGACCCAGTAATTGCCTTTGGAACCTAAGTCTATCTCACCACTTTCAACGCGGGAGCCTGCAGCGGGAAGGAAAATAGAATTACCATTAGTGCCAGTCACTAAGCATCCAGCTACGCCACTCTTGGTGGTCCAGGTCCAGGTGCACTTGGAGCGGATCTGTGTCCATTCCGTTTGTGACGGTGTTCGCCATCCGGTGCCTAAATTGGCAGTAGCGGCATCATCAGCGGTTAAGAGCGTAGTCCTGGTATCGACAGTACCGTAGCTCGCATCTGTACAATATCTTGTCAGGGTATTGGATGTTCCATTACACCATTTGTAGGTTGTCCAGGTATAGTTAGTCTTCTCAGATGTTTCGCCCCAGGCGTAGTAACTGCCATATTGTATAGGCGAGGTGGCACCAACGTTACAGCAGGCCCACTTCACGTTGAGACCGAGGTCAATCTGGTGGGGGTGATTGTTGTCCGGGCAGAGGCCAAGGGGATCTGGGTCGGCACTTCCTCCAACAACTGCACGGACACTCATGCCATAGTAGCGATATTCTCTACCAGTTGTAATGTGAAAGTTGTTGCTGAAGCTAAGGATACGTGCCTGAAAAGGTGTCGATGTATAGAGCGATGATGACATATATATACCATCGTCAGTCATGCCCGAACCGTTCCCAGAGCGCTCTCCAGCAACAGGCAGGAAAATGCTGTTGCCATTTGAGGCTGTGACCTTATAGCCATTAATATTGTTGATTGTTACCCATGTCCATGTGCAATTATCATTGAGTTCTGTCAGTTCTTCAATCGTGGGTATGCGATAGGGAGATCCCATGTAAACGCGTGCCGCATCATCGGACATTTCCAACTGTGTGAGGTTATCGACCGTGCCTAATTCACTATCGGTGCAGTATTTGGACATGGTATCATATCGGCCGTTGCACCATTTATAAGTTTCCCACTCATAGTTCCCTTTTGTTGCCGTCTCGCCCCAGGCGTAGTAGCCGCCATAGTCTGCGGGCGAGGAAGCACCTACGTTGCAACAGGTCCACTTCACGCTGAGACCGAGGTCAATCTGGTGGGGGTGATTGTTGTCAGGACATAAGTTGGAGATATCAGACGACTGCGAGGACGAAGTCGGGAACTGACTGGCTTCGATGGGGACGCTGACCTTGCCATCATTCGATTTCAGATAGAACTTGCAGGATCTGACGTCGCCTGTGGTGTTCTCGGCAAAGGAGATCGTGACGAACGTGGTGCCCTCGCCACTTCCTTGACTTGGGGTTATGGTCAGCCACGAGGGGAGGCCGGTGATGATCCATGATGTATTATGTGTGATAGAGGCTTGCATCCCCAACTCATGAGCCTCTCCGCTATGTGCCATCAAGGACATATTGGGGTATAATTTATATTTGGAAGGCGTCAGTTCTTCCATACTACCCACGGTGCCCTTGATGGGAAACTCATCTTGGCAGGACCAGAGGGTCAGGAGCAGAAAGAGAGGTATGTATCGTAGTATGCGCATAATGACAATAGGCTTAAGAGGTTAGAACGAGAAACTGATGCCTGCACGCAGGGCAATACCATTGGACCAGCCCTTGATGGCGTCGGAGCTGTCAGAGAGAGTCTGATAGACATCGCCCTTGGAGAGGGGGAACATGAACTCAGGGGCGACGTACACACCCAAGAAGGGTAGTATCGCAAAATCCAGGCGTGCACCAATATTACACGTCACGGCATTCGTGGAAGCATTGTAGTTGGAATCAAAAACATTCACAAGCATGCCACCGACCTGTGGGGTCAGACGCAAGCGCTCGCCAAACGTGAGACCATAGCCCACTTTACCACTTACGGCCCAGGAGGGCGAATAGATGGTCTGGTAAGACTTCCCTGTTGAATCGTACCAGTAGATGTACTCATCGGAGGTGATTCCATAACCATATAGGAATGAAGCCTCTATATTGATATTATTGAAGTAGGTTCCAAAGGTCAACATAGGGGCCATCATGTTGCCTACGTGCATACCGAGTTGGCCATAGAAACATGTCGGCTTCTGGTAGCCGGTATTCTTTGTGGGACGAGTGCCCTTCTGTTGATTGTTCTTGACGACGACCGTAGTCGGCTGGGGGGCGTCAGAACCTTTCGAGAGGGTGAGTTCTTCCTCGGTGGTCTGCTTCTCCCGAATCTCAATCGTCTTGCTGGCTGACTTGTAATTGGCCTTGGAAAGCTTCAGGGCGTGCTGCCCGATGAGCAAATTCTTGATGTTGCGTGGTGTCTGACCATAGCTCTTACCATCAATGGTGATGTCGGCTCCAAGTGGACGTGAGGTGATGGAGAGTGTGCCTGTAATCGGGGTGGGAGGGGTGAGCGTGAAAGTGCGTGTCTCGTTTTCCTTGATGGTAATGGCTTGCACACTGGTCTTATGATTCGCCTGTCGGCATTCTACACGATGCTGCCCGGCCTTCAAGGCGCCCATCCAGGAGCGCTTGCCTTTCTTCTCACCATCGACATAGATATCTGCATCGGATTCAACCTTCAAGTTGACGGTACCGGAATTGGAGCGTAGCGTGACTTCTTCGATATGGGTCTCGTCCTGATTGTTCAGCGTGAAGCGGCCCTCGGAAGGGTAGTGGTTCTCGGCTGTTACGCGGTAGGTGTAGCTCCCATATTCCAGATTCTTGGCTACAGAGCCGGTCTCGTCCACAATACCGAACATTTCCTCAAAGGCTCCGTTACGTTCAGGCTTCACCATCACAACGGCTTTGGCGGTAGCTGGCTGGATGCGGAACATCACCATCTGCAGATAGAGCTGTGGTGCCGATACCGAGAGTTGCATGACATATGTAGAGCCAGCTTCGATGGTGGTCTTCAGGTCATACTTGTTGACAGAGGTAAAGCCTTCACGGCGAATCGTAGCCGTACGGGCATTCTTCTGCACATAAACCCAGATTTCCCCGTCTTCGAGGTGTGGTTCCACAAAACTGTTCATCATGCCGAAATCGAAACGATAACTCTGGAGGTCATCGTCGGGGAGGTCGGATTTCACCTTGATGATGGCATAGAGCGAGCCACTGTCATCTGTCTTTCGGAAATGTTCGTTACGTGCTGTCAGGTCCAAGACGTCGCGATGGAAATCTGTTACGCGAAACGTGCGTAGCTGCTGCGCTACGAGTGGTGTCGCTTGCAAAAGCAATAGGAGGATAATACCTAAGAGGTGTTTTATTCTCATCTGGATGCAGTTTGTTTCTTAATTATCATAGAAATAGCCCGCGTGGTAGAGTTTGTCCATCTCAACCTCGTTGGGTTGCCAGGTCCTCACTTTAATCTGGGGCTGGTTGTGATCGGTGAGGTCTGTTAGCAGGAACAGATAACCGATGTCGCTATAGGTGGAGGAGGTGTATTCCTGTCCAATCTGGATGCCGAAGAGTTCCTTGTCCTGGAACTTCTCCAAACGCTGGATGTCATTGTTCGTGAAGCGCAGGTTGATGAACTCGTTGCGGTCGAAGCAACGGCGCAGGTTGGCCAGATACTGGTCCTTGGTGTAACGGTTGTAGCGGATGACTTCCTGCCCCTTCAGCGAAACGGCGTGTTCGCGGTTCACGGTGCCGGCTCCGCCAGCTGCTGCCTTCTTGGCAACATTACCGATGATGATGACGGCATCGTCCGCAAAGATCTGGCGGATATAGGCCGAGTCCTTCATGCAGTAAGCCGTCTTGTAGTTCTCCAGGAACTCCATCAGCAACTCCTTTGTCTCGTCGTTCCAGCCGGGATGCTTGCACAGGATGTCGTCTGTTGCCCGTTGCCCAAGCCCGAAGGTGACATTCTCAATCTTCTTCTTAGCATTGAACGTAAAGACAATGTCCTCAACGAAAGTCTTTTTGCGCCCACGACTGTTGTAGGTCAGGGACATCTGAAGGCCACGAGCCACGACCTGTCCGTCAGCACCCTTGAAGAACGTGATATTCGGGGTGCCTACGACACGGGCAACACCCATCTTCAGGAGCGTGCGGTAACGGGGGAGGCCGCCGTCAATGGTGAAATAACGGTCCACATTGGAGAGGTTACGCGTACGGGCGGCTTCAATCACTTTGGCCATGATGTCGGCATAGTCTTCGGCTTGGGCCACGACCTGTGCCTGTTCCGGCTTCAGCTTCATATCCAACTGTGCCAGCTGCTTCTCTGAGACATTCGCTTTTTGGGTATTCTCTCCTTTCTTGGCTGTAGCCTCTGCTTTCAAGGAGCCTCCACCGGCTTGAACCTTGAAGCCTGCTTGTGGAATCACTTTCTTGGTGATGACGTTCAGCACGCTCTCCATCTCGGAATCGCCACGTGCCTGCTCTACATATTCATAATTGATATGGATGTTCAGCACTTCCTTGTTCTCAAAGCCGGGAGCCATCTCCAACATGCCACGACCATCTTTGGCAATACCCTCGCAGTCGTCCGAGCGGCCGTCGTTATAGGTGAATTCCAGACTGGAGACAGGTTTTCCATCATAGAGGAATCGCAGATTGACACGCTCGTCCGTGCGGTCCAGGAAGTCTACGCGGATATTAGACAAGATATCGCGAATCTTGATGGGTAGGATATCCACGAGAATGCGGCCCTTCTCGTTCTTCACCTCGTTGGGGAATTGTACGGAGCGGATGAGTGAATAAGCCCAATAGTAGTACTGAAGCGCCATATCTATCTTGCGCTTCTCCAGGCACTCGTCGGCAATCTCTACCATGCCCTTGGCTTTCTCGATGCGATTCTCAAAGATGCGAGCCAACTCAGAGCGCTTGATGTAACGGCGCACGGTGATGTTGGGCGCTTTGCCAACGACCCATCGCTCGGTATTGGTCAGCGTGGCCTGGGAATAGGTCTTGACGCAATTAAGTACACGGGATTTGTGGTCGAGTTCGCCATTGGTCGTTGTCTGGTCGTCAACCTGCATGAAATCGTTGGAGACATGGGTGGCAATCTGGCTGGTCAGCAAGGCCATAGCCGTCTGGTCGGCTTCGGCCTCTGTGGCAGCATGTCCTACACCATAATAATACTCGCCAGAGGTCTGAATCAGGTCCCAGTTCTGCGACCATGCCAACAGCGGGGAAAAAACAAGAAATACACGTAAAGTCCATCGAGCGATTGAACCACTCAGCATATACCGATGTGCCATATCTGCATAAAAAGTCAAGAGTTTGGCGCAAATTTAGGTATTATTCTGCAAAATGGACAAGGTTTTGCCCATTTTTTTTCATCAAGAGGCAGAAATGCTATTATCTTCTAGCTTACTGCTATGATTGGTGTGTTTTTTCTTGTGGTGTTTGGGCTTCTTTTTCTTGACTTGTTCCGCGCCTGAGGCTTGAGATATCTGAGGGGTGGGGGCGTTGGAAGGTTTTTTCTTCCCGTTGGACTTATGGTGCCCCTTGCGACGCTTATGGCCGTTGCGCGAAGAAGGACCACGACCGGTATAGGCGGGCGCTGCTCCGAGGGATTCCGGAACGGGCTCCTTGGTGACTTCCTTCTCTAAGAAGCGTTCGATGTCGGCAAAGAGGGGCTGGTCCTTCTCCGATATGAGGGTGACGGCGCGGCCGTCCTTGCCGGCACGGGCTGTACGCCCGATGCGGTGGACATAGTCCTCCTCGTCCTGCGGCACGTCGTAGTTGATAACTAGCTGGATATCATCAATGTCGATGCCACGCGCTACGATGTCTGTTGCCACGAGGATGTCTATCTGACCCGTCTTGAACCGGTACATCACATCGTCGCGTTGCTCCTGCAGGAGGTCGCTATGCATAGCCTCGGCATTGTAGCCCTTGCGTTTGAGGGAGATGGCAACGTCCTTGGTGTGGACTTTCTTGCCCACGAAAACGATGACACGTTCCGGCTTGCGCTGCGAGAACAGGTATTCTACAATCTTGAGCTTCTGGGCCTCGTAGCATACGAAGGCACTCTGACGGATGCCCTCGGCGGGCTTGTTGAGGGCGATCTTGACCTCGACTGGATCGGTGAGGATAGTCCGTGCCAGCTCTACAATCTTATCGGGCATCGTGGCGGAAAACATGATGGTCTGGCGCTGTTTGGGCAGGAAGGAGGCTATCTGCATGATATCCTCGGAGAAGCCCATATCGAGCATGCGGTCAGCCTCGTCAAGGATGAAGAAACTGACGCGGGAGAGATTGACGTTGCCCAGTGAGAGGTGGCTGATAAGGCGGCCAGGTGTGGCTATCACGACATCGGCGCCCAGCTGCAGCGCGCGCTTTTCCTGCTCGTAACGAATACCGTCGTTGCCGCCATAGACGCTGACGCTGGAGATGCCATCGAGATAGTAGGCAAAGCCCTGCATGGCCTGGTCTATCTGTTGTGCAAGCTCGCGTGTGGGGGCCATGATGACGCAGTTGATGGCATCATGCGGAAAGCCGCCGTCGCGTAGCTGGGAGAGGACGGGGAGCAGGTAGGCGGCTGTCTTGCCGGTACCTGTCTGTGCTACGCCGATGAGGTCGCGGCCTTCCAAAAGTGGGGGTATAGCTTGCTCCTGAATCGGCGTACATTCGATGAAATGCATGTCGTCCAGCGCATCGAGGACATCGTAATTGAGGTCTAAATCTTCAAATTGCATGTGTTTATCTTAGTGCTTTACGATAGAGCCAGAAGGCGATGAGAGCGAAGAGGATATTGGGCATCCAAGCTGCAAGGATGGGGGGCCAGTTGCTGTTGACGGCGAAGGTGGAGCTGATGGTCTGCAGCAGGATGTAGCTGGCTGTAAGTCCGAGACCCACGCCAAGGGCACCACCCATGCCGCCCTTGCGTTTGCGGAAGGAGAGGCAAAGGCCGATGGCAGAGAGAATGAAGGTGGCAAAGGGCGCGGCGTAGCGCTTGTGGTACTCCACCTGGAACACCTTTACGTTGCCGGAACCGCGGAGCCGCTGGCGTTCGATGTAATCTAGTAGCTGACTGTTGGTGAGTGCCTGCTGCTGGTTCTCGGTGGCCATGAAATCGCGTGGCTCCATATAGATTAATGTGTCGATATAGTTCTTGCGGGTAATCTCCTCACGCAGACCCTGCAAGGTGCGGATTTTCACGTCGTAGAGCTTCCAGTGGAAACGCTCGTCGGCAAGGGTATCATACTGGATACGTTGCGCCGTGAGGTGGCTGACGAGGCTCTTGTTCTGGAACTTGTCGAGCGAGAAGCGGTAGCCAGTCTTGATCTGCCCGTCGAAGTGGTCTATGTAGGCGATGACGCCAGTATCTACCTGCAGCTGGATGTGCTCTGCCACCTGCGGCTTGCGACGGCTCTTGTAGCGCATCTCAAACTCCAGACGCTTCACAGAACCGCGTGGGATGACCTCTGCGCCCAGATAGAAGCTGATGGCAGCGAGGAGGGCGGAGGCGACCATATAGGGGCGTAGCAGGCGACCGAAGCTGATACCGGTGCTCATCATCGCTATAATCTCGGAGTTCTCGGCCAGCTTGGACGTGAAGAAGATGACGGCAATGAATACGAAGAGCGCCGAGAACAGGTTGCTATAGAACGGGATGAAGTTCATATAGTAGTTCACGAGGCCCATGAACGGGGCGTGGTTCATCGTGAACTTATCAGAGTTCTCGGAGAAGTCAAAGACAACAGCGATGGAGATGATGAGCAGGATGCTGAAGAAGTAGGTCCCAAGGAATTTGAGCATGATGTAGCGGTCAAACCTTGAGAAAAGCTCGCGGCGCACAAAACGCAACCACCCCTTGACTTTGCCCGTCAAGGAAGTGTGCGGCTGGCGTGAAGAAGAGCATTCTTGACTTCTCATACTATAATCTCTGACTCAATTTTGGAATCATCATCTCTTTCCACTGGCGGAAGTCGCCTGCAAGAATGTGGCGGCGGGCTTCGCGAACGAGCCAGAGGTAGAAGGCGAGGTTGTGGATGCTGCCAATCTGCAGCGCCAGCAGTTCCTGTGCCTTATAGAGATGGTGGACGTAAGCACGTGTGTAGGCTGTATCCACGTAGCTGTGGCCGGCAGGGTCGAGCGGCGAGAAGTCGTCGGCCCATTTGGCATTGCGCATATTGATGGTGCCCTCGGCGGTGAAGAGCATCGCATTGCGGCCATTACGCGTAGGCATTACACAGTCGAACATATCCACGCCGAGGCTGATGGCCTCGAGGATATTGACAGGTGTGCCTACACCCATGAGGTAGCGGGGACGGTCCTGCGGGAGAATACCGTTGACAAGTTCTATCATCTCGTACATGACCTCGGCCGGTTCGCCTACGGCAAGGCCGCCAATGGCGTTGCCCTCGGCATTCTTATCGGCCACAAATTCAGCACTTTGTGTACGTAGGTCGCGATAGGTGCAGCCCTGCACGATGGGGAAGAGGGCCTGATGGTAGCCGTACTTGGGTTCGGTCTCGTTGAAGCGGCGGACACAGCGACCAAGCCAGTTGTGGGTGAGCGCGAGGCTCTTCTTAGCATAATCGTAGGGGGCTGTACCAGGAGGGCACTCGTCGAAGGCCATCATGATGTCGGCTCCGATGCTACGCTCGATGTCGATGACGCGTTCCGGCGAGAAGAAGTGCTTGCTGCCATCGATATGGCTGCGGAACTCGCAACCTTCCTCGCGTAACTTGCGGATACCCGTGAGGGAGAAAACCTGAAAGCCGCCGCTATCGGTCAGCATAGGACGGTCGAAACCGTTGAACTTGTGCAGTCCTCCTGCGGCTTCAAGGGTAGGGGTACCTGGACGCAGGTAAAGGTGATAGGTGTTGCCAAGGATGATCTCGGCGTTGATATCGTCCTTGAGGTCGCGCAATTGTACACCCTTGACAGAACCTACGGTGCCGACAGGCATGAAGATAGGCGTCTGGATGTCGCCGTGATCCGTGTGGATGACGCCTGCGCGCGCAGAAGTTTGTGGGTCAGTATGTTGTAAATCAAACGTCATTGCTCGTCCTTCCCTTTTTCGTCGTCCAACTTAAATTCAATCGGATGCTCGACCTTCTCTTTCAGCAGCGCGTAGTCAAGCACTTGGAGTACAGTCTCCACGTAGTGGAAGGTGAGTCCGCGCAGGTAGAGCTCATCAATCACCTCGATATCCTTGCGGTTGTCTGCACACAGAACGATATCGGTGATGCCAGCGCGCTTGGCAGCGAGGATTTTCTCCTTGATGCCACCTACGGGCAGTACCTTTCCGCGCAACGTAATCTCGCCTGTCATAGCGATGCCCTTGCGGACTTTGCGCTGGGTGAGGGCAGAGACGAGCGAGGTCGTCATGGTGATACCGGCGCTGGGGCCGTCCTTGGGTACGGCGCCTTCAGGAACATGGATGTGGATATTGTAGGAGTCGAAGATGCGGAGGTCGACACCGATGGCGTCAGCGTGTGCCTTGATGAACTCCAGCGCCAACACAGCAGACTCCTTCATCACGTCTCCAAGGTTGCCTGTGAGCGTCAGTTTCTGGCCCTTGCCGCGGCTCAGACTGCTCTCGATATAGAGAATCTCGCCTCCAACGCTGGTCCATGCGAGACCCGTGACAACACCGGCAAAGCCGTTGCCCTGGTAGATATCGCGCTGGTACTTGGGCTTGCCCAAAATCTGCTCGACATCAGCGGGTGTGACGCTGGTAGCAGGGAAGACGCCGTGACGTTCGTGATGGAGCACCATCTTGCGGAAGAAGCGGTCCAGCTCCTTCTCCAAACCGCGCACACCGCTCTCGCGGGTGTATTTCTCGATGAGGAACTCCAATGAGGCTTTGTTCAGGCGGATGGTCTTGTCATCTTTGAGTCCGCAACCCTCCTTGACGCGCGGCACCAGATGGCGTTTGGCAATCTCTATCTTTTCCTCAGTAATATAGCCGTTGACCTCGATGAGTTCCATGCGGTCGAGGAGCGGACGTGGGATGGAGCCGATGGTGTTGGCTGTCGCGATGAACATCACATCGGAGAGGTCAACATCCACCTCGAGGAAGTTATCGTGGAAGGCTTTGTTCTGCTCGGGGTCGAGCACTTCGAGCAATGCACTGGCGGGATCACCGTTGTGGGTATTTTCGGTAATCTTGTCAATCTCGTCGAGCACGAAGACGGGATTGCTCGAGTCGGCCTTGATCAGACTCTTGATAATGCGTCCAGGCATCGCGCCGATATAGGTGCGGCGATGTCCGCGGATTTCAGCTTCGTCATGCAGACCTCCTAAAGAGGCGCGAACATATTTGCGTCCCATCGCATCGGCAATGCTGCGGCATAGTGATGTCTTACCTACGCCTGGAGGGCCATAGAGGCAGAGGATGGTGGGACGTGCCTTGTCGTGGCTGTAGTAGCGCACGGCGATATGCTCGAGAATGCGTTCCTTCACCTCCTTCATACCATAATGGTTCTTCTCGAGAATCTTCTCGGCACGTGGCAGGTTGTAGTTGCATTTGGTCCGCTTGCCCCACGGCAGTTGTACAAGGGTCTCCAGATAGGTGAGTTGTACCTGATAGTCTGGACTTTGGGCATTCATTCGCTCCAATTTCCCCAGCTCTTGCTCGAAAGTAGCCTTGACGTCAGCGCTCCATAGCAGGTTTTGTGCCTTGCGGCGCAGTTTATTGACATCGCCCGTCGTAGCAGAACCAAGTTCTTCCTGTATGTTTTGCAGCTGACGCTGAAGGAAATAGTCGCGCTGTTGCTTGTCGATATCGCGTTGTGTTTTCTGCTTGATGTCACTACGGATGCGGGCATACTGAATCTCGCGAGAGACCTCCGTCAACAACTTTGTCGTGCGGACAATTGGGTGTGCCTCTCTCAGCAAACGCATCTTGATGTGTGTCTCAAGCGGGAAGTTGGCACAGATGAAGTTGACGAAGAAAGGCATCGAATAAGCATTGTTCAACGCCAACTGCGCATCATCCGGCAACTGGTCGTTGACGTGAATATATTCACGGAGTCGGTTCTGAAGCGTCTGCTTCATAAGCATATATGACTCGCCATTCATCTCCTCATAGTACTCCGCTTTTGCCTTGACCGTCGCCATTAAGGTATTGCCGTCGGGGAAGGTCTCTATGATATTCACAGGCGTGAAACCCTGAATAATCACGGTAGTTGTGTCCTCAGGAAGTTCATATATGCGCACTATGCGTGCAACGACGGCTACGGGATACAAGTCCTCGGTTTTGGGGTAGTCGGTAGCCGGGTCTTTCTGCGTGGCACATACAATAAACGATGACCGCTCGAAAGATTCTTTGCAAACCTTGAGCGATCCGGTACGACCTACAGAAATGGGTAGAATAACACCTGGGAATAGCACGCTGTCACGTAATGGCAGAACGGGCAGTGTCTCAGGGAATTCGATGTCATATATACTCTTTTCATCACCATTGTATTCAGCAATGAAAGAGAATGGATTTTGGGGATTGTTACTCATAGATAGCCAATAAAAGCGCGCAAAGGTAGTGATTTTTTCTGAAATAGCCTCAAAAACTACCGATAAACGATTGTTTAGGGGGTAGAATTAGTGGCTTATAAGTAGAAATCACGTGTTAACTGGGCATAAGCCTGACTGCGTTGGCCGTTTTCCATGAGTATGAGGTGCTCATCGCGGCGAGATACTTCCAAGTCCTTACGGAAGCAGGCCATCGTGCGCTTGTGTGCCTTGCGAATCGTTGTCTGCACATCACAACGGATTTCAAGATGCAGCCCATTGGCGAAGCAACTCAAATGGAAGGCATCAAAGGCCGGTGTGGGCAGGATGACACAGAAACGTCCACCGCGGGAGAGCAGTGAGGATGCCGCAGAAATCAATTCAGAGAAGGGTAACGATGTGGTGTGGCGTGCAGCTGTGCGGGAGGCATCGGGCGGAAGCAATGAATCCTCGAAAAAGGGAGGATTGCAGACGATGGACGTGAATGGCGGCTCTGTAGAACCGTTCTGCGCCAGAAGCAACTCCTGAAGAGATTGTGTCTTGACGCTGACGCGTTCAGCGAAGGGCGACGCGGCAATGTTCTCCTGCGCCTGCTCTATGGCATCCTTGTCAATATCAATACCGAGTAACGTGCTATGAGGATAGCGCTGGGCTAACATCAGTGCAATCAGTCCACTGCCCGTTCCAACATCCAAGATGTGCTCATCGTCGCTCAATGGGGCCCAGGCGCCAAGCAATACACCATCCGTACCGACCTTCATGGCACAGCGGTCATGATGGATACAGAACTGCTTAAACTGGAACCATGTATTGCTCAAATATCTAAGGGATTAAGAATTGGAGGATTCCTTGGAGAAGTGCGACGCGAGTGTGCTGATCCTTGATGGACTCAAAAGGAAATCCCATGGTGAAACAGCGGTAGTCTGACCCTTGGTAAGCAGCAGCGGCTGACTGTCCACTCGGGCAATAGACCATTGGACAGAAAGCGTCATTGGTGGGTGCCAGACAGTCAACGGCTGGGACACAATAGCTCTGCTCGTTGAGCTCGCGATAGATGTCGAAATCCGTATTCAGGCCCGTGATATGTGAAATGGAATCGGAGCCTAATGCACCAGCATATTCATATTTGAGAATAGAGCGTGTGAAAAGACGATCGCTCTCCGCTGTCATGTCTGAACCAACAAAGGCACCACTCACCAAAAGATTGCCGCCAGATCGGACAAACTCGGCAGTGGACTGAATGAGCTGCGGCGCGAAAACCTTGCTCTGGCGGTAACTGTATCCATCATATTTATCAAGGCCAAAAATAATGTCAATCAGGTTGATACTGCGGGTGTCGAAGTTGGCGCGCCCGACAGCATTCTGTGCGCAACTACTAATAGCAACACGTCCACCAGTTGCGGCAATGATATCGCGCGCGTGGCGAGTACTCCAATCCAACGTGTTGCCAGCGATGATCATTCCTTCCAGCTCGCTTGTGCTGTAACCTAATCCTCCGTATCCTTCACGTCCGAAACCGTCGCGATTGAAGCAGATTTGCCTACCGCAGAACCCCGGCATCTGAGCCATGGGAACGCCAGGGTCGGAATCAAGATCAAAGCCGAGCAACGAATCGTTCTCAAAACTCTGCGGGGCAGCAAGACGATCAAAGGCATCAATAATCAATATTTGGCGATTGCCACGGAGCGGCACGTAGGCGCAAACCTCCTGAGACGGCATACTCTGTCCACCTGCATTGCATGCTGTGATACGGAAACGATGAAGCACATCCGGTGTTGCATTATTGATGGTATAGGACGCTTTGTTCACGTAGGTACCATTGTCAAAGTCGCCGTCGCCAACAGCATGATAAACAACAAAACCGGTTGCATTAGCAGAAGGCTCCAATGGGTCATCTACAGCCAGCCAACTCAATTTGATGCGATTACTCTGAGATGGTACATAAGCCGCAGGAGCTGTGACGGGAAGCGGCTGTACGACAGCGTTATCATCACGGTGAAGCATATGATTAGCGCGAAGAATGCCTTTGTAGATAGAACGTGCAATGGTAAATTTGAAATTGGGGTCATGAGCCAGACGCATATCTGCGAAATTCTGGTGAGAAAGCATTTCCAGAATCATTGAAGGCATGGCAGGCTCGCGTGTCTCGCTGTAGTTGCGATCCCACATCTGACGACGTGTCCATTGACGATAGTTGGCCAACATGTCTTTTACCAATTGGCTGACTACCACGTCGCAAAGGTCGCGAGAGGTAAAACGTGACAGTCCAGAGGGATAGATGCCATCTTCGTGGGCCGTTGTATAGATGCCAAGTGTACCGATAATATTGTCCTCAGCTGAGGCTCCGGCATCGCTGTGAACAGCAATACTCATCTCGATGGGTACGTGAAGGCCACTGTCGCCAGGCTGGTATTCTGAGCCACGGGCGAGGTAGTTAATGGTGTGAGAACGGACATTGATATCTTCTGCGTAATCGTTCTCGGAGTTTTTGTTGGCATAAACCTCATAAGGCATACCGGCCCATTGCGCGCTGTAGCGTGCTCCCTCTAAGAAACGCGGAAAACCGCTGATGACTGGAGCATTCTTGCCGCGTGCTATATTGCCCATGCCTCCACCGAAGCGTACCGCGTCGGCGGTTACATGCCCTTGGAAATTGCTTTGGTTGCTAAGTGTCACACAGTTGTCACTACTGTTACCTGCTGCAAAATCGAAAGTGCCGAGATAAACCCATGTGCCGCCTCCCATCTGCTGATTCACGCGGAACTGGGTGTCTTGTCCACGATGGCGGACGATATAAAGGGCATCACTGACGCTGGTAGGTAATGTGGCATAAGAGACATAGACTGCATAGCGCCCGTCTGCGGGAATGTCAGGAGTCCATGTTATCTTACTTGTCATAGATTGGCGTGACATCGTTTCGGCCTGACGCACGGTACCGTCGGTGAAAGGATTTTCTCCGTCAAGGTAGGAAAGTTTACGATGTGCAAAACCGATGCCAGCGTCAGTCCAATTGCATGCACCGTTGCTCTCTTTGTAAACTCCGTTTTGGAATGGTGTGTCATTGTCAACAATTACTTCACGTTTCTGCCAGTCGCGCTCACGAGGTGTATAGACAATCGCACCAGCATTTTCCAACATGGGAATCAGATATGGGACGACGATTGTCTGCGTAAACAAATCTTCTGTGGTGCAATAGAGCCGTGGGCGTTGCCATCGCCATACTTTTTCGTTGAGCGCATAATAGATACCATGACTGGCCCAAATCGAAAGATGGCGCCCGTCTAGTCCGTTGTGGACAGAGTAGGGGCGATCTACCAGAGTAACCCAGGGGCTGACATTCAAGTGCTGGCGTGGCCATGTACGTATGGCTGCTGTACCCTCTGCACAGCCACCTAAAACGAGGTCGTCGATGAGTACGCCTTTGGCGTAAATGAATACGCGGTAGCTCTGGTAAGTATCGGGTAGCAGGAGTTGGATGTCATCATATATCTTACGTACACTTTCAGACGTAAAAGGCTGTACACCAAAAGTCTCGTTCAAGAAGATGCGTATCTGGTTTTGTTCATTGATAATTTTGAAGTTCTCGATTTTGATGTTTTCGCCGCGAGAACTACAAGCTAACGGATAGTCCGAAAAATACTGTTGGAGGATGCTTTGAACAGATGCGTTCTGAGAAAAACAAACGGCTTCTGCAAGAGACAGAAGCCCTATGATAGTAATGAGTCTGATGATTGTTTGTGCCTTCATATTTTATATAGCGAATTTCTCGGGATGTTTTCCTTGGAACTCGCGGAAATAGTCTTTGATTTCTTTCATTTGCGTCTCTATGTCCCCTGTTGGGATGATTGCACGTGTGCAGATGATGCGCTTCTTGGCATAATCGAGACCAAACAGTAAAATAGGGATTTCGGCCTTCAGCGCAATGTAGTAGAAGCCACGCTTCCACTCCGTCACTGGTTTACGTGTTCCCTCGGGTGTGATGCAGAGATTGAAGGTGTCCTGACGACGGGCGATGTCTGCAAGTTGATCTGTAAGACTTGTGTGTTTGGAACGCTGAACAGGAACACCACCCATACGGCGGAAAATGGGACCAAGCGGCCAGAAAAACCACTCTTTCTTCATCATGAAACCACAACGAAAGCCCTCAGCACGGCTGTAAAGCTGACCTAAGACAAAATCCCAGTTGCTGGTGTGAGGAGCGAGGGCTATGATATATTTCTTGGGTAGGGGTATTTGCACATTGACCTGCCAACCCATGAGTCGATAGAGAATGAAACGATAAAAACGTTGCATTAATTCAGATTAAAATAACACGAGTTAGATGAGATGATAGATTTGATCAATAATCTCGTTGGTGCAAACATTCAAGTCTTCTGTCAGCTGGTTGAAGAAACGCTTTACTTGACGTTTGTCCACGTGACTGAGTCGACTGATGAAATCTTCTTGCATGGTGAGAATACTCAATGCGATATTCTCGACATCGGCATCGGCAATGTTGGGATGCCCTTGTTTGTTCGCAATCAGCTCTATGAGCAGGTCTGCGCTCACCTCATTGATTGCTTTCTTCAGAGTCCTTCTTTTAGCCATAGTAGTACGTATTTCGTTGAAATTGGCTGCAATATACGAACATTCTTGAACCGCTGCAAACAATTAATTGTTTTTTAACGTCCTTTATTCTTTTTATTCTTTTCTATAGGTTATCTTAACCATAAGTCAACTAGGAAATAGACACCGAGTCCCACCAACCAACCTATCAGTACTTTGGGAAGAATATGACGTGCATACCACGCAATTGTAACCTCTTCCACTTTCATGAGCGTAAAGCCACTGAGGTTACCAATGGGTAGCAGGCAACCTGCAACGCAACCGCTGTAAATGATTAAGTGCCAGTATTGTCCGTTCTCAAGGAACGATGCCGCATAAGAAGGATCAAGGGATGGAGAAAGTGAGGTAATGTTCTCTGCTACCGGGTAGATATTGATAGACGTGAGAACTAATGCGACATTATCGAGCACGGCACTGATAGCACCCATTGCAACGCTCATAATGTATATATTATGTATCCATTCATCGCACCATTCCGAAATAGACTGCATGACGCCAGTCTCAATGAGCAGTGCCACACACATAAAGACGCCAACAAAGTACATAATAGATTGGATGCTCACATACTGAATCTGCTGGCCGTCGATTGCTTCGATGGGCTGATTGCTCTTGATACGCTTATGGTTCATGAGTTCATGCAACACCCACATGACGCCCAATACGCAGAGTGCACCGAGGAAAGGAGGTAGCTGCGTGATGCGATGAAATGTTGGTACAAACCACAAACCGCCGAGTCCAACAACCAACATGGTGATCTTCTGCCATAGGCGCAACGGACTGGCATCTCCGCGATAGCGTGCTGCTGGGCGGATAATATCTATATGTTCGGGTAGGGAACGACTGATGAGATAAGTCGGTATGATGGTAGCGACAAGTGATGGCAGGATAAGGGCTGCGGAGAAATCTGTCGGCGTAACGGCTCCCTTCATCCATACGACTAATGAGGTGGGGTCGCCAATCACAGAGACGGCTCCACCACAGTTGGCGGCTATGACAATGGCTGAGCCTATCCACATTCGCCAACGAGTCTGCTGCACAATACGCCGCATAATCATGAGCATCAAAACCGTCGTGGTTAAGTTGTCTAAGTTGATGGATAGCAAGCAAGTAAAAGCAACCAATCCCCATAACAGGATGCGACTGTCT
Source organism: Bacteroidaceae bacterium (assembly GCA_024698925.1). Classification (GTDB taxonomy): domain Bacteria; phylum Bacteroidota; class Bacteroidia; order Bacteroidales; family Bacteroidaceae; genus Physcousia. Next base: position 9,896 of record JAILQO010000039.1, on the reverse strand, counting down.
TTGGCGCGTACGGTGTCCGTAATGAAATCAAAGCATCCATTGACATTTAAGACGCTGACAATGTTCAGTGTGGCTAACAGGTAAAGTGCTATACTACAGAGCGTGGCTCCATAGCGAACAAAAACGTGTGTGGCGATGAATTCTTTGATTGTCTCCGAGGTATAGGCTGCGCCACCCGTGAACGTTAAGAATTCAGCGCCGTGCATTTTCAGTACGAAATCTGTACCGGTACTGATAAACAGCACCCATCCCAGTGCCGCAGCAAATACGGCAATAGTTGCTTTGTTGATACGGGTAATGTGCTCGTAGGCAATAAGCACATATCCTATGATGATAAGAGATAGGATGGCAATAGTCATAGTCGTAGTACTCTATTTTCTCGGCAAAGATAGCGCTTTCTGTGCGATTATCGCCTTTTCCTAGCGAGTTTTTTCACTTTTCAATCGATAAATTTGTTTTTTTGGCCTCCTTGCACTACCTTTGCACAACTTTAAGCATAAAACTATGCGATAGTAGCTCAGTTGGTAGAGCATTGGCTTCCCAAGCCGAGGGTCGCGGGTTCGAGTCCCGTCTATCGCTCTTTCCCCATGAAACCTCTCGCCGAACGAATGCGCCCCGTCACTCTTGACGGTTATATTGGTCAGCAACATCTTGTTGGCCCCAATGCAGTGTTACGTAGGATGATAGAGAGCGGACATGTGTCCAGTTTTATTCTATGGGGGCCTCCGGGAGTCGGAAAGACCACGTTGGCACAGATTATTGCTCATACGTTGGAGACTCCGTTCTATACACTCTCCGCTGTGACGAGTGGTGTGAAGGATGTTCGTGATATTATTGAGCGTGCCAAAGGAAACCGCTTCTTCCAGCAGAATAGTCCCATTCTCTTTATTGATGAGATTCATCGTTTCTCAAAGTCTCAGCAAGATTCTTTGCTTGGTGCCGTAGAACAAGGGGTCGTGACACTCATCGGCGCGACGACAGAGAATCCTTCTTTTGAGGTGATTCGTCCGCTGTTATCACGCTGTGCTGTCTATGTCCTTAAATCACTTGGAAAGGACGACCTTCTGCAGCTTGTCGATCGTGCCGTACGGGAAGATCTCGTCTTGAAAGAGAAGCAGATAGAAGTTAAGGAAACAGATGCTCTTTTACGCTACAGCGGCGGTGATGCACGCAAGCTTTTGAATATTCTGGAACTGGTTACAGATACGGGTAGTGAAAACCGTCCAATTATCATTACTGATGAACTTGTCGCAGAGCGCTTGCAACAGAATCCGATGGCCTATGACAAGGATGGTGAAATGCACTATGACATTATTTCCGCATTCATCAAAAGCATACGTGGCAGTGATCCTGATGGAGCCATTTATTGGCTTGCCCGTATGATAGAGGGTGGGGAAGATCCTGCGTTCATTGCCCGTCGCCTTGTCATTTCTGCCTCTGAGGATATCGGCTTGGCAAATCCTAATGCATTACTCTTGGCAAATGCTGCTTTTGATACGGTTCAGAAAATAGGATGGCCAGAGGGACGTATCCCTTTGGCTGAAGCTACTATTTATCTTGCTACATCACCCAAGAGCAACTCTGCTTATATGGCAATAAATGATGCTATGGCATTTGTCCGGCAGACTGGTAATCAACCTGTTCCATTACATCTGCGCAACGCGCCTACAGAACTCATGGAGGAGTTAGGGTATGCCAAGAACTACAAATATGCGCATGATTATGAGGGCAATTTCGTAGAGCAACAATTCTTGCCAGATGGCATTATCCAACGTTTTTGGCACGCCCAGCAGAATCCTGCGGAGAGTAAACTACATGAGCGAATGATTCAACTTTGGGGAGAGAGGTTTAAGAAATAGCCAAGTTTGTAGAGAGAAAAGATTGTAAGGTTGGGGTGTTGTCCCAGCAGGTTACGTCTCATACAGTTTGAGGAAACTTTGAAAACATATCTGTAGATTCCTGCCAGATGCCATCGTTGTAGCTTGTTGGCTGTATTCTCCAACAGACTATAACCATGCATTTTTCCATGAAGACTCTTCAATGTCCTCAAAGCCGTTTCCGTCTTTTTGAGATAAATCTCATTAGACTCTAAACCTGTATGAACGAGTGGGTTGTCAATGTGTAGGACAGGTATATGTTGTTGCTTTAATTCAACACCAAGAAGAGCATCTTCGTAGCCATACTCTTTACAATCTTCGTTAAATCGGATAGACAGAAATACGTCGCGAAGGATAAAGAGGTTAAAGGGCGTGAAGTTTGCATAAGGATTTTTGTTGCGCTCTGTTGCTGTACGATGTCGATCGGCAGCACGCTCGTATTTGTACCGTAACGTCGCTTCGGGAGTTGGATTAATGTCGGGATGGCGTAAACCTCCACAGATAACGTTCGCCTCAGAAGTCTTATTTAAATATGCCTTTATGGAAAAATCATTTTCCACGCTCGCGTCGCAGTCTATGAATAGCAACCATTTACCTTCAGCCGCTTCCGCCATTCGGTTTCTATGTGCAGCTCTTCCAGCATTCTCGGCGTAGTGGACTACTTGTACACGGTTCCATGCTGTCACCTCATCCATCCATGCTGTTTCGCACGAGGATGCATCATCGCCAATGATGATTTCCGCATCAATACTTTCTCGTTCAATAACTTGCAACAGCTCGTGCACGAGCGCGCGCGCGTTATAATTATAGGTGGGAATAAGGATAGAGAGTGTCATTCGATGATGATGTCATAGGATGTTTCCCATGTCTGACCAGCTTCCACATTCTCAATATCTGGACGTTGTGAGAACTCGCCACGGAAGCCTTCGTCATCGCAGCGACCATGCCAAGGCTCTATACACATGAATGGAGCTCGTCCGTTACAGGGAGACCAAAGAGCAATAATGGGCATAGTATGGCGAACTGTCACCATCGGCTTTCCGTTCTTGTCGTGTAGGGTAATACGGTGTACACGGTTTGTGGCGTCAACAATTGTGTCACAAGCGAAGGTCTCGTTTGTCAGTGGAAGTAGGCCATCTGCTGGAATCTCGACATCGAAGGTGCTGCTTCCAGCAAAGCCGCCTGGCACAATCTCAGTGCTGACAAGAGGACTGTCTGCGTCAAATGACAGGAAACCATGCAATTCGTCATCAGCGTTGTAATGACGATAAAGGAAGCCTGGATGTGCACCAATTTGGAAAGGCATCGTTTTGTTGCTAAGATTGGTAACCTTCCATCCAACGGTTATGACGTTTCGCAGCAGTGTGTAATCAATGCGTAGTTCAAAATCGAAGGGCCACAGCTTGCGTGAGTCGTCATCACTACGATAGCAGAAGGCCATGTGGCGATCTTCGTCGATGATCTTCTCGAAGGACATGTCGCGTACAAATCCGTGCTGTGACATGGCGTATTCCTTACCATCAACGATGAAGGTATTATTCCAGACCTTGCCCACAATCGGGAAGAGTATTGGGGCGCGACGGTCCCAATACGTATCGTCGCCCTGCCAAAGGTACTCGTCCGGTGATGCTACACGGCGGATGCTCTGTAATTCCGCTCCTTTGGAGTCAATAATGAGCTCTATGATACCATTCGATAAATAATTCATATCCTAAAATGATTACGTTCTGCGCTGCAAATATACGAAAAGATTTTATGGCTTGTTCATTCTTGAGCCAAAAAAATGCGTTTTATATGCAACAAGCCCCACTCACTATTGTGAGCGGAGCTTGTCAATCTATGATTTGCTATGAAATTATCCTTCCACAGCAGCCTGTGCGGCGGCTAGCGGGAACTGATTATCAGTACATTACGGCGAATATGGGAAACATTTGGGAAACATTATGAGCATGAACTTCACATTCTGCACCCGATTTCCTCAAAATATCCGACCATTTTTGCCACTTCGACTACTTTTCGATATTTTAAGTGTTAAACACTATTGTTAGAACACAGATTGCATTACGACTATGCAGCATGTTCTGCAAACCTTGTTTGCAAAGTTGATGATTTCATCTGACTTTACGTTCATTCGACGCGTTTTTCTTGCAGAATGAGTTTGATTTTAACAAAAAAACTAAAGCTGCATATCTATTGCATACTTTCAATAAAAAGAGAAACAGTTGCATTCCATCTTTGCTGGTTTAGGTTTAAGTTTAGATGTTCTTATATACATAATAAAGTATAGTAAACCAAAATCAAAAGATTGAAGGATGGCGGAAACGTAGCATGAATCAGGGATGTAGGCGCATCTGAAGAATATTGTTCTTTTGAGGCACTTAAATCATTACGAAAAAAAGAAAATTGTTCTGTGAATTAGGAGTGTTTGGCGATATTTTCTGCGTTTTTAAAGATAATTTGGTGGAATATGCCAAAGTTTGTAATTTTGCACTCGAAATTATATAACGAAATTACTTCAACCAAACTATGGCAGAACAACATCATCAGCACCATCATGACCTCAACGAACAGTTTGAGGAGGTGTTCTCAGGCAAGCGAAGCGATGAGGAGATTATAGCCCATCAGCGGTCGCATGCCCACCACCATCATGATCCCGAGCACCCTCATGTGCACGGAGATACTAAGGATTATATGTCGGCTGTAAACGAATATCGCAAGACATTTCCCAATAAGCAGCAACAGATAGAGCAGACGCCTGACCCTGCTGTGAGGGAGATGCTGCTGCACCTGCAGGATATGGGCATAGAGACGGTGTTTGACCGCTTTGACAGTCAGCAGCCACAGTGTAACTTCGGTATTGCAGGCACCTGTTGCAAGAACTGCTTCATGGGTCCATGCAGGATAACGAAGAAAGCACCTCGCGGCGTGTGTGGTGCCGATGCTGACCTCATAGCAGCCCGTAACCTGCTGAGGCACCTTGCCGCAGGAACAGCCAGCCACGGAGCACGAGGCAGGGCAAGCATGGTGGCACTGAAATATGCCGCGGAGGGCAAGGCGCCTATAGACATAGAGGGTGAGAAGAAGATACTGGCTGAGGCAAAGACATACGGACTGGACACCGAGGGCAAGGACATAAGACAGCTTGCGGGCGAGATAGCCGACATACTGCTGGAGGACCTCAGCAGAACGGTGCCAGGTAAGCACAAGACCATATACAGCCATGCACCAAAAGAGAGGATAGAGGCATGGGAGAAGGCTGGCATTATACCCATATCGCCATACCACGAGGTGTTTGAGAGCCTGCACCGCACCACAACAGGCACCGACGGCGACTGGCGCAATGTGATGCAGCAGTTTCTGCGCACAGGAGTGAGCTTTGCATGGACATCATGCCTGGGCAGCGGAATAGCAATGGACTGCCTGTATGGGCTGCCGCACCGCTCTACGTCAAAGGTGAACCTCGGAGCACTGAAAAAGGGATGGGTGAACATTGCAGTACACGGACACTCGCCGCTGCTGATACGCGAAATAGTGAAGATAGGACAGAGCGACGAATATCAGGGCAAGGCACGCGAGGCAGGCGCTGAGGGCATACAGTTCTATGGCATCTGTTGCTCAGGACTGAGCGCGATGTACCGCTATGGCGGAGTGATACCGCTGAGCAATGCAGTGGGTTCGGAACTGGTGTTGGGCACAGGAGCACTAGACCTATGGGTGGCAGATGTGCAGGATGTATTCCCAACGATAATGGATGTGGCGCGATGCTTCCGCACCGTAGTGGTGACCACCAGCGACTCGGCACGACTGCCTGGCGCTGAGCACTATGGCTTTGACCATGAGCACTCGAACATTGGCGACATAAAGAACCTGGCAAGGCGAATAGTGGAAAGGGCTATAGAGGCGTTCAAAGACCGCCGCGATGTACCAGTGAAGATACCACAGTATGAGGTGGAGGCGGAGATGGGCTTCTCGGTGGAGTGGGCAACAGGACACTTTGAACGAGGCCTGAGAGACCTTGCCGATGCGCTGAGAGAGGGCAGGATACGAGGCATAGTGAACCTTGTGGGATGTAACAACCCACGACTGATATACGAGAAGCATATAGTGGAGGCGGCAGAGATACTGCTGAAGAACAATATACTGATACTGACTAACGGATGTGCTTCGTTTGCACTGCTGAAGCTGGGGTTCTGCTCAACCAAGGCGCTTGCCGTAACAGGAGACAGCCTGAGACAATTTTGCGAGGAGCACGGGAACATTCCGCCTGTGTGGCACCTGGGCGAGTGCCTGGACAACGCCAGAGCCAGCGGATTCTTCAACGGTATCAGTGGAGCATTTGGCATACCGATAAAGGAACTGCCGTATGCCTTCATGTCGCCTGAGTGGAGCAATGAGAAGGGCATCTGTGCAGCGCTGGCATTCAGGCTGTTAGGAATGAACTCATATCACAGTGTATATGCACCTACGCAGGGAGCACCCAATGTGCACGAGTTTATGGCACACGGCACAAAGCCGATACTGGGCAGCGAGATGATTGTGAATGTGGACACCAAGGCACTGGCACAGCAACTGGTGGACGACCTGAACGAGAAGAGGCGACTGCTGGGTTGGAAATAGATTTATGCAGAGAAAGAATATAAACACAAACCATTAATATAAGAAAGGATAGAAAGACGATGAAAACAAGACTGTATATAATTGCAACACTGACAGTTCTGCTGCTGACTGCATGTGGCAAGAAGAACGATGAGAATGTGGTGAGGATAGCATATCTGCCCATAACTCACGCTCTGCCACTGGCAGGACTGGAGAAGGCTGACGGAGTGAAGGTGGAACTGGTGAAGTACGGCTCATGGCCCGAACTGCTTGACGCACTGAACACTGGGCGTGTGGATGCGGCATCGGTACTGATAGAACTGGCTATGAAGGCGAAGGCACAGGGCATAGGGCTGACGGCGGTGGCGCTGGGACATACCGATGGTAATGTGATAGTGGTGACACAGGATGTGAACAGTGCTAAAGACCTGAAAGGAAAGACATTTGCTATTCCGCACAGGGCTTCGTCGCACCACATACTGCTGCAGGAGGCACTGGCAAAGGACGGACTGACCATAGACGATGTGAATGTGGTGGAGATGGCTCCGCCAGAGATGCCGTCGGCACTTGCCAACAAGCAGATAGCAGGATACTGTGTTGCTGAGCCTTTTGGTGCTGCCGGAGTGCTGACGAGCAAGGGTAAGGTGCTGTACAGAAGCGATGAGCTGTGGCATGAGAGTATATGCTGCGGGCTGGTGGTGAACGATAAGGCATACAAGGAGAAGAAAGCACTGATAGACAAGGTGATAACACTGTATGAGAAACAGGGCAAGGAGCTATCAGACAAGGAGGTGGCACTGAGCAAGGCAAAGACACTGCTTACACAGGGCGAGGAGGTGCTGAGGCAGTCGCTGCAATGGATAAACTATGCCAATCTGAAAATAAAGAAAGAGGCTTATGACGACCTGAGTGAGAAGGTGAAGAAATATGGAATAATAGATAACCCGCCAACATTTGAAGATTTTGTGAAATGAAGACGGTGATATATACGATAGCATCATTTGCTGTAACACTGGCACTATGGGAGTTGGCGGTGCTGGCAGGCGACTTTGACAGTGCACTGTTTCCCGCTCCGCAGGATGTGGCAAAGGCATTTGGCGAGATAGTGGCTAACGGCACACTATACGATGGCATAGCAGCGAGCATGCTGAGATTTGTCATAGGCTACTTGATATCTGTGGTGGCGGGAATAGCGCTGGGACTGCTGATAGGCAATGTAAACGTGCTGTTCAGGCTGACCAACCCTGTGGTGCAGATGATAAGACCGATAGCACCTGTGGCATGGATGCCGTTCATAGTACTGCTGATAGGCATTGGCGACGCTCCGGCGATAGTGATAATATTCCTGGCGGGATTTTTTCCAGTATTGCTGACGACAGCAAGAGGGGTGCATAGTGTGGACACAACATATCTGAAGGTGGCAAGCAACTATGGCATATCAAGGCTGAAGACAGTGTTCGGAATAATACTGCCGGCAGCATTTCCGCAGATAGCGAACTCGCTACACATAGCACTGGGGTCTGCATGGATATTCCTGGTGTCAGGCGAGATGGTTGGGACGCAGTCGGGATTGGGATATATGATTATCGATGCGAGGAACAACCTGAGACCTGACATACTGCTGGCAACGATGATAGTGATAGGAGGAATAGGATTTGTGCTGGACTTCCTGATTGGTAAATTTGAAAAGAAGGTATTGACACATTATGGCGTATATTGAGGTAAGAAACGTGAGCAAGGACTTTAAGCGACGGAATGCTGAGGGTAAGGATAGCACCATACATGTGCTTGACGATATCAGCTTCGAGGTAGAAAAGGGTGAGTTCGTATGCCTGCTGGGATTCTCAGGATGCGGAAAATCAACGCTACTGAATATGTTGGCGGGTTTTGAAAAACCTACCAAGGGAACGGTGTCGATAGATGGTGAAGAGGTAAAGAAGCCTTCGGCAAAGTATATCACCATATTTCAGCACTATGGACTGCTGCCGTGGCGCAATGTGAAGAAGAACATTGAGCTGGGGCTGGAGAACAAGAATATAAGCAGGGAGGAGCGCGAACAGGCAGCACAGAAGTATCTGGAACTGGTAGGACTGAAGGGATTGGAACAGCAGTTTCCGTCGCAGTTGTCAGGAGGACAGCAGCAGCGTGTGGCTATAGCACGAGGACTGGCAGTGAATCCGGAGATACTTTTTATGGACGAGCCGTTTGGTGCGCTTGACCCCATAACCCGCAACAAACTGCAGGGTGACTTGCTGACAATAGTAAAGGAACAGAAGAAAACCGTGATATTTGTGACACACGATATAGAAGAGGCAGTGTATCTGGCTGATAGGGTGTTTGTGATGCAGGCGAATCCAGGCAAGATACAGAAGATATACGAGGTGAAGATACAGAGACCAAGGGATAGAAACTCTAACGGCTTTAGTATGTATCGTGCTGCGGTGTATAACAAGCTCTTCTCTATTAAGGAGGCGAATATTGAGTATATGATTTAGTTGAAAGATTAAAGTTTAATATTATGCATTTACCATCAGAATCATTAAATGGGGCTATATGCCCTGTAACAGCAGTAGTGGCTGCAGGAACAATAGTACTGGCGGCTTACACATTGAAAAAGAATAAGTTGAAGAGACCGACAGTGTGGCAGTTCGCGCTGACGACGGTGGCGGTATTTGCCTTGCAGGCACTGAACTATGCCCTGCCGGCAGGATTTTCTGGGCACATGCTGGGAGCAGTATTTGCTGCAACCATATTGGGCGTTCCGGCTGCGATATTGTCTGTAGCACTGGTGATAACGGTGCAATGTTTGGCATTCAACGACGGTGGAACACTGCAGTTGGGTGCAAATATACTGAACATGGCAGTCGTGGCAACAGGCATTGGTGGCCTTGTTATAAATAGGTTAGGATATATAAACAAGAATGTTTCAATAGCCTTGGGCGCAGCACTGTCGATAATGGCTGCCGTTGGGTTGATAGCTGTGGAATTGACAGTGGGTGGCATACCTGACGGAGCACTGATAAGGACTCTGCTGGTGTCTCACATACCGATAGCATTGATAGAAGGATCATTGACAGTGGCGCTGGTGAACGTGCAGAATGTGCCAGTGTGGAAGGGTGAGAGAAAAATAGAATATGCGTTAGCTGCGATAATACTTATTGCATTTGTGATATCGCCATTCGCATCAACACTTCCTGATGCCTTGGAAGCTGCATTGGGAGGAATGAAGTAATTTCGTTTACAGATGAGGGTGTGTCAAAATAGGCACATCCTCTTATTTGTTTTTTTTACAGGCACGGCATGGAAAGATTCTTTCTATGCCGCTTTTTTGATGTAAAATCTGTCACAAGCACCCGCGAAGCCGCATTTTGCGTTATATAGTCGGTATATTGGTATAAAAACAGCTTTTGAGAGACCGTTCTG
>JAILQO010000035.1 GCA_024698925.1 Bacteroidaceae bacterium | reverse complement strand
GAACATAAGCAACCTGCATATTACGTTCTCGGAGTGCTCCGAAGTAAGTCCATTCTCCCTTTTGGTTATGTCGGGAAATGGAGCGATATAGTTTTTTGAATTTTGCTCCTGAAATAATAGTGTCACCATGCATCCAATAGGTGTAATCTTGAACAGGTTGATTGGGCCAATTGGTGGCATATATCATTCTTTTGTTCTCTTCCACAAAAGGTTTATAATCCTTGGGCACAGTCTTCCATTGTGTGCGCCAACGAAAATCAGGAATTCTATTATCAGATGGAAGATTGTTTGTCTTTTTGCCATATGTATCAGAACTCCATCCGATAAAGAGGAGTGCTGCGATTGTTATCAGCCGATAGATAGATGTATGGGTAGTTGGCAAAGGCACTGTCATAAATAGAGAAAAGACGAGTTTGATTACTTCACACGTTTGTAAGTCTTGAGGGCCTCGTCACGCACTTCTTGTGGGAGGGCTGCGTTCTGGCTCATGCGCTGTGCCGTCTCAGCGATGGCGTTGCTGGTGTAAGCCAAACGATGCCAACCAAGTGAGGAGAGGAGGAGCTGTTGTACCTCGGGATCAGTACATTGCTCCGTGTAGGCAGCGACACGCTGGACGAGGTAGGGGGGGAGATAGATCTTCATGCGATCGGCCATCATGCGTTGGCGTTGAAGTGTGAGCTTGCCCTCGCAGAGCTCGATGATGTCCTCGTCCCAGCGACCGAGGTAGTTATCTACCGTCTTCTGGCGCTTTGCCTTGTACTCATCCGCCCATGTCACGTAGGGCGCGATGCTGTCCAAGGCCTGACGGATGGCTTGCTTCATCTCTGTTGCCGGCATGAACTGAATAGCTTCTTGAGAGTTGAAAGCTACGCGAGCGGAAGCGTTGTTTTGTGCCAACAAACAGGCGAGGGTCCTAGTCAGACGAGGATGACCGCATTTGGGGATGGCATTGACGGCCATACGTTGCAGCAGTTCATAGGCATTGTCGGATGCTGCCACCTCAATGGCATCCACGAGAAGCGGGCTGTTTCGTTGTTGCAGGAGATAGAAAGCTTGCAAACGAACAAGTCCGGAAGCAGCTGTGCGTACCAACTGGAGCAGTCGTGCGTCTGTCAGCGTGGGACTACTCTTGAGCATCTGCAAAGCCATGCAGCGGATGTCGGGGTTGTAGCGTTTCTTCAAGATTCGTTCCCAGTCCTTGGCGGAGCCGCTGAGAATGAGCTTGTTGATGTCGGTCTTTCCGTTGCGCTGGAAACAGAAGGTGGGATCGCCAATGATATGGACTTCCAATTCCGGTTCCTGCTGGTTGATGAGGCCAATCATGACTCCTTCTGCCAAAAGACCCATGTAGCGATCCGGCCATTTGTCCTGAATCACGTTGACAGTACCGCCCTGACCGGCGATGGTGCGTCCAGGTTGGAAGATATATTCGTTGGCAATGCAATCAACGTTATGGAAGGCGCCGTTGTAGCAGGCGTCATAGACGGCGATGCGGCAGTTGGGACGATAGCCGTAGGTGGCAAAGTCCTTGAGGGTGAGGTTCAGGGAGTCCTCAAGCAGGGAGTCGAGAACACAATTCTCGGGAGAGGGCTGTCCTGCCAACCAGGCTTCGGGCAGTCCATCACGCGCTGTGAGCATCCGGCGGATACTGTCCACGTCCTGTCCGTAACGGGCTGCACGGCGGAGGCGGTCGCGATAGGCACGTAGCAGATAGTCCAATGCCTCCTCGGTGCCTGCTGGTTTGGGAGCATGGGTGAGGTACTGTGTGTCGAAATCGCCATGATGGTGCATGAAACCGAGGCTGAGATCAGGACGCATCATCTCGTTCATGAGCTTGCGCTTCACAAACGGCTCATCGGTGAAGTCCATGTAGCTAAAGGCATTGGCCTTGCCTGCCAACTGCGGGAAATGCTCGCGCATGGACATCTGCTCATCGATATGTGCCACGCGTGACTCGTTGACAGAACCGCTTCCCGTATAGACGAAAACGCTCTGGAAGGGCTCTGGGTTGCGCTTGGCAGCAGTGGCTTTGCGCAAGTATGCACGCAACTTCTCGTAGCGGCTGGTGCCACCTGCATCTGTGGGACGGATGCGTCCAGTGAAGAGGTCGGGGTGGAGGGTTTGATTGCCCTCGCATGTGAGCGAATAATAAAATAGGTGTGTGCAGTCTGCGGTGTCGCGATCCAGGAACTTGAAGCGCAGACCGAAATCGTCGTAGAAACGGTCACTGGGTACGGAGGAGTCACGACGCGGCATCTTCTGGTTCATCTTGAACGCAGAGGTCATGAACTGTGCGTCGCGAATCATGGGTACTGGGATGTCGCCCACGAAGACAGCGCCCACGATGGGATCTTCCTTCAAGGCGTGCAGCCGTTGCAACTCAGCCCTGATACTGTCAGGAATGCCCCAACGGTCGATGACGGTATAGACGTGGAAGCCCTGCACATCCGTGAGGGCATCCGCATAAGCTTTGAGTTCGGTCTGTGCCTGTCGCTGGCTCTCAGGGTCAACGACGATGGCAAAGCCCGGTTTGGTAGCTGCATGACTAAAGCCTACTGCCAGTGTGAACAGAAAAAATAACGAATGACGAACTTTTGGAGCAGCGAGTGCAAACAAGCTTGCTTGATTTGCCGAGTCGTGAAAAAAGTCAGCGAAGCTAATGATGAATGACGATTGACGAATATTTTTCTTCATAATAGGTTAGAATTTGAGGTAGCCTCCGAATTGTGCTGTGGTCAAAGCTGTTCCTTTGTAGCCTTTCCAGAATTCCTCCTTGCCGAGGTAGAAATTGTAGTTGGCAGTTGCGTAAATACCAACGGTGAGTTGAGTACTTACTGGCATGCTGGCGTCGATGAGGGCTCCTGCACGGCCTTGGCTGGCAGCAGCGTATTCGAAGAGGGGTCGTGTATATACGGCGGTTATATCTTTAGAGTCTGTGTAAGAAGACCCTGTAGCAAATTTCTGTTTGAGGGGATGTGTATAGCCACCTTGGAGCTGTGCCAGGAGCGTCACATCATGAATGGCAAAGAGCTTGCCGGTCTTGAGGTTGAAATCGACGAGAGTGATTTCCTGTTTGGGGGTGCTTCCACCCAGATACTGTTTCCGGGTGAGGGATGAATAGTTACCAGCGACCTGAACGTAGAAGTCGCGTTTGCCGTCACGCAGGATATCTAACTGGTAATTGGCGCCAGCTTCGAGGAGTGAGGGCTTGTGATTGGTGTTCTTGGCAAGGACGCGATAGTACACGAGGTTGCCGTGTTGGGTGTCAACCTCACGTTTCTGCTCTGTCCATGAGCCTGTGCCATTGGTGGAACGGGCTGTGAGCGTCAGATTGTGAAGCATGCGAGAACTGGGACGGAATTGGAAACGGTTCTGTACGGACAGTTGTGTCTCGCTATAATCGCCGCCTCGGAATTCATAGGAGGTGCCACCGTCGCGAGCATCCTGGTTCTCGGTCTTGTATCCTGCTTCGAGGAAATCGGCGAAGCGTCCGTTGGGATCCTTCCAGGTGATGTTGAGGGCTGCGCTGTAGCCCTTGCCAGTATATTCACGGTCGTAGCCAGAGTCGCTTCCAGTGTTACGCTGGAGGTAGTCGCCCATACCCTTCATGACGAAATAGGTGTGGTTGTTGAGGGGTTGGACGGTGGAGTAATCAATGATGGAACTGAAGTGGCGGAGGCCTGCTGAAAGGCCGAAGCTCCATGCTTCAGTAGGGGTGAAATCCGCGCCAATGGTGACGGGGATAGAAGATGTGGTGGTCTGCGGACGAGGGTCGGTCTGATCGGCACGATTGCCGGTACGAAGGCCCAACTCCATACCGAAGCGCCAATGAGCGCCAAGGGAGTAAGCCGCAGTAGCCATGAGGTCAAAGCTCTCTGTGGTGACATCGCTGAGGACGGAGTCGCAGACGATGTAGGGGTTGAGAGGATTGTTCCATAGGGTGGTGTTCCAGATCTGATCCTTATCCGTCATGTTGCTGTACTTGATGCGACCAGCCACATCAAAGTTTCCGATGTGGCGCAGTCCGCCGATGTATGCTTCAATATTGTGTGCATCACCGGACTGATCTACGGCATGGAACTTTCCCTTCGTGAGGCCATAATGAACATCGGCTACAGCAAAATCACGCACGGCGTTGTCGGTGAGACGTGTCGGGCTGGCGCTGTTGTAGCGTAGGTTCTGTGGCTCGTTCACAAAGTCTTCGTTCCATGTCTGAGCCTGAACAGTCATTAGGCCCATAGACATCAACCATAAAGCAGAAAAAATGTGTTTCATCTCTGGAATCTTTTCTTGGAGAAATGCAGGGGCGCGCACGATGGACGCGCCCCTGCCTAAAAGGAATCAAAAATTATTGGTCAACCTCAGTGGGAGTTACACCAGGAGTGTTGTCCTGATTGTTCTTGAAGTCGTCAGCAGAACTGTTGGTGTCCTTGTAATAGACACGACCGTTCTCGATCTTGGCGACCTTACGACGAACAGACAGACCCTGGTAGCTCTCGTTGCCCTGAACACCGGTAGCATCGTCCACGGGGAGGAAGGTGCAGTAGTGATCCTCGGGAGCGGTAGCAGGATTGTAGATGTCCACAGCGTCAAGCACATACTTGCTGGGGATCATCAGGTACTGCATCGTAGCTTGTGTGCCAGGAGTGGTCTGCAGATTGTTCTGGTCAGCAGCAAACTGCTCGGGAGTCATACCTGCAGGAAGCTTGGCGAGGAGGTAGGAACGACCCATAACGCCGATACCCCAAGCCTTCATGTACTGGTTGTTGGAGAAGATAATCTTCATCTGCTTGGAATCTTCAAGATTCTGCACGTCGCCAGTTCCGAGGGTGATTTCCCAATCAGCATTGGAGAGGTTCGGAGACTTTGCATATTCGTCCTTCTTGGAATCATCGTCGCCATAAGCCAGCTTGTGGTTCATAGCCTCGTTAGCGATGACAACGAATTCACCGGGCTGCAAGGGGAAGTCTGTACCATTGCCGGGGAATGCAATCACAGCACCCTGACCACACTCGTAGAGGTCAGTGATACCGTTAGCCTGCCATGCATTGGGCTGCTTCTGGTTGCCAGCGGGAGCAGAAAGAATCAGCTGATCCAGATACTGAACCTCGTCGGAGTTGTTGACAATCTCAAAGAAACCGTCCAGCATGTAGTACTGAGCACCTGCGGAGGTGTAGATGGTCTTGAACACGAGGGTGCTCTGACGGCCCTTCTGCAACTGCACGGTTACGGTCTGGTTGCTGTAGAGCTCAGCCTTGGCGGTACCGCTGACGATAGCTGTAGCCTCGCCGTCAACCTTTGCGCTGAAGGTGATGTTGTAGCTGCCCTGGGGCTTGTTCACGGTGATAGCCTTGGAGAGGTCTGTCACAGTCTGGGTCTCGGTAGCGGAACCATTGCTGATGGTAACCTTTGCACCGATGATGTTGGCCTGAGCCAGCTCCTGAGAGCGCTGGAAAGTGATGGTCAGGTCGTAGTTTTTGACTTCGTCCTCATCGCTGGAAGAGCAAGAAATGAAGACTGGGCTAATCAGGGCTGCTGCCATGATGGCCACTGCGTACTTGAAAAACTTTTTCATCTTGTTTGTAATTAAATGAATAAAGGGGTTAATAAAAATGGTTAATTAAAATTTCAGTTTGACTTCTGCACCAAAATACATGCCAGGGAATACTTGGTAGAGGGCGTTGCTATTCTCGTTCTTGCGATAGCGCCGTGAATTGGTGAGGTTGTTGGCTGTGAAAGAAATCTCGCCTGTACGTCCCAGTTCCTTTGTCAGACGGAGGTTGAGCATCGCCCAGGGGGTGATGATGTCCTCCAACAGACTATAAGGCTGGGCGCGCCCCATGTAGATATTCAACTGACCATTGTCGGTGTCAGCAGGTTGCCAGGCAGAATAGTTGCCATTCAGGTCGTAGTAGCCGACGGGGGTGACAACCATATAATCTTTGTCGGAGTATGACTTCAGGTAATAGCGCGTATTCCCGTTCTCGTCCTCGTAGATATCCTGGTCGGTCTCGCGCCATACCACCTGCAATGTGGTGGTGAATACCATCTTCAGCTCAGGAATATGGGTCACAAAGGCGAAGTTGGAGTTGAAGCGGGTCTTGATACTTCCGCTGCCAGCGGGCAGGACGACTGCGTAAGGGCTGGATGTCTGGACACGGTTGTCATAAGTGATATTCGCATAGCCGAGGTCCATGTCCTGACGCTTGATGTGGAACCAGGCACCGGTGACGTTCAGGCTTGTGCGCAAGGGCTTGAACTCAGGGAATGTCAGGGTATATTCAATACCGTGCTTGAGTGAGCGGCCACTATTGGAGGGACGGCCCCAGCTCTGGCGTTCGGTGTAGATGTTCTTGGTAGCAACACCAGGCACCCCAGCCAATTGGTAGGTGACATCCTGCGTAGCCGGGTTGAACACCAAGTCTGTAGCACCATCGGGTAGCGAGAAATAAGGATAGTTGATGTACAGCATCTGAGGTGTGCTGGACAACTCATTCTCATGACGTTCATTAAAGTAGGTCAGTGAACCTTGGATGTTCCACTTGCTGAATGAAAGGCCGACCTCCCATTTCTGCGTGTGAACAGGTTTCAGGTCGGGGTTCTGCGTGTTGCGCACCACGGTGGTAGTAATCAATGCCATGCGATTGGCCTCATTGTTGCTCCAACGACTCATGCCCACATTGTCATGGTAGGAGGCATCGGGGTAGAGATAGAGTAGGGGAGGCATCTTGTTGGAGATACCATAACCGCCCGTCAGTGTCAGGTCGTCAAGGATGCTGTTGTTGTCCTTGTTGAGCAATGTTAATGAGGCATTCAGACGCGGCTCTACAACGAAATAGCCTTTGTTGCCACCACTCTTCTCGCTATTGAGGAAGAGGTTGCTGAGGCGAACACCAGCTTCAAGCATACCTTTCATAGAACCGAAGGTCAATGACGAACGGTCTGCGATAAAGCCGGAGAGTGTGGCCAATCCGGGAATATCGGAGTAAGCGCGTGGGCGCAGGCGATGACTGGACAGGGCCTGTGGCGGATTATCCTCATCGTAGGTGAAGCCTTTACCTTGGTTGCCGTCGTAAGTGAAATCGGCACCAATCTTCAAGGTATTATAGTTCTTGTCATTGAAGCGGAAGTATTTGTTCGCTACGAGCTGACTATATATATTAATAGGTATGCTTTCGATTTCGTACTCCGAACTGTAACCATAGCGCTTGAAACGGGCCAGTTGCAAGCCATCTTCACGGGTGTTGGTGATGACACCATCGGGATTGTAAATCCAGTTGCTCATCCAGTCGTGCTGACGGGAGAGCTGGGCGCTGAGTTTGTAATCCACACTGGAGAAGAGCATGTGATCACGCTTGTACTGTCCGTTGATGCTCAAGCGGCCTCCCGTGTTGTTGTTCTTCCACTCGGAATAGCTTTCAGACATCTGTGGGTCGCGCTTGGTGTTGTTGATGCTGGTGAAGAACGCCCCACGCACGTTGAGACTCAACGGCCCGAACTGGTTGGAATAGCCTACGGTAGCCGTCACACGGTCGTAGCCTTTGTAGTGCAGACGGGTATCAGCCCACGACTGTGCCCAGTCCAAAGACACGTTCAAGGCACCACCATGATTCAGGCGGAAGCCTTTGCCAACGAAAGCAAGCTTGGAGTTGGGGTCGGCTTGCAACTTAGCTTCCCAAGGCGTATAACCGCTCTTGGTATTGACGATCACCACACCAGAGGTGAGGTTGCCATATTCTGCCGAAGGAATACCACGGATGACTTCCATATCCTCCACAACACCCGCTGAGATTGTACGGAGGTCCACACCGCGTCCGGCGGTGGAGTTGGCACCTACATTACCGCCATTACCGTCAGCGGAAGTACCATATTTGGAGAAGGACATCAATTCCAGATTGGCATCGTTGCTCAATGGCGTGCCGTCGATGACGATGGATGTACCCATCGCATTGGCCGCGTTGGTTCCAATCTCACGGATCTGTGCCTGTGAGAGTGTGTTCAGGTTGGGGTTCTCGGTCAGATTACCTGGTACCAGCTGCAGGAGATCGCCCAGACTCTTTGGCTGCAAGTGGCGGATGGCTTCTTGGTCAATGAGCGAAGAGGAGCCCATCTGTTGCTGTTTCGCTGTCACGGTGACCTGTTCCAGACCGAGGCTCAACTCCTTGAGACGTACATTGAGGCGTTCGCGCCCCGTTTCGATTTTGATGGTGCCCGAAGCGGTCTCAAAGCCTACATAAGTAACGCGCCACTGGTAAGTACCACGGGGTACACGGGGAATACTGAAACTACCATCACGCTTGGAGTAGGTTCCAAGTGTGCGGTCTAAAGTCACATTCGCCAACTCGATGGGTGCTCCAAAAGCGTCCTTAATCGTGCCTGTGATGGTGAAATATTCAGTTTGCGCGAATAAGGCTCTTGGGGGCAAGAGTTGGCAAAGAATCAAGAAAATGACAAAAATTCTTGAAAGGCGATTCATTTCTTGCGTATTATGTATTTGAATAATCTGATTCACGAATCTCGTGATTTGAGGGTGCAAAGGTAGTTCATTGAGGGCTCTTGTGCAATACCTATAATTAGGTATTTGGAAGCTCCCAAGTGGCAAAGATAGGTCATTTTTGTGGATTTTAACAAATAAAAGAGGATAATTTTTCAAAAAGACCGTATTTTTTATCAATTTATACGTATCTTTGTGCCCTCTTTGAAAATAAATAATAGAAAAAAGTAAGTTAAACATAGCTTTTTGCTTTCATTATGGCACAAAAACCGAGTATTCCTAAAGGCACGCGCGATTTTGGACCCTCCGAGATGGCACGGCGTAACTATATTTTCGATACAATCCGTAGCGTTTATGCACTTTACGGCTTCCGTCAGATTGAGACTCCTGCGATGGAGAATCTCACGACACTGATGGGCAAGTACGGCGAGGAAGGCGATAAATTGTTGTTCAAGATTCTGGACAGTGGCGACTTCCTGCGTGGCATAGACGCATCGGCCTTTGCCGAGGGTGGTACACCGAAGTTGGCTGCTCAGTTGTGCGAGAAGGGTTTACGCTATGACCTGACCGTTCCCTTTGCGCGCTACGTGGTGCAGCATCGCGAGGAACTGACACTGCCATTCCGCAGGTTCCAGATACAGCCCGTCTGGCGTGCAGATCGTCCGCAGAAGGGTCGTTATCGCGAGTTCTATCAGTGCGATGCCGATGTGGTGGGCTCTGACTCGTTGCTGAACGAGGTGGAACTGATGCAGATTGTGGACGAGGTCTTCCGTCGCTTCGGCATCCGCGTGTGCATCAAGATCAACAACCGCAAGATTCTCACGGGCATCGCAGAGATGATTGGGCAGGCTGACAAAATCGTGGATATTACGGTGGCCATAGACAAGCTGGATAAAATCGGACTGGACAATGTCAATGCCGAGTTGGCAGAGGACGGCATTCCAGCAGATGCGATTGAGAAGCTACAGCCTATCATCAAGCTCAGCGGCACAAATGCGGAGAAGATTGCCACCATGCGCGAAGTCCTGAAAGACAGCGAGATTGGACTCAAAGGTATTGACGAGGTTGAATTCGTCCTCAATCAGTTCGCTTTGGTCACAGCTTCCTCCCAGCCTGGGAGCGCTTCTTCCCTTGAACTTGAACTCACCCTTGCTCGTGGCCTGAACTATTATACAGGCTGCATCTTCGAGGTGAAGGCGCTGGATGTGGAGATTGGCAGTATCACGGGTGGTGGCCGTTATGACAACCTGACCGGTATCTTCGGTATGCCGGGCCTCTCGGGTGTAGGTATCTCGTTTGGTGCCGACCGCATTTATGATGTGCTGAATCAGTTGGATTTGTATCCGAAGGAGGTCAGCACGGCGACACAGCTGCTCTTTGTGAACTTCGGTGAGGCCGAGGCTGCTTATGCGTTGCCTGCCTTGGCGGCTTCCCGTCGTGCAGGAATCCGTGCGGAAATCTACCCCGATGCTGCTAAGATGAAGAAGCAGATGCAGTATGCCAATGCACGTGAGATTCCCTTCGTGGCATTGGCCGGTGAGAGCGAGATGGCTGCCGGTAAGTTTACGCTCAAGGATATGCAAACAGGCGAACAAAAGTTGGTCACAGTAGAGGAATTGATAGCGCAAATAGAACAATAATTGCGCTTTATTCCAAAAAATCGTCCTTTTTGGCCAATAAATTTGGTCGATTTTCCTTGCGTGCGTGAGGAAAAATGCTGACCTTTGCACCCGCTTAACGAAGTATATATAAAAATAGGTATATGAACAAACGTATGATTCTGCTGAGTGCCTTGGCTGTAATGGGCTTGGTGACTGCCGCTGGGCAGACACTGAGCCTTGATAGTTGTAGGGCTTTGGCACTCCGCAACAACAAAGACTTGCAGATGAGCAGCCTCAAGAAGGAGGCCGCACACTGGCAGCACAAGAGCGCCGTGACGAATTATCTGCCCAAGGTGACTGCTACTGGCACCTATCAACACACTACGCGTGAGATTTCCCTTCTCAGTGATGAGCAGAAGGAGAAGCTCAGCAACATGGGAACAACGTTAGCCGGCGCGATGGAACAGCACATGCAGCAGTCTGCTCAGAATTTTGTGGGCAACTTGCAGCAGCGCTACAACAATTTCCTAACGACATCGCCTCTGGCGGCTCAGCTGATGTCTGACCCCTTGGTCCTGCAGCTCCTGTCGAACAACCCTCAGTTGATTACTCTGATGGCTGATCCCACGTTGATGCAAAAGTTAGCCACCCCGTTGATGCAGGATGCTGGTGCTGCATTTGCTCCAGCCTTCAGTCATCTGGCTAACGTATTGGATGGGGTAGGCGAGGGCCTCGTGAATGATTTCCGCACCGATAACCGCAATATGGCTGGTGCTGCCGTACTGCTCACCCAGCCGCTTTATATGGGTGGTAAGATTCGTGCATACGACAAGATTACCCGCCTCGCTGAAGAAGCCGCTGACGAGCAGCACTCCATGGAGGAACAGAACCTCTTGGTGAGTGTCGATGAGGCTTATTGGCGCATTGTGGCCCTGCAGAGCAAGAAGGAATTGGCCGAGAGCTTCCTCGAAACGGTGAAGAAGTTGGATGAGGATGTCGAGAAAGTGATTGCGGAAGGTATGGCTACGAAGGCCGACGGCCTCACGGTAAAAGTGAAACTCAATGAGGCTGAGGTCTCCGTTATCCAAGTGGAGAATGGTCTGGCGCTTTCCCGTATGGCGCTGGCTCAGCTCTGTGGCCTGCCTCTTGACAGCCAGTTCACGCTGGCCGACGAGGGTGAGGTCGAGGAACATCCCCTCCCCGTGATTCAGGAAGAGAGCGCTGCAGACGCTGTGGCATCGGCCATGGCCAATCGCCCGGAGCTCCGTGCCTTGGACATCGCAGCACAGGTCAAGCAGCAGCAGATTAACGTAGCCCGTTCCGAGTTTATGCCCAATCTGGCACTCACGGCAGGCTATCTGGTAACGAACCCCAACCTGTACAATGGCTTCCAGAAGAAATTCGGCGGTGCCTTCAACATCGGTGTTGTGCTGAAAGTGCCTATCGTCACCTGGGGCGACCGCTTCTATAAGGTGAAGCAGGCTAAGGCCGAAGCCCAGATGGCGGCTACGCGCTATGAAGAGACACGTGAGAAGATCTCCCTGCAGGTGAACCAGAACCAGCAGAAGCTGCAGGAAGCCCAGAAGCGCCTCGCTACTGCTATGCGCAGTCAGGAGCAGGCCGACGAGAACCTACGTATGGCCAACCTGGGTATGCAGGAGGGTGTCATCCCCGTCTCCAACGTGCTGCAAGCCCAGACCGCTTGGCTCATGGCTCATTCTACGCTCGTCGATGCACAGATTGACGTGCGCCTGGCAGACCTTTACCTCTCCAAGGCAAAGGGTGTGCTGAAGTGAAAGATGAAAATGAAATCGTGAAAATTAGAATATAGAAAGATATGGCAAAGAGATCAAAATTGAACAATTTGGTAATCATCGCTATTGTGCTGATTGGCGTGATGATTGCTGTGGTCCTGGTGGGCTTTGTATTGCCGAAGCCCAAAGAGGTGTTACAGGGACAGGCCGAGACATCGGATTATCGTATCTCCAGCAAGGTGCCCAGCCGTGTGAAGGAGTTCCGTGTGCAGACAGGTGATAAAGTGAAAGCCGGTGATACGCTGGTCATCATGGATTCGCCCGAGGTGATTGCAAAACTGGAGCAGGCCAAGGCCGGCGAGGCTGCAGCACGCGCCATCGAACTGAAGGCCCAGAATGGTGCCCGTCAGCAGGAAATCCAAGGTGCCTATGAACTCTGGCAGAAGGCCAAGGCCGGACTGGAAGTCTGGGAGAAGTCCTATGCCCGTGTAAGCCGTCTCTATGACGAGGGTGTCATCCCTGCCCAGAAGCGTGATGAGGCTGAGGCTCAGCTCAAGGCCATGCAGGCTACGGAGAAAGCTGCGCGCAGTCAGTACGAGATGGCCCGTGAGGGCGCTCGCCGTGAGGATAAGATGGCAGCAGCTGCGCAGGTGGCACGCGTACAAGGTATGGTGCAGGAAGTGGAAGGCTATATGAAGGAGACCGTTCTCCTGGCTACCGCTGACGGTACTGTCACTGAGGTGTTCCCCAAGGTAGGTGAACTCGTCGGTCAGGGCGCTCCCATCATGAATATTGCCAAGGACGATGACATCCGTTTCATCTTCAATGTGCGCGAGGATTATCTTCCGGGCATGACGATTGACACGGAGGTGCCCGTTTACATTCCTGCTGTAGATCGTGACATCAAAGTTCGCATTACCAGTGTGAATGTGATGGGTAGCTATGCCACCTGGAAAGCTACCAAGGCCCTTGACCAGTACGACCTGAAGACCTTCGAGGTCACAGCCCGTCCTGTGAAGCAGGAGGACGTGAAGGGTGTTCTGGCTGGTATGACAGCGATTATTAAATAGACTCATTTTTTATATGAGTAGAAAGAATTCTGCTTGGTCTGCACTTTGGAGCATTATCCGTCGTGAGCTGAACACGTTCTCGACGCGTCCCATCTTCTTCGTGGTCATGTTTGTGGCCCCGTTGGGATTCCTCCTTTTCTTTACCACGCTCATGGAGGCGGGCTTGCCTACGAAGCTGCCGGCTGCGTTGGTGGATGAGGACAATACCCATGTGACGCGCCAGCTCACTCGCATCCTCGGTACGATGGAGGAAACGCACTTTGTGATGCAGACCACGAGTTTCACACAGGCCCGCGAAGCCATGCAGCAAGGCGAGGTGTATGCCATCTTCCGTATCCCTAAAGGAACTACGGAGGCAGCCCTCACGCAGCGCCAGCCCGTCATCTCCTTCTATACCAACGACTCTTACTACATCCCCGCATCCCTCCTGATGAAGGATATGCGCAAGATGAGTGAGATGGCTGGTCTGGCGATGACACGCGCCACGATGCAGGCACGCGGCTTCCGTGATGATCAGATTATGGGTACGTTGCAGCCGATTGTGATTGAGAGCCACCCATTGGGTAACGCCTACCTGAACTATTCTGTGGTGCTCTCCAACCTGCTTGTGCCCGGCCTGTTGATGCTGGTCATCATGCTGACCACCTCCTATGCCCTTGGCATGGAGTGGAAGCGAGGTTCGCAGAAGCGGCTTTATGCGATGTCAGGTCGTCGCACATGGGTAGTGATTCTGGGCAAGCTGATTCCACAGACGATTGTCTATACGATTATCATGTGGCTGATTGACCTGATGTTCTACAGCTACCTGCAGTTCCCCTGTCATTGCGGCATTCCGCGTATGATGCTGTGGGGCTTCCTGGCAGTCTTGGCTTCTCAGGGCTTTGGCCTGCTGATGTTCGAGGCCTTCCCCGGCCAGATGCGTATGGCGATGTCGGCATGTTCCTTGTTGGGTGTGATGCAGTTCTCGCTGGCAGGCTTCTCGTTCCCTGTATCGGCGATGTACCCGCCTTTCCAATGGCTGTCCAACATCTTCCCGCTCCACCATTATTTCCTGATATACATGAACCAATGTCTGAACGGCTATTCGATTGCCTATGTGTGGTTTAATGTAGCACTTCTGCTGCTCCTCTTCTTCCTGCCGCAGTTGTTCTCGTTCCGTCTGACAGATGCGTTCATTCATAAAAAATATAGAGCATGAGAAAACCTAAGTTTCCGATTCTGCATATCTGGCTCGATGAGCTGTCAGATATTGTGAAGGACGAGGGTATCCTTCTTTTCATGATTCTCTTGCCCTTGGCCTATCCGGCCCTTTATGCGATGATCTATAACACCGAGACGCAGCGTCAGCTGCCCATCTGTGTCATCGATGAGAGCCACTGTGACCGTAGTCGTGATTTCATTCGCCGTATCGATGCTACGCCCGAGGTGAAGATTGATGCCTATTGCTCCAATATGGGCGAGGCACAGGAACTGATGCGTCGCCGCGAGGTCTATGGTATCCTGGTCATCCCGAAGGAGTTCAACGAACGCCTGTGGCGTGGACAGCAGGCCGTTGTAGGTCTGTATAGCGACCTGACATCCATGCTTTACTACAAGGTCGAATACCTGGCCGTTGTCAATGTGGCTCAGGAGCTGAACCGCAATATCAAGGTGATGGAGCATCAGGCTCATACCACAGCGCGCGAGGAGGAGCTGGCCCGCTGGCCTATTCGCTTCGAGGAGGTGAAGATGTACAATTCCGCTGGCGGTTTCGCCGCCTTCCTGATTCCTCCTGTGCTGATGCTGATCCTGCAGCAGGCCTTGTGCCTCACGGTGGGTATGTCCATGGGACGTTCTCGCGAGCGCTTCCGCGGCCTTGTCATTCCGCCGACGAAGCATTATAAGAACACGCTGGCCATTGTGCTGGGTCGTGGCCTTGTCCACTTCCTCATCTTCTTGCTCATGGCCTTCTATATGGCTTACTGCATCACGCGTTGGTTCGGTTTACCGCAGCTGGGACATTTCTGGACCCTTGTGGGCTTCTTCGTCCCCTACTTGATGGCCTGCACCTTCATGGCCATGTTCTGGTCCTTCTTCGTCTATCGTCGTGAAGACTGCATCTTGCTGTTCGTCTTCATGTCTATCCCGCTGCTGTTCTTGTCGGGAGCCAGCTGGCCAGGTGTCTCTATCCCTGCCATGTGGCAAGCCGTCGGACATTTCTTCCCCTCCACATGGGGAGCCAATGCCTACATACGTATCCAAAGTATGGGTGCCTCGTTGGGTGACTGCTATGCGGAGATGGATGCCATTTGGCGCCTTACCGCCTTCTACTTCCTGCTCACATGTTTCCTGTACATGCATGAGATTCGCAAGGCTGTAGGTCGCACCGTCCTCGAATAAGCGGCCAACCCATCCTTATTGACCCATCCCTTCCCATCACAAAAGCCTTTCCCCCTCGGAGAGGCTTTTGTCGTGTGTCACCTGCAACCCCTGTGCTTAATTTTATACAACTACGGAAAGTACGGAATTTACGGCTTTGGCTTGGATTCACGAACACGTGTTCGAGAGAAGACTCGTGGACATGCAGCCGTATAATCCGTATCTTCCGTGGTTGTGAAAATCCAAACACAGGTATTTGCTGCTGCCTCGTGTTATTCAGCCGTTTCTCTGTTAGCGATAAGCCGTTTCTCTCGCAGCGATAAGGCAGCTCGGTTTTACGCGAAAGCTCGTTGCGAAAAAATTCTATGAACGAAGAGGCTCCTTCCACCACTTTGAGGTTATTGTACTGATTATCATTTTATTGACAAAGTGGAAGGCGTACATAAACTCTCCACTAACCTTCCATAAGTGTCCTCAATCCGTGCAAGCGTATCCGCTTACAATTAGTGGAGGGTTAGTGGAATGTTTTGGCACACTTTCCACGTACATAACATTTTGAAATTAATTCTGTTAGACCCCAAATGGTGGAAGGTACCTCGTTGATCATAGAAAAAATTTTTCGTCTTCATTTTTTGGCCTTAAGTATTTTGGCTCATTTTCCTTAAGTAATCCGACCCAAAAAGGTATACCTTTTATACCTAGAAACCTATACATTTCTTCCTAGAAATGTGCACATTTCTTACCCTAAAACCTATACATTTCTTACCCCCTATCTACTTGGCCACTTTCTGCCCGTTCACCACATACAGACCTCGCCGTGAGGTGCTGGCCTTTCTCCCGGAAAGGTCATAACAGTCATTTGTTAGGGTAGCCCGTGCACCATCATGTTTCACCTGCCTGATGCCGACCTCACTACCCTTGTCGTCCGTTCCGTTAAATACAAAGACGGAGGACCCGGGGAGGCGGATTGACAGCTGCTGGTCAATATCGATGGGCTGACCCACGGGCAGACCAGTGAGGCTGTTTTGCGTAAAGGCTTTAGAGAGTGTGATGGTAGTGTTTATATACTCAGGTATATCCAGCGCTTCGCGGAGTGTAATCTTAAAGGTCTGTTGCGAAGTGGAGGGATTGCGCAATGCCAATGTGGCTTTCTTTCCATTCCACGCAGCCCAGCCATAGACATTGGCCTTGCTGCCGTCCCACGGATTACCGCCCACCCAATGCACGTCAGGCAGCACATCCTCCTGTTCCTTCTGCCACTTGATGCATGCGGCGAGTTCTCCCCACAGCTTGCCGTTATTGATGCTGTTCATTAATGCATAGTCGGCATAGATCTCCACCATTCCACTACCGCAGGCAAAAGCACATCTCATCTCACGCACGATGTCACTATAGTCCTGACTCATATTGGCCGCTCCACCACCATACTTCGAAAGGATGAAGCCGTGTGTCATGAGGGTGTTGATAGGACAGAGGGGTGAGTTCTGCACGAAGTTCTGATAGACAAGGCGGTCGCGATAGGTAATCCACTGTTCGCGTGTGTTGCCTTGGTTGCCAGCTGTGCCCCAGTCGTTCTCCTGACGCCATACGGCATCGGAGACCTGGAACCAGAAGGGCGATGCCCATGTGCCTACGGTGGTGTTCAGGAACACGTCGGGTTTCACTTTGCGCAGTTCCTGCTCGATATTGATGATGCCCTCGGCGTTCTCCTCACCCGTAGCTCCAGCATCAGGACCGATGGAACTGAACTGTGCGCTGATACCGTCGAACTTGAAGAAGTTGAAGTGGTAGGTGTTGAGCATGTAGCTCGTGCGGTCCAGAAATACGTTGTAGTAATCCGGATTTGACAACTGCATGCCACCCTTGCTGCTCCAATAGCTGCGTCGGTAGTTGCCGCTCTGTCCGTAACCGCCCACAGGACCGAGCCAGGCACCGATGTGCGAATCCATGCTCCAAGCCTTGTCGCTGAGTTCCTGGAAGCCGTTGGGGAAGTTGGGGTTGAATTCCCACGTGCCGTAGATATCCCAACCGTCGTCCCACACGAAGGAGCCGATGCCCACACCGTGTTTGTCAAAGAGCTTCGTCTTCCATTGGTTCAGAACTTCCATACATTGCGACTCGTTGAAGTTGCCCGTGTAGTCTGGATCGTTGTTGCGGTTGATGTTCAGTTCGAACCACGAGTTGTACATGGGGAACGGACGCCAAGGCACAGCCCGCTCGCGCTCGCTGTAGCAGAGGAAGGAGCGGCGTGCCTGTCCAGGGGCGATGAGGCCTACTACAGCGCCTACCTTCCACGTCTTGCCTTTGGCCAGTGTCGTCTGTCGGCTCCACTCGCCTACGATTTCTGTCTCCGTAGGTGCAGGCAGGTGGTAGTAGTACTTGAGCGCGTAGCTCAGATTGATGTTGCCCGAAGAGGTGTTGTCCGAGCCGTCGGGGTTCAGCACCACATAGTAGCGCAACGTGTAGTTGCCCGCAGCGGGAACTGTGAAGGTGTAGTCGTTGTCAGTCTTCGCCGTGCCGGAGAAGCCCTTGTGATAATCCGAGGCCACCACATTGCCGTCAGCATCCACCAGCTCTACGCCGGCGATGGTAAGACCGTGGTTGCCGGAGGCGTACATGAACTGCGCATTGAACGTGCCACCGCCACGGTCGAAGCTGATGGTCTTCTCCATCATCTTGATGCGATTGGCCTCATAGCCCAACTCAATGATGCGTGAGGGAACGGAGGCCGGTGCTGCCCACGAGGAGGTTGTCCAGGCATCGGTGCGAGTGCCTCCCACGGACAGGACGGGGTTGGTGAGTGTAGGGATATCTTCATCGTCAGGCAGCACGTTTTCCGCCGTGTTGCCGTCGAAGAGGAGCTCTGGTGCCAGCACTTGGCAGCTCCATGTGATGGTGCCGTTACTGTCGAACGCAGCGGTGATGCCATCCGTCACAGTGTCGCGGAAGTAGCGCACCAGATAATAGCCGGCTTTAGGGATTCTGAGCGAATAGACATTGTTGGATTTTGCACCACCCGTATAGCCCTTATGGTAATCTTTGGCTACCACCTCCCCCGTTGTGGGGTCAACAATATCCACGCCGGCGATGTCCAGACGATGCCTACCGCTTGTATATTGGAAGGTCACTTTTTGCGTACCGCTCGCCATGATGGCCAAATAGCCTTGCGTGGCACAGATGCCACTGGCGGGCAGGCCGAGGTTGATGATGCCCTGCGGCGTATCGGTACCGGGCTCCCACGAGAAGGTCGTGCTCGTCCAACGGTCATAGGCGAATGGATCAGCACTCATGGCACCCACAATACTGTTCTTACCCATCGGAGTCTCCAGTCCTGCAAATATCCTGTCGCTGGCGATGACGGCGCCGCGTGTGTTGCCCACGACGACAGGTGCGGCCCCCTCCTGACCTCCCCCAAGGGGGAGGGATGTGTTATCCACCATGTAGTGCATGGGGATGATGGCATTCATGGCTGTATTCTTCAAGGCTGTCAGTTCCAACTCCGTACGAAGGTAATGAGAGCCGTCGCGCAATACCGCGCGCCATGTCAGCTGTAAGTTATTATAGGTGTAGTCAGCTTCCAGCGCCTTACCTGGCAGTTTCAATGAGCCTTTGGCGGCTGTGGCATCAGCGGCCAGATCCACCATGCGCACCTCACCCAGCGTCATCTCCGAAGCGGCAACCTCTGTGCCGTTGCCCAGTCGCAATGCGAATAGTTCTGTTCCGGCTTGAAGACCTAATTGCTCACAGCCGCCAAAGCGCAACACGCCGTTTGTGCGCTCAAAGGCGGCATTGAAAAGATCATTACCAAGAATGTAGCCATCGGTTTCGCTGCTTTCCATCGCTACAGGCACGAGCGTCGCCTTGCCAGCCTGCTTCTCCTGTGGGAATATGACGGCCTGTGCCATCATCCCTATAACGCATGTCAGTGCAATTAGTAAAGAAAATATACGCTTCATGGTTGTAGTTTTTATTGATTCCGCTGCTTT
Organism: Bacteroidaceae bacterium; assembly: GCA_024698925.1. Lineage (GTDB taxonomy): Bacteria > Bacteroidota > Bacteroidia > Bacteroidales > Bacteroidaceae > Physcousia. The sequence continues at coordinate 40,789 of JAILQO010000035.1, read as the reverse complement.
TGTGTTCTTTCTTACGATAATGCTTCCGCTACCATCGTTGGTTCTAAATCATAATCGGGATATGCCTGACCATGATACACCTGAAGGATAGAGGCTTCCAGTGCGGCCTCAATCGCCGCTATGGTATCAATCGTAAAGTTATGGGAACTTTTTTGCTTCCAGTGGTGAAAAAGTGTGGTGGGTTTTAGTGTTTTAAAGTTTAAGAAGCTCCAGTGTGACAATAACTTGTCTATCTTCTTCCTTAAGACTCATATATCTGTTTCTTGTCTCGTTCGACGTTAAAATAAAACAATGTGTGCGGGCCTTGTTCCCAGCGCTGCTTCGTGAAAGCTCTGGCGCTGATGTCTTCACCTATATCCCATCCCATATCCGTGAAAGGGAAGGATATGTCCTCCGCTTCAGAGCGGTTCAATTGGTCTCTGTCGAGAAGAATTAAGAGGTCCCAATCGGAGTCCTCATGGGCATCGCCGCGGGCACGGGAACCATAGAGATACATTGTGCTTCCATTGGGAAGTACATTGGAGGCGACACCTCTAATCTTCTCTATGACTTGCTCTTCACTCATTGTACATGCTATCGTTTCACAGCGCAAAAGTAGCGATTTATCTGATTCACACCAAATAAATCACCATCTTTTTCACTATCAGGGACAAAATAGCAACCGCACCTGCCACCCATTCAGAAGTGACCTTTCACCCAAGCGCCACTCTCATCAGACGAAAGAGAGAGGCCGCGCTTCACAGCGCAGCCTCTCGGGAAAAAACTTCTACTCTATATATAGAATTACATAGAGCCAAATGAAATATTAGTTACTCCAATCGTCATCCCAGACGTTGTAGTCGCGGTACGTACGGTTTTCTTTGACGAGACCAACGTTACTACCTTCATTGTTGACCGTGACGTTCCTATCAACAATAGATAACTGCAAACACAGCTGGCGGGTCTCAATACGTATAACGCTAGTTTGTGGTTGGATATATGTTTTCATAATTGAGGAATCTTAATGGGTTAAACACTTCGTTACATAAGTCTTACTTCACAACGACTTTCTTACCCTTCACGATATTCACGCCGCGCTGCAACTTACTGATGCGCTGACCGGCGAGGTTGAAGATCGGTCCATCGTGAGTAATAGAGGTATTGTCAATTGCCTTGATGCCATCAGCCCCATCGGAACCGAAGGTGAATCCCTTGACGGAGCCACCCTTAGCAATGTAGAGATAAGCGCGATTGGCATTCAGGGGAAAGGCTGCATTATTCACATGATAGAAGCCAATGCGGTCGTTTGTTGGATCGAAGCCAAGCACGTAGTTAGTTCCCGTAGCCGCTGTGCAGTCAATGCTTGTACCTGCGAATATACCTGTCAAAACATGGTCACTCGTCGGAGCTACAGGCGATGTCACATAGGTACTACCGATAGTTGCCGTCACGCTTGTAGCGCCTTCATCTGAGCCAATCAGTATAACAGGCGTACCTGCTGTAATCGTTGTTGCGCCATCGCCAGGAACGACATAATCGCCGTCGATTGTAGGAGTATATGCCTTCACCGTTTTGCTATTAGCTCCTTCCAAATTAGTAATGTTGAACGGCACACACAGAGTAGCATAAGTGTTTTGGTTGCCGTCTTTGTCGTAGGCAGGAGTGAGTGATACTGTAATTGAAGATGGTGCATCTTCAAGAATCCACCAACCTGTATTTGTAGTTGGAGCAGAACCTTTAACGGTTCCTCCTGTATAGTTCAAATATGAATGTGCTCCATCGGTTGTTCCTACCTTAATTACGCCGGGAGACTGAACAAATGCATATAAAACAGCAGGCGTAGAACTATATCCAACCTGAGTATCATTTGATGGTACCTGAATATATTCTCCTTGTGATTGCAAGTTAAATCCAGTTCCAGAGGTGGTCAGCTTGATTATAGCATTGGCATCTGTATTTGCTGCACCAACTCCAATGACATCATTCAATCTAAGGTATGTACCAGTGTTAACATTCTTAATAACGTAATAACCGCTTGATGGCTTCTTGATGGCTGCGTTCAAAGCATCAAGATAGCTTTTGTAGTCAGACGCAGAATAGGACTCTTTTCCATAAGTGCTTGACAAACTTGTTGCTTGGGCAGAAGATATAGCGTAATATGCATTGCTTGGAGAGTCAATGTAGGGCTTAATATAAGTGTTCACAAATGTTACATGGTCGAATGTTTCCAAGTCTGTAACTCGGAGAGTAAAGCCCCTATCTCCAGAGGTCCCAACTGTATATAGAGCAAAGTTGTTACCACCATTATATGCATTTACATATAAGCCTTTACCTGGATACTGCAGACCAAAATCCGTTGCCACTCCTGTTTTAGCTCCTCCATTTAGAATCCATTCTGTTCCGTCGGAAGTACTCATGGGATTTTCGATGACACCTTCTCCTGATGGTGTACCAACATTAATATATGCTTCTGCATCCTTGTTGTATATCTTTACACGATATGGATTTCCTATAAAGGCCCACGAGAAACCATCTGTAGCATCATATTGGTCTTGGTTCTTAATGGTCAAGGCAGTACTACCATTCACACCGTACCACGTTTTGTTGGCATCGCCAAATTGTATCAAATACCACTTGGGACTAACCACAGTTGAGAATTCTACGGGACAATCATGTACAGTGCCCAATTTATAAAGAGTCGTGGCCGCAGATACGCTAGTTACAGGATCTCCTGTACGAGAGGAATTGTTATAAAAGTTATCACCAAGCGTTACAAAAGCATTTGTGAATGATGAAGGATTGGAGGGAGATGAGGTTGTAATATATTCCACAGCCTCTGATGTCATCTCGTTGCCACTACTATCAACAACCTTATAGGTTACCGTGAATGTTGGCGATAAGTAAACTGTAATAGCGGCATTGACATAGGCAGCACCTCCACCTGTTTCATAACCTCTCTCAAAAGTCGTTGATTTTGTATCTAGACCATTTACACAAATGATAGTTTTATCAGAAGAATCACCACTAATGAGTGTTTTTGTTGTAGCACCACTTGGCTTGATTGTATTTTTCTTGCCTGTAACCTCTGCATAGGCACTTATCTTATAGCCCGTAATATGATAACCTGTTGGTGCTGTAAGAGTGTATGTGCCGCCATTAGAATGAATGCGCATAGCAGAACTTGTCCAGTTCATGCTGTTGCCACTACATGACAAAGACAAATTGGCTAAAGTCGTTGTGGATTTATATGTCTGGAAATCTCTAGTCTGTTCAGCACCATCCTGAGTACCATCACTTCTATATTTATTACCATTATTAGAATTAAGATTCAGCGTAACGTCTCCACTCATGGTTGTTGAGGCAAGAGTAATAGTAAAGGCCGGGAAACATAATTCTGAACCTACGGTAGTAGCATCTGATTTTCGAGTGACAGTAAAGGTTGCTGTATTTGCATATACTGTTTGATTTATTGAAGTAAGAGAGGAACTCACATTTATTCCACTTACCCCCAACGGTGCCAACGTAAACTGACCTTTATCGGTTGTGCTGATTGCTGTCATTGAATAGCTCTTAATGTAATAGCCACTAGGAGCTTTAATTGTTACTGTGGCAGATTGGCCTGCTCCCGTTGTGGGAGTAATCGCAAATCCAAATTTGTAGTTGGCACTGCCACGGTACCAATATGCCTTAACATAATTTCCATCAGCTGTGATTGTAAGGCCTGATTGACCAGAAGTGGCATTTGTCGTAAAAGTAGTACCTCCAGATGCATTGGAATATGTTCCATACTTGTGTGCTGCCGTAGCAAAATAAGTTTCCTTTTTAGTGTCATCACTTTCGCTAATAAGATCTGCCAAATCAGTCTTATCACTGATGGTCACAGTTACATCAGCCCACGCCCCACTGACTCCTGTCAGCAGGACTGTAATTAAAAGTAGTAGTTTTCTCATAGTTTTTATTTGTTAGTTGTTAGTAAATGTTCTTCTTCTCATGGAGAGACCTTTACTAATCTGCGGGCACAAAAAAAGCGCAGGTCTTCACCATACGCTCCTCGGGCTTGGTACTGCCCCAATATCCTTATGGGAAACCTACGCTATGCGTAAGCTTCAATAGGATATTGTCTTTGCTCGTTAAGCTCTTTTGAGGTACCAATTCGAGGAGCGATTGAGCAAATAAAATGTCTGCAAACTTCCCTTTTTCAAGGAAATTGCGTGGCAAATATATGTATAAGTTTGGTAACCGCCAAGAAAAAAGACAAAAAAAAACGTTATTTGATGCTAATAACGGATTACCGGTGTTATTTTAGACAAAAACATTTTTCTGTGGTCGGCCTGTTGGCCTCAAAATATCTAGAAAATCTCTTTTGAAAATCTATCAATACTGTGTGAATGATTTTTAGGTCTGATTTTCGAATGATTTTGAGTCACGTAGTGACGACCCAAACCTCCGTTAATTCCGTACAATCCGTAGTTTTAATATATGAACTCGTTGTTAGAACCACGAAAAAAAGGCAGCAGTAGCATCGCCCGGGTGACACTACTGCTGCATCTATGTTGGATGGTAATGGCGGAGGACTACTCAATCACTACCTTCTGATGCTGATTGCCATCTCGCATGAGATAGATGCCAGCCGGAAGGCGGGTGCCGAGGGAACGGCGGCGTCCGCTGAGGTCAAAGACTTGCTGATCTTTGATTGATGAGTTATGATTGAGGAATGAGGACTCAGGGGCAGAAATGCCGTCGATGAGCAGCGCTTCCTCGGCACGTGCGATGGCTTCGCGTAGCGCCTGGGCATCAGCGGGCTTGGCGCTATTGGCCAGAATCAGCGGACGGATAGTCTGGAGCTGAATCTGCAGGGCATCGAAAGCGGTCTTCACCCATGACTTGGTGTAGTAGGGTGATGCTGCCTCGTCTATGGTGACGGGGTGCATCTGGAACTCGCTCATGGCGAAGACGTGGCTATCGGCGCGCTTCCCATAGGTCTCCATCACCTGGAAGCGGAAGTCACGCGTCTCGCTGTCGCAGAAGATGACGGGAGAGGTGTAGGACTCTGTAACCTTCGTGGGCAGACCTTCGTTCAAGCGTGCTACAGGCAGGAAATCCTTGTTGTCCGAGGCGGCATAGACGATGATATCCGTGGGGATGTCAGTCTGGCCGTAATCGGGATGCGTCGAGGGCGAGAAGGTGAAGCAGAAAGCAGAGATTGGGCTGGTGAGTCGCGCTTGGAGATAGGGCATCTCAGCGGGCCATTCAATGCCGCTGTACCAGGTCTCGTAGTAAGTCGCTTTGTCGCCATCGATGATCTTGGCCAGGTCATGTGCTTCCTGTTGCGTGGTATTGCAGTTGGAGGTGAGGCTGGCCGTGCTGCGAATCAGGGTCTTGCGGGTATTGGGGCGTCCGACGAACGCCTTGGCATAGGTCTGCAGACCTTGCTGGAAAAGGTAGTCGAAACTGTTGTCTTCATGCAATGCCTTGCCTGTATCCTCTGTGAATGCTAAGGTCTCCTCTTGGTTGACACGCATGGCGTGGTTAGTGCGCAACTGGAAGATGGCATTGGCATTGGCGCTGCTGACGAGTTTCAGCGGTTTGTCGGCCGTCGCATCGAAGCCTAAGTAACGGTTTTGGTAGCGGATGACATAGCCATTGCCATTGGCCGAGAAGGAGAGCGATGCCGGCAGATCGGACAGCGAGATGGTGCCCTCGGCATCGATGCTGAGGAACTGCTTCAGGCCAAGGTTGTAGAGATAGTAGTCATTGAACTTGCGCGAGTGAAGCAGGAGCCAGTTGCTGAGTGAGTCGGTGACGCGTGAGGGGCCGCAGTATGAAACCTTGGCGTCCTTGATGGTCGCGCCTGCCAGAGAAGGCTGTCCGTCGGCCGTCGCAATGAGGTCGCCATGTCCTGCCAGGTTGTGGAGCTGATAGACGGCGAGTGGCGTGAAATGCTCTGCCTTTGCCACAGTACCGTAGGTGAGGGGTAGGGCATTGTCGCCGAGAGCCTCAATTGCCTGACGGAGTGCGTCGATATCCGTGCCATTGCCATCGGCATAGAGGTCGCGGATGGCATCCAGGTCGGAAGGCGCATAGCCTCCATATTGGTCGGCCTCGTCCAACAGACGTTTGGCCAATGTGAGTAAGTCGGGCAGGCGATATTCATGCTTGAAATAGAGCTCGTTGATGACGAGATTGGAGCCATAACCTGCTGTGAAACGCAGTCGGAAATAGCGGGAGGTGATGGGCTCGGGGAGCTCGATGGTAGGATGGTCGCTGTCCTCGATGCTCAGGCCAGTTGCTGCCAAGCGCCATGTGGCACCCGTCTCTGACGTATAGAGTTGAACCTGCTTGGCGCGATAGCCGGAGTCGCGACTCTGATAGAGTTCAATCGAACTAACGGTCGTTTCCACGCCAGCGTCGAAGCTGAAAGTATGAGGAAAGGAGACGGAGCCGTTCTTCCATTTGTTGTGATAGTACGTGGAGGTGCTACCATCGAGCATCTGCTCAGCGCGTCCGAAATCACCTTCGCCCACGGTCTCCTCGTCAGTGTAACCGATGAGTGCCCATGTGGCAGGGTCGGAAACGGTGCGCGTAGCTTCTACCAGCGAACGGACGGTCTTAGCCCGATTGCGCGTGACCGCCAGATCAATGCGACGTGTGAGGCGTTCGATATCAATGGTATCCACCCAAGGCATCTGGCCGTGCTTAGGGGCCTCGTATGTAGCCACGCTATCACGCCGGCCCATATAACCGCCAGTCTCCAAATAGAAGGTGTTATCGAACAAGCCCGTCACACCGTGACCGTAGTCATAACGCGAGTAGCGGTTGCCATTGTCCTGCGTATGACCATAGCCGGCATGGTTGAGTGCAAACCACTCGCCTGTGGCAGCTGCGCGCATGGCGCCATTGCGGAAATAGCAGCGGCGCATGAGGTTGCCGCCCATGTCTGCAAAGTTCTCCAGGAAGCTATAGATGCCAGGCGTCAGACGGTTTTCGCCTGTGCGGCGGAGAGTGCCGATATAGCGCCATTCGGCATCGTCTGCATCCTTGAACCACATGGATTGCAACGTACTCTGATACTCTTTCGTTGTCACTTTGCCATTGTCGTCGGTGATGGTAACGACATCGGTCTCAGGTCGCTCGTTCATGAGGAACTGGATCCAATGGTCGAACTGCCACAGGTTGTCATCGTTGTAGCGGATACTGGAGCCTGTGCCTTCGCCGCCAAAGCGCGTGGCGTAAGCGCCAGGGCCTACATCTACGGCTGCGGCACGCATGTTGTCGGGGAGATTGCGGTCTTTGTCCACATCGCCCTCATCCCAAACAGAAAAGAGCACGGAATGGCCATAGGAGCCGTCGCTTCGTGTAGGCATCTGGATACCCGAATAGCCCACGTCGGTGCCGATTGTCATCTGGTAGGTGGCATGGCGCTTGTAGGCGCTCGGATACATGGCTTCCAGATAGGTCCAGTTGTAGCCCTGACCGGATGGCGCACCAGGCATCGTGGTGTCCCACCATAGGTGCACGGAAGGAGCCATGAAAATCTCGGAGTCCGTAATGCGCTGGGTGGAGGTGCGCTGGAAGGTCAGCAAGTTGAGGCGATTAAGGGTATTCACACCGTTGGGACAGGTGAGCTCGAAGCGATACCAGCCATCGTAGGGCATCTCGGTCTCAGGCATGATTTCCATCGTTTGCTCAGCCGTCGAAGTCTTGGTGCTCGTGGCTATTTGGTCATCCAGGACAACGGTACCTGTTGCCGGGTGAACGATACGCACACCAAACGACACCTTCATCCCACTCTTGGCCGTGAACACCGCATCAGCACGGACGTGCCCGGTGGGGAAATGGATACCATAGACCAACACAGTCCCTTCGGCATGTTTCCAGTCAATCCAAGTCTTGGAGTGCTGGCTGCCAGTGGAAATGCCATTCAACTCGCGATAATGGCATGCGGGCCAGATGGTATCCACTTTCTCTTGCCAAGAAGTGGCTTGCGCTGACAGGTTGGCTGCCAGCGCAAGAATAAGATATAGTAGTCTCTTCATCTTTTACTTAGTTACCTTCAAATACCTACATCCGTGGGTGGGGATCGTGCACTTCAAGTCGCTCGCAGAGAGATTCTTCTGGCGCCACAGGTCGCGGATGGTTGACGCATTGGAGACGTAGCTGGCGAGATTCACCTGCTTGTCCTCATTGCCTACGTTGAAGATGCCGATGGCAGTGCCACCGTCGGCAAGTGGACGGCTCCAGACTTCGATATCGCCTTCCTTGGATATGCGGTCGGCCTGCTTGCCAAGAATATCCTGATTGATGGCATTCACTTCATTGTTGCAAAGGAGACCGATGGTGAAGTCGTCAATCTGTGCAATGTCACAGCCGATAAGCATATTGGAGGCGAGGAGCGTCCAAAGGGTGATGTGCGTGTATTGCTCGTCGGGTGTCAGTCGGGAGTCGCGGAGGTTGCTGCTCCAACCCACCTTGCCCACAATCAGCATATCGGGGTCATTCCAATGGCCCTGACCAGCATAGGGAGCGAGGCCAGCCTGCTGCTTGAAGCCGATATCGAACATAGAACCCCATGAGTCATTGATATCACCGGTGGTACGCCAACTGTTAGCATCTACGAAGGTGCCCCATTCCCAGACTTTGGACATGCCATACTGGCAGAGGCTGTAGAAAATGTCGCGAGGCTGTTCACGCAGGAACTTCTGCATCAACAGGTAGGGACGGATATAGGAAGCGACGCCTTTATCACGCTCCTTGGCGTGCTCACGGCCATAGCCACACCAGTCATATTTCAGGTAATCGACACCCCAGCTGTTGTAGCTTTCGGCATCCTGCTGCTCATGATCAATCGAGCCCAGGTAGCCGCCACAGGTGTAGTCACCGGGTGAAGAGTAAATACCGAACTTCAGGCCGCGCTCATGGAGCCAGTCGCCGAGGGCTTTCATGGAGGGGAACTTCTCGTTCACGGCAATGGTGCCGTCGGGGTTGCGCTTTTCTGCTTCCCAACCGTCGTCGATGTTCATGTAGCAATAGCCATAATCGGCCAAGCCTTTATCAATGAGAGCCTGTGCGGAAGCCATCACTTTCTCCTGAGAAACGCTGAGTGCCCAGCAGTTCCAGGAATTCCAGCCCATGGGAGGGGTGAGGGCCATCATGCGAGGACCGACTTTGAGGGTAAATTCCTGCGAAGCCTTGCCCTTGGCATTCTCGGCTGTTACCTTGAATGTGAACTCGGACGGACGACGAATGGTGCCACTGAGCACACCATCACTCTCGGAGAGCTGGAGGCCTGCGGGAAGGTTCTCAGCGGTGAACTTCATGGGACGTTCGCCAGAAACGGGGAAACGGTAGATGACAGGAGAGCCGGGACGGACACCGAAAAGGGGAGCACCATTGAAACGGGGAGCGGCAGGTGCGGGAGGTGTCAGAATATACTTGAGCGGCTGACGATATTTGACGGCCTTACCCGTCTTGGAATCCGTGAAAGAAGCAACCAACAGACAGCTTTTCTGCTTGTCATAAGGGATGCTGATACGTACGGGCTTATCCTTCTTGGGAGCCACTTTCTTGGCTGTCCGGGAAATGACGGTATTGGCATCGCGATCAATGACCTCGATGGCTAAAGTGCCGCTGGTCACCAAGGGGAAGGTATTCGTCACCTCCACGTCGCAATGGGCCTTGTCGCTGTTCACATCTGTGAAACGCATGGCGATGCCCTCAATGGCGTTGGGGACACTAACGGTCAAGGGCTTGTCGAAGAGGCCACCAGGCTCGCCGCCGTTATAGACGCGAATGGCCAGCACATTGTCCTTGTCCCAAAGGATGCCACCTGACTTGGCATCGACAGCATAGCGACGTGGGGCACTCCATGCGGAGGCGTAGCCGCCTTTGTCACCGGGCATACGACCCGTCTTGCCAATCAGCTTGCCGTTCAGATAGCACTCGTCTGTGTCATCGGCCTTGGGCAGGTTGAAGACAACGATGCGTTGCTGATCAGCGCCCTTGATCAGGTTGCTGGGGATGGTGAGATGTACACGGTACCAGGCATAATTCTGGTTGATGACATAGCCTTGGTCATCCCAGTTCTTGGTCATGTCTATGGTATTCCAACTGGCATCATTGAAGTCTGACTTGGCCCAGTTGAGGTCGTCGCCTTTCTGGAAGCGGGCTTGGCTGATGCTGATGTCTTGTGCATTGGCGCTACAGACTCCGATGAGTGCTAGTGCGCAGAGAATTAGTTTTTTCATTGTTGCTAAGGTTTATGAATAAAAATAAGGTTATTTGTGATTCTCACATTCCTGAGAAATATTTGTAGAGCGCCGCGAGCATAGAGGCTTGCATGAACTCGCCTCGACGAAGCATGTCTTTGACCTCGTCGGGGGTGAAGGTGTAGATTTCAATGTCCTCTGTGGCGTCAAGGTGCTGCGTATCAGTCTGTTCTACGCCGATGGCAAGGTAGCTGTGTGTGATGTTGTTCATGGCGCTGGCATTGCAGGTGAATTGCAGCACTTCTTGCCACTCGCCACCCGTATAGCCAGTCTCCTCCTGTAACTCACGCTTGGCAGCTACCAGCGGATCTTCGCCTTCCTCCACACAACCGGCCACGATTTCAAAGCAAGTGCGACCGAGCCCATGACGATACTGGCGGATAATCACCATCTTGCCGTCCTTGGTGATGGCCACGACATGAACCCAGGTGGGATATTCCAGTACGTAGTATTCGTCGTTGATGCGTCCATCGGGCAGCTGGCAGGTGTCACGACGTGCCGTGAGCCAAGGACGACGGAAGAGATATTCGCTTTTGAGCGTTTTCCAATCGAGATTTCTCATCATGATGGATTATGAATTTGGTTGGTATTCTTTCAGCTCAATACTATTGGCAATGATGGCGCGCATCTCCTGCAGCGACTGGACGAGACCTGCGGCACGAACCTGCACAAGGGCGTTACCTAAGGCTGTCCCTTCTTGGGGTCCTGCAATCACAGGCATCTGTAGGGCGTCGGCTGCAAACTGCATGAGGTACTGGTTGCGAGAACCACCTCCGATGACGTGCAAGCGCTGGATATCTACAGGCGTAATGCGACGCAGGATGTCGATAATCTCGCGATAGCGGGCTGCCAAAGAGCGGAAGATGATACGAACATAATCTGCAGGCGACTGCGGTAGCGCTTGTTTCGTCTCAATCAGATAGTCGTAAATGGCTGCCGTCATGGAAAGTGGGTGTGAGAAGCGCGGATCATCCGGGGCGATGATGCTGTCACACGTGGAGGTGAGGCACAGCGCATTGAGCTCATTGACATCCGAAGGGATACTGACGGAAGCTCCTTGCATGGTCCATTCCTTGCGACATTGCTCGTAGATCCAGAGGCCCGTAATGTTCTTGAGAAAACGAGTCGTGCCATCAAGACCTCCCTCGTTGGTGAAATTCTCGGTGTAGCTGTCTTTATTTATAATAGGTGTAGGAGATTCTACGCCAAGAAGGCTCCAGGTACCGCAACTCAAATACGCGAAGTTGGCATCCTGAGCTGGTACAGCGGCTACGGCAGAAGCTGTGTCATGACTGGCTACGGCAATGACGGGGATAGGTCCCAGTCCCGTGCAAGCCTGCACCTGGGCTGAGAGCACGCCGATGCACTCGCCAGGCTGCACCAACCGTCCAAAGCGCTTGCGGCCAAGTCCGAGTGTGCGTAGCAAAGCCAGGTCGAGGTCACCGCTCTTGGGGTTGAGCATCTGTGATGTAGAAGCGACGGTGTATTCGCAAACAGCCTGCTCCGTGAGCATATAAATGAGGGCATCGGGAATGAACAGGATCTTCTCGGCTTGTTCCAGCGCTACGCTCTTTTCATGACGGAGGGTGGCGAGCTGGAAGAGCGAGTTGAACGGCATGAACTGGATGCCCGTACGGTCATAGACTTCCTCTTTGGACTTATGCTCCAAGAAGTAGCGCTCTGGAGCACCGTCGGTGTGCGGATCGCGGTAGCAATGGGGGAGTCCCAGCAACTGTCCGTTCTTGTCAAAGAAAGCGAAATCGCATCCCCACGTGTCGATGCCGATGCTATTGAGCTCAATCTCCTCGGAACTGGCTTTGTGCAGCGCGCGGAGAATCTCGTTGTAGAGGTGAGGCAAGTCCCACATGATATGTCCGCAGAGGGGCAACTGTGGATTCTCAAAGCGGGTGTATTCACGCATCTCGATGTGCTTGCCATCAAAAGAGGCGATGACTGTACGGCCACTGGTGGCGCCGAGGTCAACGGCAAGATAATGGGTCTTCACGAGAGACTCTTTTTGAGTTTTTTTCATGCCGATCAATTATTTAGGAAGTCCGAAGACATCACTGAGCTCTTTCATCTGTGCATCGGTCATGCCATCTGGTTCGAAGCCCATATTTTTTGCAGCAATATAAATGAGTGCTGACTTGTTGAGCACATCAATCTGGTCGAAGGCGGCCATCACGTCTGTATCTACGGCGAAGACGCCATGTTTCTCCCACATGACGACATCGTAGTCGTCGTCAATGGCTTTGATGGTAGCATCGGCCAATTCCACGCTCGATGGCAACATGTACGGCACCATTCCCAAGCCACGAGGACAGAAGGCCTTGGTCTCTGGTATCATGGACCACAGCATCTTCGTGGCCACGTCCTTCTCCATGAAAGTCTTATTGTGGGTCAGCGCCACCAGCTCGATGGGGTGAGTGTGTACACTGGCACGATAGGGCGAGCCTTTAGCCAACAGATAGTTATGTACAGCTAAGTGTGAAGGAAGCTCTGATGTGGGCTTCACGGGCTTGTCGGCGATGATGACATATGATGCGCAGTCGTCGAGAATGCGGATGACGGAGCCATTATCCATCGGCCAACGGGCCAAATCACGCATACGCATATTTGTGCCTTTGCAGTAGAAATAGCATCCTTTCAGATGGGGTAGGGTAGTACCTATCTGATAGATCGGACTGATAGCGGGAAGTTGACGGATGGCGTCATCTACATGCTCCGTGATATTGACGGTGATGTTGCCGCCGTTGCGCTCGGCCCAGCCCTTTTGCCAGAGATAACCAGCTACTTCAGCAACATCGTCAACCACTTTCTTTAATGCTTCTCTATTATTTAGAATACTTTCCATAAAGTCTTGTATTTAGTATAATGAACAAAAGGTTAAAAAACTTCTCCATAGCGCTCATTGGTAATCTGCTGGAGTGATTTGCCACGGGTGTTGGGAGCGCCGATGACACCCACGATGAGGGAGATGACCAGCAGGGCAATCATGCAGTAGGCAGCAAGGGTGAAGCCCTCGCCATTCTCGCCATAGATAAAGGTGAAGACGAGGCCCCAAGCAGCAGACAAGCCGCGCACGAGGAAGAACATCAAACCTTGTGCGCCAGCACGGAACTTCGAGGGGAAGAGCTCGCTGCCCCAGAGGGCATAGAAAATCTGCACAGACAGGCCGCCTTCGATACCCCAAAGGATGGCGAAAGCCCAAAGAGAGGCCGTGCTGCCAATACCGGTTGTGACGACCATGACCCAAGGCGAAATGGCTACAAGCAGGCCAAGGATATACACGAACTTGTGGCTGGTGTGGTCAATGAACTTAGATAGTATAGCTGTGGTAGCCACAGTGCAGAACCACAATACGCAGCTGAGCCAGTTGGCCTGCTCGTTGCTCACGCCGCCAGCGGTCTCGTAGATATGCGGCAGGAAGAAGCCCATCACAGAGGCCACGAGGTTCCAGGTGAGGTAGATGACGGCCAGATAGACTACAGTCTTGACGGCTATCTTATTGGTGAAGAGCAACTTTATGTTATCTACTATTCCCGTCTTCTTGGTATCCTTATTGGCTTCAAACTCCTTACTCTCCTCCAATTGGCGCTGTAAAGTCCAAGCGATGAAGGCAACGACAAAGAGGGTGAAGAATACCACACGGGAACTGAACACTTCAACAGCCACTGTGGTAGCATCGGCACCAAGGAAGGCATGAGCCAGCGACTCCACAATATGATATAGGTAACCGCCAGGGGCGAAAAGCATGCCGAAAAGCAGGATAACCATAGGGCCTACACCCCAGGACATTTGCGAAATACAGATGTTGCGACCTCGGTTGTGCACCTCTGAGCTTTCAGAGATGTATGTCCAAGATGCTGGAACGCCAACACCTACAGATATGCCGGTAATCAGGAAACCACATAACAACATGGGGAAACTCACTGAAAGCATGATAATCAATACTCCCAGCATATATACCAGCAAGTTGTAGGTGAAAATGAACTTGCGTCCAAACTTATCTGCCAGAAAGCCTCCGATAATGGCACCAATAGCTGCACCCAAGGCGTTGGCGCTGATGGCGTTGAGCCATCCCAAGTGCATCTCGCTCAGGCCCAAGTAATTTTGCCACAATGTGATGCCACTAGCACCTGCGACAATAGCTCCCGCATCCAAATAATTGTTGAGAGATACGGCGAGGGTGGATTTCAACGAAGATTTAGCCATACTCAACGTTTGCTAGTGACATTCTTTTCGTAGTCCTGAATAATCGGAATGAACTCTTCGCCGACGGGCACACCATTCTTCAGGTTGAAATAATCGAAGACGGCACCGAAAGGAAGTGACTTGGCCTCTTCGAGAAGCGCTAAGCGCTCGAAGTTCTGACCAGCATCCTCATACTTACGAAGCTGTGCCAAGGGCTCAAGTAAAGCTTGAAGCATACATTTCTGTGTGGCACGAGTCCCGACGATATAGGCACCAATTCGATTGATGCTGGCATCGAAGTAATCGAGGCCGATGTGAGCACGATCGAGGGCATCGGCTCGGACAATCTCCTTGAAGAGATCAAGCGTCTGATCGTTCATGATGGTGACATGATCGCTGTCCCAACGGATGGGACGGCTGACATGTAACATCAATTCCGGAACGAAGAGAAGCAGCGAAGCAACCATATCGCTGACATTCTCTGTCTGTTCGTAGTGACCAGTGTCGAGGGTATACATCAGTTTACGTGTGGCGCAGTAGCCGGCAACAAAGTCATGAGAACCAACGGTGTAGCTTTCCAAACCAATACCGAAGAGCTTTGCTTCGAGGCAGGTCTTCATACCAGGCAGTTCCTCCTTGAGAATTTCATCGAGACTCTCAGCGAAGATTTCGCGATAACGCTTACGTTCTACGGTGAGATCCTTGCTTCCATCATGCACCCATATATTCATGATGGCGGGATCACCCTGAGCCTTACCCATGGCATCGGCTATGCGACGGCAGCGTTTGGTATGTTCAATCCAGAATTCGCGGATGGCGGGGTCGGGGTTTGAGAGCGTGAGGCTTCCGCTCTTGGGGTGCGAGAAACTTGATGAGTTGAAGTCAAGCTTCATGTTCTGCTCCTTGGCCCACTGAATCCAACTCTCAAAGTGCTTGATTTCCACTTGGTCACGATCTACAAACTGCCCTTTGAAGTCACCATAAATCTCATGTAGATTCAGACGATGATTACCTGCAAGAAGGCTCTTCGCAAAGGCAACATCAGCACGGACTTCGTCTATGTTGCGCGCACGGCCCGGGTAATTACCTGTCGTCTGAATACCACCACTCAGGGCATCATTGCGCTCGAAACCAACGACATCGTCGGTCTGCCAGCAGTGGAGGCTGATGGGGGTCTGCTCAAGTTGAGCAATGGCTTTGTCTGTATCAACACCGATGGCGGCGTAGCGCTCGCGCGCAATCTCATAGGATTGATGAATCAAAGATTCTTTCATAATGGTATGTTTATATTGTAAAATGAATATTTCGCCACAAAATTACGTATTATTTTTGATTCTCCAATGATTTTTACGTCCTTTTGCATTTCTTTAGACTTTCCTCTCCCTTTCTTTCGAATTTTTATCGTACCTTTGCACCGATTTTATTACGCGTAAAAGATTTTATGGATTTAAAAGTACTTGAGCTGAGCGAACAGGAGATTGTTCGCCGTCAGAATATGCAAGCGCTGCGAGATTTGGGCATCGAACCATATCCCGCTGCGGAATACCCCGTTACAGCTTGGAGCGCGGATATCATTGAAAACTTCACGGACCTGCCTGTTATAGGCCAAGACGAGGAGGGTAATGATGTGCGTGAGACTGCTACCCCGGAGAATAGCCGAAACGTGAGTGTTGCAGGTCGTATCATGAGCAAGCGCATCATGGGCAAGGCTGCTTTTGCTGAAATTCAGGACAGCAAGGGCCGTATTCAGGTGTATGTGCAGCGCGATGCTATTTGTCCCGATGAGAACAAAGACCTTTATAATATAGTTTTTAAGAAGTGTCTGGATTTAGGTGATTTCATTGGCGTGAAGGGTTATGTATTCCGTACAAAAACGGGTGAAATAAGCGTTCATGTATCTGAGATGACTGTGCTTAGCAAGAGCTTGAGACCCCTTCCCATTGTTAAGACGGATGCCGAGGGTAATGTCTTCGATTCGTTTGACGATCCAGAACTGCGCTACCGTCAACGCTATGTTGACCTCATCGTGAACAATGGCGTGAAGGAGACGTTCTTGAAACGTGCTACCATTATCCGTACTATGCGTCGCATATTGGACGATGCCGGATATACAGAGGTGGATACACCTATCCTGCAGAACATTCCTGGTGGTGCCACGGCTCGTCCATTTATGACGCATTTCAATGCGCTGAACCAAGATATGTACATGCGTATTGCTACGGAGTTGTACTTGAAGCGCCTCATTGTAGGCGGTTTTGAAGGCGTGTACGAAATGGGCAAGAATTTCCGCAACGAGGGCATGGACAAAACACACAATCCTGAGTTCACTTGCATGGAACTGTACGTCAGTTACAAGGATCTGAATTGGGGCATGGGCTTCACAGAGCAGATGCTGGAGCAGATTTGTACGGCGGTGAATGGTAAGCCTGAGGTGGAGATTGACGGTAAGGTGATTTCGTTTAAGGCTCCTTATCGTAGATTGCCGATTCTGGATGCCATCAAGGAGAAGACGGGATATGACCTTTATCCTATGAATGAGGATGAGATTCGCGACGTTGCCAAGAAACTGAATATCGAGGTGGATGAGACGATGGGCAAGGGTAAGCTGATAGATGAGATATTCGGCGAGACTTGCGAAGGAACGTTCATTCAACCGACGTTCATTACGGACTATCCCGTGGAAATGTCTCCCCTGACCAAGATGCATCGTTCCAAGCCAGGCCTGACGGAGCGCTTTGAATTGATGGTGAATGGCAAGGAGTTGGCGAATGCATATTCAGAGCTGAACGACCCCATTGATCAGGAGGAACGTTTCATAGAACAGATGCGTCTCTCGGAGAAGGGTGACGATGAAGCGATGATTATCGACAAGGATTTCCTGCGTGCGTTGCAATATGGTATGCCTCCTACCTTCGGTATAGGCATCGGTATTGACCGTCTGGTCATGTTGCTGACAGGGAAATTCCAGATTGGCGAGGTCATGCTCTTCCCGCAGATGAAGCCAGAGAAGCGTATTCCTAAAGATAAGCCAGAAGCTTTTGCGGCTTTCGGCATTTCTGAAGAAATTGTTCCTATTCTCTATAAGTGTGGCTATAACCTCGTAAGTGACCTTCAGGGTCAGAAGGCACAGAAAGTCCAACAACAGATTGGCGAAATCATCAAGAAGTATAAGTTGGAAATAGAGAAACCTAGTGTGCAAGAGTTGGAGACATGTTTGGATTTGGTAACAAAGAGTCAAAAGAACTAGAGCCCCTCCTTCAGACTGGCCAAGAAGGCGGTTTCTCCATTGCAATCATGGGCGGTGGTAGCTGGGCAACAGCTATTGCCAAAATGATGTTGGAGAAAAACGATAGCATCTGGTGGTACTTACGCCGTCAGGATCGCATCGATGACTTCAAACGTCTGAGTCATAATCCGGCCTATCTCACCAGTGTTCACTTTGATGTCAATCGTATTCATTTTTCCTCAGATATCAATGAGGTGGTGGAGCATTGCAATACCCTTGTTTGGGTAACTCCATCTCCCTACATTAAAGGACATTTGAAGAAATTGAAAGTACGTTTGCGTGATAAGTTTAATATAACGGCCATTAAGGGTATTGTGCCAGATGACAATCTTTGTGTCTCTGAGTTTTTCCATCAGGTCTATAATGTGCCCGATGAGAATTTAGCCGTGCTCGCAGGCCCCTCTCATGCAGAAGAAGTGGCGCTTGGACGTCTGACATATCTTACTCTAGGCTGCTCGGATGAACAGAAAGCAGAACAGTTTGCAGAGATGATGGGTTCAGGGTATGTCAAGACCAAGACTTCGCGAGATGTTATAGGCATTGAATATGCTTCAGTTCTTAAGAACGTTTATGCAATAGCTGCTGGTATCTGTAAGGGATTGAAGTATGGCGACAACTTCCAGGCTGTACTGATGTCAAATGCATTGCAGGAAATGAACCGTTTCCTTGCAACCGTTCACCCCATCCAACGTTCCATTTTTGAAAGTTGCTATATGGGAGACCTTATAGTTACGGGCTATAGTCAGTTCTCTCGAAATCGAGTGTTTGGACAAATGATAGGCCAGGGCTATAGCGTCAAGAGTGCGCAAATAGAGATGGAGATGATTGCAGAGGGCTATTTCGGTTGTAAGTGTATGAAGGAAATCAATCGTCACTTGCATGTGAATATGCCCATTTTGGATGCCGTGTATAATATCCTTTATGAACGTATTGCCCCAACAATAGAAATAAAACTGCTAACGGATAGTTTCCGTTAATCAAAAAACACAAATATGATCAAACTTGATGTTACAAAAGTCGCTCCTTTCGTGAGCGCAGAGACAATTAATGGCCTCGCCCCTCGTGTTGCAGAGGCTCAAAAAGCATTGGAAGAAGGTACCTGCCCAGGTAATGATTTCTTGGGTTGGTTGCACCTGCCCACGAGTATTACCCCTGAATTTTTGGCCGAGATTAAGGCTGTGGCCGCTACGCTTCGTAATGAGTGTGAGGCTGTGGTGGTAGCTGGTATTGGTGGTAGCTACCTCGGCGCTAAGGCTGTTATCGAGGCTCTTAGCAATAGCTTCCAGTGGTTAGTGAATGACGGGAAGAATCCCACCATTCTCTTTGCTGGAAACAACATCGGTGAGGACTATCTCTATGAATTGACAACCTATCTTAGCGATAAGAAGTTCGGTGTTATCAATATCTCAAAAAGCGGTACTACTACAGAAACGGCGTTGGCTTTCCGTCTGTTGAAAAAACAGTGCGAGGAGCAACGTGGCAAAGAAATGGCCAAGAAGGTGATTGTCGCCATCACCGATGCTAAGCGCGGCGCTGCACGCACATGTGCAGACAAGGAGGGTTATAAGAGCTTTATTATTCCCGATAATGTTGGTGGACGCTTTAGCGTTCTTACACCGGTGGGCTTGCTGCCTATCGCTGTCGCAGGCTTTGATATTGACCAGCTTGTGAAAGGCGCTCAGGATATGGAGAAGACAGCAGCTGCTCCCTTCGCAGAGAATCCTGCAGCACAATATGCAGCAACGCGTTATGCCCTATATAATAGTGGTAAGAAGATAGAGATTTTGGCCAACTACCAGCCCAAACTGCATTTTATCGCAGAATGGTGGAAGCAGCTCTTCGGCGAGAGCGAGGGTAAGGATGGTAAGGGTATCTATCCTGCCAGTGTGGATCTCACCACCGATCTTCACTCTATGGGTCAGTGGATCCAGGAGGGAGAACGTACGATCTTCGAGACTGTTATCAGCGTTGAAAATGCAGAGCATAAGCTGTTGTTCCCCAGTGATGAGGAGAACCTCGATGGTTTGAACTTCCTTGCCGGCAAGCGCGTAGATCAGGTCAACAAGATGGCTGAACTTGGTACTCAGTTGGCTCATGTGGATGGCGGCGTTCCCAATATCCGTATTGCAATCGATCGTCTTGATGCCTACCATCTTGGTCAGCTCATCTACTTCTTTGAAAAGGCTTGTGGCATCCATTGTCAGCTACTTGGTGTTAACGCTTTCAATCAGCCTGGCGTGGAGGCATATAAGAAAAATATGTTTGCACTTCTGGGTAAGCCTGGTTACGAAGCCGAGACCGCTGCGATTCAAAAGCGTCTCGGATGTTAAAAGCGATTCTCTTTGACATGGACGGCGTACTGTTTGACAGTATGCCGGGCCATGCTTATGCCTGGGCAAAGGTCATGACTGCTTATGGCTTGCCGATGTGCGAGGCAGATGCTTTTGAAAATGAGGGACGTACGGGTATTGGTACCATTAGTATCTTTACGCAGCGCTATTGGGGTCGTGATGCGACAGAGGAAGAGGCTCGTGAATTATATGCGCGTAAGACGGTAGTCTTCAATGACTATATGGCGTCGCACGGTGGCGAGGCACCAAAGATGCCAGGCGCTGAAGACGTATTAAATAAAGTACGTGCGTGTGGCCTCAAACGTGTCCTTGTGACAGGCTCTGCTCAACAATCGCTACTCACTCGCCTTGAAAAGCATTACCCTGGCCATTTCACGCCAGAACTGATGGTGACGGGCGACGATGTGCGCTATGGTAAACCCAATCCTGAGCCTTATTTGATGGCTCTCCAAAAGGCTGGAATTACAGCCGATGAGGCGATGGTTGTAGAGAATGCACCTCTTGGAATACGTGCGGCAGTAGCAGCTGGAATACGTACTATAGCGGTCAATACAGGTCCTCTTGATAAGCAATTGTTGATGAATGAGGGGGCGAGCTATCTCTTTCCCTCTATGCAGGCTTTGGCTGATGGTTGGGAGCAGTTGGTGAAGGACTGTTGAGGAGCAAAAATACCTTTTGTCGGCATTTTGTCGGCGTGTTTGCACATTATTTAAATAATATTGTTTATTTTTGCGGCGAATTACTGAGAACAAAGTATGAATAAGAATATTTTTCTACTGGCTTTAATACTTTTGTCGTTTGTTGCCTGTGGTGAAAAACGATCAGAACAACAAGCTCAAAAGGGAGTTAATGAATTTGTAGCAGAGGAACAAGGCGATGGCATTCAGCGCATGTCCGCGTATGATTTCTCTGATACACTCCGTGTGGATGGCCGTGTGTATTCTTATACGATTCACCGTGAGTTCTCAGACAGCTTGCCTGTCATTACAGACGATGATGGGAATCGCTATGCTGACAATTGCTATACGCTGACAGTTCGATCAGGTGAACAAACAGTCTTCACGCGCCGGTTCACAAAAAGCACTTTTGCATCTTATCTCTCAAAAAGCTTTGTGCAGAAAGGTATTCTTGACGGGATGATGTGTGACCGCAGTTTGCCGGGAATGACTTTTGCGGTCAGTGTGAGCATGCCTCAAAGTGATATGTTTGAACCTTTGCTTCTTCGTGTGGATGCCAATGGCGGTTATGTCATTAGTCGTGACGAACGTGGAGAGGCAGAAATGGATGAATTAGATATCGACGGTGTATAATGGAAATCATCAAAACCTCAATCGAAGGACTTCTTATCATAGAACCACGCATCTTCAGTGATCAGCGCGGGTATTTCTTTGAATCCTTTTCCCAACGTGATTTTGAAGCGCAGGTGGGAAATATTTCGTTTGTTCAAGACAATGAGAGCAAATCCACACGTGGCGTGATGCGCGGATTACATTTTCAACGTCCTCCCTTTACGCAAACCAAACTCGTACGTTGCGTGCGAGGTGCCGTTTTGGATGTCGCTGTAGATATTCGCAAAGGGAGTCCAACATTTGGCCAGCATGTGGCGGTAGAGTTGACCGAAGATAACCATCGTCAATTCTTTATTTCCAAGGGATTCGCTCATGGCTTTGCGGTTCTCTCAGATGAGGCCGTTTTCCAGTATAAATGTGATGAGTTCTATCATCCCGAGTCAGATGCTGGTATCCAGCTTTGTGATCCTTCCTTGGGTATTGATTGGCATATTTCTCTTGAGGATGCGATTCTAAGTGAGAAAGATAAGAAGCATCCTTTGCTTAAGGACTTTGAGAGCCCATTCGAGTTCATTGTATAATTTATTAATAACCCTTATACTTCACAGACAATATGAAAACCATAATTATTACTGGTGGCGCCGGCTTTATTGGCTCACATGTAGTTCGTCTTTTTGTGAACAAATATCCTGAGTATCGTATTATCAACCTGGATAAACTTACCTATGCAGGTAATCTTGCCAACTTAAAAGATATCGAGAATCGTCCGAATTATAAGTTTGTGAAGATGGACATTTGTGACTTTGATGCCTTCTACAAGTTGATGCAGGACGAACATGTCGATGGAATTATTCATTTGGCGGCAGAGAGTCACGTTGATCGCAGTATCAAGGATCCTTTCACTTTCGCACAGACCAACGTGATGGGTACATTGTCTCTCTTGCAGGCAGCAAAGCTGTATTGGGAATCCTTGCCGGAAAAATATGAGGGTAAGCGATTTTATCATATTTCAACAGACGAGGTGTACGGCGCATTACAGATGACACACCCCGAGGGAATTGAGCCGCCCTTTACAACAACGGCTTCTTCTGAGACTCATCATCTGGCTTACGGCGAAAAATTTTTCACAGAAGATTTGAAGTATCAGCCTCATAGTCCCTATAGCGCAGCCAAGGCTAGCAGCGATCATTTCGTACGTGCATTCCATGATACGTATGGTTTGCCCACGATTGTAACCAACTGCTCTAATAACTACGGTCCGTATCAATTCCCAGAGAAGTTAATACCTCTGTTTATCAACAATATCCGTCATCGCAAAGCACTTCCAGTCTATGGAAAGGGTGAGAATGTTCGCGATTGGCTTTATGTCGAAGACCATGCACGTGCCATAGATGTAATTTTCCATCAGGGTAAGATTGCTGAGACATATAATATCGGTGGCTTCAATGAGTGGAAGAATATTGATATCATCAAGGTTCTTATTAAAACAGTGGATCGTCTCCTTGGTCGTCCCGAAGGCGCTGACGAAGATCTCATTACTTATGTGACTGATCGTGCAGGTCATGATCTCCGTTATGCTATCGATAGCCGCAAGCTTCAGCGCGAACTGGGATGGGAGCCCAGTCTCCAATTTGAAGAAGGCATTGAGAAGACTGTCCGCTGGTACCTCGACAACGAGGCATGGATGGACAATGTCACCAGCGGTGATTATCAGAAGTACTATGAAAATATGTACGCAAACAGATAATATGCCTTAAAGCATTGGATAACGATAACTCAAAAGCCCGCCAAACGGCGGGCTTTTATCGTCATAAAATCGGGAGATTTTAATCTTCATTGAAGAACTGCAGTTCCGAGCATAGGACTTATAGTTTGTCCTTTAAGAATTTCCCGGTGTAGCTCTCCCCGCAAGCGGCCACTTCTTCTGGAGTACCCACCACAACGAGGTTGCCGCCTTCTGCACCACCTTCTGGCCCCAAATCTATAATGTGATCAGCCATCTTGATGACATCTAAATTGTGCTCAATTACAAGAATCGTGTGACCGCGTTCTATGAGTGCGTCAAAGCTGGTGAGGAGACGACGGATGTCATGGAAATGAAGGCCTGTCGTGGGCTCGTCGAAAATGAAAAGTGTGGGCATTTGCTTCTCCATCCCAATGTAGTAGGCGAGTTTCACTCGTTGATTTTCGCCGCCGGAAAGTGTCGATGAACTTTGCCCAAGTTTTATATAGCCTAGTCCGACATCTTGAAGAGGCTTTAAGCGTCGCACAATTTTCTTTTCTCCGTGTTCTGTAAAAAACTCCATAGCTTGGTTGACTGTCATGTTAAGCACATCATTGATGTTTTGACCGTGAAATCGAACATCTAAGATGTCATTCTTGAAACGTTGCCCGTGGCAACTTTCACATTCAAGCACTAAGTCGGCCATGAATTGCATTTCGATGGTAACAGTTCCTTCACCCTTACATTCCTCGCACCGCCCGCCTTCGGTGTTGAAAGAGAAATGGGAAGCAGTAAAGCCCATTTGTTTAGCTAGGGGTTGCTCCGCAAAGAGACGACGGATTTCATCGTAGGCCTTTACGTAGATGACGGGATTTGAACGTGAACTCTTGCCTATGGGGTTTTGGTCCACGAATTCCACGGCCTTGATGGCATCAACATCACCCTCTAAACTAGTGAACTCACCAGGCCTGTCGGCCACTTCGTCAAGTTGCCGCTTCATGGCGCGATAGAAAATGTCACGCACGAGCGTACTTTTCCCAGATCCGCTAACGCCTGTGACGCAGGTCATTATGTTGAGCGGGAACTTAACGTCTATGCCACGTAGATTATTGGCACGGGCTCCTTTAATGGTGATGAAGCGGTTCCATGGGCGGCGAATCCTTCCTATTTTGCCCTTGCCAAGAGGGTGGGAAGGGTCATTCTCAAGAGTGTCTAATCCTTGCAGCCATTGTAGGGTATGGGAACGTTGAATGGATTCTGTAGGGATATCACTGTTTGAAAGATTATTGGGCGGTGGGCAGCCTTGCCAAACGACCTCTCCTCCTAGTCTTCCTGCTTCAGGGCCTATGTCAATGATGTAGTCGGCAGCACGGATAATCTCCTCATCATGTTCCACCACAATGACGGTGTTCCCAAGATCAACGAGTTGGCGAAGTACCTGAATGAGACGGGCATTGTCACGACTATGCAGCCCGATGCTTGGTTCATCCAAGATATATAGTGAGCCTACTAACGCACTTCCAAGACTTGTCGCGAGGTTAATCCGTTGGCTCTCTCCGCCGCTAAGGCTGTTACTACGGCGTCCAAGGGTGAGATAGCCGAGACCGACGTCCAAGAGGAATTGTAAGCGGCTTTCTATTTCTGTGAGCAATCGTTTAGCCACTTGGTATTCGTGAGGAGCAAGAGACGTATGGAGCTCTTTTACCCATTTCATTAACTCTGTAATGGGTAAGTCGACTAAATCCGTGATAGCACGTCCAGCAATCTTTACATATCGTGCTTCGGCCCTAAGGCGTGTTCCATGACAGTCAGGGCATTCTGTTTTGCCGGTATAACGTGCCAGCATGACGCGATTCTGTATTTTATACCGTCCTTCGCGTAAATAGTCAAAGAAAACGTCTATGCAGACATCGCCATGTTCCCAACGCTCTTCAAGTGACAAGTTGGGAAAGCGGCCGTGCCACAGGAGATTCTTTTCTTCCTGTGTTAATTCATAGTAAGGCTTAAAGATGGGAAAATTGATGCGCTCGGCTTGGCGGATAAACTCCGTCTTCCATTCGTTAAGTTTATCACCACGCCAGCATTGAACGCAGCCCTCATAAACACTCTTGCTGCTGTCGGGTATGACCAAATGCGGGTCGATTCCTTGAACGTTACCCCATCCTTCGCAGGTTGGGCAGGCCCCCATCGGTGAGTTAAAAGCGAAGAGCTGATCTGAGGGCTCTTCAAAAGTCATCCCGTCAGCCTCAAAGCGCATGGAAAAGGTATGCTCAATGCCTGCGGGTAGAAAACGTAACATCATTTCGCCACCGCCCTCGTAGAATGCGGTCTCAGTGGAGTCTGTGAGACGGGAGATGGTCTCTTTTTCATCGTTTGCAGAGAGACGATCGATGAGCAAAAGAACACGTTGAGAAGCTTGCGCCGCGTTGGGTAAATACTCCTCGATTCTTGTTGTCTCGCCATCTACATCCAATCGTGTATAACCCTCTTGAAGATAAGCGCGGAGTTGTTCTTCAAGAGTGCGTCCTTCCGTAATGCGAAGAGGACATAGAACGAGAAAACGTGTACCAGGGGTATAGGATAACATCGTTTGGATGACGTCCTCTGTGGTGTGCTTCTTTACTTCTTGACCGCTGATAGGGCTATAAGTCCGTCCAATGCGGGCATATAGAAGTCGCATGTATTCGTAAATCTCGGTACTGGTACCAACGGTGCTGCGAGGGTTGCGGGATATGACTTTCTGCTCAATGGCGATGGCTGGTGGTATTCCGCTAATGTAGTCACATTCCGGCTTGCTCATGCGTCCAAGGAACTGTCGGGCGTAAGCATTCAAGCTCTCCACATAGCGTCGCTGCCCCTCCGCGTATAGCGTATCAAAGGCCAACGAACTTTTTCCGGAACCTGAAAGTCCTGTAATAACGACCAACTTGTTTCTCGGAATATCGAGTGTGATATTCTTGAGATTGTTGACGCGCGCCTTTTCTATGTGGATTGAATCTTCCATCCTGCGTTACAGCTTCACGTTTACTTTCTTACCCTTACTTTCGTTTTGCAAGCGATCCAGCGCGGTTACAACATAAGTCCATTTTGTTTCGCCATTGGAATAGGGTAGTAGGACATGAGTGTCTGCTGTAATGCAGACGAGTTGATTCATATTCTCCAGATCAATTTTCATACCTTTGGGGAAGACATAGACGGCGTAGAGGCGTGCTTCATCCATTGGCTTCTTTCCACGTGGAGCCGTCCAGAATAGCATATAGCCATCCTCTGTCCACACAGCCTTCACTTTGCGGGGCTTGCCAGGAGCTTTTTTGTCCAGCCAAGGCATCAAAGGTTGCAGAGCGGGTGTGCGGTGATAGTAATTACGTAGAGTGCTTCCATAGCCTCCTTTATCGTCTACGACAGCACGTGCGTACCATTGACAGGAGCCGTGTACACCAGGAAGTCCTCGTTGAAGGGCATATTTTGCGGCCATCTGGTTCTGCCCGGGATTACGCAGATCTGTAGCTTTCACTGTGCGCTCAACATCTTGACCTATATATAAAGGACGTGCGTAGGCGTTCTCGCTCCACCAGCGGATAAGAGTGTCATAGTCGGCCGCTTTATTGCCAATCTCCCAATAGATTTGTGGTATGTTGTAATCTATCCAACCCTCATTGACCCATAGGAGTACATCGGCATAAAGATCATCATAGTTCTGGGTCCCGTTTGTGGCAGATCCTCCAGCCCATGAACGCTGATTGCGATAAATGCCGAAGGGTGAAACACCGAACTTGACCCAAGGCTTCACGGCGCGAATGGCATCGCGTAGCTCACGGATAAATGTGTTTACGTTTTCACGTCGCCAGTCGCCGCGATTGCGTACTTGTCCGTATGCCTGATAGCTAGCATCATCGGGAATAGGCACGCCTGCCACAGGATAGGGATAGAAGTAGTCATCGATATGGAATCCGTCTACGTCATATCGGCTCACAATGTCTTGTGCGACTTGGCAAATAAATTGACGATTTTCAGGTAGTCCTGGATCGAAAATCATCAAATCTTGATACTGGAAGCAGCGCTCAGGATGTTGAATGGCATAATGCGTCGAAGCCAATGCGGTAGTTCCCTTTGTCTTCGCACGATATGGATTTATCCAGGCATGTATCTCCATTCCGCGGGCGTGGCATTGTTCCACCATCCATTGTAGTGGGTCCCAGTAGGGAGATGGTGGGGTTCCTTGTTGTCCTGTCAAGTAGCGGCTCCAGGGTTCCAACTGACTGGCGTAGAGCGCATCACCCTCAACGCGCACTTGGAACAAGATGGCATTGATACCGTCTGCCTGCAAGGCGTTCAGTTCGCGTGTCAATTCCGCCTGCATGGCATCGCGCCCGATGCCTTGCCACTGTCCGTTGACGGCTTGAATCCATGCCCCACGGAATTCCCGCTTGGGGGCGACAGGCTGTTGGGCACTCACAAGAATACTCGTCCAGCATATTGCGGAGAGCATGAGGAGTCGTAGTTTTCGCATATAAAATAGTTCGTTTATAATATTATATTATGGTATGCTATTATCGCTGCAAAGATACCAAATATTTAGCGATTTTCACCTTTGTGACTCTAAAAAAAGAAAAAAAAAGGCTCCTTTGCCTAAAAAGTTACACAATTTGCATAATTTCGTCTCTTTTCTATTGTAAAAACCTTGTAACTTTGCACGCGTTTTCAAGACAAATGTTCATTAATTCATACAATAATACTATGCTTTATCCTCTTTTGTTTGAGCCAAACCTCCATGAGTTGGTTTGGGGTGGTCACAAATTACAGACTCTAAAAGGCCTTCCGACGGACGGTCGTTATCTTGGCGAGAGTTGGGAAATAAGTGCCGTGCCCTCCAGTCAGTCTGTCGTAGCCAATGGCTCATTAGCTGGCAAGACATTGGGAGATGTCGTCAGTACTCATGGTGCCGCCCTCATGGGTAATCGTATTTCCAAGGTCAATGGCGACAACTTTCCCCTTCTCGTCAAATTCATCGATGCGCAGGGTGACCTTAGTATCCAGGTTCACCCCAATGACGCGTTAGCGCAGGCTCGCCACGGCAAACTCGGAAAGACGGAAATGTGGTATGTGATGGATGCTGAGCCCGGCGCTTCGTTACTTGCAGGCTTTAAGGAGCCTATTTCTAAAGAAGAATATGCGCGTCGCGTGGAAGATGGCAGTATCGTGGATGTGCTGGCTCGTCATGAGGTGCATCCGGGTGATGTCTTTTTTATTCCTGCCGGTCGCGTTCATGCTATTTGTAGCGGCATCCTTCTGTGTGAGATTCAACAGAGCTCAGATGTTACTTATCGTCTTTTTGACTATCATCGTCTTGGCCTAGATGGCAAGCCCCGTCAACTCCATACCCAAGAGGCTCTTGATGCGATCGATTTTCGTGTCTATGACAATTATCGGACTGCTTATGAGCCACAGCCCGAGGGCGCTGTACGCATCGTTGATTGTGAGTATTTTGCGGTCAGCGTTCTCTCGACGTCAGGAACTTTGCGGCGCAACCTCCTTGCAGAGGATAGCTTTGTGACACTCTCCTGTCTGGAAGGCGCTTGCACGATTACTACTTATGAGGGCCAATCTCTCAGTCTTTCACGTGGACACTCTTGCCTCGTTCCAGCCTCTCAGGCAGACTTTACGATTGAAGCTGATGGAACGTCTTCTTGTGGTGTCAAACTTCTTGAGTCATTTGCACGGGGGTAGGGGCGTCTCGCTCTTGGTGATGTCTCGTATTTGGCTGTTTTGGGTCTGAAACACTTGAAAAGTGGCTCGCAGGCGTTAAATTATTCTAAAATAGGGGCTATCTGTTTGGCTACACCGAGCTTTGTGCGTAGCTTTGCAGAAAACTAACTATTTGTTAATAATTAAAGAAAAGAGACGTATGAAAAAAGTGATTATGGGACTTTTGATGGTCCTCTCGACAATGACTGCCAACGCTCAGTTCGAGGCAGGCAAAACCTATATTGGTGCTTCCGTATCGGGCTTGGGTATGAAGTACAGCGAGCAGTCTAAGTTCTGTGCAGATTTGAGCACAATGGCTGGTTGCTTCTTGGCTAATGACTTGTTGGTTTTTGGTAATATCAATTATAGTCATCGCCAGAAGTTTGACGAGTTTGAGTTGGGTGTCGGTGGCCGTTTCTACATTGAGCAGAATGGACTTTACTTGGGTGTCAGCGGAGCGTATGCCCACACCGATGCGAATTCCGCGAAGACAGATAATTTCTTTGTAACCCCTGAATTGGGATATGCGTTTTTCGTGAATCAATTCCTGACGATTGAGCCTGCGGTTTACTATAGAATGTCCCTCAACGAGTTTGCCGACGGTTCAACAGTTGGCTTCAGACTTGGTTTTGGCTTCTATTTCTAACCTACCGTTGAACAATCTAACGTACACTACCGACTAATTCCTAAATACAAATGAAAACTAATTTAAGTTCACAAATCACTCTAGATCGAGTGTCTCCTCGCTATTATCGGCCAGATGGCACGATTGAGCGCTCTGTGCTTACCCGTTTCGAGAAACTTCCGACAGATATCTATCCGTCCATCGAGGAGGGAGCTGCAGAGGTCGCGTTGAAAGTTGCATCCACCATTCGTCAGCGTCAGCGCGAGATTCGCGCCTGCACCATCGCTTTCTCTGGTGGCGCTACGCTTGCCGAGGTCTTTAATCAGCTCGTGCGAATGCATGAGGAAGAAGGCCTCAGTTTCCGGAATGTGGTTGCCTTTGTGACCCATGAGTTCTATCCCCTGCCTGCGGACAGTGTGCAGAGTAACTTGAAGACATTGACAGATCAGTTCTTCAGTCGTGTGGATATCCCTTCACAGAATATCTATCCTCTTGACGGTAGCACACCGCAGGAACGTGTCACGGAGCATTGTTTGGCTTACGAGAAGATGATCGAGCAGCTTGGGGGCATTGATATTGCTCTGTTAGGTATCGGACGTATGGGTAACATTGCCTTGAATGTCACAGGCTCTCAGCGCAACAGCCACACTCGCCTTGTTCTACTAGATGCCAGCAGCCGTGCAGAGGCTGTCAAGGTGTTCGGATCGGAGCAGAATGTACCAGTCTGTGCAATCACGATGGGTGTGTCCACAATCCGTCAGGCTCGCAAGATTTATTTGATGGCCTGGGGTGATGAAAAAGCCGATGTTATCAAGAATGCCGTTGAAGGCGATATTACTGATGCTCAGAGTGCTACTTTCCTGCAGATGCACAACAACGTGCAGGTCGTTCTGGACCTTAGTTCTGCAGCCAATTTGACGCGTATCCGTCGTCCTTGGCTCGTTACCTCCTGTGACTGGGATGACAAGCTGATTCGTTCCGCTATCGTGTGGTTGTGCCAACAGACGGGTAAGCCGATTCTTAAGCTGACCAACAAGGACTACAACCAATATGGACTTGGCGAATTGCTGGCGCTCTATGGCTCAGCTTACGAGGTGAATATTAAGATATTCAACGATTTACAGCACACCATTACAGGCTGGCCTGGCGGCAAACCTAATGCCGACGACACGAACCGTCCAGAGCGAGCTAAGCCCGCTCAGAAGCGTGTTATCATTTTCTCGCCGCACCCCGATGATGATGTTATCTCCATGGGTGGAACATTACAGAGATTGGTGAAACAGAAACATGAGGTTCATGTCGCTTACGAGACCAGCGGCAACATTGCCGTAGGTGATGAGGAAGTCTTCCGCTTCATGCATTTCACGAAGGGCTTCAACGATCTCTTTGAGGACGGTAAGGATGAAATCATCAATGCTCGCTATAAGGAGTTTATCGATTTCATCAACAAGAAGAAGCCCGAGGATTTTGATACACGTGACATTCTGGAGGTTAAGGGCTTGATCCGCCGTGGTGAGGCTCGCATCGCTTCTATGTACAGCGGCATCCCGTTGGAGCGTGTCCACTTCTTGAACCTACCATTCTACGAGACTGGTAAGATTCAGAAGAATCCTATCTCCGAGGCCGACGTGGAGATTGTGCTTCAGCTGTTGCGTGAGGTAAAGCCCCATCAGATTTTCGTGGCCGGCGACTTGGCTGATCCTCATGGCACACATCGCGTCTGCACCGATGCCGTTCTTGCTGCCATCGATATCGAAAAGGAAGCAGGAGCTGAGTGGCTGAAGAACTGCCGTATCTGGATGTACCGAGGTGCTTGGGCAGAGTGGGAGATTGAGCATATCGAGATGGCTGTGCCCATCAGTCCTGAGGAGTTACGTACCAAGCGCAACGCTATTCTTAAGCACGCCAGTCAGATGGAGTCAGCTCCCTTCCTGGGTAACGACGAACGTTTGTTCTGGCAGCGTGCTGAAGATCGCAACCACGCCACAGCCGAGCTCTATAGTAGTCTTGGTCTGGCTGCTTATGAGGCGATGGAGGCCTTCGTACAATACCATCCGCTGTAAAGCATTGCATATTGCTATCAATAGAAAACATCCCTGCACCACACTCGATGCAGGGATGTTTCTATTTAATGTATATTTTGTTACAGGTGAACGGTCTTGTTGATGAGATAGGCGTCCAGAATCGTCATAGCTGCCATCGCTTCTACGATTGGAACGGCACGGGGTAGCACGCATGGGTCGTGACGTCCGCGTGGATTGATGGTGGTTGCCTTTCCGTGAATGTCCACCGTTTCTTGGGGACGGAGTAGGGTAGCGACGGGTTTGAATGCAACGCGGAAGGGGATGGGTTGCCCATTGCTGATGCCGCCTTGGATGCCTCCGCTATGATTGGATGCCCAACCGCCTCCGTTGGGGAGTGGGCGGTCATTCTGCTCGCTGCCTCTTTGGCTAATGCCAGCGAATCCATCTCCGTACTCGAAACCTTTCACAGCATTGATGCTGAGCATCGCGGCGCCCAATTGTGCGTGGAGCTTGCTAAAAGAGGGTTCTCCTAATCCTACGGGACAACCGGTAATGACTCCTGCGATGATGCCGCCGATGGTATCACCCTCGCCTTTCACCTGCATGATCAGGTCTTCCATTCTGCTGACCACTTGTGGATCTGGACAACGTACGTCGTTGCTTTCAATGAGGCTTAGATCTAACTGAGTCCAATCCTGCTCACAGGCAATATCTCCCACCTGCTGCGTCCAAGCTTTCACATCGATGCCGAGTTGGCGTAGAGCCAGTTTGGCGATGGCCCCGCCAACGACGCGGCTGATTGTCTCACGCGCCGACGAGCGTCCTCCGCCGCGATGGTCGCGGATACCGTATTTATTATAATAGGTGTAGTCGGCGTGCGAAGGGCGAAAGACATCGCGCAGGTCGTCGTAGTCAGCAGAATGCTGATTCTCATTGCGTACGATGAAGCCGATTGGCGTTCCTGTCGTCTTCCCCTCAAAGATTCCAGAGAGCAGCTCCACCTGGTCTCCCTCCTTGCGTGCCGTCGTGAGGTGGCTCTGTCCAGGCTTGCGTCGATCTAGTTCTGCTTGGATGAAGTTGAGGTCAATATCCAGTCCTGCAGGACAGCCGTCAATGACGCCGCCGATAGCTACGCCATGACTCTCACCAAAGGTGGTTAGACGAAAGAGAGTGCCAAAGGTGTTCATCTTATCTTATTTAAGTTGAAAATACAGTCGTTCCCTTTTATTCGCCACAACCGCAACCGCCTCCGCAGTTGCCTTCTCCGCAACCGTTTTCTCCACAGCCGCCTCCGCAGCCTCCGCATCCGCCGCTGCAGCCACATTCTCCGCTGAGTATCTTGGCGGTCTGTTCCATTTCCTGCAGCGTAGCCTCGCGGTTCTCGAAAACTGTCCCTGTGAATTGCAGCACTTTGCCGGCCAATGGACTGTTGAGGTCTACGGTGACCTCTGTATCCTTGATCTCAACGATGGTGCCCATGAAGTGGTTACCCTCGCTGTCCATGAGGGGTACTTCTGCGCCGGGGAAGATATGCTGGTCGTCGAACTTGCCATCGATTTCGAAAATCTTGCGTGGTACGGCGCGTACCAAATCCTCGTCCCGCTCCCCAAAAGCTTCTGCGGGCTGGATGGTGAAGTCAAACTGTTCGCCAGCGGCGAGCGAGCATAGATGCTCTTCAAAGCCGTCCACCATCAGACCCATACCCGTGACAAAGCCAACGGGCTTACCTTCCTCTGTCTCGTAAAGGAGTTTGTGACTGGCCGCAGTGCTGGTGAGCATGCGATAAGAAACCTTAATAAATCTGTTCTGTTCCATAAATAACTATCATTTTGCGTGCAAAGTTACGTATTTTTCTTCATCTTTTCGCATTAAACGGCAGATAAATTTGTTTTTGCGCAGAGTTTGCCGTAATTTTGCGGCGTTTTAACATAAACAATAAACTCAAACTCTATATGAAACACCCTCTTCGCAGTTCCGTCTGCACCGAAGGACGTCGTATGGCAGGGGCTCGTGCCCTATGGGTTGCCAACGGAATGAAACGCGAACAGTTCGGCAAGCCTATCATTGCCATCGTGAATAGTTTTACGCAGTTTGTCCCTGGTCATACTCATTTGCATGAAGCCGGACAAATCGTCAAGCGCGAGATTGAGACTATGGGCTGCTATGCCGCAGAGTTCAATACCATAGCGATTGATGACGGTATTGCGATGGGCCACGATGGTATGCTTTATTCCTTACCGTCGCGCGACATCATTGCGGATTCCGTTGAATATATGGTCAATGCCCATAAGGCTGATGCCATGATATGTATTTCCAACTGCGATAAAATTACGCCAGGTATGCTGATGGCTGCCATGCGCCTGAATATCCCTGCTGTTTTTGTCAGCGGTGGTCCGATGGAGGCTGGTAAGTATAAGGGTGAGAATCTGGACCTTATCGCAGCGATGGTGAAGGGTGCTGATCCTACCGTCAGCGACGAGGAATTGGCCGAGGTGGAGAATCGTGCCTGCCCGGGTTGTGGCTGTTGTTCAGGTATGTTCACGGCTAATTCTATGAATAACCTTACCGAGGCACTTGGTCTTTCGCTTCCAGGCAACGGTACGATTCTTGCTACGCACAAGAACCGCATCCGCCTGATGCAACAGGCTGCCCGGCAGATTGTCAAGAATGCCCTGGCCTATTATGAGGAGGGCGACGAGAGTGTTCTACCTCGCAGCATCGCAACGCGTACAGCCTTCTTAAATGCAATGACGCTGGATATTGCGATGGGCGCTTCCACGAATACCGTGCTCCACCTTCTTGCTGTCGCGCAGGAGGCTGGGGTAGATTTCACGATGAAGGACATTGATGCGCTTTCGCGCAAAACTCCGTTCCTTTGCAAACTGGCTCCTAATAGCCAGAAGTATAGTGTCCAGGAGTTTGGCCGCGCTGGCGGCGTTCTGGCTTTGATGGGGGAATTAGCTAAAGGAAGACTCGTGGATACGAGTGTTAAACGCTTGAGTGGCAATGTCTTATCGGATGATATAAAATCCTTTGCACAAGCTCCTGTTTATCTTTCTGCTCCTGCTGGCAAGTTCTGTAATGAGTTGGGCGCACAGGAAACGTATTATGAAAGTTTCGATACCGATCGTGTGGCTGGTTGCATTCGCGATATCGAACATGCCTACACGAAGGATGGTGGTATGGCCATCCTCTTCGGTAACATCGCCCAGGATGGTTGTGTCGTAAAGACGGCAGGTGTGGACGAGAGCATCTGGAAGTTCAGCGGCCCCGCTGTCGTCTTTGACTCTCAGGAAGATGCCTGCGAGGGTATTCTTGGCGGCAAGGTGCAGAAGGGAGATGTTGTTGTCATTACCCACGAAGGTCCCAAGGGTGGTCCGGGTATGCAGGAGATGCTTTATCCCACTTCGTATATCAAGAGTATGCACATGGGTAAGGAGTGTGCCCTCATCACCGACGGCCGTTTCAGCGGAGGTACCAGTGGCCTCTCCATCGGTCACGTCTCTCCTGAGGCCGCCAGTGGAGGTAATATTGGCAAGATTGTAGATGGCGATATCATTGACATAGACATCCCCAATCGCAGCATTAACGTGCGCTTGTCCGATGAGGAACTGGCTGCTCGCCCCATGCGTCCCCTGCAGCGTCAGCGCGTGGTTTCCAATTCCCTCCGTGCTTATGCCCAGAGTGTGTCCAGTGCCGACAAGGGTGGCGTTCGCATCATCGAATAATCTTTCTCTATTTAACTAAAAGATTATGAAGAGAACAATAGTCGCAGTGCTTTGTCTGATGTCTGTCGTCTGCGTACAGGCACAGAAGAATGAGTACTACAATACCAAGCATGAAGTAGGTCTCTCCGTAGGCTATCTTTCCAATACGACAATCTTTGGCTTCTTCACAGATATCACGGAGATTTTGTTGACCGCAACGTTGACTACGGTTGGTACGGGTGGCACTTTCACGGGACATCCGTCCTATGGTGATGAATCCTATATTCCCACCATCTCTGCAGAGTATTTCTACCACGTGAACCCTTGGCTGGGCCTCGGTGGTTTTCTGGCTTTCACGGGGCTGGACCGTGATATGTATGGTAATTGGCAGGACAATGTGACTGGCAATGTTGAGAAGAAACTCTGTGGTAAGGCCATGCGTCGTAACTTCAGCCTGATTCCCACGGCCAAGTTTGACTATCTGCGCACTAAGTATTTCGGCATGTACAGCAAACTTGGTGTTGGTGCAAGCATGATGTTTGAGAGCCAGAAGGAGGACTATGAAGGTGGTACCAATCATGAGAATACCATCATTCTTCCCAATTTCCAGATCTCTTTTTTGGGCATGGAATTCGGTTCTGAGCAGATTCGTGGCTTTGCGGAGTTGGGCGTAGGTGAGCAAGGCTATGCTCTTGCTGGCGTAAAATATAAGTTCTGAGAAATAGCAACATATGAAACAGAATATTACAGGTAGTGAGGCGCTGATGTTGGCGTTGCAGGCCGAGGGCGTGAAGACCATCTTCGGTTACCCAGGCGGCACCATCATGCCCGTCTATGATGCCCTCTACGACTACACACGTGGAGACAATAAGGTCTTCAATCATATCCTAGTTCGCCACGAGCAGGGCGCAACCCACGCTGCCGAGGGCTTTGCCCGCGTGAGCGGCGAGGTTGGTGTGGCTATCGTCACCAGCGGCCCTGGTGCAACTAATACGCTGACTGGCGTGGCAGATGCGATGATTGACTCTACCCCTATCGTGGTGATTGCCGGTCAGGTGCCCGTTTCCGCCCTTGGTACGGATGCATTTCAGGAAGTGGACCTCGTAGGTTTGGCACAGCCCATCTCTAAGTGGAGCTATCAGATTCGTCGTGCCGAGGACATCGCCGGAGCGGTGAGTCGTGCTTTCTATATAGCCCGCAGCGGCCGTCCTGGCCCTGTGGTGCTGGACTTCACCAAGAATGCTCAGACGGAGCGTGTCGATTTCAAGGCCGAGAAGGTGGATTTCGTGCGTTCTTACGTGCCTTACCCCAAGCTTGATGCCGCTTCCGTGCGTGCTGCTGCCGACCTGATCAACAGCGCCCAGCGCCCATTGGCCCTCGTAGGACAGGGTGTGGAGCTTGGTGGTGCGCAGGACGAACTGATGGCTTTCTTGGAGAAGGCAGACATCCCAGCTGGTCGCACTATGTTAGGCCTTAGCGCCTTGCCTAGTACGCATCCGCTGAATGTGGGTATGCTGGGCATGCATGGCAACTACGCCGTCAACCTGAAGGAGCAGGAGTGTGATGTCCTCATCGCCATCGGTATGCGCTTCAGCGACCGTGTCACAGGCAGTCTCAAGACGTATGCCAAGCAGGCCAAGGTCATCCATCTGGATATTGACCGTAGCGAGATTAATAAGAATGTCAAGGCCGATGTGGCTGTGGTCGCAGACTGCAAGGAGTCGCTTCCAGCCCTCACGGCCCTCATCAATAAAGCCGACCACAGCGCTTGGCGCGAGTCCTTCAAGCCCTTGGACGAGAAGGAACGCATCATGGTCATAGAGCCGGCCATTCACCCCTCTGAAGGCCCGCTACTCATGGGCGAGGTCGTCAATGCCGTTGCTGAAGCCACGCAGGGCGATGCCGTTCTGGTTACCGACGTAGGCCAGAACCAGCTTTTCGCCACGCGCTATTTCCGTTATCCCAAACGTCGCAGCCTCTGTACCAGCGGCGGTCTGGGCACGATGGGCTACGGTATGCCGGCTGCGATTGGTGCCACCTTTGGTGCCCCTGACCGTACCGTCTGCTGTTTCATGGGCGACGGTGGTTTCCAGATGTGTATCGAGGAGCTCGGTACCATCATGGAGCAACAGGCGCCTGTGAAGATGATTCTCATGAATAACAACTATCTAGGCAATGTCCGCCAGTGGCAGGACATGTTCTGGCAGCGTCGCAAGTCGTTTACGCGTATGATGAATCCCTGCTATGAACTGATAGCCAAGGGCTACGGCATTTCCTATGACATCGTCACCGATCGCATCGACCTGCCTGCAGCTATAGAGCGGATGTTGGTCACCAAGGGCCCCTATTTGCTTGAATGTGCCATCCTTGAGGATGACGATGTGCTACCCATGACACCTCCGGGCAAGAGCATCGATGAGATGCAGTTGGAAATAAAAAATGACAAGTGAAATGGAAAAGTTATATACTCTCCTCGTCTATTCCGAGAATATCGCAGGTATCCTGAATCAGGTGACAGCTGTTTTCACACGCCGTCAAGTCAATATTGAGAGCCTGAACGTGTCGGCCAGTAGCACACCGGGTGTCCACAAGTACACCATCACATGCTACTGTACGGAAGAGATGGTGAAGATGCTGAAGGCGCAGATTGAGAAGCGCATTGACGTGCTCCAGGCCCGCTATTATACGGATGATGAAATCTTCCTGCAGGAGACATCGCTACTCAAGATCTCCGCACCTGCGGTGATGGAGAACCCTGAGGTGTGTCGCATCGTACGCCACCACGGCGCCCGCATCGTGGAGGTCAACCCCACCTATGCCGCCATCGAGAAGACGGGCACCACAGAGGATATCCTCTCGCTCTATGAGGCCCTCAACAGCCTCGGCGTGGTCCGTCAGTTTGCTCGTTCCGGTCGCATCTGTATCACGCGTGGTACGCGCGAACAACTGGATGATTATCTCGCAGAGAGGGAGAAAGAGAAGCATGGATAAGATTGAACGTTACTCCTTTGTCGTTGAACCCTTCCACGTAGATTTCACGGGCCGCCTGTTCATGGGCGTGCTCGGCAACCATCTGCTGAACGCGGCAGGGAGCCACTCCCACAGCCGCGGATGGGGCATTGACCAGCTCAACGAGGCACATTATACCTGGGTGCTCTCGCGCCTGAGCATTGAGCTCGCAGAGATGCCGGCACAGTACGAGCGGGTAGAGGTGGAGACATGGGTCGAGAGCGTGATGAAGCTCTTCACCGAGCGTAACTTCCTGATCCGTAACGCCGACGATGGCCGCATCTACGGCTATGCCCGCAGTATATGGGCCATGATAGATGTCGCCACGCGCCAGCCCGCCAACCTGCTCACACTCAAGGATGGTGACATCCTCAAATACGTCCTCACGGCCGACGAGAAGCCCTGTCCCATCGATAAGTTCAACGCTCGCGTCAGGCTCGCTGAGCCCCACGCTGTTGAGGTTCCGACCCACTACTCCGACGTTGATATCAACGGGCATATCAACTCCATCAAGTACATCGAGCACATCCTCGACCTCTTCCCGCGCCAGCAGTTCGAGCAGCATCGCGTCCAGCGTCTGGATATCGCCTACAAGGCTGAATCCTACTATGGCGACACGCTCACGCTCTATCACGAGGCTGCCGCAGGAAATCCTGCAGAACAGCTCGTCGAAATCCGCAAGCACGTAGGCAGTTCGGATAAGCCAGTAGGCGAGACCGTTGTGCAGGCAACAATCGTCTGGGAATAGTCATAAATCAACAAAAACCACATTTTGACAGAAATATTATCAGCGAATGTGCCTTTTTCTGCGTGAAAATGTCTATCTTTGCGGCCATAACGTTAAACAACAAACATTAAACATTAAACTGCGGGTTCAGCCCGTGATAAAAATCAAATGGCAAAAATGAATTTTGGCGGCGTCATTGAGGAAGTGATGACCCGCGAGGAGTTCCCCCTGGAGAAGGCACGTGAGGTGCTGAAAAACGAGACCATCGCCGTCCTCGGTTACGGCGTACAGGGCCCTGGTCAGGCTTGTAACCTGCGCGACAACGGCTTCAACGTCATCGTAGGCCAGCGTCAGGGTAAGACTTATGACAAGGCTGTAGCAGACGGCTGGGTTCCCGGCGAGACCCTGTTCTCCCTCGAGGAGGCTGCCGAGCGTGGCACCATCGTATGCCTGCTGCTTTCCGATGCTGCTCAGATGCAGCTGTGGCCCACCATCAAGCCCCACCTCACCGCAGGCAAGACCCTTTACTTCTCCCACGGGTTCGCCATCACCTGGAGCGACCGCACCGGCGTTGTCCCTCCCAAGGATATCGATGTCATCATGGTAGCCCCCAAGGGCAGCGGCACCAGCCTGCGCACCATGTTCCTCGAAGGTCGCGGCCTCAACAGCAGCTACGCCATCTATCAGGATGCCAGCGGCAAGGCCCTCGAGAAAGTTCTCGCTTTCGGTATCGGTATCGGTAGCGGCTACCTCTTCGAGACCACCTTCCAGCGCGAAGCCACCTCCGACCTCACCGGCGAGCGTGGCTCCCTGATGGGTGCTATCCAAGGCCTGCTCCTGGCACAGTACGAGGTGCTGCGCGAGAACGGCCACACACCCTCCGAGGCCTTCAACGAGACCGTCGAGGAGCTCACCCAGAGCCTCATGCCTCTCTTTGCACAGAAGGGTATGGACTGGATGTACGCTAACTGCTCCACCACCGCCCAGCGCGGCGCTCTGGACTGGATGGGGCCGTTCCACGATGCCATCAAGCCTGTCGTAGAGAAGCTTTATTCCAGCGTCAAGTGCGGCAACGAGGCGCAGATTAGCATCGACAGCAACAGCAAGCCCGGATACCGTGAGGGTCTCGAAAAAGAACTTGCAGCGCTCCGCGAAAGCGAGATGTGGCGTACCGCGGCCGTCGTTCGCCAGCTTCGTCCTGAAAACAACTAAGCAAGCGTCACCACACACCAAAGATAGAGCCTCCCAAGCCGGGAGGCTTTTTTGTGACGGATGGTGAAAAATAAATGGATTTCTTTACGAAATCGGGGGAATGGTTATTCTTACGGAAGGACCTTCCGAAATTGTGCAAAAGCCTTTGCGCAGTTGTGGAATAGTAGTTGCGTAAATAGCGATATGCCTTTTCTCTTGTAGTGAAATGGCATGTTGCTATGGTGCGTTCTAGGAAGCTGAAAATGGGTCAATCGATTCAAACAAGCCAATGAATCGATTCAATCGGTCGTTTGAATCGATGGAGTGTATTTTGTCTATAAATAAAAAAGCCTCTCCGAAGAGAGGCTTATGCGGTGCGTACGGGGCTCGAACCCGTGACCCCATGCGTGACAGGCATGTATTCTAACCAGACTGAACTAACGCACCGAAGAGAGCGGCAAACGAGACTCGAACTCGCGACCCCGACCTTGGTAAGGTCGTGCTCTACCAACTGAGCTATTGCCGCAAAAAAGGGAGTGGGCGGAGATGGATTCGAACCACCGAAGGTAACAACCAGCAGATTTACAGTCTGCCCCATTTGGCCACTCTGGTATCCGCCCAGACATTCTCTTGTTTCAACATTTCAAAGAAGTGACTCCTATAGGATTCAAACC
>JAILQO010000084.1 GCA_024698925.1 Bacteroidaceae bacterium | reverse complement strand
ATACTCAAACCCTAAACGCTCGTAAATCTTATGAGCGGGCGTGTTCGATGCAAGAGCATCAAGGCGGATGGCCAGCATGCCATTATTCTGAGCGAGACGAATGGCCTCGCGAATCATCTCCGAACCGATACCTTTGCCCTGTGCGTCGGGGCTTACGGCGAGGATATGAATCACAGCTACCTTTTCGTCTGGTACCTGCTGCGACCACTCGATGGTGTGATAATCCTCACCCTGATACATCGTCACTGCCATCGCGCCGACAATAACACCCCGCTCACGGTAAATATACATGCTACCCTCATTGATATAGGCACTGATGCCTTCTTCCGTTGGGTGCTTGCCTTTTTGCCAGCGAACGTAAGTGCCCATCTCTGGCGTGCGCTCCGTTACATCATCATAGAAGGCGATGATGGTCTCGAAGTCCTTTTGTGTTGCTAATTCTAACCTCATTCCCTTTTCATCGTCATCTGTTGATTTTTTGCCATCTTCTCCGCGAAGGCATCCTCTCCGTTTTCGCGGATATAACGGATGCAGGCGGCTCTGTCGCTATTGAACAGGAAAGCAAAGATCTTGCCGACAAAG
This sequence comes from Bacteroidaceae bacterium, assembly GCA_024698925.1. GTDB lineage: Bacteria > Bacteroidota > Bacteroidia > Bacteroidales > Bacteroidaceae > Physcousia. The sequence continues at coordinate 12,517 of JAILQO010000084.1, read as the reverse complement.
TTGTTGTGAATCATACATTCTTTCACATCCTTGTCGCACTCGGCGCAAGTATGCAAGTCCTTCTCCTGACAGCACTTGCGAATCTTGCACCATGATGCTTTCTCGTTCTCCTTGCACCCAGGGCATCTTCCATTGAGGAACTTCTTGCATACTCCGCAATATAAACCACATGCGGCAATCTGCTGGGGGTTAATTGTTATATTTTTCATTGTGTAACTCATTTTATCCTGATCGCCCCAAATGATATGGGACGATCAGGACGGATTATTACTCTATTGGTATCTGAATCACCGACAGCCACTTCTCTGGGTCTTCCTGGTTCCAGACCCCGTCGATGTAGCATGTGCGATGCTGGCCTGCGACCTTATAGCCGTGCTCCTCGATGTAGCGGAAGGCCTCGGTGAACGACTCGTAGAAACGTTCGTAGGGGCCTGTGTGCTTCATGCAGAGGGCGCGGGGCACGGCGGGCAGGCGCTTGAACTGGATGATGGCGCTGTCGTGGCCCATCTCCTCCACCTGTTCGCAATACTCGATGTCGATGTCCGTCGGCGTGTACTCCTTGTTGTGTTCCACGGTGAAGCAGTAGCCCGGCGGCGGACACTTACAACCGAGGCGTTGCATTTCGGGGCCGATTTTCTCTACACACATAGGGCCGATAGCGGCGTAGTTGGGGATGACTTCACGATGACTTGCCACGATGATTTCGGGCAGTGATTGAATGCTGAATTTTTCCATTGTCTTCATTTCTTTGCGAGCGTTCCTCCAGTCGAGCAGCTGGTTGCGACGGGCTATCAGTGCCTTTAGCTGAGCCTCCGTTTCCCTGATCTTCTCGGTCATCTGGCGGATGGTTGGCGTGTGCGAACCATCGTTGAACAAATCCTTGATCTCGTCCAGCGAGAAGCCGAGCCGTTGCAGGTCGCGGATGTCCTTCAACTGTTGCATCTGGTCGATGCTGTAGTAGCGGTAGCCCGTCCACTCGTCCACCTCGTCAGGCGAGAGCAGTCCTTTCTGTTCGTAGTGACGCAGGGTCTTTACCGTCACCTGCATCAGCTGGGAGAACTCTCCGATTTTTAACCTTGTTTTCTTACTCATATCGCGCGATGTTTTTGCTAAGCAGCCGCAAAGTTAAGGCATGACCTTAGGGACGAGTCAAGAGAAATGAATACTTTAACATGGATTTAACACTTCGTTGTTCTTTCTTTTTACTCCAGGCCAGTAGCACCATGCAATAATAGCAGGAACGAAAGATGAGATGAATTGCAGCCATCTGAAATCATAGATGCAGCTAATGCTTCCAACCAGCGCACGAAGGCTGTAGAGCACGACGATGGTGATGATAGCCGTGCGCGTCAGAGGCAAGCGACGGATGTCGCCTGTGGCAGAGAGGGCATAAAGTCCTGCAAGTGTGAAGGCGAGCACAAGACCTATGGTGAGGGCATACAGCATCCATACATGTCCAGCCACCATCTGATGCATGATCTCACGGATGCCGTAGGCCTCGATTGCCTCGTCCAAAGCGAACAGACAAGCTACGTGGCCAATGGCGATGATAAAGTGGAGCACTGCTCCGAGTCGTAGTCTTTTCATCTTATATATTATGAGAGGATATACGGCAACTGTTTCATTGGTACTCTGCAAGTGTCTTGACCTCACAGCCTTTGCTTTCGTAGTAAGCAAGCATCTCTGGGAGCTTCTTCAAGTCATAGCTGGTGATGCAGTCTGAGAGGACATGCACTGTGAAGCCTGCCTTGGCCATATTGAAACACGTAGATTTCACGCAGGCCGTAGCGTCAGCACCAGCCACGTAGAACTCATTGATGCCGTTCGCCACGATGAAAGCAGAAAAAGCCTCGCTTGTAAGGGCGTTGCTCTTCGTCTTTACGAAGACGTTATCCGAAACGACCTTCATCTCAGGCACCAGTTCCTCGCCTTTGCTGCCAGGCTTGAACGTTCGCGTAGCAGCCGTGATGTTGTTATGCTTGATATACACAACCAGCATATCCTCTTCCATAGCCCATTCGATGGCGGCATTGATGTTGTCAATGATATCGCGATAGTGCTTGGTGATGTCGTTCTGGATGTCGATAACGACAAGTGCTTTATTGCTTATCTTATTCATAATAGTATTTTATTATTCATTTGACGCTGCAAAAATATTGTATTTTACGCAGTTGGTCAAACATTTGGGATAAACTGCACCGATTTGTGATGAATGGTCTATTTTCTACGAATTAAATGTCCCTCTTGTATGGCAGCAAACGTGGCGATAGCGGCTACAATGGTGATGGGGATGACTGTGCATAATGTCATGGGGACTGCAATGAATAGTAAGAATCCTGTTAGCTTGTTCGCTATGGTATGAGGGAATTGGAAGCATCTATACATCACGAGGGCTGATATTTGATTCACGATTTTAATCGCAACAATTACTCCTGCCCACAGCCACAGCCATTGTGGCAGTCCGAGTATCGGCAGGAGTTTCCAAGCACAACATGCTACGAAGCAGATGTCTGCTAAGCTATCCAGCAATGCTCCCATCGTGGTGACGCACTTCAGCTTCCGGGCCAACCATCCGTCGGCTATGTCGCTGATGCCGCAGAAACCATAGATTAACCAAAAAGTATCATTCGTCACATCACAGAAAAGCAGGCCTAAAGAGCCTGCTATCCTGAATAGAGTTATGATGTTCGGCAGCTGAGTCATGAAAGGTTTAAATCACAACAGCCGTTCCGCTGGTAGCAACCATAAGCATAGAGCCGTTGGCACCGATGGTCTCATAGTCGATGTCAATACCTACGACGGCATTGGCACCCATCGCTTGTGCGCGCTGCATCATTTCCTGGATAGCGGTGTCCTTAGCCTCAATAAGCACCTTCTCATAGGAGCTACTGCGGCCGCCAAAAAAGTCTGTGAGACCCGCCATAAAATCCTTTATCACGTTGGCACCGATAATCGTTTCGCCTGTTACCACACCTTTATATTCACGGATGGCGCGGCCTTCAATGGTTGGAGTTGTTGAAAGAATCATTTTCTTTTGATTTTATAGGGTTAAACATGCTTTTCGCTTTTATCCTTGATGCAAGAGAATGCAAAGAGTAACCCTCTTATGAATAAAAATTTTTATCTAAACGCATCAGTTCTTGATATCCACACCACCAATGAAGTTGCTGGCTACAACATGAAGTGTGGGGACATTCTGGCCGACAACGCGTGCAGTCTGATTACCGACACCACCAATGAAGCTACGGCTTTGGACTATGACATTAACAGTGGGGGGCACAAAGAGTTCGACACCACCACAACAGGTACGGATGTCGATTTCCTCATCCTCCGTTATTGAAGCTTCACGCAGATCCAAACGGATTCCGCCGCACATGGCATCAAGCGAGGCGCCATGGAAGGTTTCGCCACGATAAACGTACTCGTCACCACCATAACGGACGACACAGTTGATTCGTTTTCCCTCCTCGGGAGAGGGGACCGGGCGTTGGAGCCACTGCTCGCGGTCATGTGTCACACCACCCATCATCAGGCCACCACCTATATAAAGTAGTGCAATAGGAAGGATATACTCTGTCCACGGCTGGTTCCATAGCCAGTCCATCTGCACCAGATTCCACATACAAGCCAGTTTCAACAAACCAGCGATGAAAAGGATAAATCCAAAGAATAATCTCACTACCATATTATATAAAATTTGATGTTATTGAAAAAATCGTTTCGCGTTTGATTCTGGTTGCAAAGGTACAGTGGTCTACTCATCCAAGCAAATATATGGGATATTCTGTATGGTTTTGTGACGAATGGTCGTAAAAAAACGGAAATTGAAAAGTGAAATTGAAAATAATTTGTACCTTTGCGGCTTGAAGCCGCGAACCTGTTCACGCTCGGCCAATCATGCGAGCATGTCAGCACTCACTTAATCGCAGCTTTGCCAACTGTATGAAAGAAACAATAAAAACACGCGTTATCAGTACCACTTTTGTGATACTGGCACTTGGAGTGTTCAAGCCTTTTGGATTGGACGGATTGGAGTGGCAAGCATATGCAGACCTTGCGGCCTTGTGGGTAATTGGTTTTTTGGCTTGCATGCTAACGGATGTCATCCTCAAATATATCGTCAACATGCCGCGTTCCATTGAGCATGGTGTCAACTATATTATCCGACGTAATCTCTGGTTCCAAATCATCAATACGCCGCTGGTGACGTTGGGCATCTGCTTATACCGCCACTTCGTGCTGAGCAATCGTGTGGAGGGTAATCAGTTTTCTGTGGTCAATTTCCTTGAAACCCTTGTCATCATCGCCTTCTGTTCCTATATCATCGGACTTTATTGGCGCTTCAAATTCCACAGCACATTCCTTTCCGCAGAGTTGAAGGAGACCATGATGCTGAATGAGGAGTTGAAGGAGATGCAGCAGCCCACCCCAGAGCCCACCCCCACCCCAATAGAAGGGAGTTCAGATTCTTCTGTCACAGATAATGGGAACCGATCTCCCCTCCCTTGGGGAGGACAAGGGGCTGAGCTTACCCTACGTGGCACGACCAACGATAGCGTCACGCTTCAGATTACAGACCTACTATATATTGAAGCGGTTGGCAACTACGTGAAGGTCATCCACTTAAAAGATGGGCAAGTGCGCACAGACATGCTTCGCGCCACCTCCAAGCAGATGGAGGATAACTTAATAGCTTATCCCACAATTGTTCGCTGCCATCGCGCTTTCCTCGTTAATCTCAGTCATGTAGAGAAAATCGTCTCACAAGCAGGGGCTATGCAGCTACTTATCAAGCATAGCCACGATATGCTGCCTGTTTCACGCAGCAATATCGCAAAGGTCAAGAAAGCAATTAAGGGAACGGATTAACCGCACACTGATAGCTACTTTTGGAGCTGGTCGAAGAGCGCCGACAGCGCTGCTTCGGCATCTCCTTGGACTGCATTCAGCAATGAAACGAACGTAGAGCCGATGATGGCACCAGCGGCATTATCCTGTGCCGCCTTAAGGGTCTGGGCATTCGAAATCCCAAAACCTATCATACGGGGATTGCGCAAGTTCATGGCATTGATGCGGCGAAAATATGCTTGCTTAGCATCATCAAAGGATTGTTGGGCACCTGTAATAGCGGCACTGGAAACCATATAGATGAAGCCATCAGTATGCTCGTCGATGAAACGGATTCGCTCATCGCTGGTCTCTGGGGTTATCAACATGATGATGCGTAAGTCATAACGATCTGCGATGGGCTTGACAACGTTCAAATAGTCATCAAAGGGCAGGTCGGGGATGATGGCACCGCTGACGCCTGCTTCCACACAACTCTGGCAGAAAGCCTCGAAGCCGTAATGGAGAATCGGATTGAGATAGCCCATGAGAACGAGCGGAATCTCTACCTGATCTTTGATGGCTTTCAGCTGGGAAAAGAGTTTGTTAAGCGTCATGCCGTTCTTCAGGGCTTGGGTGGCAGCACTCTGGATAACAGGGCCGTCGGCCAAAGGATCGCTGAAGGGGATTCCCACTTCAATCATAGCGATGCCTCGACGCTGCATGGCAAGAATCACATCGGCAGTACCATCGAGCGTCGGACTGCCTGCACAGAAATAGAGCGAGAGGATCTTTTCGTCTTGTGTATTTGCAAAAAGAGTATTAATCTTGTTCATTGTTATTGGGGGTTAATGGGGCCTATGAGACCTATGGGCCTAATGGGACAAGTTGGACAAAGGGGATAACTGTGAGAGGAAACGGCGCAAAGCGGCAACATCTTTGAGTCCGGGAGTAATCTCAAAACGAGAGTTGAGATCGATGCCAGCACACTTCCCGATGGGGAAGCCATCGAGCGCACGAAGCGTGTGAAGACGCTCGGCATCATCGGGACCTATACCGCCACTAAGCAGGAAGGGTGCATTGCCATCATAGGCAGCGAGCACACTCCAGTCGAATTTCGCGCCATTTCCTCCAACGGATTTGCCTTTCGTGTCGAAGAGAAAGTAGTCAACGAGTCCTTCGTATGCCGTTGTTTGACGGAGGTCGTCTGCAGTAGCGATATTAAACGCCTTGATGAGGCGGAGGTTGGCGGGGAAGCCATCAACCAATCGTAGCGTGCCGAGGTATTCCGGCGTTTCCTGGCCATGCAACTGGATATAATCGAGGGCATAGTCATTAGCGATGCGTTTGACAGTCTCGACATCTTCGTCCACAAAGACACCGACACGCTTACACTTCGTTGGAAGATAGGCAGGACGCTTACTGACATTGCGGCTGGACTTGGGCCAAAAGATGAAGCCCATCAGGTCAATGCCAAGCGCCTCTACTTCACGGATATTGTCGGCATCACGCATGCCACATACCTTAATCATCATAGGAGTCATAGGCTTAATGAATTAGCTCGGTGATGAAATCGTGAAGCGCCAAACCAGGGTCAGCGGTCTTCATGAAATTCTCGCCGATGAGGAAGCCACGGAAGCCAGCTTGGCGCAGAGCACGAACGGTATCTGGATTCGAGATGCCACTCTCACTGACCTTGACTGCATCCTTGGGCAATAGTTCTGCCAAGCGGAAGCTGTTCTCCACATCGGTGTGGAATGAACCGAGGTTGCGGTTATTGATCCCGCAGAGGTCTGGACCAAGGGCTGCGTACTCCAGTTCCTGCTCAGAGTGCATCTCAAGGAGCACTTCAAGGCCTAACTCGTGGGCTTTCGCCATTAAAACAGAACATTGCTGCACACTGAGGCATGCCGCAATGAGCAGCACTGCAGAGGCTCCGCAAAGGGCAGCAGCATAGAGCTGCGCCTCGTCGATAACGAAGTTCTTATACAAGATGGGTAGCGTGACACCGGTTTGGCGTGCCGCACGGATAAAGTCGTCATGACCGCCAAAATAGCGTTCATCGGTGAGAATGCTGAGGGCTGCGGCACCATGCTGTTGGTATGACAAGGGTATTTGGTCTGCACGACCGTCTTCCTTGATCCATCCTTTAGAAGGCGAACGGCGTTTAAACTCCGCTATGATACCTGTCTCGCTACGGAGCAGAGCCTCGCGCAGGGAAGGTTTCTTAGCCTTTAGCAGAGCTAGTTCCTCATGCTTGGTAGCAATGATTTCTTGAAGAATATCTTTCATAGGGCTAATAGGACTAATGGGACCTATAGGACTTATGGGCTCTAAGAGTTCAGTTCCACGAACTTCTTGAATGTTCGAAGAGCTGCGCCGCTGTCGATACTTTCGCGGGCAATTTCAATACATTCTTCAATGCTCTTTTCGCCCCGCTCCAGTACTTGGATACCAAAGCCTGCATTGGCCAACACGATGTTCTTCTGAGCAGGCAAGGCACGGTTCTCAAGAACGCTGTCAAATATCTGTGCTGCCTCCTCTTCTGTTGCACCGCCAACAAGTTCCTCGGGCTTCGCAATCTCAAAGCCGAGATCCTGCGGACGGAAAATGCGCTCGTAATTCTTGGTGGTCACCTTAAAGTCGCCTGTCAACGAAATCTCGTCATAGCCGTCAATGGAGTTTACGATGCCGTAGTCAATGCCTAGTTTCTGATACACCTGATGGTAGAGGCGCATCTGATCGAGGTTGGCAACGCCCAGCAACTGACACTTAGGACGAGATGGGTTAACGATGGGGCCGAGCAGGTTGAAAATCGTGGGGAACGGCAACGCCTTGCGGATAGGGCCAACGAACTTCATCGCTTTGGCAAAGAGCTGTGCGTGGAGATAAACAATACCAGCCTCGTTGAGCGAACGATTCAGCTTGTCGATGTCATCGGTGAACTTGATGCCATGATGGGCGATGACGTTCGAGGCGCCGCTGACACTGGTAGCTGCATAATTGCCATGCTTAGCCACCTTGTATCCAGCACCTGCAATCACGAAGCAAGCGGTCGTGGAGATATTGAACGTATTCTTGCGATCACCACCAGTGCCCACGACATCGATATATCGGTCGCAATCCAAGAGAGCCGGAACACCAGTCTCGAGAATGCCGTCGCGGAAGCCGAGCAGTTCGTCAACCGTTACACCACGCATCTGCAGACAGGTCAACAGCGCCGTAATCTGCTCGTTGGGATACTCGCTTTGGGTGATTCCAATCAGAATCTGTTTCATCTCCTCGCGGGAGAGCTCTTCGTGGTTCAAGAGGCGGAAGAGGTAGCCTTTCATAGTCTGTTCCATATTCAGTTTATGATTTATTTGTTTGTGATGTCATTATAGATATAACCAATTCAGAATCATCTGGCGTCCGTCGGGGGTCAGCACACTCTCGGGGTGAAACTGGATGCCACGTATGTTGAACTTGCGATGGCACAGCGCCATAATCTGTCCCTCGTCACTCACGGCAGTGACTTCCAGACAATCTGGTAGTCCCTCACGAGAGACAACCCATGAGTGGTAGCGTCCAACAGTGATGTCACGCTTGAGGCTACCAAAGAGGGGATCATCGGCCACGATATGACAGGGCGTAGCCACACCGTGGAAGACATCTGACAGATTTTCCAACTTTGCACCAAAGACCTCGCCTATAGCCTGATGGCCCAGGCAGACGCCAAGAATCGGCTTCCGACCAGCGTATGTACGGATTACATCCATCAGCAGCCCAGCCTCACTTGGGATTCCAGGGCCTGGAGAGAGTACAATCTTACTGTACGGTTCCAAGTCCGCGAGTTCAAACTGATCGTTGCGGAGCACCGTCACATCAACGCCCAGTTCTGTCATCAAATGACTCAAGTTATACGTAAACGAGTCGTAGTTATCTATGATTACAACCTTCATAACTAAATTGTTTTATTAGTCTTATGGAGCCTATGACACTTAAAGAACAGCAGCCTTTTCTATGGCCTTGCGCAGGGCTCCCAGTTTGTTGTTCACCTCCTGTAGTTCGTATTCTACATCGCTTTTGGCAACGATGCCGCCACCAGCCTGGAACCACAGTTCTCCGTTACGCGAGACAAACGTGCGGATAGTAATCGCTTGATTCAAGGAACCGTCTAAACCAATCATTCCAATACAGCCACCATAGGCTCCACGATTGTGCGGTTCATACTCACTGATGAGCTGCATCGCACGGACTTTCGGTGCACCGGAGAGCGTACCAGCGGGGAACGTATCAATGAAGGACTTGATGGGATCGGCATCGGCATTCAGCTCTCCGCTAACGCGGCTCACGAGGTGAATCACATGAGAATAATACTGTAGGTCCTTGTAGAAATCCACCTTCACCCCATGACAGTTCCGGCTCAAATCGTTGCGAGCCAAATCAACCAGCATCACGTGCTCGGCATTCTCCTTGGGGTCGTTCCGCAGATACTCTGCTCCCTTGCGGTCGGCCTCTGCGTTACCTGTGCGCTTGGTTGTTCCAGCAATGGGGTCTATGTAAGCACGGAAGCGGGCGGCAATGCCTGATGCATCTGTGTCTGGGTCCGCTATCCTTTCTATCCGACAGTGCGTCTCTGGCGAAGAGCCGAAGATACGGAAGCCACCAAAGTCGAAGTAGAACAGATAAGGGCTGGGATTGATTGAACGAAGCGCACGATACAATTTAAAGTCATCGCCCTCGTACTTCTGGATAAACCTGCGGCTGAGTACGATCTGGAACACATCACCACGCAGACAGTGTTGAATGCCACGTCGGATATTCTCCCGATGCTCATCATCACTCAATGTTGAACGCACATCTCCGACAGGGTGGAAATCATATGCCTTCGCGTTAGCCTTATTCATCGCCTTCAAGACAGCATCTATGTCGGCGTTGTCGTTTTTGTTTCCTATTTCGTTGAGGCTAACTACCTTCAACGTATTATTGTAGTGGTCAAACACAATCACCACCTTAAATAATATATAAAGCAAGTCGGGCGCATCATTCTTTTCCTGCGTCTCGTCCTTCACATTGATGTTCTCGAAATAGCGCACAGCATTAAACGATGTGTATCCAAATAGTCCGCAGACACCAGTATCCTCACCCGTCACCTCTATGCGGTCAATGAGTTCGTGAATGGCCCGGTCCGAGCTATAACCTTCCCCGACAATTCTCTTTCGGGACGTTCCGTCAGGATATGAAATCGTAGCCACCCCATGTCCGATTGCCACGCTAGCAATCGGGTTGATGCCGATAAAGCTTCTGGAGTTGTTAGAGTCATGATAGTCAGAACTCTCCATCAGCGCGCTCTGAGGATACAAGTCCCTCAACCGCATATAAGCAGCCACCGGAGTATACAAATCCGCCAGAATCGTCTTACTGCTTGTCGTATATTTGAATGTATTCATAATTATCAACTCTCAATTCTCAATTATCATTTCTCAATTCTCAATTATCAATTCTCAATTATCAATTCTTAATTATCAATTAAAACTCCCCATACTCCTTTGCCATTTCCTTGTTCTTCAAATAGGTCTCGACATCTTTATCACCGCGGCCACTGACTGTAAGGACCACTACGTCGTCTTTCTTGAAACTCAGCTTCGAAAGCGCCGCAATCGCGTGAGCCGACTCGATGGCAGGAATGATACCTTCCATGCGTGTCAACTCGTACCCCGCGTAGATAGCCTCATCGTCGTTAATGCTCAACACCTGCGTCCGGCCCTGCTTAGCCATATTGCAATGCATCGGCCCAACGCCTGGATAGTCCAGTCCTGCGCTGATGGTGAAAGCCTCTTGAATCTGGCCGTCCTCGTCCTGCATGACCAGCATCTTCGCTCCGTGCAGAATGCCAACTGTTCCTTTGTGAAGGGTAGCAGCGGTATGGTCTGTCTGCCAACCCTGGCCACCGGCTTCTGCCAGCACGATCTTCACACGTTCATCATCCATGTAATGATAGATGGTTCCTGCGGCATTGCTACCACCACCAATGCAGGCAATCAGATAGTCGGGATAATCACGCCCGATTTTTTCTTCTAACTGCCATTTGATTTCTTCGCTGATTACGCTCTGCATCTTTGCAACAAGGTCGGGATAGGGATGAGGACCCATCGTCGAGCCGACAAGATAGTAGGTGTCTTTCGGGTGACAACACCAGTCACGGATAGCAGCTGAGCAAGCATCACTCAACGTCATATTTCCTGTCCGAACAGGATGCACCTCTGCACCAAGCATCCTCATGCGTTCTACGTTTGTGTGCTGACGCTCCACATCCGTAGCGCCCATAAACACTTCGCACTTCATGTTCATCAATGCACACACCGTTGCTGTGGCCACGCCATGCTGACCGGCACCAGTCTCGGCAATAATGCGCGTTTTGCCCATCTTCTTCGCCAATAGAATCTGTCCGATGGTGTTGTTGATCTTATGTGCCCCCGTGTGGTTCACGTCTTCCCGCTTCAGATATAGTTGGCAGCCATAACGTTCACTCATTCTCTTCGCGTAGTAAAGAGGCGAAGGGCGACCGACATAATCCTTCAACAGCGCATGATACTCCTTCTTGAACTCTTCACTTTCTATAATAGGCAGATAAGCCTCCTGAAGGTCATGCACACATTTGTAAAGAATCTCTGGCACATAGGCTCCACCGAACTCACCGTAAAAGCCGTTTTTGTCGATTTGGTAGTTGCTCATATATTTTTTTATGTCTTTATATTGTTGTCAAATTGTAAAATCGTGAAATCATTAAATCGTTAATTGAAAGAGGCCTGTCGCAAGAACGACAGGCCTCTCTTTATTCCTTATACAAACTATATAGGTACGCGGCTATCTTCTCACGATCTTTGGAATCTTGAGTTGCGCCACCACCAATAGTTTGCTGTCATAATCATGAGAAACTTTTTAATTGTATTCTGATTTCCGCCGCAAAATTAGAGACTTCTTTTCAAAACGCCAAATTATTTTGCTCTTTTTTTACTAAATAATATCAATTTGGACCGTTCAGCTATCTTTTTGACAGTTGGCTTTTGAGCAGAGATGTTAAAATCGTTAATTCCCTAAATAAAACAGTCCAAAAACTTTGAGCGAATCGCAAAAACCATTATTTTTGCAGCGAAAACAATCACCTAAATAAACATACAAACCTGTATTTTCTTATGAAGAGAATCCGTTTTCACGAGTTACTGCTCTGCACGACAGGACTTTTCTGTAGTTTTTGTTTTACATCCAGTGCTTATGCACAGTCAGATGCTGAAAGCACATTGACTGTTAGTTTTATGGATGAAAATGGTGCTCCACGTCTTCATGCCGCACGAACGATGGACGAGACCATTCGGCTGAATGGGACTGACGCGGAAGCTGTTATTACGGTTTCCGCCATTGGATTATCCCAAGACATCACCCTTCGTGTCAGTCCAGGTTTCACCGTAACACCAACAACAATCCCCGCAGGCACAGAGGCCACTTCCGTACGCATCCGCAATATATCCTATCTACGTCACAACGAGGGCCAGCTCATTGTTCGTTCTGGGGATATTCGTACTTATGTGAATATCATTGCGAAAGGTACGACCTTGCCCGAGAAGAGCCTCCTTACAGCAAACGGTGATAACCCCGCAACCGTAACTGTGTTCGACGGTTCCGCCGTCGAATCCCAATCCTTCGATGC
>JAILQO010000053.1 GCA_024698925.1 Bacteroidaceae bacterium | reverse complement strand
GTTAACATCACCATAAAGCCAGCAAGCACGATGCCGTTGGCTGGCCATGCAAATGCATCCCACATCACAGGACCAATGCTCAGTTCCAGCATCAGTCCTGCAAAGATAAGGCCTCCTCCAATGAGGAAGCCTTCCTTAAATGTCCAGGGTTTCGTCCACATCAGATTTCAATCAGTTTTCCGTTCTTCTTCGCCTCCTCAATCCACTTGGGCTCGATTTCCTGCAGGAACTTCTGCTTGTTCTCGTTCAACTTCTGCATGTCGAGACCGATAGCAGCCTGAGCCTTTGCCTTGGTGCTATAGTCGGGCACTGGGATGGCATCGGTATGTCCGTACTTGGCGGCTACGCGAGCAATGAGCAAGCGCGCCTGCTGGGCATAGTCAACAGAGTGAGAGAGCAAGCGGGTAACCTCCTGGGGGGCGTGGAAGGTGGCCCCATGTGAGGCGATGGCATAGTCCCAACGCCACTGACTCTTGCGCAGCAGAGCCTGGATAGGAGCCATCTCGGCCTCGGTAGCACCCTTGTCGATGATGAACTTGGCCTCGAAATGGGCGCGGGCCAGCTCCTGCTCGGCACGATTGCGGACCTCGTTGCACTTCTCCTGACGGTCGTAGACGTTCTGACGCAGCACCTCGGCATCCTGGCGGTGACAGGTCTGACAGGTACGGTCGATCTTGGCCAATGGCGACTGAATCTGGTGATCGCTGAACTTTACACCACCCTCCTGCTTATACGGCATGTGGCAGTCTGCACACGACACACCGCGCTGGGCGTGGATGCCGTGCTGCGACATCTCCCAACCAGGATGCTGGGCCTTCAGGATCTTCGTACCAGATAGCGGATGGATATAGTCGTAGAAACCAATCTCGTCATAATATTCCTCGGCAGCCTCGCAGGTCAGGCCCTTGTCGTGTGGGAATACCAGATAGTTGGCCTTGCCTGGATTCTTCTCGTCGTTAGGCTTGATGAAGTAGTACTCCACGTGGCACTGGGCGCACACCAGCGAACGCATCTCCTGATGGGTAGCGTTCTTCACATCCAGACCGCGACGGGCAAAAGCCTCGTAGAGGGCAGGACGGGCAGGACGCAGATCCATCGTACGAGCATCGTGACAGTCGGAGCAGCCGATGGTGTTCACCTCCTCGGCACCCAGTTCGCTCCACTTCTTGGCATAGAAGTTGGCGGGGTCAAACTGATCCTTACCATTACCCAGTTCACGCATCATGCGTGGTACATCCGGACCCTTACACGTCCAACAGGTAGCGGGCTGCATATCTACGGCGATAGAATCGCGTCCGTCAGCAGTCTTTACCGTTATGCCAGGATTGCCCGTGCGCAGAATCTTGCGCATATCCTCTAAGGCGTGCTTATGGCCACGAGGGGTGTTGTAGTGGCGCGAGAAGGCATAGCCAGCCCACAGCACCACCATCTCAGGACGCTGTTCGAGCACATCCACCTCCTGCGACGAGTTGTACTTCGACTTGAAGGTCGTGTCCTCCGTCATCGCCCAAGTCTCGTACTCGCGGGGATAGTCGGCTTTGAACTTCTCGTTCTGGGCCACAATTTCATCCTCAAACACGGTACGCTTGTTGTTAAACACACTGGCCACCTCGGCTCTGCGCTCCATCAGCGACGAAACGAGCAGTCCCAGGATAAAGACCACTGCCATCGATCCTCCAAACAGGATCCAACCTTGCCATTGTTTCAATTGCTTTGCCATAATATTTTGATCTTTGATCTTTAAACTTTGAAATTTATGATTACCTTAATTCATCATGTTCTGTAGCCATTCAGGCACAGGCGATGGCGGGAGTGGTGTTACGCCTTCAGCATTCGGCGTCGCCATCAGTGAGTTCATGCCTCCGTGGGGCACGTTGCGATGGCAGTCCCAGCATACTTTGCCGCCTGTGGCCAACTGCTGCATATAGCCTATGCGCCCCGTCTTCACAAACTCCGTATTCAATTGCTCGTGGCAGCGGATGCAGTTGTCCATCACCACCTGACCTGTTAGCTTCTCGGCTTTGATGGCCTGATGCTCCATGTGACCCACAAAATAAGCTGTATGCTTCAAGCCGTCAACCGCCTTGAAACCATAATACACAGCCAGATTCTGATGGGGCACGTGACAATCATTGCAGGTGGCACCGTTCGATTGATGGTCGATACGTCCGTGAGAGGAGTGGCTCCACGTAGCATAGTAAGGTGTCATGATGTGGCAGTTGACGCAGGCCGACGGGTTGTCGCCTATAAAATAAGTATGCGCCCTAAGCAGATACATAAACAATCCGCCGAGGCCGCATACGACGCCCGCTATCATCAGCAAACCCACCTTCTGTCGATACGATAGCCAGTCCTTAAAAGCAAAAAAATCCTTTAGCTTCATTCGTTATTGGGATATTTATGGGCAAGGACGGTGCAAACCGAGAGCAGAGAATTCGTTCTTTGCCGAGGTGCAGCCCGTTCTCGCGGCATTTATGCTGCAAATATACGGAAAATATTCCAAACGGCCCAATTTTAGGACATAATAATTGTTAATCCGCCATTTTCTTCTCAAATCTGAACAGCCCATCATCCTGGTCAAACTGTTTTCTTACGAATCCAGCCAGCGTTTGACGGTGGCGACTTTGTCCTTGCTGACGATGATTTCAACGGTAGGGAAGGCGGCAACTTGGATGCGCATCTTGCCGAGGAAATAGGTGGAGAGCTTGCTGACAGCGGTGGCGCTAACGATGAACTGACGGTTCACACGCATGAAGCGCTGCGGGTCGAGCTGGCTCTCGGCTTCTTCGAGGGTCATGTTCAGGGCGTGGGTCTTGCCGTCGAGGGTACACAGGCGGACTACGCCGTCGCGGATGGTGATGTGGCTCACGTCGCTCACAGGAACAATCAGGTATTCATCGGCACGATGGGGAATCAAAAAGCGTTCGCGATAGCGGATAGTCTGACTCTTCACGGAAGCCAATATCTGCGAGATAGCATCCGTAGTAGAACTATGAACTATGAACTGTGAACTATGAACTTGCTCAAGTGCGGCCTGTAGTTCCTCGCTGTCGATGGGTTTCAGCAGATAGTCGATGCTGTTGAATTGGAAGGCCTGTACGGCATACTGGTCGTAGGCGGTGGTGAAGATGACGGGGATAGCTGTTGGTACTGTCTTCAGCGACTCAAAGCTCAGACCGTCGCCCAACTGGATGTCGCTCAGAATGAGGTCCACATCAGCATGCGATGCATCGCCGAAGAAATCCTTCACCTCTGCATTGCTGGCACATACCCCCACCATCTCGTGCTCGCCCTCCAGCATCCTGCGCAGGCGGTCGGCACTACTCTGCTCGTCCTCAATAATCAGTATCCTCATCGCGGTAGCCAATTTTTCATTTTTCACTCTTCACTTTTCACTTAATCAGCGGTATCTTAACGCAATAGTCGTCCGCTGTCTCGCGTATCACCACCTTCTTGTCCGTCAATAACCGGTAGCGTTCGGCAATGTTATGCTGGCCCACATGGGTGCTTTCGCCCGTGGTGATAGGTTGCTTCTTATTGCTCACGCTGATGCACAGCCCGTCAGTCGTCACATCGATGACGAGCGGACGTGCTGTGGTATGCTCATTGTGCTTGATGGCGTTCTCTATCAGCATCTGCAGGGCGGCGGGCGGTAGTGAGCCTTCGCAGTCCTTCACCTCGTCGGCTATCCTCACCTGTATGCCCTCGCCGAAGCGTTGCTTCAACAAAGCCAGATAGCGCATCAGGAATTCCAGTTCCTCCTGCAGCGATACCATGCTGTGGTCCAGATGCGACAGTGTGTAGCGATACACCTTCGAGAGATTCATCAGATAGTCGGATGCCCGCTCCGTCTCTGCCGTGCTCCAGTAAGTCGCTACTGCCGCCCACTTCTCGCCGCGTAGACGCCACGCTAAGTCCACCTCCCACTGCATCGTCACGGGGATGTTGTATGTCTTTTGCGTCGGCTGTCCTTTTGTACTTTGCAGGTTGCCTTCAGCGCCTACAGTCAGCGATGGCAGGAATGCCAGCCTTGCCGCCATCATCCATATCTTCCTTAGTCCGTTCATATTCATTCTTTTCATAATCACGCCGCAAAATTACAACCCTTACGCGCGAAATAAAACAATAATGTGTGCGAAACGGGAAAAATCGCCGCTAAACCCTCCGTCTTTCCGTTAAATTGTTGCAAAAGGGAGGGAGATTCGTTACTTTTTCCTGAAATTCGCAACGTAA
>JAILQO010000097.1 GCA_024698925.1 Bacteroidaceae bacterium | reverse complement strand
AAACATGGTTGAAAGATGTCGGATGTATGAGGTCTGATGGCTGATGTGAATTATTATTTGTATCTTTGCAAACGAAAATGTCATAAGAATATGAGTATAGAAGAGATACGAGCATTGCTCAACGACATAGAGAGCGACAGGGTGGAACGTACGATTTCCACTACCAACACGGATAAGTTCGGACAGGCTATCTGTGCTTTCGCCAACGACTTGCCTGACCATAAGGTGGCTGGTTATCTGTTCTTGGGTGTTAAGGACGACGGCGAGGTGCAAGGGCTTAACGTGACGGACGATTTACTGAAGAATGTGGCTGCTATCCGTACTGATGGCAATATCCAACCTCAGCCATCAATGACGGTAGAGAAGGTGGCGATGCCCGAGGGTGACATCGTGATGATACGGGTTGAGCCGTCGGTATTTCCTCCTGTCAAATATAAAGGCCGCATTTGGATAAGGATTGGCCCTCGCAAGGGTGTGGCCAACGAGGATGATGAGCGTATCTTGCTGGAGAAGCGCAGGACTAACGTGACGGCATTCGATGCGTCGCCCTGTCTGAATGCCACAATCGACGATATGGACTTACAGAAGTTCAAGCATTACTTCCTGCCTAAGGCGATGACGGACGATGAAATTGAAGAAGACCGCAAGGAGGGGCGTACCGTCAAGCACCAGCTGTCGTCGTTTGGATTCTTCGACATGAAGTACGATTGTCCCACGAATGCTGGTATGCTGTTCTTCGCCAAGAACTTGCGCAGGTTTATTCCTGGGGCGTATATCCAATATGTGCGCTTTGCCGGCAAAGACCGTGCTGGCGATATTATGATGGAACATGAGTTCAAAGGCAACCTATGCACGACGTTGGAGGAACTGGATACTTTTGTGGAGACTACGATTGCCAACCGTCGCCCGATACCTGTCAGCTCTACTCGCGAAGACCCGTTTGTGGACTATCCTTATTGGTCTACTCGTGAACTACTGATGAACGCCATCTGCCACCGCGACTACACCAGTAACGGCCCTATTCAGTTCTATCAGTACGACGACCACATTGAGATAATGAACCACGGAGGATTGTATGGGCGTGCCAACGAACAGAACTTCCCCAAGGTGAACGACTATCGCAACATCGTAGTAGCTGAGGCTATGAAGGTGCTGGGATATGTCAATCGTCATAGTCGTGGTGTGTTGAAGGTGCAGAAAGAATTGAAGTCCAATGAGAACGGAGAGGCTGAGTACGATTTCAGTTACCAGACTGCCGTGATGGTGAAGGAAATGAAGTCGCCTCGCGGTGAGCGGGCTTTGCAGGAGGCAATAGCCCAGGGCTTCGTGACCGAAAATGGAGAAAAACAGACAGGAAAACAGCCAAATTTGACCATTTCTGACGATAAAAATGGTCACAAAAATGGTCACAAAAATGGTCATGAGGATGACCAAAAACCGTCTAAAATGAAGGTTTCAAAATTCCCTGCGCCCATTGTAGAAGAAGTATATAAGGCCATTAAGCTGAATCGCAAGGCGAAGTATTCGTGGCTTCAGGACAATCTCGGAGTTAGTGAGGCAACTATAAAACGTGCCATCAGCGACTTAAAGGAACTGGGATACATCAACAAGGAGCACTCGAAGATAAAAGGCGAATGGCAGCTGATGAAATAGCAACAGCAATAAAACATTATAAGAATATATAGCAAAGAAAAAGATATAAAGGCAATCTGCCAACAGTTGTTGAGACAGGTAATAATCCTTTGTCATACAAAGCAGAAAAAGCTGCCATCCAAAGATGGTGAATTTGAGCTATACGCCCATATTTCTACTATAAGCGGCAGTCACCTGGGTGGCTGCCGCTTAACTTTGCTTGTTCCTCTGGAATAAAAGGGGGCTCCTACATATCGTACTTCAGGTTCTCCCACTCGGTTTCCTGATCGAGCTGAGCCATGAAGTCGTCGAGGACTGACTGGTCGATGTCGCCAAGTTCGAACTCCTTTTGTGCATCCTTGCGAATCTCGGCAATCCATGCGCGGCGGGCTTGTATGTAGTCCTCATGAACACGGGCAGCCGTCTCCTCCGTTATCTCGTCGATGCCGTAGTACTCGCAGATGAGGCGGTAGCTCCATGCCCAGCGGTACTCAGCATAGTTGTCGTTGGCGCGGACAAACTCTTCGCGAATGTCGTGAATGTTGTTGAGCGAGCCGTCCTTGATGGCAGCTACGATGCGCTGCTCTTCGCTCAGTGGGATGAGCAGTCCGCTCAGGTCGCTCCACTTGCCTGTGCCTGTAGGCGAGGCGGGACGTTCCAGACGGTGACGCTTCATGACGGCACCCATGTAGATGCGCAGGGCGATGTCGTAGTACTTGATGCCTTTCTTGAGCGAGGAGTTCTTGATGACGTAGTCGTGGAAGTTATAGGTTGCCACATCGCCAGACACTTCGCGCAGCGCTTCGAGGGTGCGCTTGGCTGTCATAATGCCGCCTACGGAGAAGGGCGAGAGCCAGTCGAAGTTGACGATTGAGTTCTTGCCCCTGTCGTTCCGGCGGTCGCGCTTCGGCCATTTGCGTATGTCGCGGTAGAGACCGACGGTGGTGAGGTTGCGTCCGGGGACGAGGTACATGTCGTCGCCGTAGGCAATGAGGTATGAGAAGGGCAGTTTGCTCGTGTCGGGATGGTGCATGAGCTTTCCGAAGCAGACGCTGAATGTGCCTATCTTGGCAGGCATGAGGATGTAGCTGCCGCTGGCTGTCTTGGTGCCTCGCTCGAGTATGCCCCAGTGCATTGGTCCCATCTTGTAGGCGTGGTTGGAGAAGTTGGTGCCTGAACCTGCGTTGTAGAAAGAGAACATGCCTCCGATGAGGAGCGAGCTCTTGTGGTGCGAGGCGGAGAAGGGACCGCAGAAGGCGGCGCATGCTTCGCCGTTGCTCATGTAGCAGTTGGCGAAAAAGAGGCTGTTCTCTGCTGTAAAGCCATCGACTATCTTACATGCCTCGCCCACGAAACAGTTCTCCAGCTTGGCGGCGTTGGTGATGCTGGAACCGTTGTAGATGACAGAGTTTTGGCAGATGACGCCTACGCCAATGGTGACGGCGGCACTGGGAATGCTCTTCAGCGTACAGTCCTTTAGGCGGAAGGCACCGTCGATGATGCAGCCGTCGCTGATGTGGCAGTTTATGATTTCGTGAGTGGAGGTGATGCGCACGTTGTTGCCAATCGTCGTGACGGGAAGGCTGTGCTCCTCAATGTCCTTCGTAATGAGGTGGCGCACGATGTCGGTGAACTCCTTGTCCTGCTCGTACTTGACCATCAGGGAGGCGAGCTGCGAGTTGAGGCCGTCGAATATCATCACGTTGCCGTCGCCCACCTCGTTGAGGACAGA
>JAILQO010000070.1 GCA_024698925.1 Bacteroidaceae bacterium | reverse complement strand
CGCCCTTCGGCTTCCTATATATCGTCGTTTTCTTCATAATTACGTCGTTCTGTACTGCAAAGGTACATATTCTTATTGAAATATCATCAGATTCCTCTGACTTACTGATGGTTAATTTTTAGAACGTCCCTTAAGTAATCTCACCCAAAAAGGTATACATTTTATACCCTAAAACCTATACCTTTTTACCAAGAAACCTATACCTTTTTTATCCCGACTCCTTAAGGCTGCTTTTTGCCCTATTAATACCTATAGCTGAAGGTACTGTCTGGAATTACAGGTATGGAAAAAAAATTTTGTGTCTGCATTAAACCTTCCGATATTGGGGCTGTCATACCATTGCCAACCCCAAGATTGGACACATGAATTTGAGAAGAACCTTGATGGCGATGGCTGTGGTAGTCATCGCCATTTTTCTGCCAGAACCCGCATTCGCACAGTGGTTCAATGTACGTGGAACGGTCTATGAGAGTTCCACGCTAAAGCCGTTGCCTGGAGCCAACGTGGCCGTGAATGACAGCACGGGTAAGTTGGTGGCTGGGCGCCAAACACAAAATAACGGCCAGTTTATGATTCCTGGCATACCCGTGGGTAAGTACACGCTGAAGGTGTCGTTCATGGGCTTCAAGACGCAGTCCTTCCAACTGGACCTGTCCGGCAAGGGCGGAAACAAGAAGGTGCAGGATGTGCTGCTGCGCGAGGATGCCACGCTGATGAACGAGGCTGTCGTGGAGGGTAAGTTGCCGGAGATGACCATCGTTGATGACACGGTGATGTACAACGCCGCTGCGTTCTCACTGCCCCCTGGGGCCATGGTGGAGGACCTAATCAAGAAACTGCCAGGCATCGTGATTGACGATGATGGCAAGATCACGCACAACGGCAAGGAGGTGAAGCAGATTCTGGTGGACGGCAAGGAGTTCTTCGGGCGCAACCAGCAGACGGTGCTCAAGAACATTCCCGCAGAGATTGTGGATAAGGTGAAGGCTTACGACAAGCAGAGTGACCTGGCACGCATCACGGGCATCGATGACGGCGAAGAAGAGACGGTGCTGGACTTGGAAATCAAGAAGGACAAACGGCGCGGATGGTTCGGAAGGCTCACGGCGGGTTATGGTACGGAGCAGCGCTACAACGGACATGGCGACGTCTATCGCTTCCTGGACAAACAGAAGGTGGGCATCGTGGGCAACGCCAATAATACGGGTGGCAATGGTATGCAGGATAATCAGGATGCCGCGGCCAGCTTGAATCTGGAGTGGAGTAAGATAGAACTGAATGGCGGCGTCAACGCCCGCTTCAATCAGTCGGAAGGTTCCAGCTGGAGTAACTCACAGAACTTTGAGAACAAGAATGCTGCCTATAGCAACCGCAAGAGCAGCAACGGCAGCCACAGCGATGCGATGGACACGCGCTGGCGCATCGAATGGAAACCAGACTCATTGACGAACATCCTGCTGCGTCCTGAATTCAGCATCAGCGGAAGCGGCAGTCATAGCGACAGCGAGAGTGCCACGTTCAAGGACAATCCCTATGCGTTGGTCAGCGACCCGCTGAAACAGCTCAGCGCGCTGAGAAGCATCGGTGTGAACCATAACCTCAACGCCAACAGAAATGATAACAGCACCATCTCGGGAAGCCTGTCTGCGCAAATCAACCGCAGACTGAAGAAGCCCGGGCGCAATATCACCTTCAATCTGAGCGGAGGACTGAATGAGAACGATGGAAACTCGAGCAACTACTCGCAGATTGACTACTATCAGATTCTGGCCTTAACGGGTGGCGACTCGATCTATCACAAGATACAGTACAATGACACCTACAGTGCCAGCCGCAATGCTTCGGCCCGTTTGAGCTACACGGAACCTATGGGTACAGGTCACTTCCTGCAGTTCAGCTACAACTACTCCTACCGCTTCCGCGACCAGCGGCGCGACGTAGCCAGCATCTTTGACCCCAACGTGGCGGCTAACGGACTAGGCATTGACCGATATGACGGTTTCATGCACCTGGCCACATCGGACACGGCACAGTGTAATTACACCAAGAACAATTACCAGAACCACGATATCCGACTGCAGTACCGCTTCATCGACTCCAAGATGCGACTGAATGTTGGCTTCAACCTGCAGCCGCAGGTGAACAGCGTGGACTATACGAAGGGCTGGAAGCACTACGATGTCTCGCGCACAGTGGTGAACTGGTCGCCGACGGTTAACTTCCGCTACCGCTTCTCGCGCCAGCATCAGTTGGAGGCCCGCTATGGCGGACAGAGTGGACAGCCGGGTATCACGGATCTGATTCCTGATACGCTGAACAACGCGAATCCCCTGAATATTCAATTGGGTAACCCCGAGCTGAAGCCGAGCTTCACGCACAATGCACGTGCCGAATGGCGCTATGCGATTCCGGAACTGCAGCGCACGTTCAACTGGAACGCCAACTTCCGCACCACGCAGAATGCGACGGCCTCGCGTACGGAGTACATCGAGGAGACGGGTGGACGCGTGACGAAGCCCGTGAATATCAATGGTAACTGGAACACAGGCACCAACTTCAATTTTAATACGGCGTTGGATTCAGCCCGTCATTTCCGCATCGGCACAAGCACCTCCTATAACCACACAACGGCCAATGGCTACGTCTATCGCTCGGCAGAGAAGGCCACGGTGAAGAATGTGATGAACAGTAACAATGTGCATCAAGGCGTGCGCTTCACGTTCCGTCAGGACTACGACATGGTGCCGGTCTTCGCGGACGAGGATATCTACGATCTGGAGGCAGAGCCCGTCTCATGGCTCAAGAACACGTTGGAGCTGAACCTCAACCTGAACGGCAACTACAATGCCTCGCGCGCCACAGCCACCAGCGCTTCGAACCTGGACACCTATAATTATTCCGTGGGCGCGAGTGGAAACATGAACTTCTGGTTCGGCTTGAACCTCTCTACGGACATGAACCTGCAATGCCGCAGGGGCTTCGCGGACGAGGTGATGAACACCAACCAATGGATATGGAATGCTCAGGCCAGCTACTCGTTCATGAAGAATCGCAACGCCATCGTCACCCTGCGATGGAATGATATCCTGCGCCAGCGCGACATGGTCAGCCGTAACATCTCGGCCACATCCCGTACGGATGGCGACAGCGAGCGCGTAGTCTCTTATGTGATGCTTTCCTTTACTTACCGCTTCCACTTCTTTGGCGGAGTGAGCCTCTAAAGCTCGGTTTTCACAAAAAAATCACATTTTATTTGCGTGAATAAGCAGAAAGTAGTACTTTTGCGGCGGTTAAATCAAACATCCCAGCATGATGCAACAACTAAGTGTCATTATTCTGTCCATTCTCGGTATCCGACTGCGTAAGGCAACCGGAGGTGTGGTCAGTGCTTGATGCTAGTGTAACATAGCAATATCAAATAGAAGAGCCTTTCACACTTCCGGGTGTAAGAAAGGCTCTTGTTTTTTAGATACAGGCAAAATAGTAAAATACAAAATAGAAAAAGCAGACATGAGCGACAGACTATTCATTTTTGATACAACACTGCGCGACGGCGAACAGGTGCCCGGTTGTCAGCTAAACACGGTAGAGAAGATTCAGGTGGCGAAAGCGCTTGAACAGTTGGGCGTGGATGTCATCGAGGCGGGCTTCCCAATCTCCAGCCCTGGCGATTTCAATAGCGTTATTGAGATCTCAAAGGCTGTGACGTGGCCTGTGATTTGTGCATTGACACGTGCCGTAGAGCGTGACATTGACGTGGCGTTCGAGGCGCTAAAGTATGCCAAGCACAAACGTATCCATACGGGTATCGGTACCAGCGACGAGCACATTCAGTTCAAGTTCAATTCCACCCGCGAAGAGATCCTCGAACGTGCTGTGGCGGCCACCAAATATGCCAAGCAGTATGTGGACGACGTGGAATTCTACTGCGAGGATGCCGGACGTACGGATAATGAATATCTGGCTCGCGTGGTGGAGGCGGTCATCAAAGCCGGAGCCACCGTGGTGAATATCCCTGATACCACTGGCTATTGCCTGCCGCAGGAATATCATGAGAAAATCAAATATCTGATGGAACACGTGGACGGCATCGACCGCGCCATCATCTCGACGCACTGCCACAATGATCTGGGAATGGCAACGGCCAACACCTTCAGTGGCGTGATGGCTGGTGCGCGTCAGGTGGAAGTGACCATCAACGGAATAGGCGAACGAGCCGGTAATACCTCGCTGGAGGAAATTGCCATGATCCTCAAATGCCATAAGGGGCTGGGCATTGATACGAATATCAACACCACCAAGATTTATCCCACGAGCCGCATGGTATCGTCGCTCATGAATATGCCTATCCAGCCCAACAAGGCCATTGTGGGACGCAATGCCTTTGCGCACAGCAGCGGTATCCATCAGGACGGTGTCCTCAAGGATGTCCATACTTATGAAATCATGGATCCCAAGGATGTGGGTATTGACGACAGCAGCATTGTACTCACGGCCCGCAGCGGACGTGCAGCGTTGAAGCATCGCCTGCATGTGAATGGCGTGGATCTCACGGAGGAGAAGCTGGACAAAGTCTATGAGAAGTTCTTGGAATTGGCCGATTTGAAGAAGGAGGTCTCAGATGCCGACGTGCTGATGCTGGCAGGCGCCGATACGGCAGATGCTCACGCCGTGCGTCTGGATTTCCTGCAGGTGACGACGGGTAAGGGTGTCAAGAGCGTAGCATCCATCGGACTTGATATCAGCGGGCAGAAGTTTGAGGCAGCAGCCAGCGGCAACGGCCCTGTCGATGCGGCTATCAAGGCGCTCAAGAAGATTATCCTGAAGCAGATGACGCTCAAGGAGTTCACCATTCAGGCTATCTCCAAAGGATCGGACGATGTGGGTAAAGTCCACATGCAGGTGGAATATGACGGCTCACTCTACTACGGTTTCGGTGCCAATACGGATATCGTGACAGCCAGTGTTGAGGCTTATATAGACTGTATCAATAAATTCAAGAAGTAAGCGGATGGGCAAGACGCTATTTGACAAGATATGGGATGCACACGTCGTGCAGAACATCCCCGACGGTCCTACACAATTATATATAGACCGCCTGTTCATGCACGAGGTTACCACTCCGCAGGCTTTCGATACGCTGCGCGAGAAGAAACTCCTCGTGCTTCGCCCCCAGCAATGTTTCGCGATGCCGGATCATAATGTGCCGTCGGATGTCCCTCTGGTAGGTGAGGATTGTACCTCTTTGCCAGCAGAAGGCAAGAAACAGATAGAGACCCTTCAACGCAACTGCACCGAGTTTGGCATCAAACACTTCGCGATGGGAACGAAGGACAACGGCATCATCCACGTGGTAGGTCCGGAGAAGGGACTTTCGCTGCCTGGCATGACCATTGTATGTGGCGACTCTCACACCTCTACACATGGTGCCGTAGGCGCTATCGCGATGGGGATTGGTACCAGCGAGGTGGCACAAGTGCTGGCCTCGCAGTGCATCCTTCAGCAGAAACCGAAAACCATGCGCATCAATATCGAAGGTGTCCTGCCCAAAGGCACGACAGCCAAGGATGTCGCTTTGTATATCATGGCTCAGATGACCACCAGCGGAGCCACGGGCTATGCTGTCGAATATGCAGGCTCAGCAGTTCGCTCCCTGTCCATGGAAGGTCGCCTCACGCTCTCCAATCTCAGTATAGAGATGGGTAGTCGTGCCGGTCTGATTGCCCCTGACGAGGTCACTTTCGAATACCTGCGTGGACGTGAATATGCCCCCAAGGGTGAGGCGTGGGACCGTGCTGTCGCTCAATGGCGTCAGCTCTACTCCGACGCAGATGCCGTCTTCGACAAGGAAGTCACCTATCGCGCTGAGGAGATTACGCCTCGCATCACTTGTGGCACAAATCCGGGAGCCGGCATCGCCATTGACGGACGGGTAGGGGAGGCTTCTGCTTACATGGGCTTCGCGGAAGGTCAGCAATTGTTAGGCACGCCCGTTGATTACGTTTTCCTGGGCGCTTGTACCAATGGCCGTATCGAGGATTTCCGTGCCTTCGCTTCCATCGTCAAAGGGCGCCAGAAAGCCGCCAATGTGGTGGCTTGGCTCGTGCCTGGCTCATGGACTGTGCGTCAGCAGATCATTGATGAGGGCATTGACAAGATTCTGGCAGATGCAGGCTTCGAGCTCCGCTATCCGAGCTGCTCTGCCTGTCTGGCCATGAACGCAGACAAGGTGCCTGCAGGGAAACAGTGCCTCTCTACGTCCAATCGCAATTTCGAAGGCCGCCAAGGCCCTGGCGCTCGTACCATCCTTGCCAGTCCCCTCACGGTGGCAGCAGCTGCCGTTACAGGTGTAATCACAGATCCGAGACTCTTCCTATGAAACAGAAATTCAATATCATAACCAGCACCTGCGTGCCCCTTCCGCTCGAGAATATCGATACGGACCAGATTATCCCAGCACGCTTCCTGAAGGCGACTACGCGTGAGGAGAAATTCTTCGGTGACAACCTGTTCCGTGATTGGCGTTATCGTCCGGATGGCACGCTGAACAAGGACTTTGTGCTCAATGATTCGTCGTACTCCGGTTGTGTCCTTGTCGCCGGTAAAAACTTCGGCTCCGGCTCCAGCCGCGAACATGCTGCGTGGGCTATTGCAGGCTATGGTTTCCGTGCTGTCATCAGTTCCTCGTTTGCTGATATCCATCGCAACAACGAGCTCAATAACTTCGTACTACCCGTAGAAGTGAGCGAGGAGTTCCTTGCAGAACTTTTTGAGAGCATCCACGAGAACCCACAGACTCAGGTCGTGATAGATCTGCCCAACCAGACTGTCACCAACAGTGCGACCTCCCGCTGCGAACATTTCCCCATCAATGGCTACAAGAAATACTGTCTGATGAACGGTCTCGATGATATAGACTTCTTGGTTGAGAGCCTCAAGACACATACGCTGCCCGATGCTCCCCACGAGCCTGCGCAGCCAGAACACTCCACGTCTTCCTTCATTTGGAGGGCTAAGGGAGAGTCTTCTCCCATCGAAATCATGGATACGACGCTACGTGATGGCGAGCAGACCAGTGGCGTGAGTTTCATGCCGCATGAGAAACTGATGATTTGCCGAGCCCTGTTAGAGGACTTGCGCGTGGATCGCGTGGAGGTCGCTTCAGCACGCGTCAGCGAAGGAGAAATGGAGGCTGTTCAGCGCATCACCAGTTGGGCAGCAAGCAAGGATATGCTGGATCGCGTAGAGGTCCTTGGATTTGTGGATGATGGTAAGAGCCTGGACTGGATAGAACGCGCTGGTGCCCGCACCATCAACCTCCTATGTAAAGGTTCCCGTCGTCATTGCACGGAGCAGCTTGGAAAGACGCCGGAGCAGCACTTTGCAGACATACGGCGCAATGTAGAGATGGCCGCCGCACGTGGTATCAATGTCAATCTCTATCTGGAGGATTGGAGTGGAGGCATGAAACAGCAGGGAGACAACTATGTCTTCCAACTGATAGACACCCTCGTGAATCTCCCAGTTGCCCGTATCATGCTCCCGGACACCCTCGGCATCCTTAATCCGCTGGAGACATTGGATTATATGCGCCAGATGGTGGCACGCTATCCCAACGTCCACTTTGACTTCCATGCCCATAAT
Source organism: Bacteroidaceae bacterium (assembly GCA_024698925.1). GTDB lineage: Bacteria > Bacteroidota > Bacteroidia > Bacteroidales > Bacteroidaceae > Physcousia. The sequence goes on along the minus strand of JAILQO010000070.1, from coordinate 40,096 downwards.
GACTATGACCTTGCTGTCAGCAATGTCCTTGGTGCTGTATTCGGGGGTGCCCGTGGTCTGCATACTGCCATCAATGGCCTTGGCGAACGTGCCGGCAATGCACCCTTGGCGAGCGTGCAAGCCATTCTCAAGGATCATTTCAACGCGCAGACCAATATCAACGAAGAACAGCTGAATCGCGTGGCGCACATGGTGGAGAGCTATAGTGGTATTGCCATTCCGCCCAATAAACCCATCACGGGTAGCGCCGTTTTCACACAAGTGGCAGGTGTCCATGCGGATGGCGACAAGAAAAACGGCCTATACCAGAATGCTTTGAGGCCTGAGCGTTTTGGGCGTCGCCGTGAGTATGCGTTAGGCAAAAGCAGCGGCAAGGCTAATATCCGCATGAACCTTGAGGAACTGGGACTGGATCTCAGCGAGGAGGATATGAAGAAGGTCACGGATCGTATTATCGAGCTGGGTGACAAGAAGGAACTCGTCACGCAAGAAGATCTTCCGTATATCATCCGTGACGTACTTAAACATAGTGAAGAGGAGGAACGAGTGCGACTTCTGTCCTATATGGTGTCCACGGCCTATGGCCTGCGTCCCATGGCTCAGGTACGTCTGCAGATAGACGATAAGATTTACGAGGAGAGTGCACAGGGCGATGGTCAATACGATGCCTTTGTACGTGCTGTGCGTCATATCTATCGTGAACGTCTTGGCCGCGAGTTCCCTTGGCTCTCAAACTACACCGTCACGATTCCCCCTGGAGGACGAACAGATGCCCTTGTGCAGACTATCATCGAATGGACGTTTAGGGAACGAACAATCCGAACTCACGCCCTTGATGCAGACCAGACCGAGGCTGCCATCAAGGCTACCATCAAGTTGCTCAATATTATTGAGCCCATGTATTGATGATTATTGATAAACTAATAAAACATAATTGATGAAAAAACTACTTTCTATGCTTAGTCTTGCTGCCATGAGTCTTTTGGCGCAAGCACAGACCTATCAAGTTTCCGTCAGCGAAGAACATGAACCTATGCAGAAGGGACAGTATGAACCGACATGGCAGTCGTTGGAGACACACCAGACGCCGGAATGGTTCCGCAATGCCAAGTTCGGTATCTGGGCCCATTGGGGTGCACAGTGTGTTGAGGGTAGCGGCGACTGGATGGCCCGTGAACTCTACATGGAAGGCAATTACAAGTACAACTATCATCGTGAGCACTATGGTCACCCCTCCGAGGTGGGTTACAAGGACATCCTGCCCCTGTTCAAGGCTGAGAAGTGGGACCCGGAAGCCCTTGTAGAGCGCTATAAGCGTTGTGGAGCGCAATACTTCTTTGTACTGGGTAATCACCATGATAACTATGATCTGTGGGATTCCAAGTACCAGCCATGGAACAGCGTGAATATCGGTCCTAAGAAAGATATCCTTGACGGATGGGCCAAGGCGGCCAAGAAGGCTGGAATTCCGCTGGGCATCTCTTTCCATGCTGATCACGCCTGGACGTGGTTTGAGCCCTCGCAACGGTATGATCTGGAGGGTGACAAAGCTGGTGTGTATTACGATGGCAACCTCACCAAGGAAGATGGTAAAGGCAAATGGTGGGAAGGACTGGATCCTCAGATGCTTTACCAACAGAATCACCCGATGAGTAAGGGCTCTTGGGACAACGGCGCCATTCACGGGCAGTGGGATTGGAGTCATGGTGCATGCCCTCCCAGCCGTGAATTTGTGACCAATTTCTACGACCGCACACTCGAGGCTATCAACCGTTACCAGCCAGACCTTATCTATTTTGATGTTACCGTGCTGCCTTTCTATCCTGTCAGCGATGCAGGCATGAAGATTGCTGCTCACATGTACAATAAGAATCCGCGCGGCGTAGTCTTTGGTAAGATCCTCAGCGACTCCCAGCGCAAGGCGCTCACGTGGGACGTGGAGCGCGGTGCCCCCAATGAGATTATCGCAGAGCCTTGGCAGACATGTAACTGTATCGGCGACTGGCACTATAATACAGGCACTTATCAGCGTGGCTATAAGACAGCTACGAATATGGTCAAGCAGCTCGTTGATATCGTTTCCAAGAACGGAAACCTACTGCTGAACATCCCTTTGCGAGCTGATGGTACTTACGATGAGAAGGCTGCTGCCTTCCTCGATGAACTTGAGGCTTGGATGACACAGAATGGTGAAAGCATCTTTGGCACTCGTCCCTGGAAGCGCTTTGGCGAAGGTCCTGTCGCAGAGAAGTCTATCAAGATGAATGCACAAGGCTTCAACGACGGACAGTACAATGGCATGGATGCTCGCGACGTGCGCTTTAATCAGACTCAGAAATATCTCTACGTCACGCCCATGGGCTGGCCAGAGGACGGACGTGTTGTGATCAAATCACTTGCTAAAGGCAATCCGGACTTTACCAAGAAAATCTCCAGTGTCTATCTTCTTGGACATGGTAAACTCAAGGCACGCCAAACGGCACAGGGCCTGGAGGTGGATCTCCCCAAGCCCTGCAACAAGATTGCGCCGGTGCTGCGCATCAACAAATAACATTGATTGGCTTACCAGCCGCGAAAGCTTGAAGGTTCGCAGTCGCTATCTCGATGAGGCGGCTGCGAGCTTCTTTTGTGGCCCAAGCAATATGGGGCGTCACGTAGCAGTTCGGAGCTGTTAAGAGTGGGTTGTCCTCTGCGGGTGGCTCTGTGGAGAGAACGTCAGTGCAGTACGCCTTGAGCTTTCCCTCGTTGAGCGCAGCAGCTACGGCCGCTTCGTTCACCAGTGGCCCGCGACCAGTATTAATCAGTATGGCTGTGGGCTTCATCAGTTGAAGCGTCTCGGGATTAATCATTTCGCGCGTTTCAGCCGTTAGCGGGCAGTGTAATGACAAAACGTCTGCCAGCTGTAGTGCTTCAGTCCAAGCCACTTTCTCCACACCTTTCGGTAATGACGTCTTTCTGGTCACCGCAATCACGCGCATACCAAATGCTTGTGCGATGCGCGCTACAGTCGTGCCGATATTACCCAGACCATAGATGGCAAATGTCTTCCCTGCCAATTCCATGAGTGCAGTATCCATCCACATGAAGTCCTTGGATTGTGGCCAGCGGGCGCGCTCAGCGGTGTAGTGAGCTACGCTGTGTGTCACGTTCAGCAAATGGGCGAAGACCAGTTGGGCCACGGAATCTGTGCTATAGGCTGGAATGTTTGTTACCACAATGCCCCGTGCGCGGGCCGCCTCTAAATCTACTACATTATATCCCGTGGCCAGCACGCCAATAAAGCGCAGGTTGGGCAACGCACTCATGACTTCTGCGGAGATAACCACTTTGTTCGTCAGTACAGCTTCTGCCCCTTGGCAGCGTGCAGTCGCCTCATCTGGCCGTGTGCGCTCAAAGACTTTGAGCTCAATCCCTCCAGCTGCTTGTAGTGCTTGTAATGCCGACCAGTCTAAATCCTTCTGTGTGACGGAGAACCCGTCCAATATCACGATTTTCATTTCACGAACTCCTTTGGTAGAATGATATTCTCAACGTCGATAGCATCTGCAAATAATGGCGCAATCTCTTCGGTGGTAAAACCAGCGATGCCACATCCGATTTTTGTGACCAGAAACTTTAATTCCGTGTGGCTTTTTGCAAATGAAATAAACTCGTCCACGTAAGGTTTAATCGCAGGGATGCCCCCGTGCATTGTCGGGATACCGTAACTTTGTCCCTGCAGTCCTACGCCTTGGCCCCATATCGCACCGAACTGGCGATGTGCCAACAATGCGGCTCCGCCCCCATGCGAGCCAGCCAGATTGCTTCCGAATACGAATATCTCATTCTCTCTTAACGCAGTAATCCGCTCTGGTGTAAATTCTCTGTTGTACATAATCAATCCTGTTTGATTTCTGCTGCAAAAATACAAGTTTCATGCGGAGTAGCCAAAAAATGAATCCAAAAAAGAGATAAGCGTGAATAAATAAAAATATGTACGCGCGCGTGCGCGAAGAGAAATCTGTTGGAAAAAGTGGAAAAAGGGAAGATTGTTTTTGCCTTTCATGGATTTTGATTATCTTTGCAGCGGCTTCGGGGATATCCAAAATCATAGTAAGATGGAATCTTGGAGCAAAAAACAGATAATAATATACTAACTAAATAACTCTATGTACAAGAAGAATTCTTTTCACTTTTCGCTTTTCACGCTGCTGGTGGCAGCTATGATGTTTGCGGCGATGCCCATGGCGGCAGCTCCAAAGGCGGGTAGCTTCAAGGTGGGTAACAAGACGTTCCTATTGAACGACAAGCCTTTTGTAGTGAAGGCTGCAGAAGTGCACTATCCGCGTATTCCGCGTGCTTACTGGGACCAGCGCATAAAGATGTGCAAGGCTTTGGGCATGAACACGCTTTGCATCTACATCTTCTGGAACGCTCACGAGCAGCAGGAGGGCGTATTCGACTTCACGGGTAATAACGATATCCGGGCTTTCGTGAAGTTGGCACAGGCTAATGGCATGTACATCATCGTCCGTCCCGGTCCCTATGTCTGTGCAGAGTGGGAGATGGGCGGTCTGCCTTGGTGGTTGCTGAAGAAGAAAGATATCCGTTTGCGCGAGCAAGACCCATACTTCATGGAGCGTCTGGAAATCTTTGAGAAAAAGGTTGGAGAGCAACTTGGTGACCTGACCATCGAGAAGGGTGGCCCCATCATCATGGTGCAGGTGGAAAATGAGTATGGTTCCTATGGCGAGGACAAACCTTACATCAGTGCCGTTCGTGACATCATCCGCAAGAGCGGATTCGATAAGGTGGAACTGTTCCAGTGTGACTGGTCGTCCAACTTCACCAAGAACGGCCTTGATGACCTCACATGGACGATGAATTTCGGCACAGGCTCAAATATCGACCATGAGTTCCAGAAGCTGGGTGAGTTGCGTCCCAACAGTCCCAAGATGTGTTCTGAGTTTTGGAGCGGATGGTTCGACAAATGGGGCGGTCGCCACGAGACACGCGGCGCAGAGGCGATGGTCGATGGCATCTCGCAGATGCTTGACCGCGGTATCAGTTTCTCTCTCTACATGACCCACGGTGGCACAAACTGGGGCCACTGGGCAGGTGCTAACAGCCCCGGCTTCGCGCCCGATGTGACCAGCTACGACTATGATGCGCCCATCAACGAGGCAGGTCAAGTTACAGATAAATTTTGGAAGCTGCGCAAAGCCATGGAGAAATACAGCGGCGACTGGGATCCCGTGGCTCAGAAGTGGGTAGGCAGCAAGAAGCTTCCCGCTGTGCCCAAGGAATATTCCACCATTGCCATTCCTAAGTTTGAGCTGACGGAGTTTGCGCCGCTCTTTAATGGATTTGACTACAAATATACATGGTGGGACCATGAAGAGGAAGCACATGGTGATCGCCCAAAGACTTTCGAAGAGCTTGATATGGGGTGGGGCTGCGTACTTTATACCACGCGTCTGCCCGAGATCAACGACGTGCAAGTTGAGGGCCGTGAACCCTTAGAAAAGTGGACGTGCCAGCTCACCCTCGAAGCCCATGATTATGCTCAGGTGTTCATCGACGGCAAGTTCATCGGCAAACTTGACCGCGTGAAGAGCGAGAAAACGCTCGCCTTGCCCCCCATCAAGCAGGGCCAGGAACTACAGATCCTCGTCGAAGGAATGGGGCGCATCAACTTTGGACGCGCCATCAAGGACTACAAGGGCTTGATAGGCAGTCCAACCATCACGGCTACGCTTCGTTCATATAGTGTTGATAAAACAAAGGTTACGTTCACGCCTGACTATTGGGAATGTATGCGTATTCCCGATGAGTATAATGTGGCGGTCAAAGCGCTGGAAGAGCAGAGAACCAAGCCTACAACAAGAGAGACTTTAAACGTACCTGTCATTGGGCGCGGTTATCGTTATGCAGCAGACAGTGAAGACCTTTGCTTCGGTCGTGGCTACTACCGCGGCTACTTCAACCTGAAGAAGACTGGCGACACCTTCCTGAACCTCGAGAACTGGGGCAAGGGACAAGTCTATGTCAACGGCCACGCCATCGGTCGCCACTGGTATATCGGCCCGCAGCAGACGCTGTACGTTCCCGGCTGCTGGCTGAAGAAAGGAAAGAACGAGGTCATCGTGCTTGATGTGATGGGACCGCGTGGCGAGAAAACGATAGAAGGCTTACAGAAACCCATCATTGACAAACTGAATCTTGACCGCCCGCAGACTCATCGTTTGGAAGGCCAAACGTTGGATCTTACTGGCGAGAAGCCTGTCCTGGAAGGCGAGTTCAAGGCAGGAAACGGTTGGCAAGAGGTAAAATTCGCGCAGCCTGTCAGCGGCCGCTATGTTTGCATCGAGGCCCTAAATAGTCACATGAACCGCGAGTACTGCTGTATCGCTGAGTGGTATATGCTAGGTACTGATGGCTCCCGTCTCTCGCGTGAACCTTGGCAGGTGGCTTACTGCGATGATGAAGATATTGAATCCGGCAACAAGACCGCCGATAAGATCTTCGACCTTCAGGAAAGCACCTACTGGAGCACCAACCGCGGTGTCCAGTTCCCCCATTACTTGATTATCGACCTTGGTCAAGACCAGACCTTCACCGGCTTCCAATACCTGCCGCGTGTAGAGGCTGGCGCTCCCGAGAGCATCAAGCAGTACCGTATTTATGTGAAGAGTGACGCTTTCAAAATGTAATAGCATCATGAGAAAAAGAAAAGCATCGAGTATTGTGCTCGATGCTTTTTCTTTTGTCCTTAGTCCTGACCGTCAATCTTTTCTTTCTTATCATTGGAGAGGTCGAAAACGTACCAAACGGTTTTAGGCTTGAGAATTTTGAGGAATTCAGTGTAGTAGCGCTTCTTGACTGCGAGCTCTTTGGCGTCACGTTCAAACTTGGCATTGAGTAACTCTGTAGCCTGTGCGTTGGTGAGCGTGCCCGCTTTCTCAGCTGATTTGTACTTGTCCTTCAGGTCGTCGTATTTCTTGTTGGCTTCTTTCTTGTCCTGAAGGTATTGCATGAGGACGGGGCTGATGGCAGCTTCGGTCTTCTTGTCTAGCTCCAGATTCTTGAGCACATAGGCATGGCGTTTATCCATTTTGGGACCTGCAAAAGCAGGTGTGGCGCTGAGCATATAGATCGAGGCGCAAAGGGGGAAAATGATTTTTTTCATTGTAGATATAGAATTATGAATGATGAATCGAGCATAAAGGTGGGGAGGATAAATTACTTCTTCCTCTTCTGTCTGATACCTTGGCGTGTAAATGGTTTATTGAGGGCCTTGGATTGCGGGGTATGGTTGGTTTCTTCGTTTTTGTACCAAAAGAAGTATTGGCGCTGGGCCTGTTTCTCGGCAGGAGTGCGGGCTACGAAGACTGTTTGAAGCGTGTCGGGGTCGTAGCCTGTTGCATACATGGTAGTGGCTGTTGTCATCGGGGTTGGCGTAAAGTCCTGCACCTGCTCTAAACGAAAACCGAGATGGCGTGTTCGGTTGGCTAGATCGGCCATGTCCTCTTCGTGGCACCCTGGATGGGAACTGATGAAGTAGGGGATGATTTGCTGGTGGAGGCCACTGTCGCGATTGATCTGGTCAAACTGACGCTTGAAATCGTAGAACAATTTAAAAGAGGGCTTGCGCATCAGGGCAAGAACACGCTCGGAAGTATGCTCTGGTGCCACCTTGAGTCGGCCGCTGACATGGCGGGTAATCAGTTCTCGGGTATAGTCGCGGGCGGCTCGATTCAACGCCTCGTCCTTCCAATCGTGGAGTAGCAAGTCGTAGCGTACGCCGCTGCCAATATAGCTGCGTTTGATGCCGGGCAAAGCGTCAACGGCACGATAGATATCAAGCAGCGGGCGATGGTCGCCGTTCAGGTTAGGACAGATGGCGGGATGGATGCAGGATGGGCGTCGGCAGGCCTGACAGGCCTTCAGATTCTTGCCCCGCATGGCATACATATTTGCAGATGGGCCGCCTAAATCAGAGAGGTTGCCTCGGAAATCGGGCATCTGCGTAATGGCTTTCACCTCGCGTAGGATACTTTCCTTGGAACGTGTCACGACAAATTTCCCCTGATGAGCGGAGATGGTACAGAAGGCGCAGCCGCCAAAGCAACCTCGATGCATGTTTACGGAGAAACGAATCATCTCGAAGGCAGGGATACGTTTTCCCTCGTACTTGGGGTGGGGCAGGCGCGTGTAAGGAAGATCGAAGGAATGGTCTAGCTCCGCAGTGGTCATTGGCGGATATGGCGGATTGACAACAACCCATTGTTTTCCTGTCTGCTGGATAAGGCGCTGAGCTTGCAGACGGTTGCTCTCCTCTTCGATATGATGAAAGTTCTCTGCGTGGTGACGAGGGTTGTGTTGACAGTCCTCAAAAGAGTGAAGCACAATGTCCTCGTCACTAATGCCGTTTGGAATGGCGGCATCAGAAGAGTAGGCGAGGACACACTGCGGTAGGTCTGCAAGAGCCTCGCGCAGGGCTGTGGACGTGAGTTGCGCATTTCCCTCCGCGTCGTAGGTAAGATCGGGGTGACCGCTGTCCAAAAGGTCGAGGGCACGATGTGCAAGTTCTAATGTGGGCTGCTCACCCATTCCGTAAAGGATGGCATCGGCTCCGCTGTCCAACAGAATGCTGGGGCGCAGGCGTCCTTGCCAATAATCATAATGCGTCAGGCGACGCAGTGAGGCTTCGATGCCGCCAAGGATGACAGGACAATCAGGGAATAGCTGACGTATGATTTGTGAGTAAACAATCGTGGGGTATTCAGGACGCAGGTCGTGGCGCCCGTCAGGGCTGTAGGCATCTTCTGAACGGAGACGACGTGCTGCGGTATATTTATTAACCATCGAGTCCATGGCTCCTGGTGAAATGCCAAACCATAGACGTGGACGCCCTAGTTTCTTAAAATCGCGGAAATCACCATGCCAATCTGGTTGAGGAATAATCGCGACGCGTAGTCCTTCTGCTTCTAGCAAGCGACCGATGACGGCTGCGCCGAAAGATGGGTGATCCACATACGCGTCAGCAGAAAGCAGGATTACATCAGCCTGCTCCCAGCCGCGTAGAGCCATCTCTTTGCGCGTTGTTGGAAGGAAATCGGAGAGCATCAACGGTTGCGTTGTAGAATCTTATCAAGGAGGGATTTGTTGATGGCAAGGAGCTTGCGCTGCTGCGCCTTGATATCACCCGTAATCTGGTCGTAGATGTCCTGAATATCTTTTAGCAGCGGGGCTGTTGTTTTATCAGCCTCTTCATTGACGACGACTCGTAAACCTTTGGGGATGAGTCGTATGTCGATATCTGTCCCGGCTTCGGCAGGTTCTCCGTCGTAGTGTATAACACCAGGCTGTTCGCGATGGACATGAAGCGATTGGCATTTGAGGGAACGTACGTGGGAGTTCGTGTCAAGCGTCTTGTTGATCGCCTGCATCACCAACTGAGGAGCATCGATGGGTTTGAGAGGCTCAATGATAGTAACGTCAAGTAGGCCATCACTCATGGATGCCTGCGGGGCGATGTAGAAGTTGTTCCCATATTGCGAGGCGTTGCCACAAGCGATGAGAAAAGCTTGATAGTGTTCTGTCTGTCCGTCAATATCCACCTCGTAGGTCTCTGGTTCATAAGAGAGGCCTCCGCGGAAGACATTGTCTATGTAGGTTTGAATGCCACGCTTACCACTACCGGCAAATTTCTCGCTAATGAATGCATCGAAACCCATGCCACAAGTGCAAAAGAAAGGCGTGTCGTTGATGAGACCGTAGTCCAATTCTTTGACATCGCAGCGGGCGAGGACGCGCAAAGCTCCGTCGGGATTCATCGGAATTTGTAGGTGGCGCGCAAGACCGTTGCCACTACCCATAGGAATGATTGCAAGTGCTGTCTGGGTATGGCATAGGGAACGTGCCACTTCATTGACCGTGCCGTCGCCGCCGATTGCTACGCAAACATCTACGCCAGTAGCCGCAGCTTCTGAGGCCAACTCTGCGGCATGACCACGATGGTCGGTCCACGTTACTTCCCACTCAAAACGCTCGGAATCGAGCATGGAGGGAAGGGAGTCTATGATGGGCTGCTTGTCGCGAGTGCCAGAGATGGGGTTGGCGATGAAGCGTAGTCTTTTATTTTTTGTGGTTTTATCCATATATTTATTATAATTTATGTGCAAAAGTAGATAAAAAATCCCGTTCTTTGGCCTATTCTGACATGAAAAGTCATCACAAAGATACATTTTCATCAAAAATGTGCAATAAATAGAGAAAAAATCCGTACCTTTGCCGCGTTTTTGAAAATACACCTTTATAAATTATATGGGACTATTACAAGATAGGTTGGCAAAATACGACCGCCCGCAGAAGTACAAAGCATTAGGTATCTATCCTTATTTCCGTGAGATTGAGGGTAAACAAGGGACGGAAGTCATCATGGAAGGACATCGCGTTTTGATGTTCGGTTCAAATGCCTACACAGGACTCACAGGCGATGAGCGTGTGATTCAAGCTGGTATTGAGGCGATGAAGCAATATGGCAGTGGCTGTGCAGGCTCTCGCTTCTTGAATGGCACACTGGACCTTCATGTTCAGTTGGAGAAGGAATTAGCAGAATTTGTTGGTAAGGATGAAACGATGTGTTTCGCTACAGGCTTCACTGTCAATAGTGGTGTCCTGGGTGTCCTCACGGATCGTCATGACTATATCATCTGTGATGATCGCGACCACGCTAGTATCGTGGATGGTGTCCGTAGCAGTTTCTCTCGCACGTTGAAGTATAAGCACAATGACATGGAGGAGTTGGAGAAACTCTTACAGAAGTGCCCCGCAGATGTCGTGAAGCTCATTGTCGTCGATGGCGTCTTCTCCATGGAGGGTGACTTGTGCAAGCTGCCTGAAATCGTGGCTTTGAAGAAAAAATATCCTGGTACAGCTATCATGGTAGATGAGGCTCACGGACTGGGTGTCTTCGGAAAGCAGGGCCGTGGTGTTTGCGATTACTTCGGTCTAACAGACGAGGTGGACCTTATTATGGGTACATTCTCAAAGAGCCTTGCCAGTATCGGTGGTTTCATAGCTGCTGATAGCTCGATTATCAACTATTTGCGCCACACTACTCGCACTTATATCTTCTCTGCATCTTGCACACCTGCTGCCACAGCAGCTGCACGCGAGGCTCTGCATATCATCCAGAACGAGCCCGAGCGCATTGAGAAGTTGTGGAATGTGACAAACTACGCCTTGAAGCGCTTCCGCGATGCCGGCTTTGAAATTGGTGATACAGAGAGCCCCATCATTCCGTTGTATGTCCGCGATGTGGATAAGACGTTTGCTGTGACGAAGCTTGCTTTTGATGCCGGCGTCTTTATCAATCCGGTGATTCCGCCTGCTTGCGCTCCGCAAGATACGCTGGTGCGTGTGGCGCTTATGGCTACACATACGAAAGAGCAGGTCGATCAAGCAGTGGAAGCTCTTACAGGTGTGTTCAAGCAACTTGATATCATTAAATAGTGAAATTTTGGGCAAAAAGTTTGGCTATGTCGTGAAAACAAGCTACCTTTGCACCCGCAAAAGCCAAGGGGGAGTCCTTAAGCTCCTGCCAAAGCATTAGAAAGTACGTTGCGTCCTTAGCTCAGTTGGTAGAGCAATTGACTCTTAATCAATGGGTCCAGGGTTCGAGCCCCTGAGGGCGTACGACACAACAAAGAAGGATGCGTCCTTAGCTCAGTTGGTAGAGCAATTGACTCTTAATCAATGGGTCCAGGGTTCGAGCCCCTGAGGGCGTACCAAGAAAAGCTTCATCCAGAGGATGAGGCTTTTTTGTGCTATTATGTGGTTTTTGGTAGAGAATTAATGACCTTTTCAATATATTATTGTACCAAATAGGTCAATTAATGTACGGTTGTTCACTATTTTGTGTGAGACATCTTTCACGTAAGTGAAAAAATTAGTACCTTTGCAGCGCAATTCAGATGAATTGTCTGATAACATACAGTAACTCTAATAGGTAAAAAGAAACTATGTTTGAAAATGCAGGATTGCTCGCAGGCGCTGTTTGGACAGCCCTGAATGAGAATGGCGCTCAGAACGCCAAGGATTTGAAGAAGGCTGCTAAGGTAAAGACCGACAAGGAGCTGTACCTCGCTCTCGGTTGGTTGCTCCGTGAAGATAAGCTCGCTGTTAGCGGCGACGAGAAGGAGCCCGTCTTCAACCTCAAGTAAGACAAGAAATCAACATCAAAACATGATTCCCATGTGAGGCCACGCCTCACATGGGGATTTTTTTTGGCCTAATAGATGAATTTCGGCTCATCTTTTGGGCGAAAGATATAATTTTACTATCTTTGCGGCGTGAAAAATATACGAAACTTCTGTATCATTGCTCATATCGACCATGGCAAGAGCACGTTGGCCGATCGATTGTTGGAGCGAACAAATACCATTCAGGTCACTGAAGGGCAGATGCTTGATGATATGGACCTTGAGCGAGAACGCGGCATCACCATCAAAAGCCATGCCATCCAAATGGAATATGTGCGTGATGGTGAGAAGTACATTCTCAATCTTATAGACACTCCGGGACATGTGGATTTTAGCTATGAGGTGAGTCGCAGTATTGCCGCCTGCGAGGGCGCTCTTTTGGTGGTGGATGCCACGCAAGGAGTGCAAGCGCAGACCATCTCCAACCTCTATATGGCTATAGATCACGATTTGGAGATTATTCCAGTTGTCAATAAATGTGATATGCCCAATGCGATGCCCGAGGAAGTGGAGGACGAGATAGTTGATTTGTTGGGCTGTAAGCGTGAGGAAATCATACGTGCTAGCGGTAAAACAGGCGAAGGCGTTGACGATATCTTGAATGCCGTGGTCGATCGCATCCCACATCCTGTGGGTGATGAGGACGGCCCTCTGCAAGCTTTGATTTTTGACTCTGTGTTTAACTCGTTCCGAGGCATCATCGCATACTTCAAGATTGTTAACGGAAGTGTTAAGAGTGGTGACGAGGTTGCATTTATCAACACGGGCAAGGAATACAAGGCAGACGAGATTGGTGTGCTGAAGATGGATATGGTGCCACGCAAGGAACTGCATTGCGGAGACGTTGGCTATATCGTCAGTGGCATAAAGACTGCCACCGAAGTGAAAGTGGGTGACACAATCACTCATGTCGAGAGTCTTGGACAGGTTCCAGCCATCGAAGGCTTTGAGGAAGTCAAGCCGATGGTGTTTGCCGGCGTGTATCCCATTGAGACAGAGGACTACGAGAACCTTCGTGCATCTTTGGAGAAATTGCAGTTAAACGATGCCTCCTTAACATTCCAGCCGGAATCGTCGGTGGCATTGGGCTTCGGCTTCCGTTGCGGATTCTTGGGGCTTTTACACATGGAGATTGTACAGGAGCGTTTGGATCGTGAGTTTAACATGGATGTGATTACGACTGTGCCTAACGTCAGTTATCAGGTCTATGATAAACAGGGCGAGATGAAAGAGGTTCATAACCCTGCTGGTATGCCGGATCCTACGCTTATTGATCATATTGAAGAACCCTATATTCACGCCTCTGTCATCACGACGACCAACTATATAGGTCCGATAATGACGCTATGCTTGGGTAAACGCGGTGAGTTGATCAAGCAGGATTTCATTAGTGGCAATCGTGTGGAGATTCAATTCTCTATGCCGCTGGGCGAGATTGTCATTGACTTCTATGACAAGTTGAAAAGCATCTCCAAGGGCTATGCATCCTTTGACTATCATCAAGATGGTTTCCGGCCCTCAAAACTCGTCAAGTTGGACATCCTCCTAAATGGAGAACCCGTGGATGCGCTGTCAACACTAACACACGTTGATAACTCGGCGGATTTCGGGCGACGGATGTGTGAGAAACTGAAGGAACTGTTGCCGCGCCAGCAGTTTGATATCGCTATTCAGGCGGCTATCGGAGCCAAAATCATTGCTCGTGAGACGGTCAAACAAGTCCGCAAGGATGTTACGGCAAAATGTTATGGCGGCGATATCAGCCGTAAACGTAAACTATTGGAAAAACAAAAACGAGGCAAGAAACGTATGAAGCAGATAGGAAATGTGCAGGTGCCACAGAAGGCGTTCCTTGCTGTGTTGAAATTAGACTGAGATATGAATATAACTATGGACAAAAGAAGAGATGTAGCACGTGAGATAGCGCGTGGCTACTGTACGCTGAGCCCTCAGGGCATCAGCACATTGGGCAGCATCCTCGTGCCTTATAAGGTCACGAAAGGTGAGAAGCTATTGCAGGAAGGCGACATCTGCAAGAGTATGTATTATGTAGATAAAGGAATGGTTCGTCAGTTCTACTACAAGGGTGGTCGCGACGTGACGGAGCACTTTAGCTACGAAGGCCGTATTGTAATCTGCATTGAGAGTTTCCTGAAGCAGAATCCTTCCCGTTTGATGGTGGAGGCTTTGGAAAACAGTGTTTTGTATGGCATCCCTCATGATGCCCTGCTTTCGCTCGTGGAGACAGACAAGGAGATGGCGCAGTTGTATATGCGCATTTTGGAACATGCCTTGATTTCCTCCCAGGAACATGCTGACAGCCAGCGCTTTGAAAACGCTACAGAGCGTTATGTCCGCTTGCTGAAGAGTAAGCCCGAGATTATCCTCCGTGCCCCGATGGTCCATGTCGCATCCTTTTTACAGATGACCCCGGAGACGCTGAGTCGTGTCCGCTCCGCCTATGTTGAGTAAGGCGACTGTAAAACTCATTCGCTCGTTGGATTCCCGCAAGGGACGTCGTGCCGAAGGGTTGTTTGTTGCCGAAGGTCCTAAACTCGTAGGAGAGTTGTTGGGCCGTTTCGTTTGCACTCGCTTGCTCGCGACAGACCGTTGGCTGCAGGCACATTCCCATTTGTCCCCAGACATTCAGATAGATACGGTCACCGATGACGAGCTGCAGCGTGCAAGCCTGCAGTCTTCTCCGCAGCAGGTGATTGCTCTTTTTCGTATACCTCAGGAATCCGTTGATGTGCAGTCTATTGCAGCCCAGCAATTATGTATAGCCCTTGACGGCGTTCAAGACCCTGGTAATTTAGGTACTATTGTGCGTCTTGCAGACTGGTTTGGAGTCGAACATATTTTTTGCTCTTCGGGTACCGCGGATATTTGGAACCCAAAGGCTGTTCAGGCTACGATGGGAGGTCTGGCGCGTGTAAGTGTTCATTATGTAGATCTTGCAGATATTTTCCGTCGATTGCCTGCGGACATTCCCATCTATGGAACCTCTTTGCAAGGCGATAGCCTTTGGTCTGCATCGCTTTCCACGCATGGATTTATCGTGATGGGTAATGAGGGTAATGGCGTTAGTGAAGAGATTAACGCATTATGTCGTTCTCGTCTTCTCATCCCGAACTATCCAGCCGGTCGGGCAACGACTGAGAGCTTGAATGTCGCGATGGCTACCGGCATTGTTCTGGCAGAATTCCGTCGCAAGATGTCCGGTGCTGTCTGTTGATAAGATTATTGAGTGATGCGCAAGTCTGACTGTCGATACCTGCTTCGCCTCTGGCTGTTGGCTTTGTCCTTGATGGTTACTGGCTGTTCGCCAGTACGTTTCTTGAGCGAAGGGGAGATGATGTTGGACAACATAGAGCTTCGTGCAGACGACGAGGATATCTCTACCACTACGCTTGGCGGTTATGTCCGTCAGCACCCAAACGCAAAATGGTTCAATCTGTTTAAAGTGCCACTCGGCGTCTATTGTTTAAGCGGTCGTGATTCCACGCGCCGCCTGAATCGTTTTTTTCAACGTATTGGTGAGGCTCCGGTGGTTTATGATAGTATTCAAGCTCAGCGGACAAGTTCCGATATGCAAGCTGCTGTCCGCAATCTTGGTTTTTTGAATAGTACTGTCAAGTTGCATGAACGAAGAAAACGTCAACGAGTCAAGTTGACCTATGATGTTGAATCCGGTGATTGCTATGTCGTTAGCCGTTTTGCTCGGCGTGTTGATGACCCCGCATTGGACAGCTTACTGCGTCGCGATTCTCAGAAGACGTTGCTATATGAGGGCATGGCATTCGATGTGAACCAGCTGGAAGAAGAACGGTCGCGTATCACTTCATTATTTCAGAATGCCGGTTACTACCATTTCAATAAAAGCTTCGTGCGCTTTGAAGCAGACACGACCATCGGTCACCATCAGGTAGCACTCACGCTTGTGATTCCTCTATATCGTGCTTCTGTGACCGACACCTTGCAACCTCATCCACGCTACCACATCGGTCGTGTCAACTATCTGACGGATCTGGAAACCCGCAATTTTCAACAGGAACGTGATCATTTAGATAGCCTCGTGGTTCGATCCTTGCATTTTTACCAGAAGTCGGAGATGACGCTGCGCCCCACATTCCTCGTAAACAAGACCGACCTTCGGCCGGGCAAGTTATATCGTGAGGCCGACGTGCAATCAACGTATAGTAATCTGTCTTCACTCTCGGCTGTGATGGGCGCCAATGTCATGATGGAGCCTTCACCGACGTCGCCAGATACCTTAAATGCTTTCGTTAGTATTGTCAGCGCCAAGCGCCATGGCGTTTCGGCTGAAATAGAGGGAACTAACTCGGCTGGCGACTTTGGCGCGGCGGTCAGTATGGGTTACCAAAACCGTAACCTCTTCCATCGCTCCGCGTTGCTTTCGTTGCAGCTCCGTGGCGCTTTCGAGGCTATCAAAGGGCTCGAGGGATACACAGATCAAAACTATTTCGAGTACAGTGCTGAAGCCTCGTTGAACTTCCCCGAGTTTATGCAGCCTTTTCTCTCTCGCCCTTTCAAGCGATCCGTGAAAGCTCAGAGTATTGTTTCGTTGATGTACGATTCGCAGGACCGTCCCGAATTCCATCGCCGAGTCCTTACCGCTGCTTGGCGCTATCGCTGGAACCGCTTCAATCAGCAACGGCAGCACCGCGTGGATTTGGTTGACCTCAACTATGTCTTTATGCCTTGGATTTCAAAGACTTTCAGCGATGAATATCTCTCTGCGAATGATAGCCGAAATGCGCTCTTGCGTTATAATTACGAGAACTTGTTTATTGTCAAGTCAGGCTATTCCTTTCAATACACCAGCTTACCTCCAGGCGTGCAGAACACCACTTACGGAAGCAACGCTTTCAGTATCCGCTTCGGTTTGGAGTCGGCGGGTAATCTGCTTTATGGCCTCTCGCAGCTGCTTGATGCTCAATACTCTGAGAATCTGGGGTCTTATACCCTTTTCAATATAGCTTATGCGCAGTATGTCAAGGGAGACTTTGATTTCGTGAAGAGTTTTCGTATCGATGAGCGCAACTCCTTTGCTTTCCATCTTGGGGCTGGTCTTGCTTTCCCGTATGGTAATTCCACGATTTTGCCTTATGAAAAGCGTTATTTCAGTGGCGGCGCCAACAGTGTCAGAGGATGGAGTGTCCGCGGATTGGGGCCTGGCCGTTTCGTGGGCACAGATGGACGTATTGATTTTATCCGACAGACGGGCGATATGAAGTTGGATGCCAGTATGGAGTGGCGGACCCACCTGTTCTGGAAAATTGATGGTGCAGCCTTTGTCGATGCCGGTAATATCTGGACGCTACGTGAATACAAGGAACAGCCTGGGGGACAGTTTGATGTGGAGAATTTCTGGAAACAAATTGCTGTTGCCTACGGTCTGGGAATTCGCTTGAATTTTGGCTACTTCATTCTCCGTCTGGACGGAGGTATGAAAGCTGTCAATCCCGCGTATGAGTCAGGCCCCGATCGTTATCCTGCTATTCATCCGAATCTGGGCCGTGACTTCCAGTTGCATTTTGCCGTGGGTTTGCCATATTAATGGACGCTGTAGTTAAAAGTCCAAAAAAATGCAACAAATCGTTCACAAATAGTTGATTTTATGTGAATATTTATATACCTTTGCCGCGAAATATAAATATAACCTCTTATGCTGAAATTTTTGTGTTTGGGCAGCGGTAGCAGTGGCAATTGCTACTGCTTGTGGACGGAGCATATTGGCGTGATAATCGATGCGGGCATTGGTTATCGTAGCCTGAGGCGCCATCTCCAGACTTTCGGCCTGCCGATGACAACCTTTCAGGCGGTTCTCATTACACATGATCATGCAGATCACATTAAGTCTGTGGGAAAGCTGGCGGCAGAACTGAAGTTACCCATCTATGCTACGGCAGAAGTCCATGAAGGAATCGCCCGAAACTACTGCGTCTCTCCGAAGCTGGCTGTAGAATCAAAGCGTTTTATCAAGAAGGGTGAGACCTTGGAATTGGGCGATATGCGGATTACTCCTTTTGCAGTGCCTCACGATAGTAACGATTGCGTGGGTTTCCGTGTGGAAGCTGATGGTGTGCGTTTTTGTTTGGCTACGGATGTAGGCCATGTTACAGAAGAAATCAAGAATGAAGTCTCCGAAGCCAATTACCTCGTGCTCGAAAGCAATCATGATTATGAGATGCTGATGGCAGGCCCATATCCCGCTTACCTAAAGGGGCGCATCTCTGGCGAGAACGGACATCTCAGTAATCGCGAGGCGGCAGAGCTCTTGGCCAACAGTGCCAGCATGGCCCTGCAGCATGTATGGCTTTGTCATTTGAGTGAAGAGAACAATCATCCGGTGCTGGCCAGCAAGACAGTCGATTCTGTGCTGCGTAGCTATGGCATTGTGCCTGGCGTGGATTTCTGTGTCGATGTACTCCGCCGAAAAGTCCCGAGCGAGATCTATGATTTAAAGAAGGCGTCGCTTTCCTCGTAGCTGTCGAAATGCTTGATTGGAGGCATGTCCTCGGGTCGTGCAGGACGATAGAGCTTGCAGAGGCGACGTGTGGCGGCAACTTCTCGCTGGTAAGGATGGTCGCGGCAGACGGCAATAATGGGATTCTCAAAACATTGGACAAGGTGGATGGCGTTTTTGCAGGTGTCGCATTGCACAAAGCCCTTGCCGGAATTTTTTGTTGCCATAGAAGAGTTTTTTTTGTTTTCGGTGGCGAAAGTACATCTTTTTCGCGACGTGGACAACTTTTTTAACAAGAATTGAATCTACGAAATCATGTGGTTGGATATTTTGCTTTCGGTGGTAGGTGCTGTTTTAGTCCTCTGGGGCGCTGACAAACTGACGGACGGCTCTGTCGCTTTGGCCCGCCGTTTCCTGATACCGGAGATGGTCATCGGCTTGACCATTGTGGCTTTTGGTACCTCCTTGCCGGAGTTTGTGGTCAGTCTGATGGCTAGCCTTGATGGGGTGCCGGCCATGAGCGTCGGCAATGTCGTCGGGAGCAACTTATTCAATACGTTGGTCATCGTGGGTGTCTCGGCATTATGCTTTCCTATTGCCATTTCGAATGCAACGGTTACAAAGGATATTCCATTGTCGGTGCTTGCCAGCGTTGCTTTGATGGCTTTGGCGCTGGATGTTCTGGTCAACGGTGGTTCAGACGATGTGCTCTCTCGTGGCGACGGCGTGGTCATGCTTTGTTTCTTTGCCATCTTCATGGCTTACACTTTTTCGCTGGCGCGTCAAGGTGCGGTGCCAGATGCGACTGATGAAGCGCAGGGTGGGGGAACGATGTCCCTTTGGCGAATCTCCCTGTATATTGTCTTGGGAATTGCTGCTTTGATTGGCGGCGGTGAACTGTTTGTGGATGGTGCCACGGGTATAGCGCGTGGATTGGGAATGAGCGAGGCCGTCATTGGCCTTACGCTGGCGGCAGGTGGCACATCTTTGCCAGAGCTGGCTACCGCAATTGTTGCTGCCCGCAAGGGCCAAAGCGCGATGGCTATTGGTAATGTGATTGGCAGCAACTTGTTCAATATCTTCTGGATTCTTGGCTTCTGTGCGACCGTCTTTCCACTTCCTGTGGCAGGCTTGACTACGCTGGACTTCGTGGTCTTGGTGCTTTCCGGTTTGCTGTTCTGGCTTTTTGCACGTACCAATCATCGTATTGTTCGCTGGGAAGGAGCCGTGCTAACTGGCTGTTATGTGGCTTATATAGCCTATCTGATTATGGCGATTTAGTTGCAATTTTGACGCCTTTCGGGCGCGTGCGCTTGTCGTAAATCAAATTCGCGCGCGTGCAATGTGGATTTAGTCTATAAAAAATTGGATATTTGTGTGAAAAGTTGTAACTTTGCAGCCGTAATCCAAAAAGAACTAATTCAACACCCGTTTTAAGGTATAATGAATCAAGATAACCTCCTTCCCGACTACATCTTTGAGTCAAGCTGGGAAGTATGTAATAAAGTAGGTGGTATTTATACCGTCCTTTCTACACGAGCAAAAACTTTGCAAGATGCTCACCCCGATCACATCATCTTCATCGGTCCGGATTTCTGGCAAGGTAAGGAAAACCCTCTTTTCGTTGAAGACCGTTCCCTCTGGAACAGCTGGCGCATTCAAGCTGCTCAAGAAGCCTTAAGCGTGCGTATAGGTCGTTGGCAGATTCCCGGTCGTCCCATTGTGATTTTGGTGGACTTCCAGCCTTTCTTTGCTCACAAAAATGATATTTATGGGACCTTGTGGACCGATTATCAGGTCGATAGTCTTCATGCCTATGGTGATTATGATGAGGCTTCCATGTTCTCCTATGCCGCAGGCCGCGTGGTCGAGAGCTTTTACCAGTTCTTCCTTGATGAGAGCAAGCGCGTCATTTATCAGGCTCATGAATGGATGACAGGCTTGGGCGCTCTGTATCTCCGCACCCATGTGCCCGCTATCGCTACGATCTTTACGACCCATGCTACCACTATCGGCCGTAGTATTGCCGGTAATGGTAAGCCGCTATATGACTACCTCTTTGCCTACAATGGCAATCAGATGGCAGAGGAACTGAATGTGCAGTCCAAGCATAGCATTGAGCGCCAGTCCGCGCATTACGTAGATTGCTTTACGACTGTCAGCGACGTGACGGCCCGTGAGTGCCTGGAGTTGTTGGACAAGCAGCCGGATCTGGTGTTGCCCAATGGCTTTGAGATGGACTTTGTGCCCAAGGGCGTGACGTTTGTCAACCGTCGCCGCAAGGCACGTCAGCGCATTCTCGATGTGGCCAACGCCTTAATGGGCACTTCGCTGGATGACCACACGCTCATTATTTCTACCAGCGGTCGCTATGAATGGAAGAACAAGGGCATCGATGTCTATTTGGAGGCTCTCAACCGTACCTTGCATGATGAACGCCTCCAGCGTCCTGTGCTGGCTCTCGTGGAAGTGCCAGCCTGGCAGTCAGGTCCGCGCAAGGACCTGCAGGGCAAGTTGGAGCAAGTTGCTCTCGCTCCTTTGGCCGGTGGCGAAGGCAAAGCCCTGCCCGATCCGTTTATCACTCATGGCCTCTATGAGCCGGGCAGTGATATGGTTACGCAGACGCTTCATCGCTTTGGTATCACCAATCACGATAGCAGCCGCGTGAAGATCATGTTTGTCCCCTGTTATCTTGACGGCGCCGACGGCATTTTCAACATGCCATATTATGACCTCCTGCTTGGCTTGGATATGACGGTTTATCCCTCTTACTACGAGCCTTGGGGCTATACCCCGCTGGAGAGCGTGGCGTTCAAGGTCCCTTGTGTCACCACTACGCTTGCAGGCTTCGGTCTTTGGGCCAACGAGGTGACGGGTGATAGCCGCAAGGCCGCTGACGGCCGTGTCGGAAAAGGAGTACCATGCCATCTGGACACCGATGGCGTAGAGGTTATCCAGCGCTCAGATTATAACTTCGATGAGGTGGCCGATCGTATTCGGGATGAGATTATCGGCTTTGCCGCCCTGCCCAAGAAGGATGTCGATGTCGCTCGTAAGGCCGCAGCCAAGTTGGCAGAGAAGGCCCAATGGAAGTATTTTATCACCTATTATTATAAGGCTTACCAAATTGCGCTGGCGCGTGCCGCAGAGCGCATGGAAGCCAATCAGTAAACATCTTGTTATAAACATCACATTTCCAAATAGTTTTTTATGAAGATTAAAGCAAACAACGTCAATGACGTTCAGTGGAAGTCAGTTGTCGTTAAGAGCAGTATTCCTGCCGAACTGAGTCAATTGGAGGAACTTGCCCACAATATGTGGTGGGCTTGGAACCACAGCGCGCGCAGCCTGTTTACTCATCTCGACCCTGCGCTTTATGAGGAATGCGGCCAGAATCCCGTTCTCATGCTGGAGCGCCTGAGTTATGAGAAACTCTCAGAGTTGGCAAAGAACAAGGACATTATCAAACGCATGAACGAGACCTACAAGGAGTTCCGCGCTTATATGGACGTGGAGCCTCGCAAGGATCGTCCCAGCGTGGCTTATCTCTGCATGGAATATGGTTTGAACCAGGTCCTGAAAATCTACTCCGGCGGTCTTGGTATTCTCGCCGGTGACTACATCAAGGAAGCTTCGGACAGCAATGTCGATATGGTCGCTGTCGGTTTCCTGTATCGCTACGGTTATTTCACCCAGACGCTGAGCATGGATGGCCAGCAGATTGCTAACTACGAGGCTCAGAACTTCGGCAGCCTGCCCATTGAGCAGCAGATGGATGCCGACGGCAAGCCTCTGGTGATCGATGTTCCTTACATGAACTATATGGTCCATGCTTATGTGTGGCGCGTCAATGTGGGTCGTGTTAAGCTCTATTTGCTTGACACCGACAATGATATGAACTCCGAGTATGACCGTCCTATCACCCACGCCCTTTATGGTGGCGACTGGGAGAACCGTCTGAAGCAGGAAATTCTCCTCGGTATCGGTGGTGTGCTGTTGCTCCAGAAGCTCGGCATCAAGAAGGACATCTACCACTGCAACGAGGGACATGCTGCCCTCTGCAACGTGCAGCGCCTCGTGGATTATGTTAAGAGCGGCCTCACCTTCAATCAGGCACTTGAACTGGTTCGCGCCAGCTCCCTTTATACCGTTCACACACCTGTTCCCGCAGGCCACGACTACTTTGACGAAGGCCTCTTCGGCAAGTATATGAGCGGTTATCCCGAGATGCTTGGCATCTCTTGGGACGAGTTCATTGGCATGGGTCGCCAGAATCCTGACGATCACGGCGAGCGCTTCTGCATGTCCACCTTCGCTTGCAACACCTGTCAGGAGGTGAACGGCGTCAGCTGGCTCCATGGTGAGGTCTCCAAGAAGATGTTCTCCAACATCTGGCGCGGCTACTTCCCAGAGGAGAGTCATGTCGGCTACGTTACCAACGGTGTCCACTTCCCCACTTGGTGTGCTACCGAGTGGCGCAAGCTTTACGCCAAGCACTTTGATCCCAGCCACCTCGCAGATCAGTCCAACGAGGAGATCTGGCACGGTATCTATGATGTCAGCGACAAGGAGATTTGGGACACCCGCATAGCATTGAAGACCAAGCTCGTTGAGTATATCCGTCAGCAGTTCCGTGATAGCTGGCTCAAGAATCAGGGCGATCCCAGCCGTGTGGTCAGCCTCATGGACAAGATCAACCCCAATGCGCTGCTCATCGGCTTCGGACGTCGCTTCGCTACTTACAAGCGTGCTCATCTGCTCTTCACCGATCTGGAGCGCCTCTCCAAGATTGTCAACAACCCCAACTACCCCGTACAGTTCCTCTATACCGGTAAGGCTCACCCCGCCGACGGTGCCGGTCAGGGCCTGATCAAGAAGATCTATGAAATCTCGCAGCGTCCTGAGTTCCTGGGTAAGATTATCTTCCTCGAGAACTATGATATGCAGCTGGCTCGTCGCCTCATTTCGGGTGTGGATATCTGGATGAATACGCCGACCCGTCCGCTCGAGGCCTCTGGTACCAGCGGTGAGAAGGCGCTGATGAACGGTGTCGTCAACCTCAGCGTGCTCGACGGCTGGTGGCTTGAGGGCTATCGCGAGGGTGCTGGCTGGGCGCTGACCGAGAAGCGTACCTATGAGAATCAGACCTATCAGGATCAGCTCGATGCCGCTACCATCTACAGCCTCCTCGAGAACGAGATTATGCCCACCTACTATGCCCGCAACGCCAAGGGCTATAGCCCCTCATGGATTCAGGTCATCAAGAACAGCATCGCCCGCATCGCTCCTCACTACACGATGAAGCGTCAGTTGGACGACTACTACACGAAGTTCTATACACCGATGGCTGCCCGTTCCAAGAAACTGCAGGCCAAGGACAATGCACTGGCTAAGGAGATTGCAGGATGGAAGGAAGCTGTGGCAGAGCGCTGGGACAGCATCCGCGTTGTCAGCATCGACCGCAGTGAGCCCGCCGAGAATACAATCCTTGAGGCTGGTAAGAAGTATGACGTCAATATTGTTGTTGACGAGGCTGGACTCGACAATGCCATCGGCATCGAGCTCGTCACCCTCTCAACGGACAAGAAGGGCGAAGACCATATCTACAGCGTTGAGCCTCTGGAGGTTGTGAAGCGCGAGGGTAACCTCTTCACCTTCCACGTGACGCACATCGCCAACAACGCCGGTGGCTTCAAGACGGCTTATCGTATGTATCCCAAGAACGAGCGTCTGCCCCATCGTCAGGACTTCTGCTACGTGAAGTGGTTTAACTCCTAATCGTTATTTTATAAACATAATTAATCTACAATCGTCATGAAAATTTCAAAGATTGAACATCTGGGCATCGCCGTGCAGAGCATCGACGCCGTGCTGCCTTATTTTGAGAACGTCCTTGGCCTGAAGTGCTACAAGACCGAGGTTGTTGAGGACCAGAAAGTGAAGACCGCCTTCCTGAAGGTAGGCGAGGTCAAGCTGGAGCTCCTGGAGCCCACTTGCGCTGAGAGCACTGTGCAGAAGTTCCTCGACAACGGTGGTCGTGGTATTCACCACGTAGCTTTCTGCGTGGAGGACGGTGTCGCTGAGGCACTCGCTGAATGCGACGGTCAGGGTATCCGTCTCATCGACAAGGCACCCCGCAAGGGCGCTGACGGCCTGCAGATTGCTTTCCTGCACCCGAAGAGCACCGTGGGTATTCTCACCGAGCTCTGCGAAGATCCCAACAAGTAAGCCGCGACAAGTTTGCGGAAATAGCAAGGGGCTGTGTCAACACACAGCCCCTTTTCTTTTATACTACAAAAACAGAAGTTCAAGTTCGTTATAGAAACCCGAAAGTTGAATCCGTTATTTCGGTAGTCCGTTCTTCTCGTCCGGGAAGATGACTTTCGGTTTGAAGGCCTTGGCCTCCTCCAGCTCCATGTGCGCGTAAGCCATGATGATGACCACGTCCCCGACCTGCACCTTGCGCGCTGCGGCACCGTTGAGGCAGATACAACCGCTGCCGCGAGGCCCAGTGATGACGTAGGTGTCAAAGCGCTCGCCATTCATGTTGTTGACGATATACACCCGCTCGCCGGCAATCAGTCCGGCTGCATCCATGAGGTCTTCATCGATGGTGATGCTGCCCATATAATGCAGGTTTGCTTCCGTTACGGTAGCGCAGTGTATCTTGCTTTTAACGACTTCAATAATCATATAATCAGAACTTTAATCGTTTTGATTTAAATATTGGCTTTAATAGTGGATGTGGTCAATCAGTCGGATGGGTTTGCTGCCGCAATAGACCGTGATGCAACCTACTACGGAGGCTGCGTCGTTCCAATTGGTGACGTCTGCCAGGCTGTCGGCATCGACGATAGAGTAGTATTCCACTTCCAGACCCTCAATGGCATTGATGCGTGCTTCCACGTATTCGCGTGTCTGGGCAACGGAGTGGCTCTTGGCAAAGTCGCGGCTGGCGCTCAGGGCTGCGTAGATCTGCGGCGCGATGGCGCGCTCGGCAGGTGCGAGGAGCGTGTTGCGGCTGGACATGGCCAATCCGTCCGCTTCGCGCACGACGGGGCAGGGGACAATCTGGAGCTTGAAGCCCAGGTCGGCCACCATCCTGCGGATGACGGCAATCTGCTGGAAGTCCTTTTCGCCGAAGTAGGCGCGATCGGGCTCTACGAACATGAACAGTTTGGACACGATTTGGCAGACGCCGTTGAAGTGGCCCGGTCGCATCGCTCCCTCCATGACGCTGTCCGTGGGCGGGTATGAGAAGTGGCGGGTGTCAGGTTCCGGATAGACCTCCTCTACGCTGGGCGCAAAGGCAATCTGTGCGCCGCACTCCTCCAGCAGGCGGCAGTCGGCCTCCAATGTGCGAGGATAGCGCGCAAGGTCATTCTTGTCATTGAATTGTGTGGGGTTCAGAAAAATACTGACCACGGTTACGTCGTTCTCGCTCACGGAACGGCGCACCAGCGAGGCGTGTCCTGCGTGCAGGGCACCCATTGTTGGTACGAGTCCGACAGACTTGCCTGCTGCGCGCGCAGCAGACAATTCGGCTCGTAGTTCTTGAATCGTATGTATTGTCTTCATTTGGGGCGCAAAATAACACATTATTTATCAAATGAGGAAGGAAAAAAGCAAATAAAATGCAAAAAAACGTGTTTTAATGCGTTTTCAGCCACTAAATATTGCTTTTATCCCAAATTTTTTATATATCTTTGCACAAAGATTATAAGATTTGATGCATTATGAAAGCCAGAAAAGTCCTGTTCATTACCCAGCAAATCGCTCCTTATGTGCCTGATTCGGAGATGGCCTTCCTCGGCCGTAAAGTTCCGCAGTTGGTGCAGGATCGCGGTCGCGAAATCCGTACCTTCATGCCCAAATGGGGCAACATCAATGAACGTCGCAGCCAGCTGCATGAGGTGATTCGCCTCTCCGGAATGAACCTCATCATTGACGAGACGGACCATCTGCTGATTCTCAAGGTAGCTTCCATCCCCTCTGCGCGGATGCAGGTCTATTTCATTGATAATGACGACTACTTCCAGCGCCGTCTGGAGACCTATGATCCCGATGGCGTAGAGTACCCCGACAACGGCGAGCGCACCATTTTCTTTGCTCGCGGCGTGCTGGAGACGGTCAAGAAGCTGCGCTGGGTACCCGACATCGTTCATTGTCAGGGCTGGATGTCATGCATCGCACCTTTTTATATTAAGACCAGCTATCGCGAGGAACCTTCCTTCCGCGACAGCCGCATCATCTTCACGCCCGGCAGCGAGCCTCCCACGTTGCCCATGACGGAGCTCTTCCGCAGCAGTCTGCACTTCAAGGGTGCACCTGACGAGGTCATCGACCAGCTGCCCGAGCAGATTACCATGCAGGACCTCTACAAGCTCGCCTTGCGCTACAGCGACGGCATGATGCTGACGCCTTCCTTCCAGGACCCCGAGCTCATCGACTATGCCAAGAGCCTCGGACTGCCCATCTTCGGGCCCGTTGATGTCACCGACGCCTCGCAGGCACAGGGCATCATGGACTTCTTCGACGGCGTTTGGGGCGAGGGCAAGGAAGAGATTGACACCTCCAACTTTTGACACATTTCATCACGCACTTAACACTCATGAAATACAGAGTCTTCGGCCTCGCATTTGTCGTGGCGATGATTTGCGCGGCCTGTAGCGACGACACAGGCACATTAGGCGTGTACAGCGACTCCGATGTGCTGACAACCATTCCCGTCACCTATCAGTTTACAACGCGCTCCCTGCCGCTCGATTCCGCTGTCTCTTCCAAGTCCAAGTGCTATCTGGGCCGTCTGCGCGACGCCGAGACGGGACTTGATATGCGTGCGGAGTTCCTGGCGCAGTACCACGTTTTTGAGAACTTCACGCTGCCCGATGTGACGACCATCACCAGCCGCGATGACGAGGGCATCGTCTGCGACAGCATCGACCTGCGCATCTATTTCACCAACTATTATGGCGCCGACACCAACCCCATGAAGGTTGCCGTATATGAGCTCGACACGCAGAATCCCATTCGCGAGGACTCCGTGTACTCCACAAATGTGGACCTTGCCTCCTATGTCAATCCCCTGCGGCCTGAACCCCTCGTGGAGAAGTTCTTCACCGTCTCGGACTACACCCTCACCGATTACGACCGCACCAATACGTCGCGCTACACCAATGTGCGCATTTCGCTGCCGCGCGAGTACGGCACGCAGCTGCTGCGCGCCATCGCCCAGAACCCCGAGTACTGCCGCGACTCCTACCAGTTCATCCGCCACCTCATGCCCGGATTCTATTTCCGCTTGGTCAGTGGGGTAGGGACCATCATCGTGGTGGATGTCAGCACCATTGAGCTGCACTATCGCTACACCATCAACGGCAAGGAATACCCTGCGCTGACCCGCTTCTCTGCGACGCCTGAGGTGCTGCAGACTACGCGTGTAGTCACCGGCGGTGTGGATGTCCTGGCACCCCTCGACCCCGTCACCAAGCAGCCCGTGGCCCCCACGGCGAGCACCACATACGTGGCCGGTCCTTCAGGCATCGCTACGGAAATCACCCTCCCCGTGGATGACATCTTCGAGGGACATGAGACAGACAGCATTGCCCGCGCCCGCCTCTCCCTCAGCCGCTACAATCCTACGCAGACCAGCGCCTTATCGACACCCGGTGCGCTGCTGATGGTGCCCAAGGGCGAGCGCTACACCTTCTTCCGCGACGGCAAGTTCCCAGACGATATCACCTCCTATACCGCCACGTATAGCACCGATAACACCTATCCGTTCTCCAATATCGGTCGCCTCCTCTCCACGCTATATCGCCGCAAGCAGGCTGCGATGGCGCGCGAGGGCCTCACGTCGGCGCAGTACGATGCCGCCTATCCCGACTGGAACCGTGTCGTGGTGATTCCCGTGTCCCTGACCACCAATACCAGCGGCAACGTCGTAGCCGTCACGCCCGACTTCACCTTCTCTTGCACCGCCCTCATCGGAGGTGCCAAGCCTCAGGACATGCAAGTCATCTTCACGCGCCATTGATGGAAGCCCAGGTCAACGTTGTTGAACAGGCTTAGTAGAATTCTTTCTGTTCTCGGCAATAATCATAGGTTATGATGGAACTAAAAAGAAAGTTGGCTCAGTTATGTAGCTCTTCTATCCCGGGGGATATACAAAAGGTGTTTACTGATATCGCCGAGGATCTTTTCAATAAGTACCATATTGAGAAGAATGGATTAGAA
Organism: Bacteroidaceae bacterium; assembly: GCA_024698925.1. GTDB lineage: Bacteria > Bacteroidota > Bacteroidia > Bacteroidales > Bacteroidaceae > Physcousia. Next base: position 11,122 of record JAILQO010000070.1, on the reverse strand, counting down.
TACTATTTTGTTGATATTGAATTCTATTTCTGCAACAAGAACTATCCCGATATTATTACCTATCCACGTGAGCTCGGAGAGGGTCGCTGGTTCTTTCATCAAAGCGGAATCGATTTGACATTCCAAAGCTCATACACCCGCCAGTATGGCAAGGAGGGCGTGGTGGACGCGACGTGTGATTTCGCTTTTGGAGGCATACTAATTCGAAAACTGTTGAAACGTAGTACGCGGCAGGTTCTTGATGGACCTCATAAGTGCGAGTGGGAGTTGTTCGATAGTTTTGATGCGTTTACTGAAGCGCCGAGGGAAATCCCCACAATTGTTCGAAATGTGAAGGACTTGTCTGTCACGTATTCTTCTTCATCGCGTAGTTTCCCTTATTCGGATAAAGATATGGAAAGAAAGTATGATGCGTTGACCAGAAATACTTTCCACGGTCCGCTCCTAGTCTCTTATGATGATTTTTATAGGTTTATCAATAAGGACAAACTAGCGTATATAGCCGATAAGGAGTCTATTCTTAAGTGCTTGAAAATATTAGAACGGGCAATCCCACTCCGCGTTGAGGTTATCGACTATGACTAAAAAGCTGTTGACGCATATCTTTTTCTCCGCATAATAGTTGATGTCAGTGAAATCGTCTTCGTCCGAAATAAGATAATCGAGGTCGATGACGGTATTCCAGAGGTGCATAAAGGGTACTCCGTGGGAAGGATCTAAACAGAATAAACGCAACCGATTCTTTGCCTCTCTCCTGTAGGCGACGGCTACTAAGGCATGCCCAGGTCCAGATGGCTTGGAATATCCAATCATAACGGGCTGTTTGTCATCTAAATACATTCTGATCATCTTTTGCAGTATACTACGACTCACGGTGTTCGAGGTGCCTGGCTCTGTTGTGTACGCTACACACATTTTCCCACCAAAGCATTTGTTCGCTCTGTCTGAGATTTCTTGCAATTTGTACCCACCAGAACAGATTCCGTTAAAGCTATGTAGGAACTCATGCTGAATGCGACCTACAAATTCGGAATCTTTTGCACGTTCGCCATCAATCAAATCTTCCCAGTCTAGAAATTGGTGAAAGATAAGCATCATCATCAGACTATAAATACCACACGCGCCATCCAAGTTACCTTGCTCAGCGAAGACTCTGGTCAATTTACTACTTCGCCCAATAGCTTTTATACATTCTTTATCCAAGAAGATGTTTTTGATAAATTTTGCTGTAAACATATTCAAACTTTTTTTGGTAATTCTTGACTAGTTTCTTCGGATGGCAAATCAACCAATATATTCCAAGTTGAACAATTCAGTGCTCCACCCTCGCGAACGATACTTTCGCAATGATGAATGGGATGACACTTGCATTGAGGGAAAGCGTCGGCAATTTGTTTGAAAGCCGTCTCTCCTAACTTGTCTTCCATCATTGGAATGAAGATGTGGTGGCCCACGTGCAGGAAATTGAGATAAGCCCAGCTCCTATCGGTATAAGTACCATAATGGAGTTCTGTGATTTCAAAATGAGGGCGAAGTGTAGCAAAAATTCTCTTACGTAGCGCTTTGTCAAAGTCGAAGTAATTATTGAGTAATACACGACCTTCGCCCATATAACGTACCATTCCGTCTGCATGACCATATTCATCGTATGCATCTTCTGGAATCAGCACGATTTCTGCTTCCAAGAGTTGACTCAGCGCGTCGATAAGTACATTGTGCTCATGGTGCGGATTCTCCCTGAAAATCTTGTCAGTCATGATGACTTTGTCACCACAACTAACTACGTTGCCGCCATCCATAATAATGTCTGAGCTTATCACATGTATGCCAAGAGCCGAGAGAATTGCAGATGTATCAGGCTTGTAATTAGGATAGTCTTTCAGATAGTCTGGGCTATAGTTGAAGCGCACAAACTTCTCTTTACTCACCTGCACAGGCATGTAGTCACGTGCCCAAATGTGGAGAGGGGATGTGGTTAGTTGCAAGAAATTCCAAGGGATATTGTAGTTATGCAACGTGCCTAAAAGACACCCTGCCGCATCCACATACCGTTCCGTGGTCATACCTTTTGCAAAATAAACTTTGTTAGTTTCGAAATTTGTAATCATGCTATATATAATTTGCTGATAAATAGATATTTAAGTTTATTAGCGAAGGTATTAAAAGGATTCCATTCTTCCAAACTTTTTTCGTTAAAACTGCGTTAAGATTTCCGAAGGAGTTATTTTTGAAAATAATATCCCTTAGAAGAGAAAAATAATCTCATCTTATTTCTTTGTTCAATCATTCCTTTTTGTTACTTTTGCACTGTGAAATTTATGTTCCAAGCCTTGGAACATGTATTCCAAGCTTTGGTACATATGTTTCAGGACTTGGTACATAAGTTCCAAGCCTTGGAATAGAAAATTGTCTTAGGACAAAAATGAAAAAATTGATAGTCAAAAAACAATAATACTAATAGTATGGCAAACTACATTTTACAAGAACTCCCCAAAGGGATGGCGGATGGCAAAAAGGTGCTCTATCCGAAGATGCAAACCTATAACCTGCATGATTTTGACACCGTCTTGAAGAACATGAAAGCTTATTCCGGTAGCTTTAGTGAGGGAACGATGCGTGGTGTTATTGACGCTCTTGTAACGACAATGACGCATTGGATGCCTTTAGGGCATAATATCAAGATTGACGGGCTTGGTGTATTCTCGCTGTCGTTAGGCTTTGACACGACAACGCCCTCTGAAAAGGGAATCGCCAAAAAGAAAAATAAAGGAAAAGTCCAGGAAGCTGAAGAGGAGAAGGAAAAGTATAGGCACGTTTGTATCAAAGGCTTGAATTTCAAGCCAGATCCAGAGCTGTTGGCAAACTTGAACCGCGAAGCTACCTTCGATCGCGTTCAAGCCGAAGTAAAGAAGTCCCAAAAGTGCATGTATAGTCGTGAGGAACGCCTAGCTTTGGCTAAATCGATTATTGAAAAGCAAGGTTTTATGAGCCTCGCGGATTATGTCTGCTCAACCGAACAGAGCCGTACCTCCGCCTCAAGGGATCTAAGGTCATTCGTCGCAGATCCGGCTTCGGGCATCACCACTCGTGGCTCTCATTCTCACAAGGTGTGGGTGATGGGTTGAGTCTACTTTTACTTCCACCAGTCATCCTTTTGTCTGCATACGGCTTGAGCAATGCAGTTCATTGTTTTGCAAAGGAGTGTGGTGATGTTTTCCGTGTGTCTCCTGAACTGATAGGCCCAGGGCGACAGCAGTAGCAGGCGACCAGCGGCGCAGTCATCCATGTGCTGTCGGCTTCCGGAAGTCCTTGTCCATTATCTGTCGTGTATCTATATGCCTGCAAAGATAGGGATTAATCCCGCTCGCACAAAAGAAAATATGTAAAAACTTGTGCCCTTCGAGCGGAAAAGTGTATCTTTGCAGCGCAAAAAGTAGATAACGATAACGAAAACAAGATATGAAGAGATTCTTATTAATGAGTATGGCAATGATGGCCGCAACAATGATGCAGGCACAGGGACTGCAATATCCCAAGGCCGCAAAGGACGGTACGGTGGACGAGTATTTTGGTGTCAAGGTCAGCGACCCTTATCGCTGGCTCGAGAACGACACCTCGGAGCAGACGGCTGCGTGGGTGGAGGCGGAGAACCGCGTGACGAACAGCTACCTGCAGCGCATTCCCTTCCGCACGAAACTGCTGAAACGGCTCACGGAGCTGGCTAACTACGAGAAGATCTCGGCGCCGCGCAAGCATCATGGGAAGTGGTACTTCTACAAGAACGACGGCCTGCAGAACCAGAGCGTCCTGTACGTGATGGATGCGCTGGGCGCGGAGCCACGCGTCTTCCTGGACCCCAACAAGCTAAGCACGGACGGCACCGTGGCGCTGAAGGGCGTCCATTTCTCGCACAACGGACGTTGGGCAGCCTACCGCATCTCGCGCTCGGGATCGGACTGGGAGGAGTTCTTCGTCATTGACCTGCGGACGGGACAGCTGACGAACGACCATGTAGCGTGGGCTAAGTTCTCAAACGCCGCATGGCAGGGCGACGGCTTCTACTACTCCGCCTACGACCGCCCATCGGAGGGCAAGGAGTTCTCCAACGTGAATGCGGGCCACAAGGTGTATTATCATAAAATAGGTACACCGCAGTCGGAGGATGTGCTGTTCTACCAAAACCCGACACAGCCCAAGCGCTTCTATTACGTGAGCGTCAATGAGGAGGAGACGGTGATGTGGCTGTTCGAGGCTGGTGCCGGCGCTGGCAACAACCTCTACGTCAGGGATCTGCGCCAGCACGATTCGCAATTCATTCAGCTGACAACGGACATGGACTATGAATATACGCCAGTCTATACGGCGGGTGATAAGCTCTATATCTATACCAACTGGCAGGCACCCAAAGGCCATATCGTGACGGCTGACATCCATCGCCCCGGCATCAATGACTGGAAGGAGCTGGTGGCGGAGCAGACGGATGTCCTGAGCGGCATCGATGTCATCAACCGCCAGTTCATCCTCACTTATCAGAAGGATGCTTCTGACCATGCCTATGTCTATGGGCTGGACGGTAAGATGCTGCGCGAGGTGAAGCTGCCTACCGCGGGTAGCGTAAGCTTCACGGGCGACAAGAAGGAGCCCGAGTGCTTCTACGCCTTCACGTCGTTCACGCAGCCCGGTACCATCTACCGCTATGACCTCGCCACGGGCGAAAGCACGCTCTATGCGCAGCCCAAGGTGAAATTCCGCCAGCAGGACTTCGAGACGCATCAGCTGTTCTTCCAGAGCAAGGATGGCACGCGTGTGCCGATGTTCATCACGCATAAGAAGGGCCTGAAGCTGAACGGCAAGAATCCCGTCTTCCTCTATGGCTACGGCGGCTTCAATATCTCGCTGGGCCCCGGCTTCTCTTTCTCGCGTATTCCCTTCCTGGAGCAAGGCGGCATCTATGCGCAGGTGAACCTGCGCGGTGGCAGCGAGTATGGCGAGGAGTGGCACATCGCCGGCACGAAGATGCAGAAGCAGAATGTCTTTGATGACTTCATCGGCGCTGCCGAGTATCTCATCCGCGAGGGCTACACATCTCCCGAGAAGCTGGCCATCGTAGGCGGCTCCAACGGCGGACTGCTCGTAGGTGCCTGCATGACCCAGCGCCCAGAACTGTTCCGTGTGGCAGTGCCTCAGGTGGGCGTGATGGACATGCTGCGCTACCATAAGTTCACCATCGGATGGAACTGGGCCAGCGACTACGGCACCAGCGAGGACTCCAAGGAGATGTTCGAGTACCTGCGTGCCTATTCGCCGCTGCACAACCTCAAGCCCGGAACGGCTTATCCGGCAACCCTCGTAACGACGGCAGATCATGACGACCGCGTCGTGCCGGCCCATTCGTTCAAGTTCGCTGCGACCTTGCAGGAGTGTCATGCAGGGGCTAATCCCGTCCTGATCCGTATCGATACCAAGGCGGGGCACGGCGGCGGCAAGCCGCTGGCAAAAGTCCTGGAAGAGCAGGCTGATATCTATGGCTTCATCATGTTCAATATGGACATGAAAATGAAGTGACAGGACTAGCGCTGGAAGATGCGGACGTAATCGAAGTGGGTGGCGTAGGTGTGAGTCAGGACGGCAGGCTTGGCCCATGAACCATCGCCAACGCTTTGGTTGAGGATGACGTAGAAGGGGTGGGTGAAGGGCCACTGGCCACCTGCCAGCGCATCGAGGTCGGAGCTACGTGGGTAGGTGCCGACATAATCACCATCGATATAGTACTGTAGGGCCTCGGGTGTCCACTCGAGGGAATAGACGTGCCATTGGGTGACGTCGATGCTGTCGCGACGGAAGCCGTGCTGCGGACGGTCGCCATGATGGAGGTGGTAGGTCCAATGGGAGTGGACGGTCTGGTAGGCTGTATGTTGGTTGTCGATGGTCTCGAAGATGTCAATCTCGCCACCATACGGCCAGCCCTCGCAGGGCGGTTGGGGCATGAGCCAGGCTGCGGGGAAGGTGCCCTCGAAGGACTCTACCCGCAGGCGTATCTCTACGAGACCATAGGTGAAGCTGAAATGGTTGCGCGTCTCCACAGCGCCCGTCAGCATGGGAGCTCTGTCACGACTGGTGTCGGGATTGGGAATGGCGCGACAGACGAGGGCGCCATCCTCAATGCGTGCCACATCGGGATGGTTGCTAATCCAACGGCTCCACGTAGCCCCCTCACGCGGACAGCTCTGCCACTTGGTGCTGTCTGGACGACTGCCGTCGGGCTGGTCGAACTCATCCGAGAAGATCAGGTGCCAGTCACTCTGAGCCTGCGCAGAAGCGGGCAGGGAGAGGAAAAACGACAACAGGAAAAGAAGTAATAACAAGTGGCGCATGGGGCGGGTGACGGAGTTACCAAATTTCGCAATCGGGCAGGTCGGTTGTGAGGTCGGAGAAGGGGGAGAGGATGTCGGTAGCTGCGAAGTCAGACGTGGAGGTGCCGATGGCAGCTTGTGCGTGACCAGAGGCTCCGCCGTTGGTGCGCATCAGGCCGTCAGGCGCGTAGGCAACGTCCCAGTCCGTGCGCTGGGCCATGTTCTGCTGCGCGAGGCTGTCGGCGAAAGGAATGGTGGCCACTACGGCACCAGCCTCCAATGAGACGTAGGTCCACGTGTTGGCTTCCAAGGTGATGGTGAGGTCGGATTCCTGCACCGTTGGCCCTTCCACTTTCTCTTCGCTGCATGCCGTGAGCGTGAGCCACAGCATGGCTGAAAATATGATTGTGATATTTTTCATCATTCTTTCTTCACGGCATAATGGATGTGGGCGTGTTTGCCGTCCGCATCGGGGATGACTTGGAATTTAGCCTGACGACCATTGGCGGTGCGGAGGCGGTAGGTGGCCCGGTTGCCGTACTCGCTGGTCACATTCCACGCCATAGGCGAGAGACTGACGCGGTAGCGTGGGCGCAGGGGAATGGCGAAGGCGTTGGTGCCGGTGACGATGGTGGCCGGAAGAGTGCCACGATAGGTCCAGCTGCGCAAGGGCGTGACAGACATATCGGAGAGGTTGCTCTCATCAGTCACCAGTTCTATGAGCTCCACGCCTGTAACCTCGCCCTCACCGCTTTTCCGGTTGACCTTGGTCTGACGGTAGATGTGTGCAAAGAACTTGGCCAGGGAGTCGGGACCATCCGGCGCACGTGGGGAGGCATCGAAAGCCACGTCCATGTCTTTCAGCTTGTACTGTCCCTGCATGGGGAAGGGGCCGCCTTTATGGTACATGATGTAGTCATACTTGGGGGCGTAGATGGGGAGTGTATGGTTGGGGTTTTTGGTCGTGGAGATGCCAAAGCGCAACTCATCACGCTTGCTGTAAGTCAGGGAGAAGCGCATGACGAGGCGTGGCTGGTAAACCGAGGCACGTACGGCAAACAAGTCGTTGGAGAGTTGTAGCTCGTTGCGGGATTCATCACGGAAAAAGTCGTAAGGGAGGTAGAAACGTCCGCGGTCGTGGGTATCCTCGCCCCAGGAGTTGCAGACGATGAAGGCACCTGTATGAGGTGTCTCGTTGTCATCGGTGTAGGTGACGAGGTCGTCGTAACCGACAATCGTGAGAGCATGACCCGTGAGAGCCTTGTCGCCCAACTTAGTGAGCAGGGCATGATAGCCCGTCTCGGAGGGACCTTGATAGTCTGACTTAATCAGCCAATTCTCAGTTGTGACACTAAAGGTGACGATACCTCCCGGATGTTCGCCACGTCCGGCATCGTAGAGATAGCGCTTGATGAAAGGGACGCTGTCGTTGAAGTAGAGTATGTCCGTGGCACGATTGTGCATGGCCCGTACATATTTCTCGTAGCCCGTAGCCCACGCGTAACTATATACACCGGAAAAACCATAGTCGGCCTCGGACATGATGCCGTAGAACTTAGCCAGCTTAAGACCGTCCTCCATGCGACCGCCCTCATTCTCGCCCTCGTTGAGCATGTTCCAGGCGAACTGATAACTCATGCGGTTCTCGGGCTTGGAGGCATCGCGATCCAGCAGACGGTTCATCTCATACGTGAACATATAGCCGATGGTGGAGGCATGTACACAGGACCCTCCGACCTGGTTGAAGATAGGGGGGAAATAGCGTGTCGTGGAGTTATCCACGCTGGTGGGTAACTGTACTTCCTCCTGGGGCGCAAATAGCTTACGGTTGGCACGCATGCGGCTGATCTCAGGTGTCACCTCCATCGAAGGTCCCACGCAGCGATGCGGATGTAATAACTGCGCTGATGCCGTGAGGGGCAACAGCGCAAGAAGGAATAGGGGACATACGCGAAGTATGTCCCTATGAGTCACTTTATTTAGCATTTACACGATTATAAGTTTTGAGGGCTTCGTTACGCACCTGTGGGTCGTAGCGCTCGTCCTTATAGATAGCCATGCAGCGATCGGCAATGAGGGGAGCCTGATAGCTACGTGGATGCCAGCCGAGGGCCTCGAGAATCATGACTTGTTGCTCCACAGTAGTGGTGGGACGATTGATGTAATCGAGGAAGAAGGGCACGTAGGCATGGACGAGGTTGTTGCGCTGCGAGCGGATGGCAAACTTTATTTCCTTGGCGTTCTGTGCGGTATCCAATTCTTCAATCTCCTGAGCACCACGTCCGGCATAGACCTCAATGGTACGGGCAATGAGGGCGCGGATGGTGTCCTTCTTCAAAGTCTTCACCTCAGGACTATCAAACTGTTTCGCGAACTCAGCGAGTAGCTTATCCTTAGGATAGACACCGATGGCTGCACGGGCATCGAAGTTCACACGGTCGCTGGTGTTATTCTCAATGCTGACTGCAATGAGCGCAGGGATGAGACGTTCGTCACCGCTGTCGTGAATGTATTTAAGAGAGAAACGCTGGGCCATTTCAAAAGCATCTTGTGAGGCTGCTTTGATGACCTCGATGGCATTGTCATCACGGAAGTCTGCAATCTTCACGAGTGCCATGAGGCGCACGAGATCGAGGCGTGAGGATTCGTAGATCTTGCGCAGCTCGCTGCTGGTCATTAGGCCGAGACGGCAGAGCTGCCAGATGGCGAGGCATTGCAGGTCGGCCTTGGGGCTCTTGAGGAGCTTGCGCCATGTGGCAGGCTTGTTCTCATTGATGAGGTGGTCGATATCAAGGCCCTTGCCGTCGGCTGGTTCATAGCGGAAGGTGGGGTCGCCGATGACGTGGCTCTCCAGATACGTGGAGAAACGGGGCATGTCGCCAATGCAGCCGCCCTCAGCGATGAGGCCCATCATGCAGTCGCTCCACTTGTCCTGCAGGGAGTTGACGGTGTTTGCCACAACAGCCACCGTGGTGCCGGGTTGGAAAATATACTCATCAGCGATGCAGTCGTCGAGGTGGAAGGAGCCGCAATAACAGGCATCAATGATGACAACGGGTGAGTTGGGCTGGTAGCCATAGACGGCGAAGTCCTCAAGATAGAGGTCGTCTGCAGCATCCTCCAAAGAGTCTTGGATGGCAAGCTGTTCATCAAGTACATTCTCAAGCCAGGAGTCGGGCAGGTCGAAACGTTCCTTGAGGGTTGCCTTTGTTTTCTCCCAGTCGCGTCCCCGCTGCTTAGCTTCCATGATGTGCTGGCGTACGTTCTTGAGGATGAATTCCTTGGCCTGCTTTACGGTAGTGAGTTGCTTGGCACCGTTGAAATACTCCATTTCTGGGGCGCCATGGTGGTGCAAATGGGCAAAGTCAAGATCGCCACGCATCAACTCGCACATGAAATGCTCCTTGACGGGGTTGTGGTCGCTATGATCCATATAGCTGATGCGTGATCGCTTGTCGTTGAGCTGGGGGAAGTGCTCGAACCAAGCTACTTTCTCGTCCATACGAGCCACCTTGGAGTCGCTGATGTAGCCGTGGCCACTGAAGAAGAACATCTTCTGCAACTGGCGCGGCTGCTGCTTCATGGCGACAGCCTTGCGCAGGAAGGCGCGCAACTTCTCATAACGGTTCACACCATTGACATCAGAGGGACGGATGCGTCCGCTGTAGATGGTGGGGTAGGTGCGTTGGGCGCCATCGGCGGCGAGGCTGTAGTAGAAGTAGTTGGCATCAGAGTCGCGCTCGAGGAAGCGGAACTTCAGGTTGAAGTCATCGTAGAAGCGGTCGCTTGGGACGCTGCTTTTCTTGCGAGGTTGAGACTGATCCATCTTGAAAGCGGATGTCATGTGCTGAGCGTCGCGAATCATGGGCACAGGGATATCGCCCACGAAAACGGCACCAATGACGGGCTCTTCTTTCTGTGCATGCAGGCGGATAAGTTCAGCGCGGATACTGTCTGGGATGCCCCAACGGTCCACGATGGTATAAACCTTGAGTCCATGAGCTTGTTCGATAGCGGCAGCATAAGCCTCCACCTCGGCTTTCGCCTGACTGAGACTGGTTGGATCAATGACAATGGCAAAGCCGTCACGTTTAGCACCTGCGAAACTACTGATGGCTAAGCATAGCATGAAAAGCGATAAGATAGTTTTCTTCATACTTGTATATTATTAATTGTTATGAAAATCAGATTTTTAGTTGTTATCGTGTGTTAGGTATTTCTCCTCGTTGTCTTTTTAAAGAATCTAAATCTTGCTTTCTTTTTTTAACAAATTCTTTTATTTTCCTTTCTCGTTCTACTAGGTCTGGTCTCACTTGGAGTACCTCGGGCTTTAATTCTTCAATAAAATAAAAAACAAACTCAAACTCACCGGTAAAGAAAACGCATCGATTACCTTTAAAGCACTTCCATAAATACCCACAATGAGAATCAAAGGGATTATTAAAGTAACCAACGCCTTCAAACCATGGCTCGTGATATTTAGGTCCTGTAATCTCATCCGGTAACGTTTCCGGATGTCCTTCAAAAATGGCGCTATAATACTCTTGAGTTCGTACTACTCTGCGTCTGACGTTGTATGATTCAATAGTATCGTCACGCCATATCCAAATGTACCATCCGTCATACACTTTATAGTGGTCACCTTTTCTGAATCCAAAGTCGATATGAAACTTTCTCTTAGTTTGTCCCTTCGGAACATAAGCAACCTGCATATTACGTTCTCGGAGTGCTCCGAAGTAAGTCCATTCTCCCTTTTGGTTATGTCGGGA
>JAILQO010000068.1 GCA_024698925.1 Bacteroidaceae bacterium | reverse complement strand
GGAACTGGCATCGAAGAACCGCAACACGCAGTTCCAGCAGGGTATGCCCTACATTGTGAAGGGCTTCTGGAAGCATCGCATCTGGGGCGACAATAATGATCGCCATGAGAACGCCTTCTACATTACGGATCTTCAAACGCTTTAGGTATGTTTTGTTATCAGAAGAGTTTTGTGAATCCTACGTTGCCCGTAGACGAGGCCCAGTTTTGGGCCCTCGTCAGGGCGACACAATGGAACGAGAACATCGACAAGTATCGTGAGACAGGCGACGCTCAGTTAAAGCGAAAGCTGCCGGCATTCATCTTTCAGGCCACCTTTGACGTGACCACCTCTAAGAGCGGCAAGACTGGTGCTTGGCGCAAGCAGGCGGCAACACACCTGACGGGACTTGTGGTGATGGATGTTGACCACATTGAGAATCCTTTGATGCTCTACCAAGGTTGGGTTGAGAAGGGTCTGGACAGGAAGCAGTTGGGCATTTTGCTCATCTACATCACCCCCAGCGGCAAGGGTCTGAAGATCGTCTTCAAGGCCGATGTAGCGAAGGGTAATCTCATCGACAATCAGCACGCTATGGCCGAGGTGCTTGGCGTGGAGGTTGACGAAAGTTGCAAGGATGCAAGCCGCATGAGCTTCATCTGCAAGGAATCGGATATTATGTATATTGACAAGGAACTGTTTACGTATGAGAACAAGGAATTTGCTGAGAAATACGATGCTGAGTATCGTGCTGGTCATAGTCGTGGCGCTGCGATTGATATTGTGGCCAATCAGACTGTTAAACAAGGGGCTGAGGCTGTCGGCCATGTGGATGCTGAGTCAGTATCGTTAAAGTGGCGCGGCTATGATGTACAGTCTATTATTGATGCTCGCTACAGTGAGAAGTTGCCATGTGCAGCCGACAGCAACCGTCACAACGAATCGCTCAAACTCGCCTCAGATCTGCTTGTGCTGTTCGATGGCGATAAGCAGAAAACCCTGCAGGTGCTCAAGGCGCAGAAGTGGGTACAGGAAATTATCGATGAGCGTGATGAGAACGTGGAGCAAACCGTGGCCTCAGCTGCTGAGCGCATGCATGACAGAGAGAAGAAATACCTCTCTCAGCAACCGAGTAAGGCCATGCAGGAGGCTATCAAGGAGGCATGCGGCAGGTCGTGGCAGGAGATCACGCAAGGCACGCAAGCGTCGGCGGCGGTGACGGAAAGCGACATCGAGCGTTGGCTTTGGGAATGGGGCATTCAGATAGAAGGTCTGTATGAGGATTTCCCGCTGTTGCGCGACATTTGCAAGGGGTTGAAGAAGAATCAGTATACGGCGGCTCTATTTGTGGCTGGTGGTCTGTTGATGACGCTGATGACAAGATGTACGTATCGTTTCTATCATCGCCCTGAGGAGCTTCGCAGACTGAATAACTCGACGCTGATTATTGGCGACCCAGCATCAGGAAAGTCGTTTGCGACCAGGCTCTTTAAGCTTCTGGCAGCTCCAATGGTGGCAGCGGATAAGGCTGGCATTGCAGCCATCAACCGCTACAAGGAGGAGATGAAGACCAAGGGCGCGAACAAGGAGAAGCCGCAGAAGCCAAAGGCACTCTTCCGTGTGCATCCGGCTCGTACTTCCAACGCGCAGTTTATTCAGGATATGGTGAATGCTGTGGAGGTGGTAGATGGTGAGGAGATGCAGTTGCACATGCTGACGTTCGACACTGAGTTGGATAACACGCTGACCGTTCAGAAAGGCGGCTCATGGATTGATAAGCAGAGCCTGGAATTGAAAGCCTTTCACAATGAGGAAGATGGTCAGGCTTATTCCAATCTAGATAGTGTGGTTCAGAATTTCTTCGTGACGTGGAACTATATCTATACGGGCACGCCCATTGCGTTGAAGAAGAAGGTGAATGAGCAGAACTTCGGCTCTGGACTCGCTACACGACTCACTTGTATTCCGTTGCCTTCTACCAACTTTGAGATGATGGAACGCGAGAAGACGGTGGATTTCGAGAGCGATGGTCGCCTGAAGGAATGGGCCTTCAAGTTGGATCGTGTGAAAGGTCTGCTGAGTCTCGACAAGATTGTAGATGAACTCTACAATTGGACGGCTCGCCGCATGGCTGACGCCAAGGAGAACAACTCCAGGGCCGACGAAATGCTATTGAAGCGTTGTGCCTATCACGGGTTGAACTTTGCAGCACCGTTTATCGTGATGCGCCATTGGGCAAGTATCCATCAGGAGGGTAACTATTGGTGCGGTGAGTTCGAGACGGACGATGTGGACTGGCGTCTCGCTGAGTTGATAGTCAATATCCAGTACGCCTGCCAGCGTCATTACTTCGGGGCTATGGCTGAGAAGTACTTTGATGACCAGAAGCGCGACGTGTCGGCTAACGCCCGTCGTAAGCAGAAAACCATCGAGGCCTTCAACCGTCTGCCTGAAGAGTTCACAGCCGAGGATATCATGCGCTGCTTCGGACTGGAAGGTGAGTCGTCGGCACGTGGCCGTGCCCGCACGTTGCTGGCAGACCATCTGGCCGTGAAGACTGGAGAATTCAAGGACAACGGCAAGGTGAAAGCCCTGTATCGCAAGAC
>JAILQO010000071.1 GCA_024698925.1 Bacteroidaceae bacterium | reverse complement strand
ACTTGGCTCCATCCACGAAGCCGCAGCAACCTTTAACGTCTACTTTTACCATGGTTAGTTCTCTATTATGTAATTCGCAAATTTACGAAATAATTTGCAAACCCGCCAATTATTTGTAAATTTGACAAAAACACTGAATTGATGAAACGGATCTTGACCCTGGCCGCGCTTACGCTCTTTGCGCTGTCGGCCTCCGCCCAGCCGGACACCCCGGTGGTGAAGTACCTGAAAGGCGACATCCGCCGCGCCGCGTTCAACACGCATTCCTACGAATTCGAGCCCGTCAAGGACACGCCCGCTCCGAAGGGGTACAAGGCGTTCTATATCAGCCACTACGGGCGTCACGGATCCCGTTCGGACTGGGGCGGCCCGCAGTACAAGCTGGTCCGCGACCTCCTCACCCAGGCCAAGGAGCAGCACCTCCTGACCCCCGCCGGCGACTCCCTGTTGAAGGAGGCCGCCCTCATCTACGAACTGCACAACGGCATGGACGGCCGCCTCACGCCCCGCGGCGTGAAGGAGCACGCACAGCTTGCCGAGCGGATGTACAACCGCTTCCCGGAGGTGTTCAAGAAGGGCAGCAAGCACCTGCGCGCCGTCTCCAGCACCACCCCTCGCTGCATCGTTTCCATGAACGGCTTCACCGCCCGCCTGCAGGCGCTCCAGCCGGACCTGGACATGGACCTGGACACCGGCGAGAAGTATTACGCCTACATCGCCCGGGGCGAGAACAGCGTCCTCACCGCCCGGACGAACAAGGCCCTGGCCGATTACAAGAAAACCCTCCCGTGGGACAATGAAACCGTGTACCGGACCCTGTTCACGGACCCGGAAGCGGCCAAGAAGCTCATCCCGGACGCCTGGGATTTCCAGAACGCCATCTACGACTGCGCCCGCGTGTCGGATCCCTTCGACATCCCGGACAACATGTTCCGTTACCTCCCCTTCGAGAACGTGGTCCATTTCCATGAGCTGAACTTCCTCTCCGCCTACCTGAACCAGTGCGACTCCAAGCTCAACGGCCAGATCCGCATCCCGCGCTCCCAGGAGCTGGTCGACACCCTCATCAGCCAGGCCGACGCCGTCATCGCCGGCAAGGTGCAGAAGGCCGCCGACCTGTGCTTCGGCCACGACTGGCCTTTCCTGGGCCTGGTGTGTTACCTGGGCCTGGAAGGCGTGAGCGAGCGCTACACCCTCGAGGAAGCCGCCGCGAACTGGCTCCCTTCCTATTACTGCCCGTTCGCGACGAACCTGCAGATGATCTTCTACCGCAGCAAGAAGTCCGACGACATCCTCGTCAAGTTCCTGATGAACGAGCGGGAGACGAAGCTCCCGGCCCTGCAGGCGGTCGACGGAATCTATTACAACTGGAATGACGTCAAGGCGTGGTGCGCGAAACGCATCCCGAAGACGCAGATCGTCGCCCACCGCGGCTTCTGGGAAGGCAACGCGGAGAACTCCGTCGCCTCCTTCCGCAAGGCCCAGGAATTCGGCCTCTGGGGCAGCGAGTTCGACATCCATCTGACGGCCGACGGCGTGCCCGTCATCTATCATGACCGGAAGATCGGCGACCTGGACATCCAGACGAGCAACTTCGAGGAAGTCCGCGCGAACCGGCTCGCCAACGGCGAACACGTTCCGACCCTCGCCGAGTATATGGCCCAGGCCGCGCGGAGCCGCGAGTGCCTGCCCGTGCTGGAACTCAAGCCGCAGACCACCGTGGAACGCGAGGATGAGCTCGTGGAGAAGTGCCTCCAGGCCCTGAAGCCGGCCGCCCCGCGCAATGTCCCGCCGGAGTTCGCCTCCTTCGCCCGCCGTTCGTCCGAGCCCACCAAGGTCGTGTTCATCTCCTTCAGCCGCCACATCTGCCAGGAACTCGCCAAGAAGGCCCCCGGCTACACGGTCCATGGTCTGATTACCAGCCGTCGCATCATCTTCACTCCCGATGTGGACCTGAAGGACGAGTTGAAGAACACCTCCATCGTCATCACCTGCTACGACCGCAATGGCAACGAGGTGAAGCGCGTCACCAGCGCCGATGATGGCGAGGTGGAAGACCCCGAAAACGAGGGCGGTTCTTCGACGGGCTCAGAAACCGGTCAGAATGGCGGCAGCCAGAACCAAGGCGGTTCCAACGAAGGCGGTAGCCAGAACGGCGGCTCTAGCCAGGGTGGCGGCACCGGCACCATCGACACGGGCGGCAATGGTGGCAACACCGGAGGCAACGGAGGTAGCACCGATCCCGATGATGGGGACGAAGGCTAATGGCGCCAGAGGCGCAATTGACAATTGAAAATGGATAATTGACAATTGAGAATGAAAACCGTCCCCTCTCATCACCTCTCCCTTGGGGAGAGGCTGGGAGTGGGCCGGAACAATTAAACTTTTTAAACATCTAATGACCATGAAAAAGAATTCTGTTTGGGAGGCTATCCTCCGCATCCTCATCGCCGCTGCTACGGCAGCGCTCACAGCTCTCACAACCACGTCGTGCATGGGCCACGGACCATTTGTCTAATGGACAATGGAAAATGGAGAATTGAAAAGTGAGAATTGAAAAGTGAAAAGTGAAAAATAATAATCACTAACAAAAACGAGAGAACTGGCAGACTATGGAGCTGTTGGTTCTCCTTTTATTTCACAGCGTACCCGCTGTCCCCTCGCTACCTTCTTCCAAATTCCCGTGTCCGTATTGAAAAAAACTGCGTTTTTGTGTGGAAATGTGAAATAATATGCATATCTTTGCACCATTAATTCAACTACAACTAACAGCTTGTCATGATTCACAATCATAAGTCTATTCTCCGTGGCGCACTGAAGCGCTTGTCTTTCATCGCATTACTGCTCGTAGCGATAGCAACTCCGGCCTCCTCTCAGGACTGGGTGAATATCACGGATATGTATGTCGAAAACCCAGATTTTACTGGTAATACAAGTAGTTGGACTGTTGTTTTCTATAGGGCCTACAATTCAGGCTATCAAAGCTCTTCCTATACGAATGGCGACGTGACGATTCAGCAATTTGCCGAGGCATGGATTATATCCACAAATTACTTAGCGGGCGGTGAGATTTCACAGACGATAGATAATATCCCTGCTGGTACTTATCGCTTAGAGGCTGACGTGATTGCTGTCGATCAATCGGGCGCCAGTAGCCCCGTGGCGGGCGTGAGCCTTTTCCTTGAAAATTCAGCAACAACGAATGAGACGGTTGTGTCCACTGGCGATGGGGCTCCAGAGCATTTCTCCGTAGAATTCACGAATTCAACGGCGGGTAGTCTTACTTTGGGATTGCGCGTTAGTGAAGCAGCGACCGCCAACTGGGTGGCAATCGACAATGTCAAGTTGTACAAGTATGGCACGGAGGTGAAAGTCACCAGCGTCTCGCTGAATAAAACTTCTCTTTCACTCTTGCAGGGTGAGAACGAGACTCTTACGGCCACCGTACTGCCTACAAATGCCTCCAATACCAAAGTGACTTGGACTACTGGCGACTCCAGGATAGCCCTTGTATCCACCACGGGTAAGGTCTATGCCGTAGGTCCTGGAACGACTACGATTACAGCCACTTCCATTGCTGATGCCACTAAGAAAGCTACCTGCGAAGTCACTGTCACCACTGGCGTAGATGATGGCCAATGGGTGGACATCACCAAGAGTTACATCACCAATCCATCGTTTGACAACAACAGCAAGGCGGGTTGGACCATCACGAAATTCAGGAATGGAGTTTCCGTGACGTATGCAACTGACACGCGAGTGGGTGCTCAGGAATCATGGTGGGGAACGACAACGATTCAGCAGTCTGTCACTTTGCCTCAAGCCGGCCGCTATCGTCTTTCTGTCAAGGGCTTCTTCCGCGTGGATAATGGCACGAATACAGGCTACAATACTTTCCGGGACGGTGAGGAAGAAATGACGGCATTCTTGTTTGCTGGCGATAAGCAAGTGCCGATGGCCAGCTACTATTCTGCTTACCTGGATCCTGACAACTACTCAGAATGGATAAATAACGGTTCTGGAACTACCTATTGGTTAACGCCCGACGACAAGTATATATGCAACAACATGGAGAATGCTGTGTATCAGTTTGAGCATGGCTATTATCATAACTCGCTGATTTTTGAAATTGACTCTCCAAGTACCATCAGCATCGGTGTGCGAAACGATGTGGATATAGAAGGGAACTGGCTGATTATTGATGACTGGAAGTTGGAGAAGTATGGCGAGGAAGTGCTGCCAACGGGGCTCTCACTCGACAAGAGTCAACTCCCACTGAAGGTAGGCGAGACCTATACGCTGATTCCCACCATATCGCCGTCCAGTGCCACTAACCCATCCGTCCTGTGGACGAGTAATGACACGGACGTGGCGTCTGTCAGTGCGGAGGGCGTGGTTTATGCCAAGAAGGAGGGTACGGCTGTCATCACAGCCACCAGTGAAGCCAATAGTTCCATCACGGCCTCCTGTAGTGTCACCGTCTCGGCCAACTCCGACTTCGATAATCTTGACGAGAGCAAGTGGCTGACTATCACGGATGCCACCATCAAGAATGCAACCTTGTATGAAAATCCAAAGAATGCTGACGATTGGACGATGATAAGCACCTGCGTGAACAATACGTGGACAACTGGCCTTCAGGAATTCTATAGTGGTACTGCCAACTTTTTCCAGTATGTCACAGTGCCAGCAGCTGGCATCTACCGTATAGGTGTCAAGGCATTTTACCGTCCTGGGGAATTAACCAGTGCAGGTTACTCGGCACACAAGAATGGAACTGAGGACATCACGGCATACCTCTATGCGAATGATGTGCAGGTACCCATCAAGAGTATCTATTCCGAGAAATATACAGAACAAAATAACTATAACGGGCGTAAAGTGCTAAGTACTGTGGATGGCACCTATTATTTCCCCAATACGATGTCCGGTGCCCAGGATGCCTTCTATGATGACTATTATCAGAATTATTTATTGGTGAAGGTGGATGACCCGAGCCAGGAGTTGAAGATTGGCATCTGCAGCGTGAATGACGTTACTGGCAACTGGCTTATCATGTCGGATTGGACGATGGAACAATATGACGGACAGGTGATATTGCCCACATCCCTTGAACTATCGCGAACTTCTGTAACGGTGCCCGTAGGAGAAGAAACGGCTGTCACCTACAACATCGTTCCATCCACCGCTACCGACCATAGCCTTGATTTCGACTATGACACAACCCTTTTTGACGTTTACGACGTGAACGAGTCCATTTATATTTATGGCAAGGCTGTGGGCAAGGGAACGCTCACGGTGACTTCCCAGGCCAATCGTTCCGTCAAGAAAACCATCAATGTGACCGTCAGCGCCGCAGAGGAACTCGTCGTTTCTGACGTTACATTCTCCTTGGGGACGGACGGCAAGCTGACAATGTCAACAACAACTGCAGGCGCCTCCATCTATTATACCACCAACGGCACTACGCCTACGGCCTCCAGCACCCTCTATACGGCACCCATCAGTCTCACAGGCGTAACGACTGTGAAGGCTATTGCTTCCAAGAATGGCTATACGGCTTCACAAGTGACGACCTACACGGTAGGAGCCAAGTGTGCGACGCCCACCTTTACGCGTAATGGCCGACAGCTGACAATCACGACGGCGACGTCAGGTGCCGATATCTATTACACGACCCAGGACCATAGTTCTATCTATGGCTTGTACACGAAGTACACAGCAGCCATTCCGCTGTTGCACAACTGCACCATCGAGGCGTACGCTTCCAAGAGCGGTCTGGAGAACTCTGCGACGGCCAGCTATACTGTCAACGACTTCCAGACAGCAGCGCCTACGTTCTCCGTCTCGGACAACATGCTGACCATCAAGTGCTCGCAGAGTGCAACGATCTACTATGCTTTCGGCGCGAATGCGACGCCAACCACAAGCTCGTCCAAGTACACATCGCCCATCGCGCTGGGCGGCGAAAGCGTCGTTAAGGCGTTTGCGGTAGCTACGGACTTTAATCCCTCGGAAATCGTTACCTTCAACGTGGGAACGCTGACGTGTACAGAGCCCGAAATCACTTTCAACGGTCATGCTGTCACGATTACGACCACGATGGACGGTGCCAAGATATACTACACCCTTGGCAGCAAGACGCCCTCCACCTCTTCCACCCTTTATACGGGTCCTGTAGAGATGACAGAGGTGACAACCATCAATGCCATCGTCACCAAGAGCGGCTATAACAACTCGTCCGTGAAGTCCTACACAATGCCCTATTTCTGCAATGGCAAGAAGGCCATCCTGCCCAAGACGGGCGTCTTCAAGGTTGCCCTTGGCAGCATCACGAAGAGCAGTATCACATCCCTCGCCATTGAGGGCTCGATGAACGCTACGGACTTCGAAACGCTGCGCTCGCTCACGAACCTGCAGCATCTGGACCTCTCTGCGCTCGGCACAACGACGCTGCCCACCAGCGCTTTCTCTGGGATGACCGCTTTGCAGTCTGTGAGCATGCCGGTGAAGGTGACCGTTACCAGTACGCCTTTTGTCAACTGTCCCCACCTCGCAGCTATCATCTGGAATGCATCCTCTGCGATTCCGGCTACGTTCCTGCCAGCCAACGTCAATCCCAACCTCCTGGTTTATGCGCAGATGAGCCAGTGGACGGACAACATATCCTCTTCCGTGCGCAACCTGATTCACGATGGTGTGGCCAAGTCCATCACGCTCTCGGACGGTTCCGATTTCTATTGCCCGAAAGAATTCATCGCAGAGCAGATATCCTATACTCATGAGTACAAGCAGGTGACCGTGATTGGTCAGAGTGCTGGCTGGGAGACCATCGCCCTGCCCTTTAACGTGCAGACCATCACCCATCAGGATGCTACCAAGGGCACGCTCGCTCCCTTTGCCAAGAACGATGCCTCTGCGCATCCCTTCTGGCTCTATCGCATGCTGTCGAGTGGCGAGAAGTTCGCGGCAGCTGATGCCATTCAGGCCAACACGCCCTACATCATCTCAATGCCTAATAACTCGGACTACGCTGAACGTTATAACCTCGCGGGTAAGGTCACATTCTCAGCCAAGAACGCCAAGGTGGCAGCCTCGACAGCTCTGCATCCTGTGCAGCGCGGCAGCGGCAGCGCTGGCATCGCTTTCGTGCCAAACTACGCTGTCACGCCCCAAACCTCATCCATCCTCTCCATCAACCGCGATGGTGCTGTGCTGAATCATGCTCAAGGCAGCGTCTTCCGCAGCTACCGCACCTCTCAACCCTTTGAGGCCTACATCCAGACCTCCTCAGCTGCAGGTGTCAAGGAATTCCTCATTGCCGATGATGACGCTACGGATATCCGTGAACTCTTCAATCATCAGTCTTCAATCATCAATCCTCAGTTATATGACCTTGGAGGTCGCAAGATACAACAGCATACGACCCTGCGGCGAGGTGTGTATATTCAGCAGGGCAAGAAGATACTGATGAAATAAACTGGAGATAATCACTACTTTTGTGGTATAAAATCAGGACGATCCTGATACTAAAGACATTATCTTGAACCTTATGAAACTTAATAAAACCTTCTTGCGTCACCTTTGGGCCCTGATGATTGGGTTGTGCTTGAGTGTGGGTGTGAAGGCGCAAACACCTTACGCTGTATTAAGCAATAGTGACACCGTGCTGACCTTTTATTACGATGACCAGAAGGGTAGTAGAGGTGGCATGAGTGTGGGGCCATTTCGTAATTATTCTGATAGAGCTTGGAACAATAAATGTGAAACGATTACTACCATCGTGTTTGATGCGTCTTTTGCCAATTGTACCTCGCTGACCGGCACCGCTTATTGGTTTTATAATTGTACAAAGTTAACCACAATCACGGGTATTGAAAACTTAAATACTGATAATGTGACGGATATGTCATACATGTTCAGTGGTTGTTCTAGCCTAACGCACCTAAATTTGAGTGGTTTTAAGACTGAAAAAGTGACGGACATGAGTGCAATGTTCGACGGCTGCTCAAGTTTGAGTGCTATCTTCGTTGGTGAGGGATGGACTACCATAGGATTGACAAAAGGAATAGAGATGTTCACCAATTGTAGTAAACTTATTGGTGGCATGGGAACATTTTACGATAGTAATCATGTAGATTATATCTATGCCAATATTGATGGTGGCATCTCTAATCCCGGCTATCTTACAGATATTAATGCTCCCATCTTATACGCCGTATTGACAAATAACTTATTTTCCAAATACGTGTTAACTTTCTATTATGATAATCAAATGGAGAGCAGAGCTGGAATGAGTTCGGGCCTAGTGCTGAGCAGAAACGTAATGAGGGTAGGGCCATTTAGTGATTATTCTGATAGAGTTTGGAACGATAACTGTGAAACGATTACTACCATCGTGTTTGATACTTCTTTTGCTAATTATACCTCGCTGACCAGCACCGCTTATTGGTTTTACAATTGTAAAAAGTTAACCACAATCACAGGCATTGAAAACCTAAAGACCAATAATGTGACGGACATGAGTGGAATGTTCTCAGGCTGTTCGAGTCTTACGAGCTTAGATGTGAGTGGCTTTAAGACGGATAACGTGACGGACATGAGTGCAATGTTCTATGCCTGTTGGAGTCTTACGAGCTTAGATGTGAGCGGCTTCAAGACTGACAGGGTGACGAATATGTCTGAAATGTTCCGAGGCTGTTCCGATCTTACAAGCCTGGATGTGAGCGGCTTCAAGACTGACAGGGTGACGAATATGTCTGACATGTTCGATGGCTGTTCTAATCTTTCAAGCCTAGATGTGAGCAGCTTCAAGACGGAAAATGTGACAGATATGATTGCTATGTTCTATGATTGTTCTAAACTTACAAACCTCGATTTGAGTAGTTTTAAGACGGATAACGTGACGAACATGGAGGCCATGTTCTGTAATTGCTCTAACCTTACGAGCCTAGATATGAGCAGTTTCAAGTCAGATAACGTGACGGACATGTCGTGGATGTTTAAGAATTGTAATAGTCTGAGAACCATCTATGTCGGTGAGGGGTGGACTACCATAGGTGTGACAAAAGGAACAGAGATGTTCACCAATTGTAGTCAACTTATTGGTGGCTTTGGAACAGTTTACAATAGTAACCATGTAGATCATACTTATGCCAATATTGATGGTGGCAAATCAAATCCCGGCTATCTTACAGGTCTTCATACTCCCGTTCCTTACGCCGTATTAAGCAATGACAACACTGTATTGACTTTCTATTATGATGACCAGAAGGAGAGTAGGGGTGGTATGGGTATAATGGTATTTTATGGGCAGGAAGACAGAGGCTGGTGCAATCAGTGCGAAACAATCACCACTGTCGAGTTTGATGACTCCTTTGTTGACTATACCGAGTTGACCAGCACCGCATATTGGTTCTGGAATTTCACGAAACTAACCACAATCACAGGTGTTGAAAACTTAAAGACCGACAACGTGGTAAGCATGTATGGCATGTTCTGTGGTTGCTCAAGTTTGCAGAGTCTTGATGTGAGCCGTTTCAAGACTGATAATGTGACGCAAATGGGTAGCATGTTTTATAACTGTTCAAACCTTACGAGTCTCGATTTGAGTAGCTTCAACACTGATATCGTGACGAGTCTGGCTTACATGTTTTCTAAGTGTTCCACTCTTACAAGCCTAGACGTAAGCGGTTTTAATACCGATTTCGTGACGAATATGGCTTACATGTTTTCAGATTGTTCCAATCTTACGAGCTTAGACGTAAGCGGTTTTAATACCGATAACGTGACGAGTATGGCTTACATGTTTTCAGAGTGTTCCAATCTTGCTAGCCTAGATGTAAGTAGCTTCAAGACGGAAAGAGTGATGAGCATGGAGGGCATGTTTAGAGGCTGTTCTAGCCTTACGAGCTTAGATTTGAGCGCTTTCAATACGGAGAAAGTAATGAATATGTCATACATGTTCTCTCATTGTATCGCTCTAACTTCCATCAAAGTCAGTGATGGATGGACAAACACAAGGGTGGCAGATGGAACAGATATGTTCAGAGAATGTACTCGACTTATTGGCGGAATGGGAACATCCTACGATAGTAGCTATGTAGATCATACCTATGCTCATATTGATGGTGGATTATCTAATCCTGGCTACTTGATAGATGTGAATAGTATGCTCACAATTCAAATACAAGATCTTACTCGTGAGTATGGTGATGTCAATCCGTCTCTCTCCTACATTGTATTAAATGGAAGTATTTCAGGAACGCCAGAGATTAAGACAACCGCGACCATTACATCCCCTGTTGGCTCTTATCCAATTACTGCCGAGCGAGGATCTGTCACTACAGATGACTATATGGTCAAAAATGGAACGCTGACGATTACCAAGGCTCCCTTGACGGTGTCTGTAAAAGATTACAGCCGTTATTGGGGAGAAGCCAACCCTACTTTTGAATTGGTGTATAGTGGCTTCAAAAATGACGAGACAGAAGCTGTTTTGACTCAGCAGCCTATTGTCACATGTCAGGCAGTGGCCGACAGCCCTGCTGGCACTTATGCCATCAATGTCAGCGGCGGTGAAGCGACGAACTATGATCTCATTTATACAAATGGCACGTTGACGATTAAGAAATTTGTTTTTTCCTTTGTGTTGGATAATATCACGTATGGGGTTTTAAATGATGATATTACGACTGTGTCAGTTGTTTCTGTGCCCGATTGTGAACATATTGATATACCTGCATCGATAACGTATTCAGACCAGACATACACAGTAACGACTTTGGAAGATCGAGCGTTCTATGGGCTGCAGCAACTAAAAAGTGTGCAGATTCAGGCTTCAATCACAACCGTTGGCAATGAAGTGTTTGGAAACTGTCCCAACCTGTCTGCCGTTTTCTGGAGGCCTTCGATAACCATTCCGGGCGCGTTACTTGCTGATGTTTCCAATCCCAACTTCTTGCTATATGCTAATGCTAGCCTATGGACACCTGATGTTCCAGCTCAAATCCAGAATAAGATATATGATGGGGTGGCCAAAAGCATCACATTGACAGATGGCTATCCTTTCTATTGCCCACAGGAGTTCATTGCTGAGCAGATATCTTATACGCATGAGTATAAGCAGGAGACGGTAATCGGAAAATGTCAAGGATGGGAGACCATCGTGTTGCCATTCACTGTTCAGACTATTGCACATGAGGCTCCGACGAAAGGTAATCTCGCTCCTTTCTCTGCTAATAATGCCTCGGCTCTTCCCTTTTGGTTATATCGTATGATGGAGAGCGGTAATAAGTTCACGCCGGCAGATAAGATTCAGGCCAATACGCCCTACATTATTTCTATGCCTAATAATCCCGATTATGCTGAACGTTTTAATCTCGCAGGCAAGGTGACGTTTTCGGCAAAGGATGCAACGGTAGAAGCTTCAACTGCATTGCATCCTGTGAGGCGCAACAGCGTGACGTTTATACCAAACTTCTCACTGCTACCGCAAACGGATAATATTTTAGCGCTTAATCGCGATGGCGCCTGGCAGGATAATCCTCGAGGCAGCATTTTCCGCAGCCATCGTGACGTGCAGCCCTTTGAGGCATATATTCAACTGCCTGCAGGTGTGGGTGTCAAAGAATTCCGCATTGCCGATGATGATGCCACCGATATCCGTGAACTCTTCAATCAACAATCGCCAATCATCAATCCTCAGATATATGATCTATCTGGCCGTCGGATCGCAGACGGAAATAAACAAGTTCACTCCTTACGCCCTGGTGTGTATATTCATCAAGGCCGGAAGGTACTGGTGAAATAAAAGAAGAAATAAATCAACTAAACAACAATACAAATGAAGAAACTATTATTACGAGCGCAAACGTTGCTCCTGCTGGTGGCGGGATGGACGTTGATGGCTTGCTCTGGAGACGGCGGAGAGGGTAGTGGCTCTACGCTCTCGGATTATATCAAGGTTGAGGGTGAAATCATCTTCAGCGCGAAGGAAACGTCCAAGACGATTTATATCGACGCCAACTGTCACTGGACCATCGACCTTCAGGATGCCTGGCAGGGACTGAGTGTTGTGGGCTCCCCAGAGGGTGACGGTGCACGCGAAGTGACCATCACAACGCCTATCAATCAAACCGTCAACTCGCGTGGAGCTTCAATGATTATCACCAGTCGTGGAGGCTTCCGCAAGCTTGTGCGCGTCAGACAGCTGGCTGGTGATGCCAACCTCAGTGTGAGTCCTACGGAACTGAATATCCCCGTCACAGGTGGTTCGGCTTCGTTCACCATCACGACGAATACTACTTGGGGCATTACAGGCTCTGCATCCGGATTTACATACGACAAGACATCTGGAACTGGTTCGTCGCAGGTTACGGTTACGGCTGAGGCCAACCCTTATGAGGACTCTCGTAAGTTGACGCTCGTGGTGACAGTAGGTAATGATGCTCCTGTGGAGGTGAACATTATCCAGAGCGGCAAGAGCTCCACCTTTGAGGTGTCCCCCTCGAATTTTGATGGTGTCACAGCTGTGGGCGTTGAGTTGGCCGTTTCTGTGACCAGTGATGTCACGTGGACGGTGAGATCAAATGCCAATTGGGCATCCGTTCCAAGTTGGAATGCTCAGATGACATCGGGAACGGTTCTTGTGAAAGTGGAGGCGAATCATTCTGCGCAGTCCCGTACGGCTGAACTCGTGTTCACGGCATCCAATAAGGAGCAGACGCAGCGTACGGTGACCATACAGCAGCAGGGTAGCATCGTGCCCACAATCGCCACGCCTACGGCGCAGGAACGTACGCGCAACACAGCTACGATAGTAGGATTGTTGACCTCTGATTTCCCACTGTCATCCTGCAAACTGATTTATTGCAGCAAGGATAAGGGTGATCCCCGTACAGCATCAGGTGCACAGTCCGTAACAATCTCGCCGACGGCCAACGGCTCACAGTATTCTTTCTCACATCAGCTGACAGGACTCAGCGATGGTACATCTTATAATCTGCGTGTAGCGGCAGCGAATGCAATCGGCACCGGATATAGCGAGATATTGGAGTTCACAACCACGGGACGTACGCCTGATAGCGGCGATAACCCACAACCTGAATGGTAAAATGAAGAAGATTAGTATATTGATATTGATGTGTGCTTGGGCTTTGAGCCTGAGCGCCCAGAAGAAGCCCTCGCAGCAGGCAGAGGCTATTAAGAACGATACCACCTATCTCTATGGTGAGGGGCGTGGTGCCACAGACTCCGATGCAGACCAGAACGCACTCGCCAACCTCATCAGCAAGATTTCAGTAGATGTGGTCTCCAACTTCGATATGGAGCATCTGGAGGTGAAGCAGAATGCGCAGCTGGAGTCCAAGGAGAAGGTGGAGATGATTGTGAAAACCTACTCCAGCGCCTCGCTGACCAACACGCAGAGCCTGTTCGTCAAGCACGAGCCCAACGCATACGTGCTGCGCTACGTCAAGAACTCGGAGGTGCGTAAGATATTCAAGGAGCGCGAGGATCGCGTGGTGGAATATGTGCGCAACGCGCAGTCGGCAACGGAGAACGTCCGACTGGACGATGCACTGCGCTATTATTACTGGGCACTGTGCCTCTTGAAGACCTTGCCACAGCCCACAAAGCTGAAGCTGCAAGGACATACGCTGGCCAATTGGATTCCAGATCAGATGAACGATATTTTCAAGGGCATCGAGGTGAAGGTGGCTAACAAGGATGGCAACGATGTGGACCTCTATGCGACCTTTAAGGGCAATCCCGTCACCAGCCTGGAATTCCGCTTTATGGATGGACTCAATTACAGTTCGCCACGTTCTGTGAAGGACGGTCTTGCACAGATTGAATTCCGTCCGGGTGTGGATATGGACAATATCCAACTGCGCTATGAATACGAGTTCGCAGGGCAGGACAAGGAGGTGACAGCTGTCACGCAGGCTATTCGCGGAACGGCTTTCCCAAAGGCTACGGCATTTGTCGGCGCAGGCAAGAAGAAACAGCAACAGCAGGTGCAGGCACAGGTGCAGCAGCAGGTGAAAGCCAGCAGCGAGGCTATCAGCTCCCTGGAGTTAGACAAGGCGAAGGACTATTTGCGCGTGATGGGAGATGTGGTGAAAGCGATTCAAACAAAGCGCTACGATAAGGCGAAGGGCTACTTCACCGCAAATGGTTATCAGATGTTTGAACAACTCATTCGCTATGGCAATGCGTCAGTCATCGGAACGCCGCAATATACGTTCTATTCGCTTCCCGATGGCGTTGTGTGTCGTAGTGTGCCCATGCAGTTTGCTTTCAAGAACAACCATCGCACGTTCTGCGAGGATGTGACTTTTACTTTTGATGCACAGCAGAAGATTGATTGTGTGGCATTTGCGCTGGACCAAGTGGCACGAAAGGATATCTTTACGAAAGGTGCTTGGCCAGATAGTACACGTATGGTGATTGCTACTTTCCTGGAGAACTACAAGACAGCCTTTGCCTTGAAGCGTTTGGACTACATTGAGAGCATCTTTTCTGATGACGCGCTGATTATTACAGGACACGTTGTCAAACGCGCCCCCAAGACGATGGAGAACGAAAAGTACCTCTCGAATGAATACGTGAAATATACGCGACAAGACAAACGGCAATACATACGCAATCTGGAGCGTTGCTTCCGTAGCAATGAGTTCATCAACCTCAGATTTACGGATAACGAGGTGCTGAAACTGGCCAAGGAACATGGCGAGAGCTACGGCATCCTCATTCATCAGGATTACTATTCCAGTTCTTACTCCGATACGGGCTATCTCTGCCTGCTGGTAGATTTCAACAATCCCCAGAAACCTACCATCGTGCTACGTACCTGGCAGCCGCAGCGTGACGCTACGATCAGTCCGAATCTGGCACGCGACAGTAAGTACTGGGGATTGCTGACGCCGTATAAATTCTAGAAATTAGCCAACACACCAATGGTGGCCGCAAAGTGACTGGGTGAGAATCCGGTCGCTGTGGCTATTTCGTTATAGGTGGCGTCTTTGCTAATTGCGACATTATATTCTGGGGCTACAAATACGGAGAAGTGCTGGAACGGAACGGCCAGAATCTTCAAACCTACCGTGAGCGCACTAGCGCTGGCGCCGTTGCCGTATTTGGTATCGCCTTCAACAATGCTGGAGTTCAGGCGGTGGTAGGCGTAACCGACTTGTGGCGTAAGACCCAACTGCTGTAACAGATTGATTTGATAGCCGTATTTTACGGCCAAACGAGTCAGTTGGTGGTTGGTCATTCCTACATAGTTGTCAAAGCCGTATTCATCCTTCTCGCTCCAAGGCTTGTTGCCCGTCTTTCCGATTCCAAAGGTATAGGAAAGCTGTAGGTCGTGGTTATAGACGACCGCACCCAAAATACCTGAAATGCCACTCATGCCTGTTACCATATAGCCACCACCAAAGTAGAACGACAACTTTTTGATATACTCGGTACGTTGAAGGGTGATGGTGTCGGTGGTCATCTGATTGCGTGCCACATGATACTCATGCTCTTGGCTGTCATAGCCCTTGCGGCTGAAAAGCAAACGGTATGTGCCGACAGGGACCACGGGGTTCGAGAGGTCAACCTTGCGAGGGCCAATGGTCTCAATATCCACGTTGCGTGTGCGAACAAAAATATTCAGATAGCCAGTATGTGCTTCAGGAATTTTGGCGGCAATATTATTCATTTTCTGCGGTTCCACCGTGAAAATCGTAGCGGTAGTATCGCAGTCGGGTAGGTAAGTCTCAACCGTGTGTCTTCCTTCACGCAACGATGTGGTCCATTCTCCAGTGCCGACCTTCTGGCCGTTATAGAATATCTCAGCACGATTGGCTACCGTCACATGCACGTCGCCGAAATGGCTGGACATATCTTCCATCTCCACCGTCAGCGTCTGCAATTGTTCGTCGCTGGTGCGTACTAAGGCTTCCAAAGTACCCTCATGACGGTCTCCTACGGCTTTGATGGTGTGACGGCCATAGTCCAGATAGATGTTGCGGAGAGGTACTTTGCCAACATAAGCGCCGTCGATATAGATGTCAGAGTTGGCAATGTTGGCGGCGATATTCACATAGCGTCCGGTTCCGATACTCAGCAGCATCTCATACGTATGGCCGCTCTGTGGCGTAACGGGGAAGAAATAGTCGCGCAGAACGCCGAAGCGATTGTGCTTGATGGTAACCTTTTCGGCTTCTCCGGGCAGGTACAGCCAAATCTCACCGTTCTTTTGCTTGGCAGCAACAATACCCATCGAGCCGCCTTCGAATGTGAAACCTTGCTCAGGAGTTACAATCTTGATAAGTGCAGCGACCTTACCATTCTGGTCGCGCTCAGCGGTGCCTGGGAGCTGTGCTGTCGCCTCTTCCAGCTCATGAAAACTATCAACAGAAAGGCCTTGAGCCTGTGCTGTGACAACGCTGACAAAAGAAAGGATTGAAGTCAAAAATACATAAAAGAATCTACGTATGTACATATTGCTATTCTTTGTTGTTTACGAACTTATTGCTTTAATGTTGGGCAAAAGTAATAACAAATCCTTTATCTCGCAAATTTTCCATCATTTTTCATTCTTTCGTCGCTCAATCCTTCCTTGCTTTAATCATTCGCGGACGTCCGAATTGGTCGTTTCGGACTTCGATATCGGTATAGTCAAATTGGGAAAAAAGCTGACTTGTTTCAGCGGGGAAGGCGGCGTTGATTTCTGCCAAGATGTGGCCGCCTGGGGCTAAGGTGTTGAGGCCGATGTGGGCGATAGTACGATAGAAGCGGAGGGGGTCGTCGTTGGGGACAAAGAGTGCCAACGGCGGCTCATGGTCAAGAACGGATGGGTGGATGTCGGCAGCTTCAGACTCGCGGACGTAAGGAGGATTGGCGGTGATGAGGTCGAAGCATCCGGCGAAGGCTTCCTGCGACTGCATGAATGGGTCAAAGGATAGGATGTCGCCTTGAAAGAAATGGACATTGTCTGCGCCAAGCATGTGTGCATTCTCGCGGGCAACGGCGAGGGCTGGCTCGCTGATGTCAATAGCGCAGACATCGGCATCGGGGTAGGCGAGGGCCAGGCTGATGGCGATGCAGCCGGAGCCTGTGCAGAGGTCGAGGATGCGGAGCGGTGACGGATGAGCGGCGCGCGATAAAATGTCTGTGGCCCAGCGGACTAATTCCTCGGTCTCGGGGCGCGGAATGAGCACATCGGGGGTGACGCGGAAGCGATGGCCACAGAAATAGGCATAGCCCAAAACGTGCTGCACGGGCTCGCCCGCAAGGAGCCGACGTGCAATTTTTTCGAATTCTGTGCGGTCGTTTGCGGATAAGTCCGTATCTTTGCCGAGCAAAAGGTCTGTCTGGGAAAGCCCGAAGCGCTCTTCCATGACCATGCGCACGATGGCGCGTGCCTCGCCAGCACCATGTAATGGCGTCAATGCGGAGATGAGTTCGCGGTGATTCATGGCGCAAAGGTACGGAAAAGTTTTGGGAAAAAAGTGAATTGATTATCATAAATGTGTAGGGACTTGGTTGATCTATGTCCGAATATGTCAAAAATAGCGATGACAGAAGACGAAAAATATATGAAGCGATGCCTGCAGCTGGCACGTCACGGTGAAGGCATGACGGCACCCAATCCTATGGTGGGAGCCGTGATTGTACATGATGGCCGCATCCTCGGTGAGGGGTGGCACCGTCGCTATGGCGGGCCTCATGCTGAGGTGAATGCGGTACGCTCTGTGCGACCTGAAGATGAGGCGCTGCTGCGCGAAGCTACCATCTATGTGAGTCTGGAGCCTTGTTCCCATTGGGGCAAGACGCCACCTTGTGCGGAACTGTTGGTGGAGAAGGGCTTCCGCAGGGTCGTGGTAGGTTGCCTGGACCCTAACGAGAAAGTGGCCGGACGAGGCATCGCACGACTGCGCGAGGCGGGAGCTGAGGTGGTCGTAGGTGTGCTGGAACAGAAGTGCCGCTGGCTGAACCGTAAGTTCATGACGTTCCACACGCTGCATCGCCCGTATATCACGTTGAAATGGGCACAAAGTGCAGACGGATTCATCGACCGCCGCCGTGAGAGTCGTGATGATGGCAACGCGGTCAGGTTCTCCACACCGTGGACACAGATGCTGGTCCATCGTCTGCGTGCCACGCATGAGGCTATCCTCGTAGGGCGACGGACGTGGGAGCTGGATCAACCCAGTCTGACCACACGCCTATGGCCTGGAAAGGATCCAGCGCGTTTAGTGCTGACAGAGGACGGACAGTTAAGCGGCGATAACGTTATGCCAATTGCCTTTAACCGCGCCGAAGGCGCTTTGACCCCTCACCGTGCCGAAGGCACTTTCACCCCGTCCTCCATCCTCGTCGAAGGTGGCGCGCAGACGTTGCAGGCGTTCATCGACGCCAATCTCTGGGATGAGATGTATATTGAGCGGACGGATATGGTGCTGGGCGACGGCGTGAAGGCACCGACTTTGCCTTTCGAAGTCACGAAAGAAGTACAAATAGACCCTAAAGGTAGGCCCGTTCACGTTAATTTTGCCTAATAACATCCGAAAATCTGCACTTTTAGGCGAAACAAATTTCCGTTCTTATATAATAATGTCTATCTTTGCGCCGTTTTTTAAGTATAGACCCCAAGCATGAAGAGATATTTCCTTTGTTCCGTGCTGCTGCTGACCCTTGTCGGGCTGGTGGTTTCGTGCAAATCTGACGATACCACGGAGGCACCGAATAGCTATTGCTATATCAGCAGTTTCACGCTGGGAACGCTGACGCGCACAGTGCCCAATGGCGACGAGACAACAACGGTTTCCTACAACGGATCCTATTACCCCATGAGTATTGACCAGCGCGCAGGCATCATCACCAATCGCATACCATTGCTGACAAATACCGACCTGAGCAGCGTGACGGCCAGCATCAGTGCACGCGGCGTCGTGACCTATTTCACGGCCGACGGCACCGAAACCGCCTATTCCAGTTCGGCTCGCATCGACTTCACTCAGCCTGTGCATTTCCGTGTGACGGCTACTGACCTTTCCGGCTCCCGCGATTATATCGTCACTGTGGTGATGCGTGAGAAGGAAGAGGGTAGCTACGACTGGGAACCGCTGACGACAGGCGTAGCGGCAGACCGCGAGGTGAAGCGGGCGCTGACGGTGGACGAGACCACTATAGTCTGGAGCACAGACGCGACGGGCAACTTGTACCGCTCAACGCTGCAGGACCAGACATGGGGCGATGAGAATGCCTGCACAGGCGCTACGGGAGCCATGCTGGAAACGCTGCAAACTTACAACGGTCAACTCTGGATGAGTACCACGGACAGCAAGCTACTGACGTCCGCCGATGGCATCGCGTGGACAACGGTGGCGCAAGCGCAGGACGGCGACCGCATCACTCTCATGGGCGCTTCCAAGACTGCGCTCTATGCCCATGTCAAGAATATCCTGAAAGTAGATGGCATCATCCCAGACCGTCTGGCAAGCTCGCAGGACGGCCAGCAGTGGACAACGGAAACAATGGAGAAAGACCTCGCGTTCCTCCCCATTGCCAGCGCTTCAGTCAGCTTCCAAGGTCCTACTAACAGCCAATGGGTCATCATCGGCGGCGTGACAGCCAGCGGTGACAACGTGGTGTGGAAGAAGGACGAGACCTATGACGAGGCGTGGACGCTGATGGGCCAGACGGGCGATCATCCCTACGTATTCCCTTGGCAGACTGGAACCGTCATCGTACGCTATCACGATATGCTGATAGCAATGAAC
Source organism: Bacteroidaceae bacterium (assembly GCA_024698925.1). GTDB lineage: Bacteria > Bacteroidota > Bacteroidia > Bacteroidales > Bacteroidaceae > Physcousia. The sequence continues at coordinate 26,189 of JAILQO010000071.1, read as the reverse complement.
GGCAATGATGAGAATGCCTACGTGAGCCACGACAATGGTATCACGTGGAAGAAAGATGAGCAGTTGCAGCTCCCCCTGACCGACCCGCACTTTGCGGCTACTGTGCAGGGCGACTATATCTATATCTTTGGCGGCTCGCAAGCACAGCGCGCCCATATCAATCTGTGACGAAGGCATGACAGCCCGCAAATTTCTTATCCTACACATGTTGCTGATGGCTTGCACGATGGTGCAGGCTCAAGACGGTGAACTGCTGGAGTACCAGCAGGAGATAGGCGGCGGTCTGGGCATCACAAACTATCTGGGCGATGCCAACGGCGGCTTCATGAAGCATTCCGGCTTCTACGGCACAGCCATCTGGCGCCGTAACCTGAATGCCCGCATGGCCATCAAGACCAATCTGGGCATGGGCCATCTGAGCGGAAATACCGAGGGGACCTATATCCCCCAAAATGCCAATAGCGAGACGGCTGCTGGCGGCGAAGCTGCAACGACCATCTTCTTCAGCCGCAACATCGTGGATCTGGGTGCGCAGTTCGAGATGAATTTCCTGGGTTACGGTATGGGGGCTGCCTACAAGAACCTGTCGCGCTGGACACCCTACCTGCTGGCAGGCGTAGGCGCGGTCATCGCCTTTGGCGGTGGCGGAGAGACGGCTGGCGGACTGAATGTCCCGCTGGGCTTAGGCTTTCGCTACAAGCTCATGCCGAGGCTGAATATCGGGCTGGAGTGTAGCGTCAACTTCACGAGTTGTGACAAGATAGACGCCTCTGACCATACGACGCAATTGAATGACCCCTTTGGCGTGAAAAGCGAGGGGCTCAAGAATAAGGACTGCTACCTGAAGACGCTACTCTTTGTCACTTATGACATAGCGCCGAAGTATCGTAAATGCAATAATTGAATGATTATGGAACTCGATAAGAACAGAATACCCGAACACGTGGCTATCATCATGGATGGCAACGGACGCTGGGCGAAAGCCAAGGGCCTGCCGCGTACTGCCGGTCATGTACAAGGCGTGGAAACCGTTAGAGCCATCACGGAAGAGTGCGTGGATCTGGGCGTGAAATACTTGACGCTCTATACCTTCTCCACGGAGAACTGGAACCGTCCCCTGGAAGAAGTCAAGGCGCTGATGGGCCTTCTGTTTGATAACCTGGAGGACGAGATCTTCCAGAAGCATAATGTGCGCTTCTGCGTCATCGGTGATACGGAACGCCTGCCAGAAGCGGTGCGCGAAAAGATGGCTGGCATGATTCAGCGCACTTCCAAGAATGATGCGATGACGATGGTGCTGGCCATCAGCTATTCGTCGCGTTGGGAGATAACGCATGCCGTGCAGTCGATGTTGCGTGAAGGCCTGAAACCGGAAGACATCACGGAGGAGACTGTCGCCCAGCACTTGCAGACGGCATTTATGCCTGATCCGGACCTGCTGATACGTACTGGCGGCGAGCAGCGCATCAGTAACTACCTGCTGTGGCAGATAGCCTATTCCGAGCTCTATTTCTGCGACACCTACTGGCCCGACTTTGGTCCAGCGGAGCTGCGCAAGGCCATTGCCGAATACCAAGGTCGCGAGCGCCGCTACGGAAAAACCAGTGAACAGATTGACGCTCAATCCTCAACAGATAATAGCAAACAATGAATAAAACCCTATCATATAGATTCTTAGCTCTTCTCGCCCTATGGTGCGTCTTGCCCTCGCTCAGCGGAGTGGGGATGAGGCTGTATGCGCAGGACGGCGAGACCGTAGTTGCGCCTGTTATCGATTATGCCCGCACACCTCAGCAATACTATATCGCAGACATCACGGTGGAAGGTGTGAAAAGCTACGATGACTATATCCTCATCGGACTCTCTGGATTACAGGTGGGACAGCGTATATCCCTGCCAGGTGAAGAAATCACGACGGCCATTCGCCGCTACTGGAAAAACGGCCTCTTCAGCAATGTCGCCATCAGTGTGGACAGCCTTGTCGATGATCAGGCCTATCTGCATATCAAGCTGGCAGCACGCCCCCGCATCTCGGAAATCACATACAACGGCGTGAAGAAAGGCGAGAAGGAGGACTTGGAGAAAAAGCTGGGTCTGGTCAAAGACGGACAGGTAACACCGAATATCATTGACCGTACGCGCCTGCTCACCAAACGCTATTTCGATGAAAAGGGCTATAAGAATGCAGAAGTCAACATCGTCCAGCACGACGATATCTCTGAGCCAGGCAAAACCATACTGGAAATCAATGTCGATAAGAAGGACAAGGTGAAGGTTAATAGCATCACCGTGCTTGGCAACACCGCCCTGAAAATGTCGCAGATCAAGGGTACACTCTTCAAGAACGGTGCCTTCAAGAAGACGCATGAGCGCGGCAAACTATCGAGCCTATTCCGCTCACGCAAGTATATTGAAGAGCGCTGGAAGGAGGACAAGGAACGCCTGATAGAGAAGTACAACGAATATGGCTATCGCGATGCCCGTATCGTGTGGGACAGCGTGAAGCCTTTCGATGAGAACTCCGTAGATATCAGCCTGCAGATTGAGGAAGGTCAGCGCTATTATATCCGTAATATCGAATGGGTAGGTAATACGCTGTATGCCACAGACTATCTGAATCGCGTCCTGCGCATGAAGAAGGGTGATGTCTATAACCAGACCCACCTGAAGAAACGTCTGAGCTCAGACGACGATGCTGTAGGCAATCTCTATTACAACAACGGTTACCTGTTCTACCAGTTGGATCCTGTAGAGGTCAACATCGTGGGCGACAGCGTGGATTTGGAGATGCGTATCTCGGAGAATCAGCAGGCTTACCTGAACCGTGTGACCATCACAGGTAATGATCGTGTTTATGAGAATGTTATCCGTCGTGAGTTACGTACAAAGCCTGGCGACCTCTTCTCGAAGGAGGCGCTGGAACGTACCTATCGTGAAATTGCGACGATGGGACATTTCGACCCCGAAGCAATCAAGTATGACTTGAAACCAGATCCAGACAACGGTACTGTTGATCTGGAATGGGGACTCTCGCCCAAGAGCAATGACCAGGTGGAGTTCTCTCTGGGTTACGGTCTCACAGGCGTCATCGGTAAGATTGGCCTGAAGTTTACGAATTTCTCCCTGCACAATCTCTTCGACAAGGAAGGTCTGCGCCGCGGTGTCATGCCCCAGGGTAATGGCGAGACATTCAGCATCAACGGACAGACCAACGGCCGCTACTATCAGGCGTACTCCATCAACTACGTGGATCCCTGGTTCGGAGGGAAGCGTCCTAACTCACTCCGTTTCTCGGCTTTCTTCTCCAAATACACAGATGTGAGTGACCGCTATTATAACTCCAGCTATTACAACTCCTACTACAACTATCTCTATGGTTACGGCAGCTCTGCCGGCAACTATTATGAGAACTTCTATGACCCAGACAAGTACATGATGCTCTATGGCTTCTCGCTGGGTTGGGGTAAGCGCCTGAGCTGGCCTGACGACTATTTCACGTTCATGGCAGACCTGAGCTATACGCGCTACAGCCTCAAGAGCTGGGAATACTTCCTCATCAGTAGCGGAAACTGTAATAATATCGCCTTGAACCTCAACCTCAGCCGCAGCTCCAGCGATAGTCCTATCTACCCGCGTCGCGGCTCCGAATTCGTCTTCTCGCTGGGTATTACACCGCCTTACTCGCTCTTCGACAACCGCGACTATGCCAATTTGGCCAACAACTCCAGCTCCAGTACCTATCAGGACGAGTTGCAGGATAAGTACCGCTGGATTGAGTACCATAAATGGAAGTTTAAGGCACGTACCTTCACAGCGCTGACGGGCGGTAACAAATGTCCGGTGCTGATGACGCGTGTGGAAGTCGGTTTGCTTGGCAGCTTCAATCGCAACAAGAAATCTCCCTTCGAGACGTTCTATGTGGGAGGCGACGGCATGAGCGGCTACAGCTATAGTTACGCTACTGAGACCATAGGTCTGCGCGGTTACGACAACGGCTCGCTGACACCTCGTGGTTATTCGGGTTACGCCTATGACCGCTTTACCCTTGAGCTGCGCTATCCCTTCATCCTCGGTAATTCAACCAATATCTACGGTCTTGCCTTCCTGGAAGGTGGTAATGCGTGGAACGATATCAAGGACTTTAATCCCTTCGACTTGAAGCGCTCGGCAGGTGCGGGTGTCCGTATCTTCCTGCCGATGGTCGGTCTTCTTGGTATTGACTGGGCTTATGGCTTCGATAAGATCTTCGGCTCCAATGCCTACGGCGGTAACCAGTTCCACTTCATCCTCGGACAGGAGTTCTAAACGCGAAGAATAACGATTTGTTTAAACCATCACAACGATATAACGTCAAAGAAAATATGAAAAAGCTATTTATTATCCTTTTCGCCGCCCTCACACTGGGTGTGAGTGAGCAGGCACAAGCCCAGAAGTTCGTACTTGTTGATATGGAATATATCCTCAAGAATGTTCCCGCTTACGAACGTGCTAACGAGCAGCTCAACCAAATCTCCCGCAAGTGGCAGGCAGAGGTGGAGGCGCTCAGTAAGGAGGCTGAACAACTGTACAAGACTTATCAGAGTGAGGCTGTGTTCCTCAGTGCCGAGCAGAAGACACAGCGCGAGGAAGCCATTGTGAAGAAAGAGAAAGAAGCCGCTGAGCTGAAGAAAAAGTATTTCGGTCCTGAGGGTGAACTCTTCAAGAAGCGCGAGAGTCTGATGACGCCTATTAATGATGAGATTTATACCGCCGTCAAGGACATCTGTGATGCCAAGGGTTATAGTCTCGTGCTGGATCGTGCCAGCGATGCCGGCATCATCTTCGCATCTCCGAAGATTGATATCTCCAGCGAGGTGCTGAGTAAGCTTGGATATGGCGAGTAATCAATCAAAAATCAGAATAAACAATCAATCAAAAAAGAAAATAGACAATGAAAAAGATTTTATTTGCAGCTGTGATGCTGCTGGCTCCCCTTGCAATGAGTGCACAGGCTAAGTTCGGCCACTTCAACTCCACCGAGATTATTCCTCTTATGCCTGAATATACGGCTGCTCAGACGGAGCTCCAGACCCTTGAGAAACAGTATCAGGAGGATCTCAAGCGCATGCAGGATGAGCTGCAGAAGAAGAGTGAGGATTTTGAGAAAGAACAGGCTAACCTGTTGGAGAATATGAAACAGCGCCGTCAGGCTGAGCTGCAGGATCTTTATCAGCGCTATCAGCAGAGCATGCAGGATTATCAGCAGGCCTATCAGAAAGCATCCATTGAGAAGCAGCAGGCACTCTCCCAGAAGGTCTCTGAGGCCGTGAAGCAAATAGGTGATGCCGGCGGTTATGTTTATATCATGGATATCTCTTCTGGTATCCCTTATATCAGCACCAAGCTGAGCACGGACATCACGCCCGAACTGAAGAAGGCACTGGGTATTAATCTAAAACAATAAAGCCATGAAGAGATTATTATTCTCTTTTTCACTAATGGCGGCATGCCTTTCGTTGAGTGCGCAGGATGTGGCAAATGCTCCGGCGCAAGAAGGGCAGGATGTAGCTCCAGCAAACGCTGAGGTGGCTACAGCGCACCCTCACTTCGGATACATTAGCTATAAGCAGGTGTTCGAACAGATGTTGGAGTACGCTGAGGCACAGAAGGCTTTTGCAGACCTGAAGGCCAAGTATGATGCGGAGGCCAAGCGCTCGGAGGATGAGTTCCAGCGTAAGTTCGCGGAGTTCCTTCAGGGACAAAAGGACTTCCCCGCAAGCATTATGCAGAAGCGCCAGATGGAGCTGCAGGATCTCATGGACCGTAGTGTAAACTTCCGTCAGGAATCTCAGCGTCTGTTGAGAAAGGCCGAGGCTGAGCTGCAGGCTCCCGTTGCTGCCAAGCTTAATGAGGTTATCAAGGCTGTTGCTACAGAACGCGATCTCCTCTTCGTGCTGAATACGGATGACAACGCCGTTCCATTCATCAATACGATGGTTGGCGTGAATCTCACGGAACCCGTGCTGCAAAAGCTCGGTCTGGCATCTGCCGTAGGGTCCAATCAGGCGGAAGAGGCCAATAAGTAAACCCACGAACGGAGCGATTACGTCACCTATCGGCATCTTTGACAGTGGTTATGGCGGTCTGACGGTATTGCGTGAGATTCGTCGTTTGTTGCCCGAGTACGATTACCTCTACTTGGGCGACAATGCACGTGCGCCATATGGTCCGCGAAGCTTCGAACGTGTTTATGAGTTCACGTTGCAGGCTGTACGACGCTTGTTTGAGATGGGCAGTCCGTTGGTCATTCTGGCATGTAACACCGCGTCGGCTAAGGCGCTGCGCACGATTCAACAGCGTGATCTTCCGCAGATGGATGACCCTACACGCCGCGTACTGGGCGTGATTCGTCCGACGGTAGAGGCTGTCGGCCAGCTGACGCGCTCTCGTCACATCGGCATTGTAGCCACTCAGGGAACCATCAATAGTCATACTTATGAGATGGAGATGGCTAAATTATACCCAGACATTGCCGTCACGGGATATGCCTGCCCGATGTGGGTCCCGTTGGTGGAGAATCAAGAGTACGACGGCGCTGGTGCAGACTACTTTGTGCAACGTGATTTACAGGCGCTCATGCAACGCGACCCGCAGATAGATACGATTATCCTCGGTTGTACCCACTTCCCTTTATTATATAATAAGGTGCGTGCCTATACACCTGCTCACGTAAAACTCATCTCGCAAGGTGAGTATGTAGCCCATAGTCTTCAGGACTATCTCCAGCGTCATACTGAGATGGACGTGCGCCTTTCCAAGGGAGGTCATGCAAGCTTCCTTACCACAGAGCAGCCTTCGAACTTCTCTCCTTCTGCAGCGGTGTTCCTCGGGCATTCGGTGGAGGCTCAGCAAATCCATCTATAAGCGTATCATAAGGATGAGAATAAAAAAAGGGAGTCGCAAAACGCGACTCCCTTGATTCGTATCTATAGACCTTCTTCTTAAGCCTCCTCGACGGCTTTTGGCAGCGTCTGGTTAAGCATGAAGGCACCTACGAGGGCTGAGGCTAAAGTACCACATAAAATACCCAGTTTGGCTTCATTCAACATCTCGGCCGCCTCAGCTCCAAGATGGGTCGGATAGCTTAGGGCTGCAATGAACATGGATACCGTGAAGCCGATACCGCAAATCATGCAGACGCTGGCAAATGATTTCCAGTTAGCACCTGCAGGCATCTGACAGACCTTAAACTTGATGCTGAGCCATGAGAAGCTGAGTACACCGATGAATTTGCCGATAAGCAAGCCAAGGAAGACGCCGAGGGCAACACCGTGGAACAAACTCATAAGTGACAGCCCTTCGAAGTTCACACCTGCATTCGCGAAGGCAAAGATGGGAATCACGGCGTAGTTGATGGGCATCGCCAACTGGTCTTCAATATCCTGAAGTGGGGAGATGAGCTGATCGGCGGCGCTTTCAATACGGCGCAAACCTTGAATCTCATCTTTGGAGAGGACCATCGCCTTGCTGCGATCGGCATCAGTGACATCGATATTAGGGTATTCGTTGACACAATCACGGATACGTTCCAGATAATAGCGGGTACCCTTGCTGAGGTTGGCTGGGATACAGAATGCGAGCACGACACCTGCGATGGTCGCGTGAATACCGGAATTCAAGACCATGAACCAAAGCACAAGTCCAAACGACAGGTAGAACGATTTGACGCGTACGCCACGTTTGTTTCCAATTAACAGAATCGCTACGATGATTGCGGCTCCCAGCAGATACTGCCAGGATAGTCCGTGGCTATAGAATAGAGCGATTACGATGATTCCACCGAGGTCATCGGCGACAGCCAACGCTGCCAGGAAGATTTTCAGACCTACAGGCACACGCTTGCCGAACATCGACAGCACACCCAGTGAGAATGCAATATCTGTCGCCATCGGTATGGCGCAGCCGCGTTCCATCATGGGATGACCTAAGCAAACGCAGAAGAATACGATGACTGGCACCAACATACCGCCACAGGCGCCAATGACTGGCAGCAATGCTTTCTGCTTACTGCTTAGTTCTCCACAAAGAACCTCGCGCTTGATTTCGAGGCCTACGCTCAGGAAGAAGAAAAACATCAGGAAATCATTGATGAAATCCATCAGGGTGAGCGGATGTCCACCGTGACTAAATACATTGAAATTGCCGATACTCAGCGAAACCGGTCGTTCCCACAACCAAGCGTAACCATCACGCGTGGCTGGAAGATTTGCAAAGACCAGCGCCAACACCGTGGCGATAATGAGCAAACCGCTGGCATTGACATAACGGCGGATGAGACCGCCGAGGGAAGTGTTCTGAATCGAATCTGCCATATTATTTTTGTAAGTTTAGTTTTTGTTTCTTTTCGGCTGCAAAGGTACGTTTTTTTTCTATAAGGTGTTCACGTTGAACCATTAAAAAAGCGGAAAAAGACTTATGCTTTTCCCGCTTTGATTGGTCAAAATGTACTTTCGGGCCTTATTGCTGGGCTATAAACTGTGCCATTTCTTCCTTCAAGGCGTATGCGCTCTTAAAAAGTGTGAGCTGATTTTTGACGCGATCCAGGTTGTGCTCGGGGTACTTACATTTCCAATATTTATCGCCGCTGAGGTAGTCCCACAGGAAACGTACAGCCTGCATGTATGGGAAGAGAGTGGCGGCATAAGGAAGCAGTTCTTTCTCCAAAGGCGTGAGGAAGCTCTTAGCTGAGCGCAGGTAGCCTCGCGTGAAAGCCTTGAAGATTTCCATGTTGAAACCGACCTTGGTGAGATCTGGATCGTCTTCCGCCGTGAAGTTGGCTGCGGTACGGAGGAAATCGCCGTAATCCGAGAAGATGAAGTTGGGCATCACCGTATCCAGGTCGATGACGCAGAGCACTTGATCGTTCTTGTCAAACATCATATTATTGACCTTCGTGTCGCAGTGGCAAATGCGTTTGGGCAGTTTCCCTTCGCGTCCAAGACGTTCGGCGAGTGTCATCTCCTCTGCATAACTCATCAATTCGTCGATGATGGGTTGTACGCTCTTTACACGGCCTGCAGGATCGGCTGCGATAACGTCTTTGAGTTGCTGGATGCGAAACTCCATATTATGAAAGTCCTTGATGGTTTCGCCTAACGGAACTGGAATGTCTGCCAGCATGGCCTGAAAGCGTCCAAAGGCCTCGCCGGCAGCTTCGCTGGATTCTGGGTTTACAGCCTGTTTGGTGATGGCATCGTTGATGAAAACCATGAGACGCCAAGGCTCACCATCCACCGTGGTGTAAAGCTTTCCGGGATCATTCTTCAAAGGAACAAAAGTGAGAACTTTGCGGTCAATGTCCGTCTCGCCTGCCGCCTGTAGCTTTTGCCGGATGTGGCCCGTCACGGCGCGGATATTGTTCATCAACATATCCACGTCGGGAAAGACATTGGTGTTTACCCTTTGCAGGACGTAATTGGGAGCTTCGGTTTGTGCCGTTTTTACAAGCAGTGTGTCATTAATGAGTCCCTCGCCGAGGGGCTTGATTTCAGCGACCGTGCCACGGATGGCAAACTGGTCAACGATTGCTAGAAGTCTTTCGTTCATAAGGAAGTTAGTTATTAAAATTGGACTTTTATGGGACAAAGATAGGAAAAAGTTACTTGTTACAAGTTGAAACCATAAAGTTTTTTCTTTTTTTTTGCATTTACGCGCAAATATTCCCTATCTTTGCAGCGAAAACAGCGATATACGCCTTAAAACTTGAAGGTATTCTATCAAAAAACACATTAAACTAACAAGAATATGACACTCATTAAATCTATTTCTGGTATCCGCGGCACTATCGGTGGCCGTGCTGGTGACACATTGAATCCTTTAGACATCGTTAAGTTCGTGTCGGCGTATGCTACGTTGATCCGTAAAACCGACAAGATTGGCAGTAACAAGATTGTTGTAGGTCGCGATGCTCGCATCTCTGGCGAGATGGTGAAGAATGTAGTATGTGGTACGCTCATGGGCATGGGCTTTGATGTTGTGAACATTGGCCTTGCAACTACACCGACCACAGAGCTGGCAGTTACGATGGAAGGTGCTTGTGGTGGTATCATCCTGACCGCTTCCCATAATCCCCGTCAGTGGAACGCCTTGAAGCTCCTCAATTCCGATGGCGAGTTCCTGAATGCAGCCGAAGGCGCCGAGGTGCTGCGCATTGCTGCTGCTGAGGACTTTGAGTATGCGGATGTGGATCATCTCGGCAAATATCGCGAGGACAATAGCTATGATCAGAAGCACATCGATTTGGTCAAGGATCTTGCTCTTGTCGACGTCGAAGCTATTAAGAAAGCTAATTTCCGGGTAGCTCTTGACACCGTGAACTCTGTAGGTGGTGTGATTCTTCCGAAATTATTGGATCAGCTTGGCGTGAAGACGGTGACTTGCCTCTATGGGGAGCCCACTGGTGATTTCCAGCATAATCCCGAACCGCTTGAGAAGAACCTCGGCGACATTAAGGCGCTGATGCAAAAGGGTGGTTATGACATCGCTTTCGTCGTAGATCCTGATGTGGATCGTCTGGCTCTCTTCTGTGAGGACGGCACGATGTATGGCGAGGAATACACACTCGTTACTGTGGCCGACTACATCCTGCAACATACGCCGGGCAATACGGTTTCTAATCTTTCCAGTACGCGTGCTTTGCGTGATGTCACCCGTAAATATGGCTGTGAGTATAATGCTGCTGCTGTTGGCGAGGTGAATGTCGTCACGAAGATGAAGGCCACAAATGCAGTCATCGGCGGTGAGGGTAATGGCGGCGTCATTTATCCTGCTGCCCATTATGGCCGCGATGCGCTCGTTGGCATTGCGTTAATCCTGACTTATCTGGCCAAAAAGGGCATGAAGACAAGCGAACTCCGCGCCACCTATCCTCCCTATTGTATTGCCAAGAACCGTATAGATCTCACGCCTGACACTGATGTGGATGCCATCTTGGCAAAGGTGAAAGATCTCTATAAGAACGAGGAAGTGAACGACATTGATGGCGTGAAGATTGACTTCCCCGACAAATGGGTACACCTGCGCAAATCTAACACTGAACCAATCATCCGCGTCTATTCCGAGGCTGCTACAATGGAAGCTGCTGATGCTATCGGCAAGGAGATCATGGACGTGGTGTATAGCATGGTCAAGTAAATGAGAAGAGAACTCATTCTTATTCCTGCGTCATTGGCTGCGTTGGTAGCCAATGCGCAGGCTTTGCGCCCCAACATCGTCTATATCATGACGGATGATCACACGGCGCAGATGATGTCGTGCTATGACAACCGTTATGTGGAGACTCCGAATCTGGATCGCATTGCACGCGATGGGGTCCGTTTCTCCCATAGCTTCGTGGCGAACTCCCTATCGGGACCTTCGCGAGCTTGCATGTTAACGGGTAAACATAGCCATAAGAACGGGTTCACAAATAACGAGCATGGCATCTTTGACGGCTCGCAGCAGACGATGCCGAAGTTGTTGCAGAAAGCCGGCTATGAGACCTGCCTGATTGGTAAGTGGCATTTGGTATCAACCCCAACGGGCTTTAACTATTGGGAGATTCTGCCGGCACAGGGTGATTACTACAATCCTATGTTTATTCATATGGATGGCACACGCTCAGCCGACAGTGGCTATGTCACCCGTATCATCACAGACAAAGCCATCGAATGGATGGAGCAGGAACACTCCAAACCCTTTGCCCTCTTCATTCATCATAAGGCCTGCCATCGTGCCTGGCTCCCCGCTTTGGAGGACTTGCGGCTCTACGAGGATAAGACTTTCCCGTTGCCGCCGGAATTCCATGATGACTACGCTACACGCGAAGCTGCCGCCAAGACGGAGATGGAGATTGGCAAGGATATGGACATCGTCTATGATACTAAGATGTTCGTAAGTCCGCAGGAAACACCTCAAACGCGTCTGTCATCCAGTTATCAGAACATGATTGGACGGCTCTCGAAGCGTGAGCGGAAACAATATGACGATTTTTACGTTCCCCTTTCTCGCCGGTTCTATGAAGAATGGGGAACCGATTACAATTTCCTTCCACATCAGTCTCAAAGCAGCGTAGCAGGCAGTCGCGATGCCAAACTTCTGGAATGGAAGTACCAGCGCTATATGCGTGATTATGCCAAGGTGGTACACTCGTTAGACCAGGAGGTCGGCCGCGTGTTGGACTATCTGGAGCAGAAAGGCTTATTGGACAATACCCTTGTTGTCTATACCTCCGACCAAGGCTTTTATATGGGCGAGCATGGATGGTTTGACAAACGCTTCATGTACGAAGAAAGTCTGAATACGCCTCTTGTCATGCGACTGCCCAAGGGCTTTGAGCGTCGTGGCGTCGTCGATGAAATGGTGCAGAATATCGATTATGCACCTACGTTCCTTGATCTTGCGGGGGCACCGATTCCTGCCGATATTCAGGGCGTGTCGTTAGTCCCGTTGCTCAAGGGTAAAGCCGCTACGAAGGAGGACAAACAGGCTATCCGCCAATGGCGCGATGCTATCTACTACCATTATTACGAGTATCCGGCCGAACATGATGTCCGTCGCCACTATGGAATACGTACAGATCGTTACAAACTAATCCATTTCTATGGGCACGATGTGAATGCGTGGGAGCTGTTTGATTTGAAAGATGATCCGCATGAGATGCACAATCTCTATGGACAGCCAGACATGGAGAAACTTCAGCAACAGCTGCACCGCCGTCTCGAGGAACTTCAGATTCAGTATGACGATCCACAACGTTAAATTACAATTATCCGACACAATCACATGAGACACATTTGCGCTTGCGCCTTATGGCTGATGTCCTGTTTGGCTACTTTGGGTAGTGACTTGGACAGCCTCGTCAATCGTCTTCAACTTTTTGGAACCGTCATTCCACAGGAAAAAGTGTATGTTCACATGGACAACACCAGCTATTTCTTGGGGGATACGATATGGTATGCCGCTTATACGTATCGGACCGACAAACAATTGCCAAGCAATGTCAGTCGCGTCCTTTATGTGGAACTCTTGAATCAGGATGGTTTCTTGGTAGAGCGCCAGTTAGTGGAAATGCGTGGTGGACGCGGTCATGGGAATTTCGTTTTGAACGATACACTTTACGGTGGATTCTATGAACTCCGGGCTTACACGCGTTGGCAATTGAACTGGGGCATCACGGAGAAAGCGCATACCCCTTATGCGGAGGAATGGTTCTATAATAAAACGATGGCCAAGGAGTTTTATCGCGATTATGATAAACTCTATAGTCGTGTCTTTCCTGTCTATGACAAGCCGCAGACAGCGGGTGAGTTCTTTCATGATATGACAACGCGCCCAATGCGCCGTTATTTTAAGGATGGCGCTCAGGAGCCCTCTCTCCAACTTTCACTTTTCCCAGAAGGTGGAAATCTAGTGGCAGGCGTTCCCTGTTGTATTGCCTTTGAGGCAGCTACCGAGGCTGGTGAGGCCTGTGAGGGGAATGTGACGTTAACGGTCAATCATGAGAAGCACAAAGTAAAAAACGAGCAAGGCGAAGATGTAGAAAGCGTTACGACGGAGAATCGTGGACGTGGCAGTTTCATGTTAACACCAGAGGCGGGTAAAACATATACCCTTACTTTCACCGCAGCGGATGGCCGTTCAGCGACTGCTACTCTACCAGCAGCAACGGCTGATGGCGTTGCCTTGCATGTCGCACATCAGAATGAGGCGTTCGTCATCTCGGTTCAAACACAAGGAATCCTTTCCGACCGCCCCCTTGGATTGACCATTATGCATGAAGGCAGGGTGGTGCTCTCCAAACAAATGGAAAATGGACAGTGGACAATGGACAATGATTATTCTGCGTCCCCAAAAAGCAACCAGCAAGGCATTGTCCATTGTCCATTATCCATTGCTCATTCAGATTTGCCTATCGGTGTTAATCAGATTACCGTCTTTGATGCAGATGGCCGTGTGTGGGCCGACCGTTTATTCTTCGTTTCCAATGCGTCACTTCTTCAGCCGGCGATCTCTGTAGAAGGCTTGAAGAAAGAGTATGCCCCTTGCGAGGAGGTCAACTTAGGCATTGTTTGTCCTCAAGCGCCCTCGACACATATCTCTCTTGCCGTGCGCGATGCTCGTACGCAGGACTACACTTATGATAATGGTACGATTCTTACAGAGATGCTTCTCTCTTCTGAGATTAAAGGCTTTGTGCCGGATCCTGCCTATTTCTTTGAGGCTGATGACGATGTGCATCGCAGAGCTTTGGATTTATTGATGCTGACACAGGGCTGGCGCCGCTTTGATTGGCGTACAATGGCGCTTCCTAAAGCCTTTGAACTTACTCAGCCCGCAGAGAGCCAGACCCCTATGCTGCGTGGACAGGTCATGCGTTATACCGAGGGCTTCTGGCAGGATGATGTACGATCTTTCACGGATACACTGACGCCTTTCCAGATGGAGAAAGCCATTGTCAATATGCGTGATGATTTGGATAGCGCTCGTGCATATCGCAAGGGGCTACAGGAACCAACGGAGGATGGACTCTCCACGGAGGATGAGTACATCGGCGTTGGGCTTGGTGAAGTCATAGCTACGATTATTGCAGAGACCTATGCCCGCGAGAGCAGTCGTTCTGCTGGCAGCTACCAGATGCGATCAACGATAGCAACGAGTCGTTTTGCCTCCTCTGACCCTTTGAATAAGGAGGTACGTGTACATGCTGAGTTCGTACAGCCTGGTAGTACTCCGGTTATTGGGGATGTAGAGACACTTAACGGACGCTTCACGATACCGTCACCTCATTTCTATGAGGGCTGTCTGTTCTATCTCTCTGCCAGTGACACCACAAAATGGAAGGCAGACAAGCCCCATGATTGGATTGCTATGGACGAACAGGCCGCAGCAGAGTACTATGTCCGGATAGAACCTTTCTATCCGCGATTCACTCAGCCTTATCACTTTGCTCAGACTCACTATCGCAATGCATCAGAGGATCTGCCACAAACGTCATTATTCAACCCCAAGACGTTTGAGACGGACATGCAAGGTTTCACCGTTCGTGCCCGTCGTGGAGGCCTTCGTCGTTTCAATTCGTCCAAGCCCGCTTATGTCCTGGATGCATATACAGCTTTCAATGAAGCCTGTGATGCAGGCCTGATGACGGGGCGCTTCGGCGGTCGGATACATTTTGTCAATAGTGTTGCACGGTGCTATTTGGGTGATATGAATACGACCAACTCCTATCTTCTGGAGCCGCGCTATGATGGCCGTGACCTCTCCTTCTCATTCACCGCAAAGCAGGTGGACCGTTACAACATGCTCACCAATTTGGATAGCGTAAGGATTCATACCGATTACACTCCCCGCAACGGTGGCGATCCACGTGTTACGGAGGACAACGTAGAACGCGTTACGATTAATCTCCAACAGATTCCCGACGAAGGACAACGGACCGTCTATCGTGACCGTCGCTATGTCCTGCAGGGCTTCAACGTAGCAGATGACTTCTACCATCCCAATTATCGGCAGCGCCCGCTTCCTGCTGGTCAGAAGGACTATCGTCGTACCCTCTACTGGAATCCTGATCTCCCTTTGAACGAATCGGGGTATGCGCTTGTTACGTTTTATAATAACAGTCAGCCCACCCGTCTCAGTGTGGAGGCGAATGGGCAGACCGCTGATGGTAAGTTCTTAAGTACCCCTACAAACCCTTAGCAACTTTTTTTCCGGCTTTGATATAAACGCCACTGTGAGAGACCTCGGC
Source organism: Bacteroidaceae bacterium (assembly GCA_024698925.1). Taxonomy (GTDB): domain Bacteria; phylum Bacteroidota; class Bacteroidia; order Bacteroidales; family Bacteroidaceae; genus Physcousia. The sequence goes on along the minus strand of JAILQO010000071.1, from coordinate 10,423 downwards.
GACGCGACGTCCGCTGAGGTCATAAGTAGGGTTTGTGGTATGTCTGTTTGTTGAAGGGACGTTGCCAATGGCATCAATCTGTACAGGTGTTAATTCAATCACGTCGCCAGCCGTTGATGTGGGGATGGTGTAACTGCCATCGCTGTTCTTGGTCACCTCTACTTCCGTTCCGTTTACAGTGGCGGCAATCGTCGTCTTGGTCGGCATGATGCCTACGGTGATGGTGAGTGGCTGTCCCTGATTATTCACAATACGTGCGCTGACGAATTTCCGATCTGCCCATTCCTGATCCACGGTGAAATCGCCGATAGCCTTGAGTCCCTTGATGCTTCCGCTTCTCCACGCACTGGGTAGTGCCGGCAGGAGGTGGATGTTACCATCGTAGCTTTGGAGTAGCATTTCTGCAACACCAGCCGTATAGCCGAAGTTACCGTCAATCTGGAAGGGCGAATGGGCATCCCAGAGGTTGTAGTAACAACCACCTTGGCCAGACATGGCGATCACATAGCTCTGGCTGTGCTTGAGCATCAACGCAAACACATCACGTGCCTCTTTACCTTTGAGGGCACGGGCAAACAGATTGACTTTCCAACCGCCAGACCATCCTGTGACATCTGTGGCATTACGCACAAGCAGTGAGTTGACAGCTGCTTGATATAGACGTTTGCCTTGGGTGTCTGTAGCATAGGCTGAGACTTGGTTGTATGGATAGAGTGCCATGAGATGGCTCAGGTGACGATGACCGGCAGCGTCGCCCTGTGAGTTGAGCGTGAGGTCAGCCCACTCTTTGAGGCATGTCTTTCCGTTATAGCTCTCGGTGTGCAGACCGTTGTCGAGGACCTCCCAGAAATCACGCATTTCCTGCAGGTCTCTGGCTGATATTGGTGAGTCATCACCCAATGCTTCTGCGCCCTCAATGACGCTACGGACGACTTCTGCCGTGTTTTGTTGTGCAAAGGCTGTGGAGTGTCCGGCAGGACCATGCTCGGGCGAGTACTCATCGGCAACATAGTAAGTCCCATCGGTGGCCTGTGTACTGATATCCTTGATGAACTGAGCTGCACGGAGCATGGCGGGCAATGCGCGACGAAGGAAATCACGGTCAAGCGTGTAGCGATAGTGCTGCCAGAGATGTGAACAGTTCCATGCAGCCAACGTCTTGATCCTAAATGCTTCCCATTGTGATGTGCCACCGAAGATATTCGTTTCGGTAGCAATCATCCAACCACGGGCATTGCTCTTGTAGCGCTGTGCCAGCGTGTGGAAGTTATAATTGTTACCAGCGAGGCTGATGATGTTATTCAGGAACGGCAAGTGCATCTCGCTGAGGTTGGTTACCTCTGCTGGCCAATAGTTCATCTGCACATTGACATCGGTGTGGATGTCGCAGTGCCAGAAGTTAGTGTTCGAGTCATTGTTCCAGATGCCCTGCAGGTTGGCAGGTGCATTGATAAGGATATTATTACAGCTGATTTCGAGATAACGTCCATATTGGAAATAGAGCTGCTCAAGGAACAGACCGTCGGCCTTCGAACGGTTAGTCGAAGTAGCGTAGTAGTCAACCAACTTGTTGGTCATGAGTGTACTAGCTGCATTCCCTAATTGCAGGCTCACGCGTCCCATGAGTGCTGAGAACTGTGCCACGTGGTCAGCATAGACCTTGTCCCATCCATCGGCAACAGCGGCATCCAGGATGGCGGCATTGGCTGTTGCCACTTGCGCACGTGTCCCTTTTGTCAAAGCCGGCGTGCTGTCGTCGAATGTCGTAGCAGCCGTCATGTAGAGTGTCACTTCACTGGCACCGTCAACCTCAATACCATCCTCCGTCGTAGTTACGCTACCTCCCTTGTTCACTACGCGCAACTCAGTACTATAGTTCACGGTTTTCAGTTTGCCGCCAAAGGTGCCGCTGTTGCCGCTGTAGGTAACAGCCGTCGCACCGATATATTCATCTGGTGCGTAGCCGAAACGCAGGTGGAGTCCTTCGTTGCCTTCGGCTTTATAGTGTGCAGCAATCACCTTGTGAGGTGCAGAAGCGATGTACTGACGGGTAAAGTGCGTGCCCGCCATATTGCTGAAGCGTACACCGGCAACACCCTGCTCAATGTCGAGATAGCGGACGTAGTCGTTAATGGGCTTCGTGTTGTCCTTTTTCGATGCCATCTCGCTGAGGTCATCTACGAGGATTTTGCCCAGACAGACATACTTGCCGTGTTCGCCCCAGTCTGTGGGAGCACCGTTATACAGAGTCTTCTCATTGAGCACCAGCTCGTCCTGCAGGACACCGCCTAGTAGTGTGGCGCCTACTTGGCCGTTGCCGATGGGAAGGCCGTATTCCATCCACGGATTGCTGACGCCTGAGAGCGTGGCAGGGAAATTGTACCATAGGCTGAGGGGGCTGATGTCTGTGGGGCGTTCGCCGCCGTTGACGGTGTAGTAGTCGAGAACGGGCAGATCGTCCGGATCGATGAATACGAGTGGATTATTGATGTCGCCTGCATCCCATGCGCCCAGCTCACGTCCGGCTCCCGAGCCGCCCCACTGGTTCATGCTTTTGCCGCTGATATCGTTGGCTTGAAGCTCCCAGGAGGCTGGGAAATTCGTATTGGTAGTGGCTACAACCTTCATGTTACCAGTGGCGCTCGATGAGGCTGCAAACCGCAGGCCATTGCCGCTGCCAGTGTGGTATATGTGACGTCCGTTCTGGCTGATAATCTCGCATTGTTCCAGCGTGCCTACCAGCTTCCACAGGTGCCCAGGGTTGGTTTTGTCCAATGTGGCCGTCTGTAGTTTCGCGCCTTCGCCCATATCTGCAAGGACAGCGCCATCGCGTTGAAACTTGATGAAGTACCATTGTTCAATATCGTCGGTGCTGAAAGTAGGTGGATTTATGGCATACACAAGTTGCCATACACATGTGAACAGGAAAAGGAGGGAGGTTAGTCGTTTCATGAAATTAGTCAGTTGCTAAGTGTTTATAGGAAATGTGCCCGGAACGGGAATCGAACCCGTACGGCCATCACTGGCCAAGGGATTTTAAGTCCCTCGTGTCTACCAATTCCACCATCTGGGCGTGGATTGCGGCGCAAAGGTACACAAAAAGTTTGTACTTTTTCTTCTTTCGCAATAAAAATTTCATTTTTCATTTTCCATTTTTTACTTTTTCAGTACTTTTGCAGCGGAAATGCGAGTTCTTATCGTCAATACCAGCGAACGAACAGGCGGTGCCGCCATTGCTGCCGCACGTCTCACGGATGCCCTCAACCGTCATGGAGTAGAGGCACAGATGTTGGTGCGCGATGCGCAGGACTGTCGGCCTTCGACGCTTGTCTTGCGTCAGCGTTTCCGCCTGAAAATGGCTTTCCTGTGGGAGCGTTTCCGCGTGTGGGCCGCCAATGGCTTCCGTCGCGAGGGCCTGTGGGCTGTGGATGTGGCACAGGCTGGTGTGGATATCACGCAGCTACCCGCATTCCGCGAGGCAGATGTTATCCATTTGCATTGGGCCAATCAGGGACTGCTCTCGGTGTCGCAGATAGGTCGTATTCTGGCTAGTGGCAAAGCGATTGTCTGGACGATGCACGATATGTGGCCTTGTACAGCCATCTGTCATCATGCGCGTGACTGCCGTCACTTCCATACACATTGTCATGATTGTCCGCAGTTGCTGCACCCTGCACCCCACGATCTTTCGTGGAAGACCTATAATCATAAGGCGCGCGCCTATGCGCGTGGGAAAGTCACCTTCGTGGCCTGTAGTCAGTGGCTGCAGGCCGAGGCGCAGCAGAGTGCCTTGTTGCGTAACCATGAGGTTCTCCAGATTCCCAATACCTTCCCCAACTCGCTTTTCCATCCGGCCTCGCAGGCTGAGGCACGTCGCCATCATGGCCTTCCTGCCGAGGGCCGCCTCTTGCTCTTTGCCTGTCAGAAAGTCACCAACGAGCGTAAGGGACTGGACTATCTGATTCAGGCTTTGTCCTCACCATCCCTGCAGACGCTGCAGGGACAGCTGACGCTCGTCGTTGTCGGACAATTGGCAGAGCGTATCAGCCGCTACCTTCCTTTCCCTGTCATATCATTAGGTTATGTTGCCGGCGCGGCAGAGATGGCAGCGCTCTATCAGGCTGTAGATCTCTTTGTCACTCCATCTCTGGAGGAGAATCTTCCCAATACTATCATGGAAGCGATGGCAACGGCTACGCCTTGTGTCGGTTTCCATATTGGGGGCATTCCGGAGATGATTGACCACCAGCAGAACGGTTATGTCGCACGCTATCGCGATGCCGAGGACCTTGCTGCTGGCATACGCTACGTCCTGGATCACCATGACCGTCTTGCCACCGCAGCCGCAGCTAAGGCCGAAGCCTCGTGGGGCGAGGCATCTGTTGTGCAGCAATACAAGGACCTTTATCATCGCTTAATCAATAATAAACATGAGTCTCATGGGGCCTCTTGGCCTAATGGGTAAATTTCAATCCTCCAATCTCCCTCCCCCACGGGGAGGGCAGGGGAGAGGCCTCAATTCTCCATAATTCATCATTCGTCATTCATCATTCCTCATTCAATATGCTTCGCTTCACCATTGCCACCGTTACCTATAATGCAGGAACAACCATTGCCCGTACGCTCCATAGCGTAGCAGCCCAAAGCTACGATGCCATCGAGCATCTCATCGTGGACGGTTGCTCTACGGATTCTACGATGGCAGAGATTCATCGTTATGTGGAGCAGAATACAGATCAGGAACGTCCACACGCCATCACGCTTGTACGTGAGCCGGATCAGGGCCTCTATGATGCCATGAACAAGGCTATTCAGCAGGCCAAAGGCGACTATATCATCTTTCTGAACGCAGGTGACTGTTTCCATGATGATGAGGTGTTGGCCAAAGTGGCCGCGCAAGTGGAGGCGCGTTACAACCCCAACCGCCGTCCGGCTGTGCTTTATGGCGAGACAGACCTCGTGGATGATGCAGGCGCATTCCTGCGCCATCGTCGTCTGCAGGCCCCTCTGCGTCTCACATCGCGCAGTTTCCTCAGGGGGATGCTGGTTTGTCATCAGAGCTTCTACGTCCGCGCAGATATAGCGCGCGCCGAACCATATAATCTTGCCTATCGTTTCTCGGCCGATTACGATTGGTGTATCCGTATTATGCGTCGTGCCGAACGCCGTGGGTTGGCGCTGCATAACACCCAACTCATCCTCACGGACTATCTGTCCGAGGGCATGACTACACGCAATAAGCGTCGTTCCCTCTTCGAGCGCCTGCGGCTAATGGCCCACCATTACGGTTGGTTCCGTGCTATACTCGCCCACCTCTGGTTCATCGTCCGCGCCATCATAAAACGATAGATGGGCTCCATAGGGCCTCTTGGCCTAATGGGTATTTTTATTCATCATTCGTAATTCGTCATTCATCATTCGTCATTCCCCATGCACCTCACTAGTACGCAGAACCCTAAGATCAAGCAGTTGCTCGCCTTGCAGCAGAAATCGTCAGAACGTCGCCGTTCCGGCCTCTTCGTTGTCGAGGGGCGGCGTGAATTAGAACATTGCATCGCCGCAGGCTATGAGGTGGAAAGCATTTTTGCGTTGGAAACTGAGCCCCCTTTCCTGACGGGAGTGGCCGTGGGCGAGTCTTATACAGTCTCTTCCCACGTCTATGAGCGCATTGCTTATCGTGGCAGCACAGAGGGCATCGTCGCCATCATGCGCGCCAAGGAGCACACCCTCCAGACCCTCCATCCCTCCTCAAGTCCTTTATATATCGTCCTTGAACGTGTAGAGAAGCCCGGTAATCTGGGTGCTGTATTGCGCTCAGCCGATGCTGGTGGTGCTGATGGCGTTATCATCTGTGACCCGCTGACTGACCTCTACAATCCCAACCTCATTCGCGCCTCCATCGGGGCTTGTTTCACGGTGCCTACGGCGGTGTGCAGTAGCGAGGAGTGTATAGCCTTCTTGAAGGCACATGGTGTGCAGATCCTAACGGCCCAGCTACAGGATTCTGAGCTCTACTACGATACCGATATGACCGTTCCCACCGCTATCGTCATGGGTACGGAGGCCACAGGGCTCACCAACGTGTGGCGTGAAGCCGCCGATGCCCATATCCGCATCCCCATGCTTGGTCGCCTGGACTCCCTCAACGTCAGTGTTTCCGCTGCCATCCTCCTCTACGAGGCTGTGCGTCAGCGTAGCGTCCAGTGAGTAAATAGTAACAAGTTTTACCCAAGGTTGTCTTGACGAGTGCTATGTGGTTCATAACAGCAAGGCTGTAGTAGTGAAATCAGAAGCCTTTACCGCACCTGACAAGGAGATTATCAAACGAATCATTAACGATGTGATAGAAAGACTGAGGACATAACCTTGTGGGCTATGTCCTCATATGGTGGTCAGAAAGGTCCAGCTTGAATATTGCTATGAAAGCAAATTGTTCGCGCCCTCTGACGACATTCTGACGGTGCAAAGGAACACATTTTCTTTGATTCTTCCAAACTTTTTCGAGTTTTTCTTTGTGTGAATCAGATTAATCGCTACATTCGCAGCGACTCCGATAGCCTATTAATGGTTAGAGGGTCAAATTTTATTGAAAAAAGGAAGTTTTCGAACGTTATCTTCGACATCCGAATCTCGCAAATTCCTGTCCAGAAGAGAACGCAACAAGAACGTCCACATTGGGTGTATTGTACCCTGCTCACTTTTAAAGTGAACAGATTATACAATATCACGCGGCGTGGGCTATCGAGTTGCTTATCCTGGACGAGGCAAAGCGAGAGCCTGGATGTGGGATAAGCGAGTAGAGCACCCACGTCTTTCATTTACCTAACTTACTAACCGCTGAATCGGGGTGGCTATAGGCACGAGAACTTAGCAATGGATTCCCGGCTACTTTTTCATTACACATCTCTTGAATGCCTTCAGAAGATAATAGAAGGTATTAAGGATGACAAAATGACCTTTTGGGCAAGTAGTATCTTTGCGATGAATGATCCTCAGGAATTCTTGTATGGATATGATGTTTTGAAAGAGATCATACAAGACTATGAAGCTGCTCAACTCATTGACCCTAAACACATGATTTCATCACTATGGAAGGAAGATACGCGACCAGAATCTGGTTGGAAGGAACAACTAATTAATGCATAATATGAACAACAACAATTGCCTTATATTCTTTCATTCTCACATGAAGGGGATTCTTTGCCTTTATGGAATATGTACGGTGGAAATGGTACAGGCGTAAGTATTTGTTTTTGGAATTATAAATTAAAAATTAGTGATAAGGTTAAAGATGTCACTCAAATAATAAGAGAAAAGCTTGTCCTATTTGACAATCTCAATACACATGACATTGAATATGGAGAATACTCTGCGTCATTAATTGCACATATCCACCACATGTTAGATAAATACATAGAGGCTACACAAGGACAACAAACTGTCCCTTTTCATGAAAAAATTAGATGGCTTGCCACAATCCTTGTTGTATTTGGAGCCAGAATCAAAGACAGGGCTTATGAATTTGAAAAAGAAGCTCGTTTTATTGAATTCGAAAAAGATTTGTCGAAAGTAAAATTCCGGACTAATAATCGTGGGCATATCATTGCTTATATAGAAAAAGAGGTTCCATTGGCCAACTTGAGATATATCACTATTGGACCATGCGTTGATTTTCTTTCTGTCAAGTCAATCCTTGAAACGGAATTACGTCAAAAAGGAATTACAGTAGAGAATATTATCAGGAAGTCGCAAGTACCATATAGAAATTATTAACTGGACTTTCGCTTCCTCACCATGTCCATGCAACAATGCTTAGCCACCCTAATGGCAAGAGCATCATGACGGATGCCAGACTCCATCCTGTCAATGAACCTAAGAAGAGCCACCAACCCCTCCTGTGCAACATCCTCGGCATCATCGTCATTACCGAAGAAACTGCGTCCAACCGAGAGCATCAACTCACGGAGCGCAGGGGCAATATGTTCAAACTCTTCTAGCGTCATCTGCTATATAAGCGAATGTCAACGTGAAAAGTTAAGTTGAAAAATGAAAATGTCTTTGTTTCTGTGTCAGAAAACCTTAATCGCTCTTAGTTGTTTCTTTCAAAATCCCGGTTCTGCCTCGCCACGAAGGAAGGTAATCCATCCTTCCTTGTCTTTGAAGTAAAATCCTTCGAATCGAAGCGTCCTTTCGTCGGCGTAGTCGAAGGTGGCGATATTGGAATAGGCCATGTGTCCGCTATTTGCACCCTCATAGTGGGCATTCAGAAACAGGCAGTTGCGCTTCTCGCCATTTTCCCCTTCCGGGCTGTAGTAACTCAGTTTCCATGTACCTGAGAAGGTTCCTTCCAAAGGCTCCACATTCTCCCAATCGGTGTAGCGTTGCTCCCCGTCGATGGTGACGAGCTTGCGGGTTTGCCATTTGCGCATACCCGACAGTGTGCCGTCGGTCTGGAAGGTGAGGCGCTCGAAATAACGCTGCGTGTCGCTGATGTTCTCGTAGTGCCATGTGCCAACCATGAGCGGCCCGTACTGCTCATTCAGTTTCACGGTCTTTTCGTGTGCCTCCGGGTCGGCATATCTTGGTTCGTCGCTGCCGCAAGAGGCGAATGCGAGGGCGGCAATCAAAAGTGATATGACGGTTCGGTTTTTCATGTTCATTTACTTCTTCACCAACTCTAACAAGTGTTAATGAACCATTTATTGGAAATTAGGGCGATTTGTAAAGCCTTGTTGTTATGGCTTAGTGGTGCAAATGCGGTGCATTATGTAAATAGAAAAATCCGCAAGAAACTGATATACAGAATATTGCGGATTTTAAGAAGTGATCCCGTTGGGGGTGATACTTCATTCCCGCTGACGCGCCTACTCGTAGCCTTTCTCGCAATAATCGGGCGAAGATGTCGCTCACCACATCCTTGCTTTCGTCGGCATCATAGAGCATCGTCCTTGCCAGACGGTACATCTTGGCATAATGCTGACGGTATATGCTTTCAAATTCTTCTTTCGTCATAAACAGACTTTTTACTCGGTCATACACTACAGGGACGATTCAGCGAACCGAAAAACTAAGCAAAACGATAACTTTTTTCAAATTTCCTTCATTTTTTCTATTGTCTTTATTCATTTTGAGCCACAAAATTACATAAAGTCTCACGAAAAAGGCCCCGACAAGACAAAAAAAGTGTCTGCCGAGGTGAAAGTCTGAACAAATGTTCAGGGGTTTTGTGAATATTTGGAATTCTGGCTATACTTTTACGTTATAATTCTGTTATTCCGATACCGCCTTCGGCGTTTGACTCTCGCCTTGCTTTAGTCGTGGACGGGGGCGCTCCCATATCTGCCAGTCGTTGATTTCCTTGAAAAGGCGGGCGAGGTAACATAATGATAATAATTCAAAATAATAAATAATGAAGGCTTAGCCCTCTTATTTGAAATGTATTATGAAACCAAGGAAAAGCGATCTACGCATATAATTCATTATATAGCTCTTAGAGTAATCTTCATTATAATATATAGCACTGTTATTATCTGAATTAAACAAATTTGTAATACCTAAAAAAAACATTGCCTTACCAAAGCTAAGGCCAACAGTCTTTGAAACATTGACACAGACATTAAAATACCGATTAAATTGAGACGAATTGATATGCTGAGAATACACTGGAATGTAGTAATCGTATTCTGAGTTATAAATTGCGTCTTCAACAGGAGTATAATAGGTGCCTGGTCTATCCCAGACGGACAATGCTACATTTAAAGTTTTTGGATTTTCATAGCTCAAAGAACTTTTTATGAAATAATTAACCTTATCCTCTCCTCTATATGTACTTTCAAGAAACGAATAACGGGTATCCAAATAATAATTTGATATTGTCCAAGAAAGATTTTTCAATAATTGAACATCAAAGGATGCTTCAATACCAAATATATTTTTCTTATATTCGCCAATCATAGGAGCCATCCTGTTTATTCCTTTTTCATCTTTCAAATATACAGCAAAATGTCCTCGAAGCCAAGATTTATTATAATCATATTCAAAGCATACTTGACGACAAGACATTTTAGAATATCTTAATAATGCACTTTCATAATAATTATACATATGAAGACTTGCAGCCGTAATGAGGACCTTATGAATAGTATTGGCGTATTTCAGGCTAAGATTGGCATTTAATGACGGCTTACTTTCTTTTGCGAAACAATATTTTGCCCCTAATAAAGCACTGTAATCCCCCGAAATCAGTTTTATTGAGAAATAAGGCGTAATTTGTCCCATAGCCCCATTTGTAGCATCAGACCAGTTGTTATAATCAGAGTTGGCATTGTAATTTGAGAAAATACTGTTTATTCCTAGTAAATACTGAATATGATCATTCATAAACTGAGAATAAGAAACGGCTCCATACAGATAGTTACAGAGA